>DATJUG010000067.1:0-195305 GCA_035502635.1 Bryobacteraceae bacterium
TCGGGCAAGCGCTTGCGAGGGAAATCGAATTCTCGCACGAGCTGGGTGATTTGAGCAAAGGGCGAGAAGGAGTCGTCCGGCGAACCATATGGCCGCAAACCCGAGCTGCTGCGGTAGCCATTCAACACGCGATGAAGCGGTCGAATCATGAAGTCGCGGACAGCATACCCGAGCCGGTTGCGAACCCTCGCCCACCACGCGTCGTGATAGCGCCAAGGCAGGAAATCGGGCGGAACATCGGGCTCACTATGAAGCGGCAGAGCATTGCAAACGCTGACGAAAGGGAGTCCGGATATTTCAGCAGCCGTGGCGCCCCCGGGTTGAGAGATGTCAACCACGACCCCGTCAACCCCGGCCGATTGAAAAGCGCCCGGAGCCTCTTCGCACAACATCCGCGCGCTCTTGACCGCGTAATCGAGAAAGTTGCGCAGAGAGACCCCCTGCTGCTCGACAACTAAATCTACGTAATGTTGAACAGAGAAGCCGCGGCTCGCCAGCGGAGAGAAATCAAGTCCTTCGGCCGAGATCTTCTGCGCCAGCTCAGGCGCCTGGAAAACTGTGACACGATGCCCTCGGCGCTGTAGCTCGCGTCCGATGGCCCCAAAGGTCATTACATGACTCGGGCCCGCATCGCAGATGCACGCGATGTGCTGTGCTTCCATCGCTCAATCGCCATTATGCACACGCAGCCCGAAACGAATCTGCTGTAGGATGGCCAAGAACGAATGAAAGCCGATGGCAGCAACGGCTCGCGAAAGCTCGATTGGGCGGAGCGATGGGTACGCGACGGCCTCGAGTTGTCTAAGCCTCCGGCCTTTTTCGAGTCGCTGCAAGTGGACATGACGGAAGCCTGCGCGCTGATCGAGCGGGCGCGCGAACAGGGCGTTCGATTGACATATGCGGCCATTTTGGTTCGCGCCGCGGCGCTGTCGCTCGCCGCAAATCCGGACTTACATGTTGTGGTGTGCGGCAGCCGGATGTATTCTCCACAGCGCGTGGATGTGGCTGTCTCAATTGCCTCTGACGGATTCCTGTCCCCGGTAATGGTACTCGAAAGTGCGAACACAAAAACGCTGCCGGCGTTGGCTGCCGAGCTCGCCGATCGAGTGGATGAGGTGCGCGCGGCGGATGCAAAGCTGATGAGCGGATTGCGGCGCTGGGGCTGGGTGCTGCCTTTCGCGATCCTTCGCAAAGCAGTCTTGAGGCTTATGCATCGCTCCCTGGAGTTCCAGCGCAAGGGCGCGGGAACCTTTCAAGTGAGCATTGTTCCCGGAGTCGATCAATTCGTGACGCCTGTTTTTGGCGGATCTGCCGTGTTGACGGCTGGCCGTGTGACCGAACGGGTGGTGGCGGTGAGAGGTGCTCCGGTGGTGCGCACCACGGTGTACATGGCCTGCTCAGCCGATCATCGCGTCTGGAACGGGAGCGCGGCTGACCGCTTCCTGCGCTCGGTGCGGGACCTCCTGGAGGGCCCGGAGTTTGCGAAAGAAGCATTGGATTCCATTCGCACCGGGGCACAAGCAGCCACCTTTGCGGAGCAGACACAGAAGCTCACAGCCGGTTAATCAAACTCGCCACATACGCCGCCCCGAAGCCGTTATCGATGTTCACCACCGTCACGTTGCTTGAGCAACTGTTCAGCATCCCCAACAGCGCAGCGAGCCCGTGGAAACTGGCTCCGTAGCCCACACTCGTAGGAACCGCGATCACTGGACACGAAACCATGCCGCCGACCACGCTGGGCAGCGCGCCTTCCATGCCCGCGCACACAATCGCGACCCGCGCCTTGACTAGCCGCTCGCGTTGATGCAGCAAACGGTGAATGCCCGCCACGCCAACATCGCAAATGGCTTCCACTTCATTGCCCATAGTCTCTGCGGTGAGTTGCGCTTCTTCCAGAACCGGCAGATCGCTTGTACCCGCACAAACAATCACGATCTTCCCTTTGCCGTAGATCGTGCGGTCGCGCCAAACGCGCACCACCCCGGAGGAAGAAAAATATTCGGTCTCCGGCGCCACCGCCCCGACGCGCGCCGCCATCTCCTCCGTCGCGCGCGTGAGCAAAAGATTCCGGGAGCGCGCCAGCAATGCGGCGGCAATGGACGCGACTTGATCGGCGCTCTTGCCTTGCCCTAAAATCACCTCCGGCATGCCGTGGCGCATCTCGCGGTGATGATCGACTTTCGCGAAGCCGAGGTCTTCAAATGGCAGGTGGCGCAGGTTGTCCAAGGCCGCCGTCACGCTCGTGCGGCCGTCGCGAACTTGCTCTAAAAGCTGCTGAAGGTGCTGAGAGTCCATGATTCAAGCGATCGGAGACGGTCAACCATCCCCTAAAATGGTAGTCGACTCAGTATGCCGCGCTTCTGGAAACGTCTGCGCCTGACGCTCGAGATGATCAAGTTCGAGCATAGCGTCTTCGCGCTGCCCTTCGCGCTCACCGGCGCGCTGCTAGCCTGCCGTGAGACCGGCTTTGAGATGAGTGAACTCGGATGGCGGCTCTTCTGGATCGTGATAGCCATGGTGGCGGCGCGCTCGGCCGCCATGGCGTTCAACCGTATCTTGGATGCGCAGATCGACGGCCGCAATCGCCGCACCGCTAACCGGCATCTTCCCGCCGGGCTGCTTTCGGTAAAATTCGCGTGGGGGTTCACAGCCGTGGCCTCGATGGCGTTCCTGTGGGCCGCGCGGCAACTTGGCCCTTTATGTCTCCTGCTCGCTCCCGTAGCCTTATCGCTCCTGTTCTTCTACTCGTTTTCGAAACGGTTCACGCTCTTCTCGCATTTGATTCTAGGATTCTGTTTAGGAATGGCGCCCGCGGCGGCATGGATCGCCATGCGCGGCACACTTGATCCACGCATCCTATGGCTGACCGCCGCCGTGATGTTCTGGACCGCGGGGTTCGACGTCATCTACGCCTGCCAGGATTTCGAATTTGATTGCGCCGAGGGCCTGTGCAGCATCCCGCGCCGTTTCGGAATCGCCGCCTCGCTGATGATTGCGCGCTTCCTGCATGTCGCTATGATTCTCTGCCTGCTGGCCCTGGTCGCCGCCTTTCATCTGGGCCTGTTAAGCTTGGCGGGCGTCGCGGCTGTGATTGCTCTGTTGATTTATGAGCATGCACTCGTAAAGCCCCACGATCTATCGCGCGTGAACGCCGCATTCTTCACCGTAAATGGCTATGTGAGCATGTTGTTCTTCGCATTTTGGGCCGCCGACATTCTGCTCCACGGAACTTACTCTTGATGCCAATAACTAACGCGCAAATTGAAGACCGGAGACTGCGGCCGATTCTCGAAAAAGTGGAGTCCGGTCAGCGCCTGAGCTACGAAGACGGCGTGGCTATGTATCGAAGTGTGGATGTTCTAGCGCTGGGGTACATGGCGAACCGCGTGCGCGAGCGCATGCACGGCGACGTCACCTATTTCAACGTCAACCGCCATATCAATCCCACCGATGTATGCGTCGCGAGCTGCCGCTTATGTGCTTTCGGCAAGAAGGCGAAAGACCCGCACGCCTATACGATGTCGCTCGAACAGGTCTGGGAGGTTGCTGGCAAGGGATATGCGGAAGCCGTAACCGAGTTTCACATTGTGGGCGGATTGCATCCCGAACTGACGCTCGATTGGTTCTGCGAGATGATCGCCGGCTTGAAGCAGCGCTACCCCACCGTGCATTTGAAGGCGTTCACCATGGTCGAGGTAGCGTATCTGGCCAAGCGCGCGAAGATCTCTCTGCGCGAGACGCTTGAACGGCTCAAAAGCGCCGGCGTGGATTCCATGCCTGGCGGTGGTGCCGAAGTTTTTTCCGAGCGCGTGCGCCGCATCATCTGCGACCATAAAATCGATGGCGGCGAGTGGCTCGAGGCCGCGCGAATTGCGCATCAGATCGGACTCAAGAGCAACTGCACCATGCTCTATGGCCATCTGGAAACAGCCGAGGATTCAGCCGACCACCTGGTCCGCTTGCGCGCGCTGCAGGATGAGACCCACGGATTCGTCACGTTTATTCCGCTGGCCTTCCATCCCGACAATACCGCGCTGGCGCATCTGCCGAAGACCACGGGATTGGATGACCTGAAACAGATCGCCATCTCCCGCTTGATGCTCGACAACATCCCGCATATCAAGGCGTACTGGATCATGATGACGCCGGGCGTGGCGCAAATTGCCCAACGCTTCGGCGCCAACGATATCGATGGCACCGTAGTCGAAGAAAAGATCTATCACGACGCCGGCGCGACAACCACGCAACACATGCGGCGGCAAGACTTGCTGCGTTTGATTCGCGAGGCGGGGCGCGAGCCCCTGGAGCGCGATACCGCGTACCGGCCCGTTACGCGGACGGAGTCTGCGTTTACTGTGCTTGTGTAGAAGAGCGCTCGGCGGACACCCGCTCGCCACGCAGAAAGAGAGCCAGCCTTCTGAGAAGCCCGGGTTTCTGTACAAGCGGAGCCGCTTCGGCCTCCGAGTTATGTTGGCCGGCGATGCACGCCACCAAATAGTTCTCCGGCACATAGCAGGCGCCTTCAGCCGACATGCTGGCCAACCACTGTTTGCCGGCATCATCCACCGTTCTTAGAGTTTGCAAGTCCAGAACCAGCTTGCGCTTCCCCAGCGTCGTCTTTGCCGTCCGCCAGGAACCGTTCAGCTCCTGAATATCCGCCTGCGTCAATTCGCCGATCAACTTGAAGCGCAGCACCCCGATGCTGTCGTGAATGTAATACTTGAAAGACGGCCGGACGCGGGTCGTGGATCGGGCAGCAGAGGGTTGCGCGGGCGTTTTCGCCGGCTGCGAACTCTGGCCTGTGTGTTCCACCATACCTGACATTTGATTCTTGGCGAGCAATTCCAGTTCCAGTTTGTTCAACCAGGGAACGGCAACTGCGGTTCAGGTGACGAGTGTAGCCACGAAAGGACCAGGCGAAACTGTTGAAGAATAGCG
Organism: Bryobacteraceae bacterium; assembly: GCA_035502635.1. GTDB lineage: Bacteria > Acidobacteriota > Terriglobia > Bryobacterales > Bryobacteraceae > Bog-105. The sequence goes on from DATJUG010000067.1 coordinate 4,942, forward strand.
ATAAATGCTCCGAAGTGCAATTTTTTCAGCAATCAGGGAAACACTGGTGTGAAGGGACTACGTCGTTTGATTATGCCTGTCGTTCCTCACTTCCATCCGTGTTAAGCCATAGGATAACCGTTTCAATGCCTTTTAGCCAATCTGTTAGTCGGCTTTTCACCGCACTTGCTCTCTTGCTTCTTTCGGCCGCTCTGATCCCCGGCAGGGTCGTCGCACAAACACAATCGGCGCCCCCGGCCAGTGCTTCCACGGATCCGCAGCAAACAAGTTCGCCAAAGGACCAGCCACCGCAACCCGGCCAAGTGCAGCAGACCACACCCTTTCCGCCCAAAGAGGAACCGGGCGTCAAAGCCCCGGGTAAGACACAGGAGGGCGAAGACAAACGCGTGCTAGGCGTGCTCCCGAACTACCGCACCGCCGAGATGAGTGCCGTGGGGCATCCCCTCACCCCTGAGCAGAAGTTAAGAATCGCGGCCAAGGATTCCTTCGACTATCCGCTCGTAATTCTTGGTGGCGCGTACGCCGCTCTCTATCAACTCGAAAATTCTCACCCCGAATTTGGTCAGGGCGCGAAAGGCTACTTTCGCCGCTTCGGCACGTCGTATTGCGACCAGGTCGATGGAAACATGATGACCGAGGGCATCTTCCCGATTTTGTTGAAAGAAGATCCGCGCTATTTTCGGATGGCCGAAGGCAGTAAATCAAAGCGGCTGTGGTACGCGTTATCGCGCATCCTGGTGACGCGCACGGACGCGGGCAACGAGACATTCAACTTCTCCGAATTCCTGGGCAACGGCGTGGCTGCCGGGATCGGGCTTTCATACTACCCGGACAATCGCGACGTGCCCGATTATTTGCAAAACTGGGGTACACAATTGGGGACCGATGCTGTGTCGCAAGTGCTGAAAGAGTTCTGGCCGGATGTGAAGCGGTGGTGGTATGTGCGGCATCATAAAGTGGTCCAGTAGCGCGGCCCTGGCGGTGGGATTGGCTGCGCTCGGCCAAGCGCAAACGTCGACCTTCAATGCCGCCACGCTGAAATACACAGGCTGCACGCCGGGGCAAAGCAAAACCGTCACGGCCACCGTTACGGTGACCGACCAGAACGGCCGCAGCGCTTCCCGCAGCACAAAGATCACGGTCAATTGCGAGCCGCCCTATGAGCGATTTCCGGATCTCATCTTCGCGAAGAACGACGCCCGCGTGAACGGATGCAGCAAAGGCATTCTGATGGATCAAGTGGCGGCGGCCGCAAGCTCTGGCGATTACACCGTGATCCTCATCGGCCATCGGGCCGAGGAAGAGTCCCCGACCCTCGGCAACTTCGGGCCGCAGCTCGATCAAACACGCGCACTCAATGCGGGAGCCGTACTGGTCGGTTGCGCGCGTCTCAAGCCTTCCTCTATCCGAATCGACTCCGCGGGAACCGCCAAGAAACCTGTCCCGACCTCGGTGGCGTGCCCTGAATTCGTCGCGGCGAATACCGACGCGGATTGGTACGGCCGCGTCGAGGTTTATCTGGTTCCAAAGGATGGCAAATATCTACCTGAGAATGCCAAGCATCTGGCAAGCCTGCCACCGGAGATGCCGCCAAGTCCAGGATGCGCGGGCCATTAGGAGCGGAGCTTCCGGGCTTAGTTCCTGGATCGCCGCTCCAGTTCTCCGACACGGATCATTGCCTTCACGTTATTCCCTTATTGTTGCCGCCATTGTTGCCGCCGTCGGTCCGGCTCCGAGAGCCCCGGCCCGAAGGGCCACCTGCGATTAGCGATGGCCGCCACCACCGTGGAAGCCGCCGTGGAAACCACCCCCGTGGAAACCACCAGCGACGCCGTTTCCGTGAACACCGACAAAGGCGTGTCCACCGTGCCAGCCACCGTGTCCGCCATGCCAGCCGCCATGCCAGCGACCGTAGTAGCCATGATAGAAACCGGGGTAAAAGCCGCCGTAGAAACCAAAGCCGAAGGGGCTATAGAAGTAGCCTGGACCCCAGAAGCCATAGTAATCAGCATATGGGTCCCAAAACCAGCCGTCCCCGGCCGGATAGTAACCGGCGTAGTTCTGCGCGACTAAACTGTTTTGTTCAGATTCGGCGCGGCTGCGGGCAGCACTCCAGACGTAGAGAGGGTCCTGCTTCGCCTGATCCTCATCGATGTGGGATTTCTTGAGCGCCTGGTTATTGGCGAGCACGATCTGGTCATGTTTGCCGAGCTCCCGATGTTCCGCGAGGCCAATCACGTCCGCTTTACCGTCGAAAACCCGGATGTCCGGAGGGTTAGCTGTGAAGCCGTAGAGGCCCTTTTTGAGCATGTCGACGGAGGTGGACGCAAGTGTCACTTCGAGATGAGTGCCGGAAATGAATTGGTCGACTTCGACCAAGGCGTTGCCGCGCGTCAGATTGATTCGGGTATCGGCGAGGCCCACGGCGGTCATGCGGAACTCGCTGTTCGGGCCCACGCGGAGAAATGCGCCTGGCGTGAGCAGCACCTCGACGTATCCGTTGCCGGTATTGAGGACTTGGCCGGGCTGCAGGGCGAAGTGCCCAACCGATTGAAGCGTCAGCGGCTGGCCGTTAGCCGATACTTCACCTTGAACGTAATTCAGGGAGCCCGGTCTGGGAAGTTCGGCGGGCGGCATCCCTCCCGGCGGCATAGAGCCGGGTTGCATGGGGGCGCCTTGCTGCATCGGAGGTTGCGGAGGTGGTTGTTGCGGTGCTGTTTGGTTGTTGTAGGCACCAGCGGCTTGGGCGAAACCGCAGGCCGCTGTTGCCAGCAAAGCAACAATTAATCTCAAAGAATGATTCGAACCGGTTTTCATTTCTATTCCTACTTATTAGACGTGCCAAGGGCAGCGAGGACGCGGCGTATTGATACCGATGGAAGGACGATGGATGGGCGGGCGTGTGGCGGGTAATCGATTGTGGGTAGGAGAGTGAATAGAGTCGATCAATGCTAACAGTGCGGCCAAAGCGCGCAAACTGGTACCATTTTTCAGATGGCCGATTCGGTTTGGGTTCCAATCGCCGAGTCGGCGGCGTCAGCCACAAAAGTGCCTCCGCGGCACTCGGCCGTGGTTCGCATCGCGCACTGGATTACCACCGTTTGTTTTGTGGCATTGCTGGTCACGGGAGTGGAAATTCTCATCTCCCACCCGCGCTTCTATTGGGGCGAAGCCGGCAACGTACTCACTCCTGCGTTGTTCCAGATTCCGATTCCGGCCTCGAGATCGACGCTACCCACCGGCTATGGATATGTGCTGCCTGACCAGAACGGCTGGAGCCGTTATCTCCATTTCCAAGCGGCGTGGGTGGTGGTGTTGACCGGCTTGGTTTACGTCCTCTTCGGCCTGCTCAGAGGGCATTTCCAGCGGAATTTGCTGCCCGCTCGCGGCGATCTCTCCTGGCGCGTGCTCTCGACGGAGATCGCTAAACATCTGCGCTTCGGTGCGGCGAGCGAGGCAGAAGCGTGGTCGTATAACTTGCTTCAGCGGCTCACGTATCTGACTGTTATTTTCGTTCTGTTCCCGTTAGTCATCTGGACGGGGCTCGCCATGTCTCCTGCTATCGCGTCGGCATTCCCGGTGGCCGTCAAGGTTTTGGGCGGGCAGCAATCCGCACGCACCATTCACTTCTTCGTCTCGGTGCTGCTGACGCTGTTCCTTTTGGTTCACATTGTGATGGTTTGCCGAGCCGGATTCCGGAGCCGCATGCAAAGCATGATCACAGGCCGCGGGGCTATGAATAAGGAGCAGGCATGAACAAAGTCTCGCGGCGTAAACTCATCACCGGCGGCTTGGCGGCGACCGCGGGTGCATCCGGTTTGGTTGTGGCTACGAAACTCGCGCGGAGTTATGGATTAATCCCGCCCGATGGAGTTGGCCTCTATGGCCCGGGTGAAACGCTGACCTACGCCGCGCAGCGAATCCTGACTCGGCATTCGTTGGCTCGCGAGTTCGCGCCCAGCCAGATTTCGAAACCTCCGTTCGCGAACGCCGTGGCTCCCTTGGGCGAAGGGTTCAAGCGCCTGCAGGACGCGGGTTTCGCTGACTGGCGGCTGGCGGTCGATGGCATGGTTGCGCGACCGGCATCGTTCTCGGTTGCTCAGATCAAGAGCTTCCCTGTGCGCAGCCAGATTACTCATCTCGCATGCGAAGAGGGCTGGTCCTACATTGCCAAATGGATTGGCGCGCCGCTTTCTCATGTTTTGGACCTGGTAGGGACTCTGCCCCAGGCGCGATACGTTGTTTACCGTTCGATTCAAAGCGACTGGTGGGAAAGCATCGACATGGCGGATGCATTGCACCCGCAAACTCTGGTCACATACGGCATGAATGGCGGCGAGCTTCCGGTCCGATTTGGCGGACCGCTTCGGCTTCGCGTTCCGCGGCAACTCGGCTACAAGAGCCTCAAATATATTACGAGCCTCACAGTGACCGATAGCCTGAAACGGTTCGGCAAGGGCCTGGGCTCCGCGGAGCCGGAAGCAGGCTACGCCTGGTACGCGGGCATCTGACCATCGACGCGATCCTCGAAGTTCGCCGGGTTGCGATGATGGGTCCGTCAGATGGTGATTGCCAGTTGGAACGTTAATTCGATTCGCGCCCGCTTGGAGCATGTCCGAAGCTGGCTAACGATGCACCAGCCGGATGTTCTTCTGCTACAGGAACTCAAAGCGGCGGAATTTCCCGCTGGGTTGTTTGAGGACCTCGGGTACGGAAGCGCGGCCGTCACGCAGAAGAGCTACAACGGAGTGGCGGTTTTATCGCGGCAGTCTCTTGCCGTGGTTTCGACAACGCTGCTGGGCGATGAAGCAGATAGTCATGCGCGATTTCTGGAAGTGGCGATCAACGGAATTCGCATCGCGAATATTTATGCACCCAACGGCAACCCGGTTGGCAGCGACAAGTTTCTGTATAAACTGGCGTGGATGGATCGGCTTCACACGCAGATGCAGACCTGGTTGCAGAGCGAAATGCCGACACTCGTGGGCGGCGATTTCAATGTGATCCCGGAAGACATCGACTGCCACAAGCCTGCATCCTGGATGCATGACGCGCTGTTTCAGCCCGAGCCGCGAGTGCGCTATCGCGCATTACTCGGACTTGGTTATACGGACGCATTCCGTTCACTACACCCGGGCGAGGGCGGGCAGTTTACTTTCTGGGATTACTTCCGGAAGGCATTTAAATACAACCGCGGCATTCGAATCGACCATTTCTTGGTTTCGCCGGGATTGGCTCGACGATTGGAGAGTTGCGAGATCGACAAGGGGCCGCGAGCGCAGGACAAGCCCTCTGACCACACGCCCATCGTTGCCCGCTTCGGTGACATGAGCTGAGATGAACTCTCGTGACGGCTCGGTAGGTGCTCTGCTGGCGGACGTTCAGCGCCATGCTGCAGCGTGGCTTGAATCGCTTGATAGGCGGCCTGTGCGCGCGACAGTTACGGCGGAAGAGCTGCGGAAGGCTCTTGGCGGGCCGCTGCCGCGTGAAGGAATGACGCCGGAAGCAATGACACAAGTGCTGGCCGATGCTGGCATGAGAGGCACGGTTGCCTCCGCGGGGCCTCGATATTTCGGCTTTGTTGTGGGAGGCAGTCTTCCGGCCGCACTTGCCGCGGACTGGCTCGTGTCAGCATGGGATCAAAACGCCGGCATCTATGCTTTGTCGCCTCTAACCTCGGTGATCGAACAGGTCACCGGCGCCTGGTTGCGAGAGCTGGCAGGACTTCCGGCGACGATGAGTTTCGGGTTTGTGACGGGTTGCCAGATGGCGAATTTCACCGCACTGGCCGCCGCGCGCCATCGTGTGCTGAGCAGGGCCGGATGGGATGTCGAGGCCGACGGCCTTTTCGGAGCGCCGCCCATTGACGTGGTGGTGAGCGAGGAAGCGCACTATTCGATAGCCATGGCGTTGCGACTGCTGGGTCTCGGTGCCAATCGGGTGCGAAGAATGCCGACGGACACTCAGGGCCGCATGCGCGCTGATGCGATATCCGCCGCGTTGCGCGCCTCTCAAGGGCCGTGTATCGTTTGCGCACAGGCGGGCAACGTGAATACGGGCGCGGTGGATCCTCTGAGCGAAATCGCTGAATCGGCAAAGGAGCGTGGGGCGTGGCTCCACGTCGATGGAGCGTTCGGGCTATGGGCCGCAGCTTCGCCGGAGCGGGCGGGGTTGGTGCGAGGCGTCGAGAGCGCCGATTCAGTGGCGACCGACGCGCACAAGTGGCTCAATGTGCCGTACGACTGCGGGATTGTCTTCTGTGCGGACGAGGCTGCGCATCGCAGCGCGATGTCGTTGGCAGCCGAGTATATCGTGGCCACCGCAGATGAGCGAGACCCGCACGAATTTGTTCCCGAAGAATCGCGCCGTGCCCGCGCAATCCCTGTCTATGCGGCGCTGCGATCTCTTGGGCGCGAGGGACTTGCGGAGATGGTTGAGCGCAATTGCCGGCAGGCGCGGCGGTTCGGCGATGCTTTACGTGCCGCCGGGTACGAGGTGCTGAATGACGTGGTATTGAATCAGGTTCTGGTGTCTTTCGGTACACCGGAACAAACTCAACGGACTATCGCGGCGATTCAAGAAGACGGAACCTGCTGGTGCGGAGGGACGGTTTGGAAAGACCGCACCGCGATGCGCATCAGCGTGAGTAACTGGTCAACGACAGACGAAGACGTGGATAAAAGTATAGAGGCGATGCTGCAAGCCGCGGAGAGAACGAAAGAGGTGGGGAATGGCGATTGAGGTTCGGGGAATGACTCCACTGGTGCAGGTATACGACATGCCTACATCAGTACGGTTTTATCGAGATGTGCTGGGGTTCGAGGTGGTGAGCACCTCGCCGAAGCTGGGTGAGGATCGTTTCCATTGGGCATTGCTGCGGCTGGACGATGTTGAGTTGATGCTGAACACACTTTATGAATTCGATGACGAGCGTCCCCCAGAACCTGACCGGGCTCGTACGGCTGCTCATGGGGACATGGGCTTCTTTATCGGGTGCCCGGACGTAGATGCGGCCTATGAAGAATTGCGCGGGAAAATCGCGGGACTTGAAAAGCCGAAAGTCGCGCCTTATGGCATGAAACAGTTGTCGCTTTCCGATCCGGATGGATACGGATTGTGTTTCCAATGGCCGGCTAAAGGCTGAGCGCGTCCGTCCACATGGAAACGGGCGAAGGGCTCACGCGGCGCGCACTCGTAATCGGTTCGGCTGCGGGCGCATTGGCGCGTGGGACGGATGTGCTGGACGATCTTGCGCGGCGCTGCTTCCGCTATTTCTGGGAACAATCCGACCCTGGCACCGGGATTGCGCGAGACCGGGCACGCGCGGATGCGAGTGAGTATCCAGAGAACGGGCGCTACGTTGGCAGTACAGGCGCGACTGGGTTTGCACTTACCGCACTGTGCATCGGCGCGAAACGCAACTGGATTTCGAATGGCGAAGCGCGAGAGCGCGCGAGGGTGACGCTGCGGTCGTATGCAGAGGGACCCGTGGCGAATGAGCACGGTTGGTTTTATCACTTCATAGACGTACGCAGCGGAGAGCGGCACGGGAATAGCGAAGTCTCGACGAGCGATTCGACCTGGCTTGTGGCGGGCGCGCTGACGGCGAGGCAGTGCTTTCGCGACGACCGGGAAATTCGAGAACTCGCAACGAAGATTTATGAGCGGGTCGATTACCGATGGATGCTGAACGGCGATCCTTATCTGCTGTCACACGGTTGGAGGCCCGAGACCGGCTTCATCCAGTTTCGTTACGCCAAGTATTGCCAACTTGCCTGCATGTACCTGCTGGGCATCGGATCGCGTACGCACGCGCTGAGCCCGGAGTCCTGGTACGCATGGGATCGCGATCCGTTCGAATATGACGGGTTCCGGTATTACGGGCGGTCGCTGCTGTGGACCTATCAATATCCGTTCGCGTGGTGGGATTTCCGGGATCGGCGGGAAGCGCGCGGGCTGAAGGTGGATTGGTTTCAGAATTCGTGTACGGCGACGCAGGCACATCGCAGGTTCTGCATGGATTTGGCGACGGAGTTTCCAGGGTATTCGGCGGACATTTGGGGCATCACCAGTTCAGCGAGCCCCAAGGGTTACACGGCATGGGGCGGTCCGCCGGCGACTAAGAACCTGGATGGGACGGTTGTGCCTTGCGCCGCCGCCGGTTCGTTGATGTTAGTGCCGGAGATCTGCCTACCCGCAGTGCGTGCGATAAAGCAGCGTTTCGGAGACAAGATCTATCGGCGTTACGGGTTTGTGGATGTGTTTAATCCAAACACCGGTTGGCAAGCGCAAGATGTGATTGGGATCGATGTTGGGATTACGCTGCTGAGCATTGAAAACCTGCGGAGCGGGAACGTTTGGAAATGGTTCATGTCCAGCGCAGATGCGCGGCGCGCTTTCGATCTTGCGGGAATCGAAAAATCGTGAGATAGCAGCGCCGGGCGCTAGCGGACGACGACATTGAGGAGCCGGTCGGGAACAACGACGACCTTGACGATCTGTTTGCCTTCGAGAAAGGCCTTGACCTTGTCGTTGACTAGCGCGAGGCGCTGGAGTTCGTCATTTGAGGTTCCGAAAGGCGCGTGGATGTGGCCGCGCAGCTTGCCATTGACCTGCACGGGGATTTCGGCGAGATCTTCTTTGGCGAGCTCGGGATCGAAGGCCGGCCAATTCTCGCGGAATACGCGGCCGTGGTGACCAAGCTCAGACCAGAGATCCTGCGCGACATAGGGCACGAAGGGAGCGAGCATCAAAGTGATCTTTTCGCTGGCTTCACGGCGCACAGCGCAGGACAGGTTGGATTCGGCTGCATAGAGATCGTTCAGCAACTCCATGAGCGCTGCGATGGAGGTGTTGAAGTGCCAGCGGGTGTCGAAATCGCTGGTGATTTTGCCGATGGTCTGGTGGAGCTTGCGCAAGATGGAACGGTCGGAACTGTTTGAAAGCTGGACCTCATTACGATTCGCGTTGCGAGTGACGAAGCGATAGACGCGGCCCAAGAAACGATTCACACCGGAGACGCCGTCTTCCTGCCAATCGAGATCGCGGTCGGGAGGCGCGGCGAAGAGCGAATACATGCGCGCGGAGTCGGCACCGAACTTTTCGATCATCTCGTCGGGGGAGACCACATTGCCCAGACTTTTGGACATTTTGGCGCCGTCCTTGATCACCATGCCCTGGGTGAAGAGGCGCTTGACGGGCTCGGGATTGGAGATGAGGCCGAGGTCGCGCATCATCTTGGTCCAGAAGCGTGAATAGATGAGATGGAGAATGGCGTGTTCGACGCCGCCGATGTATTGATCGATGGGAAACCAGCGCGCGATGATATTCGAATCGAAGGGCGCTTTGCCGTTGTGCGGGTCGCAGTAGCGATAGAAATACCAGGAGGAATCGACGAAGGTATCCATGGTGTCGCTTTCGCGCCGCGCGGGGGCGCCGCACTTGGGACACGCGACGTTGATGAACGACTCGACGGATTCGAGCGGCGAGCGGCCTTCGCCGGTGATCCTGACGCCCAACGGCAGCAGGACAGGCAGATCTTCTTCAGGCACGGGCACGATGCCGCAGTTCGGGCAATAGATAACTGGTATGGGCGTGCCCCAGTAGCGCTGCCGCGAGATGCCCCAATCCTTGAGGCGATAGGTGATAGCGTGAGCGCCGAACCCGTGCTCGGCGGCGAAGGCAGTCATTTGGCGTCGGGCTTCTTCGCTCGAGAGACCGGACCATTGGCCGGAATTTTCGAGAATGCCGTCTTCGGTGAAGGCTTCTTGCAAGGTGGCGCTGTCGGCGAGGTCCTCGGCGCCATTCTCAGAGACAGGCCGGATCACGGGGACGATGGGAATGCCGTAAGTCCGGCAGAATTCCAAATCGCGCTGATCATGCGCGGGGACGGCCATGATCGCTCCGGTGCCATAACCCATAAGGACGAAGTTGCCAATCCAGACGGGAATGCGGGCTTGATCGAACGGCCGCAATGCGTAGCGTCCGGTGAACAGACCGATCTTCTGAACGTTTCCGGGATCTTGCCGCGCGGTAGCATCGATCATTTCCTTGATTTGCCGGCGGCCTTCGGGATCGGTCACGAGTTCCGAAGCCAGCGGATGTTCCGGCGCCAGGATGAAGGCGGTAGCGCCATAGATGGTATCGATGCGGGTGGTGAAGATGCGGATCTTCTGAGCCAGGCCTTCGATCGCAACATCGACCTCGGCGCCTTCAGAGCGGCCGATCCAGTTACGTTGCATGGCGAGGACGCGCTCGGGCCAGCCGGTGAGGAAACGCATGTCATCGAGCAGCGCCTCGGCATAGGCGGTGATTTTCAAGAACCACTGCTCCATGGCGCGCTGCTGGACTTTGGTGCTTTCGTGGCGCCAGCAGTAGCCGTCGATAACTTGCTCGTTGGCAAGCACGGTTCCGCACTCGGGGCACCAATTCAGCAGCGCCTCATTCCGATAGGCGAGGCCGCGCTCGAACATCTTCAAAAAGAACCACTGGTTCCAGCGATAGAATTCGGGCTGACAACTGGCGATTTCGCGGTTCCAATCGAAGGCAAAGCCAAGGCGCCGGAACTGGCGACTCATGGTGGCGATATTGCGCAACGTCCACTCATAAGGATCTTTGCCTTCCTTAATGGCGGCGTTTTCGGCGGGCAGGCCGAAGGCATCCCAACCCATGGGATGCAGCACGTTGTAGCCGCGCATCCACATGTAGCGGGCGAGCGCGTCTCCGATGGCGTAGTTACGCACGTGTCCCATATGCAGCACGCCGCTGGGGTAGGGCAGCATTTCGAGGACGTAGTATTTCGGCTTTTCGGGCGCGTCGGCTACGTAGAGCGCCGGATCGTTCGCCCAGCGGTTATGCCACTTGGTCTCGATTTCTTTGGGGTCGTAGGCTTTTTCGGGGATACCAACTCCTTCAGTGCTTGTACGTTGCGCAGATCGTCGCCCGGCTTGTCGACGGGCGTCTCGAGGATGAAGGCTTTGCTTCGCAAGTCGGGATGGTTCAAAATGCGGCGGAAGCCTTCAAATCCAATATAACCAGCGCCGATGTTAGCGTGGCGGTCGCAGTGGGAGTTCAGCGCAGTTTTGGCGTCATTGGCGTGAATGACGGGAACGTGTTCCCAGCCTAGAGTGTCCGAGACGCGCGCGATGAGCTCCGCCAAGCCTTCGGAATGCGCAACATCAAACCCGCTGACGTAACAGTGGCAGGTATCCAGGCAAAAACCAATCGGGATGTCGAGATAGGGGCTGGCGAGTTGGCGAATAGTGGCGAGTTCGTCGAGCTTGCCGCCGAGTTGGGCGCCGGCGCCAGCGGTGTTTTCAAGCAAGATGGTCAGCTTCGGCTTGTCTGAGAGGTTGGCGTCGACACTGCGCCACGAGAGGGCCAGCGCTTCGGCAACATTCAACATTCCTTGCTCGACGCTCAAGCCTTTGTAATTGCCGGGATGCGTGACCAGATACTCGGCGCCTATCAAAAGAGCGCGCTCAATCTCGCCGCGAAAGGCCTCGATAGATTTCTCGCGAATGATGGAAGGAGGCGCGGCCAAGTTGATCAAGTAGCTGTCGTGAATCGCAAGGGGCGTCAAGTCGTGCCGGTCTCTCAGCCGATTCAATTGCGTGATTTGCGCTGGGTCGGGCGGCTTGGTGCGCCACATGCGTGGACTGCAGGAGAAGATTTGAAACGTGTTTGCACCGAGCTCATTGGCCTTGATGGCGGAACGTTCGAGCGAGCCGGCAGTGGAGGTATGAATCCCGATGCGCAAGTCTCAGGATAGGCCAGGTTGCCAGTCGAGGTTCCGCTGCTATACTCACTTGCTAACGTAGTGCCACGTTATTTCAATTTGCTCGAAGCGGAAGGATTCCTTCCGGAAGTGGAACGCCTGCTCCGCAGCCTGATTCAGCTCAAGGAGGATTACGAGCAGAACGACGCCGAGCTTTCGCAGATCAATCAACGGATTGCGCTTACGGGCGGAATGGTGGCTCCGCGGGATCGCATCGTTCAGCTTCGCAGCCGGAAGGACGCAGCGGCGCGGGCGCTGAAAGGTACGCTCGAAAAGATTCAGGAGATAGGCTGCCAATTGAAAGACATTGAAACGGGCCTGATCGATTTCCCGACGCTCTATCGTGACCAGGAAGTGTATCTGTGTTGGAAGCTTGGGGAAAGCGGTATCGGCTATTGGCACCACGTGGAGGACGGTTTCCGGGGACGGCGGCCGATCGACAGCGAATTTTTGGCGAACCATCGGGGTGAGAGTTAGGTTTTTGCGCTGAATTGCTAAACTAACGCTCGAATGCTATTGGCTCGGGAGTTTATAGGGTATCTTTCGCGGCAACTCGTCGAGCGCCTTAGCCCTGCGGCTCTCGAAACGTCGAACCCGGCGGTCGCCGCCGGGGTGATTGCGCACACGATTGAAGAAGATCTGGCGGTGGAAGACCGGCTGAACGACGAAGTTCGCGACTTGCTGGATCAATATAGCGATTACATGCGGCGCGAAAATGTCTCATATCAGGAGATGTTCCGCAAGATCAAGAACCAATTGCTGGCGCAGCGCAAGGTGATCCGCGCGGCAGGGCGCGATACCGGCGACCCGATGAAACTTTCGCGGGATAAAGTGAACGATCTGGCGCATAAAATTGTCAGCGCTGTGCGGAAGTCGCGGGATTTTCGAGTGCGGAAGGATCCCAACGAGCTTCGTCTCGCCATTGTGCGTGAGATGACCGAGCTGCTGCAATTGGAGCATCGCATCGACGCGGCCGCCCGCGAAAAGATTCGCACCCAAAAGCGGGAGATTACCGAGGGCGGCGAGGAATACGACGTTCTGCACAAGCGCTACTATGCCGAGGAATTGAAGAAGCTGGGAATTAATTTGAGCGGCTAGCGCAGCGCCGCGTTTCGCAAATCGGCCGCATCATACACGACAAATTCCCGGTTTGCGAATACCGGCCGGATGCGCATGAGTTGGTGTGCGCGCTTGAGTGCGAAGTAGTCGATAGGCAGGGATAGCATATTTTGCAAATGGTGGTCAGAGAACTTCGGCTTCATGGTGCCGCGCCACCTTTCCCACCACTCTTCTCCTAATGAATCGAAGTACTTCATTTGCGCGCCGCTGGTCCAATCGACCCAGACCGCGCGCCGCGACTCAGCGCGAAAGACGCCGGGATACAATTCGCGCCCAGCATCAGGGAATAAAAACATCGAGCTTCCCCAGGTATTTCTGTCCGCCCAATCAGCCATCTGAGTGACCGCCGGTGAGACCGATTCAGAGTGAGTTCTTATTTCACTCAGCGGGCCCAGCAGGACAAGCGCGAACCACAAAGCCGCCTCCGAAGCGCGACGGTTAGTTGCAGCATGGACTCCGGCGACACCGCACACCAAAGAGGCGATGGCAACTGTATACACTAACGTGCGTGCCGGCTGCAAAGCCGGAACAAGGGACCAGCGAAGATGCTCCAGCAGCACGTCAGAAAGCAGAACACTCAAAATGCCGCATAGAGGGAGTGCGACGAAGAACCACCGGAGTTGCCGGTTCAGCGATGGCCAGATTCTGGTAGTGGCCCACACGGCACATACCCAAACAGCCAGATATATCCAGATTTCATGCCCGGCCCAGAGCGAAACCCAGACGTAACTGGTGCGGAACTGCTGAAGGGCGGCGAGCCGAACGGAGATTTTGGCGAAGAACGGTTGGGGCTCGATGACGCCCGGCTGCAATTGGGCCAGGTTTGCCAGCAAGAGCACAAATACGGCCAGAATGCTGAGCGCGGGGCGCAGCAGCGGCCGCAATCGCCGATCAAAAACGAAGGCAAGCAGCGCTACAGCCCAAAATGGCGCCGCAGTGGGCACGTGATACACCAGCGCGAGCCCACCTGCCAATCCGGCGAGCAACGGCCTTTCCCGTGCGAGCAGGCCCATCGCCAGCAGAACGAGTCCGAAAGCAAAGGCGCGCGGCGTCGCCTCTGGGTCAGTTATCAGGACCGCGGGCCCTGGCAGCATTGCGCCGAGGTTGACGAGCGCAGAAACCAGTAAAGCGAAGCTATCCTTAAAACGGGCGGCGCGCGCCAGGAGGAAAACGCCAATAACTCCAGCAACGCGGTAGAGCAGTTGTTGGATCACCAATGCGGTTTTAAAGTCTAGCCCCCCAGCTCCGTGCAAGAAGAGAGTAACTTCGTCGTATATGGTGTAAGTAAGGTGTGGGTGCGTTGCGACTAAGTCGCGAGAGAGGAAGCCCGGAGAAGCCAGCCTTTCCAGAATGGGAAGGAGAATTTGGGTCTCGCCTTGTAAGTACGTGTGGCCAGGGAAGAACTGGAATTCGAGCCAAGCTACTGCGGCAATGCCTGGCAAGAGGAGGAGGGCGCGCCGCATCTACCGCGCCGGAGTTTTCTCTAATTGCTCCTTAGCCCAAATCCGGTTTGGATCCAGCTGCAAAGCTTTCTGGAAGGCCTCTCTTGCCTCCGCATCCCGATTCGCCTTGCGAAGCGTCACGGCCTTCCACACGTACGCGTCGGCAAGATTCGGATCCAACTCAATGGCTTTATCGAAATCTTTCAACGCCAAGTCAACACCGCCGCCCATCGAGGCAGGCAAGTAGTAATTGCCTACGCCGCGACTTACATAGGCAAGCGCGAGCTTACCGTCGAGTTGAATGGCTTTATCGATTTCATCTTTCGCGCACGGGCCGTATTTCAAAGTGCCCATGAGCGGGCTGGCTGGAATGACCTGTCCGCATATTTCGCCGAGCAGGCGGTGATATTCAGCGTTGCCGCCATTTTCATCAACTGCTTTCTTTGCGGGCCCCATGCCCGCTTCGGCGTAACCTTCCGCTTTTTTCTTATCGTGAAGCTCCATGGCGACTTCCGCCGCGTAGGAATAGGCGAGCGCGAGCCGGTATTGCGCCTCGGGAGAGCGTGGGTCAGTATCTGCGGCGTGTTTCGCTTGAGCGATCATGCCGTCGAGCGTGGCGAGATTCTGCTGATCGCGCGCTTTCTGTAGCTCCGGGATTGCGACGCTTGCCGCCCATCCAATTGCCGCCACCAGGCAGAAGGCGGCCGTCAGCCGCACCGTACGCACTTGTTTGAATCTCCCAGCATCTGCATTCATTGTAGAAATGGACGAACGCGGAAGCTCAGAGTTTCGACGTACGGCGCTGGACAAGCAAGAAGTAGAGCGCCAGCACTATGAGCAGAGCTCCGTTGGCGGCCATGATCGCGGGAGCCGATGTGCGTTTGATTAAGAAGCCCGAGATCAAGCTGCCCATTGGCATGCCGCCTCGAAACGAGACGTTGTAGACGCTCATGACACGGCCCCGCATGGCGTCTGTGACGTATAGCTGAACGAGCGAGGTATTCAGGGTGAGCACGACCATCATGGTCGCGCCGGCGCCGAAAACAAACGCAGTGCTCAGCGCGAGGTTGCGCGAGAGGCCGAACACCGCGATGCAACTGCCCAAAGCGATCATCATCAAAAGCGAACGCCGCGCCAACCCTCTCTGCGTCTGAATGGCCGCTACCAGCAGGGCGCCGGCAATGGAGCCCACGCCAGAGGCGCACAAGAACAAGGTGAAGGTGTTGGGTCCGCCGTGAAACACATCGCGCGCCATCACAGGCAAAAATGTGATCAGAGGGAAAGACAGCAGCGCGGCGAGGAAGGCGAGGACCATCAGGCTGATCATGCCTTCCTTCTTCCGCAAGAAGTCGATGCCTCGCTTCATGCTTTGAATCACCGATTCACCGGTGTTTTGCGGGACGAAGCGCGGCCGGATCAGCAGCAGCGTAAAGATGACGGCGATGAACGAGATTCCGTTGAGGCCGAAACACCACTGTGCGCCGAGTTTGGCAAGCGTGATGCCGCCCAAGGCCGGCCCTAATACGCGCGCCACGTTGAATTGGATGGAATTGAGCGCGATGGCGTTTTGTAGGTCTTCTTTATCTACCAGCGTGGGGATGAGGGCCGAATACGCAGGGCCGCCGAAGGATTGCGCCAAGCCAACTGTAAAGGAGAGGCACCAGATGTGCCACACACGGACCACGCCGGTTGCAACCAAAGCGGCGAGCGTAAACGCGCAGATGAGTTGCACGATTTGCGACATCAGCAGCAGGCTGCGGCGGCTCTTGCGATCGGCAAACACGCCGCCGAAGAGGGAGAAAAGAAAGATCGGAATTTGCCCGAAGAACGCGTCCAGGCCGAGATACACGGACGAGTTCGAAAGCTTGTAGACCAGCCAGCTCTGGGCCAGGATTTGCATCCACGTGCCGATGGTGGATGTGCATGCGCCCAGCCACATCACGCGAAAATCGTGATACTGAAATGCCCGAAAGACTCGCTTCAGCAAAGCAATGCTCTTTGTAGCACGCACGATTGCCGAATGCGCACTGAAACAAGCCTACGCTAGAGGCTTGGCGCGCTTGATGAGGTGAATCAGATTGCCGTCCGGATCGGTGAAGAATACGATGCGGTTGCCGTCGTTGGTGTAGGGGTCGCCTTCGAACTTCACGCCTTGGGCGCGTAGTTGGGCGTAGGCTGCCTCGAAATCGTCTACTGCGATGGCGATGTGGCGCATTCCGGGGGTGCGCATGGCACTTTCAGGGCGTTCGCCTTCTGACGGGATGATCTCGATCAAGCTGCCGTTCTTGGCTTCGACGAAGTAGTTGCCGGCGTACTCGAAAGTGATCTCGAATTCGAGCTGGGAGACATACCACTCGGCGAGGCGTTTGGGATTGGGCGAGGCAATGGCGAAGTGCTCGATACCGGTGAACATAGGAGGGAATTGTAGCAGGGCTAGACGAGCGTCTTACGCCACTCGGCGAGGCCCCGCATCATCGCACTGTCTAACCATTCTTGATATCTGCGGACGCATAGAGCCTCAGCGGCGACTTTCCTTGGCGCGTTGTGCGAGGTAATGGTGATCGAGCGCCTGACGGACCAGCGTCTTGATGACTGCTTGGCGGCTAACGTTGAGATCTTCAGCAGCCCGATCTAACTCCTCCAACATGGTAGCGGTAAGGTCCACGTTTACGCGCTGAATCGGCTGTACCATTCGGCCTTGGCCCTTGAAGAAGCCGGAGATGTTTTTCCCCCGATCCGCCAAGCGTGCAATCGAATCAGCAGAAATCGGTTTGACTGATTTACGAGTTTTCTTCATATAGGCGGATTTTCTCTTTGGTCGATTTCCATAGCGTGACCAGATGCAGAACCTCTCCTTCCTGATTCTCGCGGATTTCAAAGATGACGGAGTACATCCGAGTACCCACCCAGCCGATGGCCAGATATTGCTCTAGAACGTCCGATCGTTGGTCGAGCCAATAAGGGTGCGAGAACACCTCCTGCACTTCCTCGAATCCGATGCCGCGCCTGGGATTCATCCTGACGCGCTTACTCTTCTTGGGATCGAAGCTAAAGCGCACCGGTATGACTGTTATACCACTAATTTTCGGCTCGATGTCCTCTGCGCGCGCAGCCACTCCTCCAGCTTAGGGTCCAAGAAATTCTGCACGGTCAGGTCGACGCCCTGAAATTTCGTCGGGGTGGTCTCGACGCCCACGACGAGCATGCCGGCTGCACAGGCAGCCTCAACTCCGGTGGGTGAATCTTCGAAGACGATGCAGTTGCGCGGCTCAAAGCCGAGCTGCTCGGCGGCCTTGAGATAGATATCGGGAAAGGGCTTCGGCCGCTCCACTTGCTGGCCGTTGACAATGACCCGGAAATAGGGCCGCAAACCGAACTGATCTACCACAAAATCGATGTTCGCGGGCTCGGCGTTCGATCCGATGGCTTTGGGAACGTCTTTCTGCCGCTCCAGGAATTCGGTCAGCCCGGGCACGCGGCACGCGCTCAAATCGGATTCGAGCAGCATCTGGCGAAACAGACGCTCTTTCGCTGCCCCGTGCTCAAACACCACCTCGCTGGACAGCCCGGAGCCAAACAGCTCCCGAACCAGCTCGGAGTTGCGTTTTCCGTGCATCATGTGCTCCATGTGGCGGCAGCCCATGCCGAAACTTTCGAGATACCGCTCCCACGCGCGGATGTGAAGAGGCATGGAGTGGATGAGCACTCCATCTAAATCGAAAATCATCGCCAGGCGAGAAGAACCGTCGTTCACGGGCTGAGAATAACATGCCGGGAGAATTTGCTTCTCTTCAAGATTCCCTAGGAAAATCAATCGTTTGGGCGGTACAATGAGGGTACGCGCATGTGTGTGTCCTCTGGTGCGCGATCGCTTCACCTAGAATGTTTCGAAACCCTAAATCGAGTAACCGGCGCTTGCTGAAGTTGCTGCTGGTCTGCGTCTCGGCGGCCCTGCTATTGGGTTTGATCGCACCCTTCGTGAATGTCTCCCGGTTTTCAGGCGCGATTCAACGCACGCTAGAGGCCTCGCTGGGGCGGCAGGTGCGCTTTTCCACGGTGCACTTCACGTTGTTGACCGGGGTCGGGTTTTCGTTGGACGACATCACAATTGAGGAAGATCCGCGGTACGGCATCGAACCATTTGCGCACGCAGCGGCTCTGGAGGCGCATCTTCGCGTGGATAAGCTGCTGCGCGGGCAGATCCGGTTCTCGAGTTTGCGCCTGGTGGAACCTTCTCTCAATCTGGTGAAACGGAGTGACGGCACTTGGAACGTGGTGGAACTGCTGCAGCGTGTGAGCGCACCGAAGCGCGCGCCGCTTAATTTTTTTCCGGCATTCGAGATCGCTGACGGCCGTGTGAATTTCAAACTTGGAACGCGCAAGACCACGCTTTACATCACGGATGCCGATCTCAGTGTTTATCCCGAACGTTCGGGAAGACTTTATCTTCGCTTTTCGGGCTCGCCGGCGCGTACGGATCGTGCGGGAAACGGCTTCGGCCATGTGCATGGAACGGCGAATTGGCACCTGGCGCCCGCCACTCACGACTCGAATCAACTGGAAGCCGACATTACGATCGATCCCAGCGACCTCAGCGAATTCACCACGCTGGTGGAAGGCTATGACGTGGGCGTACACGGCACGGCCAGTTCGCACGTACGAATTGAGGGGCCAGCCACCGCCCTGCGAATCAAGGGCGCGCTCCGGCTGGAAGATGTTCATCGTTGGGATCTACTGCCGGCGAGCGGCGAAGACTGGCGCATTCGCTATCGGGGCAGCGTAGATCTGCTGGCTCACACGCTGCAACTGGAAACGGTTCCGGAGCATGCGGGTGAGACTACACCCGTCGCGCTTCAGGTTCGCGTCAATGATTTTCTGAGCCGTCCGGAGTGGTCTGTCGCGGCACAATTGAGAGACGCGCCAGCGAGCGACGTATTGCCGTTCGGCAAACGCATGGGCCTTCCTGTACCACCGGAACTTGCCGTGGAGGGCGCCGTAAATGGCGTGGTCAGCTATTCCAATCACGTCGGTCTCGAAGGCCATGTTTCTATCAAAGACGCGGTAGCTACGCTGCCACAGTCACCGCCGCTTCGTGCGGCGCTTGCAACCGCCGGTTTGTCCGCGGATGGCATTCATCTGGATCCCGCAGTTATCGAGACGTCTTCCGAGCGGGAAACGCCTTCCGGCGAAACGTCTTCGGGCGGCACGTTGCGAGCGGGTGGAGATTACTATTTTTCCGGGCAGCGCCTGGTAATTACGTTGGATACCGACGGATTTTCCTTGAATGCTTTGAAGAGCACGGCTGAAGCCTGGTTCGGCACGCCCTCCGCGCTAGCTGTGGTTCACAACGGGAGTATTACCGGAAGGCTTGTGTACGCGTACGAAGCCGGAGCCGAGGGCACATGGTCGGGACAGTTTCAATTCGAGGACGCAGCCATCGGGGCGCCTGCGCTCGCGCTTCCGCTGGATCACTCCCAAGGACGTGTGACGTTCGATGCTTCCACGCTGACTCTCGATCAGTTCTCCGCAAGCTGGGGAGACCATGCTGTCGACGCTACCTACCGCTACAACGCGACTGCGAAACGACCGGAGCATCTGCACGTTGAGATACCGGCTGCCGATCTTGCCGAACTCGAAGCGGCGCTGGACCCCACCTTGCGGGCGCAGGGCCTGCTGGCGCGGCTGCGATTAACTCGCCGTTCCATTCCATCGTGGCTGGCAGAGCGCAACCTCGACGGCGATTTTACGATTGATCGATTTGCGGTGAATGGCGCCGATCTAGGGCCGCTTACGGCGCGTTTTATATGGCGAGGCGCCAATCTCAACTTTGCTTCGCTGCGATTGAATCTGCCCGAGGGCCTCATACGAGCGCATGGCAGTTTGAATCTGGCCTCCTACTCGCCTGTTTGCCGGTTTGCGGCGACCGCGAACGGTTTTCCGTGGCGGGGCGGGCTACTTAGCGCAGAAGGCGAATTCAACACGTCCGGAACCGGATTGGACAGCCTGCGCAATCTGCAAGCTACCGGGACATTCTCTGGGGCGAACGTGCAACTTTCCGGCGAGGATTCCTTCAGTGCGCTTTCGGGCAATTTCGCTTTCTCTTTCGCCGACGGCTGGCCGAATCTCCGGCTATCGAAGATCAAAGCGGACGACGGCGAAGACCCCTGGGACGGCGACGCTGCGAGCCGGAGCGATGGGAAACTGATCGTCGATTTGGAGCACGATGGAGTTCAGCGCCGGGTCATCAGTACGCTCGCTCCGGAAGTTTCGCCGCCAACCGCACTGACGCGCACCGCGGCCGCGCAATAAAACATTTCTAAGTGAACGCGTTTCCGTTAGAATCAAAGTTCCCGCGATGTACCCGCACGAATCCGGCTGCGATCTGAGCCAACAGTTGACCTGCGAGCTGAATCACCTGTTGCGCCGGTTCCGCCAATACCAAACCGAAGCCGAATGGGTATCCGCTCTTCTCGATGGCGCATCTCAATTTGCCCGGCAGGCCGCGGTGTTGACGCTGAAGGATGGCGTTCTGCTCGTGCGCGGGCAAGTGAATCTGGCGATTCCGGATCATTTCGCTTTTCCGGTCTCCTCGACGGCTGCGTTCGCGTCCGCGGTGGAATCCAAAGATCCCGTGATCGCGCTTAGAACGCCGGGCGAGGTCAGCGAGCGCCTCAGTGCGCCGGAACCCGACGAGCGGGCACACATTATTCCGATCAGCAACGGTGACCGCGTAGTAGCGGTGCTGTTTGCCGCGGGCGCCGAGCCGGTGAATGGGAGCGCGCTCGAACTCGTGGCTGGGATGGCTTCGATCGTACTGGAACGGCAAGCGAATGCGTCGCTGCACGCTCAAATCGCGAGACATTTAGGAACCAGTTCATGACTATTTTCTGGAAGGTGTATTATTCCCGGCGGTTCTAGTCTCAAAAGACGGCGTTCTTCGGCGCGTTCAGTGCGCGTTGTCGCCGCGTTCATGGTTGCGTGGGTGGCGGTTGCGCTGTTAGCTGCCACGGTTCGAAAGAAGCCGCAATCTGCGCCATTGCCGCCGCCCAAAGCGGTGGGGGCAGCAGGCCTGATCGCGCTCGCCCAGCACCAGTTGGAAATGGGCAATTACTCAACCGCGGCCGATTATGCGAGCGCCGGCGCCGCCAAGGCCCCGTCCCTGGAAGATTATGCGCACTATATCCGCGCACAGGCCGAGTACAGTCTGAAGAACTACAACGAGGTGGCTAAATCCGCGACGCACGTCTTTAATCAGACGCCGACTTCGCCGTTCGTAGGTGCGGCAGCCGCACTGGCGGTTCGAGCCGACCTGGAGGGAGACCATCCGAAGGACGCGCTCGATCTGGTGAAGAAGTACTATGATGTGATTCCTCAGCCGCACGCCGATTTGTTGTTGGCGCGCTGCTACGCGGCAACCGGCGATCTGGCGCAGGCGGCCGAACGCTATAAGCGGGTCTATTATGACTATCCGACGGCGAAGGAAGCAACCGACGCGGCGAACGCGCTGGTAGATCTGAAGCAGCGCTTGGGCGACCAATATCCTGCTCCGACGCCGGCCGACATGTTGGGGCGCGCCGAGAAATTGTTCCACACGAACAATCCCGCTGGAGCGCGTATCGAATTGTATGCTGCGATTCCACAGCTCAGCGGCGTGGAACGAGACCAAGCACGCGTGCGCCTAGGCGTAGCGGACTTCCTGAACAACAACCCGAAAGCCGCTTTTGAATATCTCACCGCTCTCAAGGTGGATGAGAGCGAAGCGGATGCCGAGCGGCTCAGCTATCTGATCCGATGCGCCCGCAAGCTCGATCACCACGCCGATGTGAAACCATTTCTGGATCACCTGGAGCAGCAGCACGCCGCTTCACCGTGGCGGCTGGATGCGCTCATTTTTGTGGCCGACCAGGCGCGAACGGAGAACGACCCCAGCACATATTTGCCGCTGTATCGAGCCTGTGCCGCCACCTTTCCGAAGGATCCGCGCGCAGCCTGGTGCCATTGGCGGGAGGCGTTCGAGAGCTATCGAAAAGACAGTGACGACGCTTTCGATCTATTGCGCAGCCACGTTCAACAATATCCCGATTCGACAGACGTCAACGATGCGCTTTATTTCCTGGGCCGGCTATCAGAGCGCAAGAACGATAACCCGTCTGCTCGCGCCTGTTACGAAGAGCTGGTAGCGCGTTTCCCGAACACGTACTACGCAGTGCTGGCGCGCGATCGCCTGAGGGAACCGGCTCTCGAGGCGGCAACCGCGAGCCCGGAGATGCTGCAATTCCTGCGCGCCATTCCGTGGCCGGCGCGCGAACAATTCCCGAGTTTCGTGCCGAGCGAAGCCGTGCAAGCACGGATCGAGCGTGCTCGACTGCTGCAGCTCACAGGGCTGAATGATTTTGCGGAAGGCGAGCTCAAGTTTGGCGCGCGGAACGATGGGCTTCAACATAATGTCTATGCCTATGAGCTAGCCAAAATGGCTGCGGCGCACAACAACGCCGACCAGGCCATACGATATATCAAAGCCTACGCTCCGGATTATTTATACATGCCGCTGGATGAAGCGCCGGTGGCTTTCTGGCAGCTTGCTTTCCCCATTCCCTATCGCGATTGCATTGAACAGTACAGCCACGAGGAGAATCTGGATCCGTTTGTGGTGGCTGCCTTGATACGGCAGGAATCGGAGTTCGACCCGCGAGTGATCTCGCATGCAAAGGCATACGGCCTGATGCAGTTGCTGCCGTCCACAGGGCGCATTCTCGCGCGACACTTCGGCGTGCGCCGGTTACCCGCGGCTCAACTGCTCACCCCGGATCGCAGTATTCAGCTCGGCACCTACTATTTCCGGACATTCCTGGATTCGTATGGAGGGCAGTTGGAACTGGCCCTGGCGTCCTACAACGCCGGACCCGGGCGCGCGAACCTGTGGCGCACATGGGGACCGTTCCGGGAGCAAGCTGAGTTTGTGGAGATGGTTCCGTTCCACGAAACGCGGGGGTACGTGCAGATCGTTCTGCGCAATGCGGACGTCTATCGGCGGCTATATAGCGGCACGGTGCCGGATGTGCCGGCTTATCGTCCCAAGCCGCCGCCGAAAGCGAAACCGAAGAAGAAGCGTCGGCAGACGTAGTAAGTCGTGCACCATTTGGCAGCAATATCGACTAAGCGGGCGGTCGATTCCGAAGCTGTCTATGCCGCTTCAGTCTTTCGATGCAAGGCAAGAAGCTGGCCAGGTTTGAGGTCGGCCATTGCATAGGTTCGCCCTGTGTCGTCCGAGAATTCGACCAGCAGAGCGTCTTCCCCCTCGCGGTGCAGGTATTCGACGACAGTTCCGATTTGTCCTTTGGTCAGGCCGTGGTTGGGAACATCCTCGATCAACGCAACTGGCGATAGCAGCGCAATCTGGTCCATGGAGTCACTCTGCTCTTTTAACGTAGCAGGTTGTTAGTCGTGGGAAATTTTCGGAGAACTGTACAATCCAACCGCTTCGAACCACCGCCGCGCCAAACGAGGTTCGGACGATGAGATCCAGAACATAAAGGGTGCCGAAGCGGGTTTCCCGGACGACGGTTGCGTCTTCGCTTCTAGCGGCAAGCAACAAGTGTTCCCGCAGCCACTCAGCATCTGTTTGACGAAGTCCCAGAGCGGACGCGAATACCCGCGCCTTGTGCTTGCCATCCTCGTGATTCGGGTTAAGACAGTAGTCCCGCAGCTTTGCTATCTCGACAATCGCGCGGTCCGGGTTAGGAAACCTATGTTTACTCGCTGTGGGTGCGCAGACGATTGTAGCCCGAGAGCTGGCGGCGGTTCACACTTGGAAGTAATCCGAGCCCTCTGCGTGGTGTCTGGAATCTGATGCCGTTCACTCAGTGATTGTCAGGTGCCGCCGAAGCCGGAAGGTCAGCACCGCTTCTGAGGGAATTCTCACCTGCTCACCGTGCGTAAGCGCATTGACGCCGAAGCCTGCGCCGCCGCCCGCCGCGGAACCGATAGCGGCGCCTTTGCCACCGCCTGCAATTGCGCCAATAATTGCTCCAGCGGCTGCGCCGATGCCCGTTCGCACGGCGGTCTGATTGCCGCGCGCCTTGCCGCTCTCCTCGTAGATGCTGCTATCAACCGGATAGCTGTGGCCGTGATATTCGATTCGCGTGAGCCGGACTTCGAGCACACTGCGGCCGTGGATCCGACCCGCACTGCTCGCATCGGCGAGCAATATCGAAACCGGTGTTCCGGCCGGAATAATCACTTCGCGGTGCAATGTGATCGGGGCTGAAAGCGTCGCACGGAATAGCTGCCCCGCGGTGTTGTGGGCAGAATCGATGGGGTCGATCATCCGCACGGTAACGTGCGTGCCGGCTGGTATGGTGACGGTGGAGACGGGAGGCGGAGGTGGAGGAGCAGCCGCTTGGGCGGCCGGCTGTTGCGCCGGAGGCTGTTGCGCCGGAGCCGATGCCGTGGGTTGTGTCGAGGAGGGAAGCGGGGGATATGAGCCCGTGCCTTGCGGCGGCGGAGCGCTGGCGGTAGCGGGCGGCGGAGTGGTGGTGTTGGCGGTGGCCGAAGGGTTTGCAGCCGCGTTTTGCGCCGGACTTGTACTCGAGGATTTGTTGCTACATCCGAGACTAATGAGGCTCAAAACGGCTACTAGGAGCGTTATTGTACGTAAGCACCGCATATGTATTAGATATAGGCAACAGCCCGGAACGATACAATGAAGCTTTCAAGCACAGCATCGCAAAGCTAGGGATTTCATGGCACCAAATGCAGCTACGGTAAAGCCGACTGACACAAAGGAAACGACTTCTGCGCCGCACGTCCGCGAAACACCGCGGAACAGCATTGCCGAGTGGGCGGTCACCATTCTGCTGCTGCTGTTCGGAACCACGACACTGGTTCAGGCGTTCGTGATTCCAAGCGGCTCGATGGAAGATACGCTACTGATTGGCGATCACCTGCTGGTGGACAAGCTCGCTTATGCTCCGGGCGGGGCGATTAGCAAGTACATTTTGCCTTATGAGCAACCGAAGCACGGCGATATCATCGTGTTCCGGTTTCCGGTGGATATCTCGCAGACCTTCGTGAAACGCGTGATTGGCGTACCGGGTGACCGGCTGAAGATGGTGAATCGCGTGGTGTATCGCAATGGCGTACAACTGAATGAGCCGTATGTTTACCACAAGTTTCCATATGATGCTTCACGCGACAATTTCCCCGGCGAGCCAACACTTTTTGCCGAAGGGCTGCAGGCGCAACTACAGCGGGACATGCTTGAGAATCATGTGGTGAATGGCGAAATCGTCGTTCCTCCGAATGAATACTTTGCGATGGGAGACAATCGCGACAATTCACTCGACAGCCGGTATTGGGGATTTGTTCCGCGAGACAACATAATCGGCAAGCCTTTGCTGATTTACTGGTCCTACCAGGCGCCGTCCGAGGACTTGACAGGATCTTCGGTCAATTCGCTGGTAACGCACTTCATTGATTTGGGCGAGCACTTCTTTACGCGAACGCGCTGGGACCGGACGTTTAAAATTATCCGCGGCTTCCCGGATTCGCGTTTGCCAGATCATCCACTGCCCATAAATCCAGGGTCACCCAATCCGTAAGCGAGTTGAGGGCGGCACCGGCGCCGGTCGGGAGAGGCACTCGCCTACACTAAGTAAATCTATGTCAAGCCACCGGTACGGCGTGGTCATGGCGGGCGGGCGTGGCACTCGTTTTTGGCCGAAGAGCCGCCGTAGTAGTGCAAAACAGGTGCTTCGCCTTTTCGGCGAGCGCAGCCTGATTCAGCAGACTGTGGATCGGCTGCGGGGCGTATTGCCTGCGGAAAATATCTGGGTGATTACGAACGAGTTTCTGCTGGCGGAGATCCGCAAGCAACTTCCCGAAGTTCCCAGGCAGCAAGTTATTGCCGAGCCTTCCCAACGCAACACTGCTCCTTGTATCGCTTTGGCGGCGCATATTCTCGCAGAGCGTGATCCGGATGCGGTCATGGGCGTTTTCCCGGCCGATCATCTGATTGTGAAGGAGGCGCGCTTTCGCAAATTTGTGAAGGCGGCGTTTGAGGCTGCGGAAAGGACAAGCGTGGTGGTGCTGGGCATTCAGCCGCGCTGGCCGGAGACGGGCTACGGGTATATCGAGTTTCCCAAGCATGTAAAGCCGGGCGGTACAGAAGCGTTGCCGGTGATCGAGTTCCGCGAAAAGCCGGATGCGAAGACGGCCGAACAATTTGTGGAGCGCGGCAATTTCTATTGGAACGCGGGCATGTTCTTCTGGCGCGCGTCTACCGTTCTCGAACTGATGCGGCGCCATCAGCCCAAGACTGCGACTCTTCTCGCTGGATTGCCGCGGCTGGGGAGCCGGAGTTTCGCCGCAAAACTTGCGGAAACCTACCCGCTGTGCGAGGGCATCTCGATAGATTACGCCATCATCGAGAGGGCCGAGCAAGTCGCTGGGTTCGCCTTGGATGACATTGGATGGAATGACGTGGGTAGTTGGGAGGCGGTCTACGATCTTGCGAAGAAGGACCGTGATGCTAATGCGGCGCGGGGCGAGTTGTTCGCCGAGGGCAGCCGTGGCAATTACGTGGACGCGAGCAAACCGGTAGCGCTGTTGGGAGTTGAGAACCTGGTTGTGGTGGATACAGCCGACACGCTGCTAGTGGCTCACCGGAGCAGAGTGCAGGACGTAGGCAAGATCGTCAAAGCCCTGGAAGACAAAAACCGGAAAGAGCTGCTTTGAGAGCGGCAACGCAAAAGGCTGTTCCGATCGGCACGCGGTTAAAGCTCCTGATGGCTCGAGAGGGCTGCCACGCGGCGCTGATTTTGATCTTCATTCTCAATATTCTGTTCTTCCCGTGCATTTGGGGCCACAAGAGTATGCTCGACAGCGCGCAGCTATGTCCGAGTATCATGCCGAGAGGATCTTGGTCCGGCCAGCCCGTGCAAATGGGATGGGCGAAGACGCTAGACGGAGCGGCGGCTGCATGGTTCTTCGAGCCCTCCCTCGCAGTCATCGGCGATGAGTATCTGAAAGACAGGACGCTTCCTTTATGGAATCCGTACCAGGCCTATGGTGCTCCGTTCGCGGCCAATATGCAGTCTCAGCCGTTCTATCCGCTGACGATTCTCCTTTCGCTGCATCTGACTCCGTTCACTTACAACCTCTTCATACTTGGGCGGCTATTTTTCGCTGGGATCTTTGCTTACTTCTATCTGAGGTTGTTCGTAGGCTTTGTCCCAGCGCTGGCAGGGGGCATTGCTGCAATGCTCGGCGGTTATTACATCTTGTATCTCACGATGCCACATCTCAGCGTGGAGGTGTTGATCCCTGCTGCGCTCTTCGCCTGCGAACGCCTGCTCAGGACACGCACCTATCAAACATTCCTGGCATTTATTGCAGTCCTGGTCCTGGTTATCGTGGGGGGCATGCCGGAAAGCAGTATTCTTTTGCTGGTGTTTCTTTACGTTTATATTGGGCTCCGAATTATTTTGGATCGCGAACTACGGATCTCATGGCTTCCCCTAGTAACTCGAATCGCTTTGGCCAGCGCCGCGGGTCTTTGCCTTTCCTCGATACTGCTGCTGCCGTTCTTGGAGTTCATGCGGCACTCTTACAACACGCATGACCCGCGGGTCTTCGGCGCGATTCCAGGGCTCTTCCATTTCACTCCCGATTCGACAATCTTCACCTATTTGTTTCCGCTGATGTATGGACAGTGGCATGGCCTAGCGAATGAGTTCGGAATCGTTGCGTTCTTCCTGACCCTGGTCGCCCTGATAACGGCATTTCGCCGGGAAGAGAGATCATCGGGCCGGCATCTGCGATTTCTAACGTTGTTCTTTTTCGGCTATGCAGCCGTTCTGCTGCTTAAGCAGTATGGTATTGAGCCTATTAACAATTTGGGCAGACTGCCTTTGCTGCGCTATGTCGATTTTTACAAATACGGTCACGCGGTGCTTTCAATCTGCGTAGCGGGTCTGTGCGCAATCGGTCTAGAGCAGTTGATGAACGGACGGGCATCAAAGCTTGTTTTGGGTGTTGCTCTTGCGATTAGTTTTGCCATGGCGCCATTGGCCTACTTTATCGGGCAGAAAACGATGGTCGCAGAGATCAAAGCGAATCATTCGGCAGTTCAATTTGCGAACGTGGCGTTTTCAGTCGCCGTATGCGCGCTATTCTGCGTGGCGATCTGCCTGATTGTCTTTGAGCGGTCCGAACGTTTTTTAGGGGGATCGATCACGGTCATTCTGGCGCTCGAGCTCTCACTGAACTACATTCTACCGATTTACTACATTTACAATAACCTTCCAGATCAATCGCAGAACCCATATGAAGGCGCACCATACGTGAGTTTTTTGAAACGCGAGAATACACACCAGGAGAGAGTATTTGGGCGTGGCAGAGTATTATATCCGGACTGGGCATCCGTTTTCGAGTTACAGGATATTCGTGACCTGGATGCCATGTATTACAGGAAATATTTGCCTTTTCTTCGAACCTTCATAACTCCCGGTTCGCCAGCTAAGGTTCAGGAGCTGTGGGATCGTTTTACGGGCGACGATGCAGAATATGCCTTCAAAACACCGCTCGAGAAGCGGTTGCTGCAGTTATCGTCGGTCAGATTTCTTCTAACTGCAAAACCGTACTCGGACGCGGCTTTCAAGCCAGCTTATAACAAGGAAGTCGCAATATACGAGTACGATAACGTGCTGCCGCGCGCGGCTCTCTATTATCGCGCAGAGCTGGAAACAAACGAGGGTGAGGTTCTGAAGAGACTTGCCGATCCGGGTTTTGACGTTTTTCAAACTGTTTTGCTTGATAGGACGAAGGTTAAACCGTTTCAACTTGAGAGCATTGCGAAGGTGAACCAGGGAGCAGCGAAGGGCGTCGAAGCCGCGAATATTACCTCGTATCTGCCGCAGGCAGTGGAAATCCACGCCACGCTCGATCAGCCCGGAATTCTGGTTCTAAACGATTCGGACTATCCGGGATGGGCCGTCGAGATCGATGGCAATCGCGGGCAATGGTTTACCGCGAATTACCTGTTCCGCGGCGTGTTTCTGCCGTCGGGAAAGCATGTGGTGCGCTTTCTTTACCGGCCGAGGACGTTCTACGAGGGTCTGAGTCTAGCGGTGTTGGCGCTGCTTGGGTTGAGCCTCCCCGCGGTATGGTCTCGCCGAGAGCGCCAAACGCGCGTGTTTAATCCCTTGCGCGAGCGGAACGTGCGTCATAGTGGATAGTTGTGCCAAAACCCACGTTGATGAGCTTTCTGATGGGCAAGCCCATCATACACAAGACCATTCGGGTCTTGCGCTTACAGGATATTGCGGTAAAGATTCTTGCTTTTCGACCCGTTAAGCGCCGACTCAAACGCAGCGGCTGCGAATATCGAGTGCGTTTTCTTGAGTCCCTTCTAGCAGCGGATGAGATTTTTGCGAGAGAGATTTACCGAGAGGCATTCGAGGGTCGAGACATTCGCACGTTCATCGATGTCGGAGCGAACGTAGGATTCTTCACGCTTTACGCGGCAGACTTTACCGGTCTGCGAGACCTGGTCGGGGTCTCAGTCGACGCGAACAGCACGATGACCGATGAAGTCCAGTGGCATGTCGACCACAACGGGCTCACAAGGACCAGGGTGATAACCGGCGTGGCGGGCTATCCGTCGGACATCAAGACAGCGACCTTTTTCGTCAATGCATCGAATCTTGCTTCATCCCCACGACCGGCGCTCAACCCGCGCGTGCCCTCGAAGGGCAGTAGCGTTCGTCGGACGGTGCCCACGGTTGATGTCGCGGCAGAGTGGAAGGCCTTTGCCGGAGACAGCCGCGTCGACCTCCTGAAGATCGACGTCGAGGGCTTCGAATGTGACCTCATTCGTAACTCTCCGGAGCTCTGCTCGCTAGCGGACCGCATCGTCATGGAGTGGCACAAGTGGGTAACGTCGCTTGACGAGGTGCACGGCCTGTTGCGCGCGCACGGGTTTGTCCGGCGCAGGGTCCTCGGCGAAGATGAACACGCCGGCATCGCTTTATTCGACCGCGAGTAATTGGTGAGTGCGCTATCGTGGCGATGTGTAACCGGTACACGAACGCTGGAATGCCTCACTAAGGGTCGCTGAGCAATGCAGATAGTCATCCTTGCCGGTGGCAATGGCACGCGTCTGTTGGAGCGCACGGGTGGACTGCCGAAGCCCGTGGTTCAAGTCGGAGGGAAGCCCCTTCTTGAGCATCAGGTATTGCTCGGCCGCAGGTGCGGTTTCACTGACTTTCTGTTTCTGACCGGATTTGGCGCTGAACATATCAGAAATTACTTCGGTGACGGTTCCCGCTGGTCGGTGCGGATCACACATTACGTCGAATCCGAGCCGCTGGGCACAGGCGGCGCTCTGCTGAATGCGTTCGAGCGCCTGGAAGATAGGTTTCTTGTGCTGTATGGCGACACCATGCTTGATGTCGACCTAAATCGTATGATGGCCGCCCATTCCGAAGCTGCGGATGCCACGCTGTTTGTACATCCGAATGATCATCCACAGGATTCGGACCTGGTCGAAATGGACTCGAACGGACGGATCGTCTCGTTTCATCCGTATCCACACCCGAATGGCCGCCATTTTGGCAATCTGGCAACCGCGGCTCTCTATGCGATTACAAAGAATGCACTAGCAGAGTGGCGGCTGAGGCATGAGTCATGTCGTATGGATTGTGCGAAAGATCTGTTTCCGCAGATGCTGGCCCGCGGCAGAGTTTTGCGGGGCTATCGAAGCCGCGAATACATCAGGGATGCAGGTACTCCAGCACGCTTGGACCGCGTGCGATCGGATTACGCCGGCGGCCGCCCTCAGAGCCGCGCTTGGCGAAATCCGGTTCCGGCAGTGTTCCTGGATCGGGATGGCACATTGAACGTGGATCGGCACTGGATCAACTCTCCGGAGCAGTTGCAACTTGTCCCCGGAGCCGCCGACGCTGTACGCGCGATCAACGAGGCCGGATATCTTGCGGTCGTAATCACAAATCAGCCGGTCATCGCACGCGGTGAATGCACGGAGGCTCAACTGATCCAAATCCACAATCGATTGGAATGGCTGCTTGGCGAGTCGCACGCCTTTGTTGACGCTATCTACTATTGTCCCCACCACCCGGAAAAGGGATTTCCTGGTGAGCGAACGGATTTGAAATTTGCTTGCTTATGCCGCAAGCCGGCAGCGGGCCTTCTTGAGCTGGCGGCAAGGGATTTGAATATAGACCGTGCCGGGTCCTGGATGGTTGGCGACAGCTTGGCCGACGTCGAGGCAGCCCGAGCCTTCGGGATCTCGTCTGTCCTGCTGAAACCTGATCGGAGCAGTATGGGCCAAGGCGCATCGAAAGCTGACGCTGAGGCTCCGACACTTACTAAACGCGCACAACGGGCACCAACCGCCCTGTGCGCTTCAAGTTTGCTGGACGCCACACATTTCATCCTGAACAGTCATTCAACACAACGATGATCATTCCTCAGACACCGCTTCGGATGGCCGTCAGCGGGTCGATGCCCTGCGAGCGGTTGGTCTCGGGAAGCTCCATAAGCCCGTAGGCGATCATGTGACAAATTATGAGATGGACGTCCTCGATCTGCCCCATGTGGTGAACAGGAACTCGAATATCAAGTTGTGCCGTCTTCGCTAGCTCGCCGCCATCTCGTCCGGTGAGCCCGATCACTCTGCAGCCCAGCGCTTTAGCATATTCCGCGGCCGCCAGCACATTTCGCGAATTTCCCGATCCGCTAATTGCAATCAGCACGTCTCCCGGGTTTGCGAAGCTCCGTAGCTGTTCTACGAAAATCGAGTTATAGTCCACATCGTTGGCATAGGCGGTCAGCGTTGGTATTGACTCGGTCAACGCCAAGATTCGAAAACGCTTCTCTCGCTGATAGGTGGCGCCCCTTAACTGGTTGCTGGCGCCTCGTAATATGTCGCAGACGAAATGAGATGCCGTCGAGGCGCTTCCGCCATTTCCGCAGGTGAAAATCTGGCCGTTAGCGTCACGCGCTTGCCGCAGCCAGCGAGTAGCTTGCTCCACTTTCTCGAGCTCTATTTGCCCGATGGCATCCAGGAGCTGTTTCTTATATGCCGATGCGAAACTCAAGCCGGTCCTCCCCTACAGTATCAGAAGACGGGAGCCAAGAAATTTCGCATGTACACTCGCATGCGGAACAAAAAACCGCGCGGGGCAGTGGCGAAGAGATCGTGGGAGAAAGCATAAGGCGGCGCCTGCCGACGTGCGTGTCCCGGCTAGGCGGTTCCGAGTTGAGGTTTGGCGCCCTGGAAGATCTTGGTAAGCGCCGCTATTGCCCGATCCACATCCTGTTCGGTAAGGATGTATGGCGGAAGGAAACGCAGCGTGGTGTCGTGGGCGCAATTAAAGAGCAGGCCTTCTTTGATACCGTCGAGCACGAGTTGCTTGCAAGGAAATTCCAACTCTACGCCTATCATGAGGCCCTGGCCCCGAACCTCTCTAATGAATGAAAAGCTGCGCATGAGATCGGTCAACCTCATACGGAAATAGCCGCCGACGGTGTTGATAGAGGGAAGCAGGTCGTCGAGAATGTCGAAAAATTCAAGCGCCACGCGGCAGGCCAGCGGCCCACCGCCGTAAGTCGAGCCATGCATGCCGAGCTTGATTGCCGACGCAGCTTTTTCATTACTGATAATTGCGCCGAGCGGAATTCCGCAAGCCATTGGCTTCGCCGCGAGAACAATGTCGGGCAGCAGCGGCGGGTCGAGTAGCTGATAGGCAAAGTAGGCGCCGGGACGGCCGACACCGCACTGGATTTCGTCAAATACTAACAGAGCGTCGTGCTCGGCGGCTAGCTGATGCGCTTTCCGTGCGAATACCTCCGAGATAGGGTGAATGCCGGCTTCGCCTTGGATGAATTCGAGAACGATGCCCGCGGTATTTGCCGTTATGGCGTCTTCCAAAGCTTGCACATCGTTGCGTGGGACGAAGCGTACAGCCGGCAACAACGGCTCAAAGTCGGTTCGATATTTGGGCTGCCCTGTGACCGACAACGCACCCAGGCTGCGACCGTGAAACGAGTTCTCAAGGGACACGATTTCATGCTTCCGAGAGGGCTTGGAATTGCCGTATGCGCGGATGATCTTGAGCGCGCCTTCCATGGCTTCGGTTCCGGAGTTGCAGAAGAAGGTGCGATTCAAACCGCTGGCTTTTGCGAGCCGCTCCGCCAAGCGGCCTTGATATTCGTGATAGTAGAGATTGGAGGTATGCAGGAGAAGACCGGCCTGCTGGCGGATGATCTTGGTTATGCGCGGATGGGCGTAGCCGAGCGAGTTGACTCCTATGCCGCTAATCAGGTCAAGATAGCGGTTGCCTTCGAGATCGTATACATAGCAACCCTTTCCACGATGCAGCGCAAGCGGATAACGCGCGTAGTTCTGAAGCAGGTAAGCCCGCTCCAATCCCATGATTTCTTCGAGCGAAGAGGTCACCTCTGTCATAGAGGGAAGAGTTGCGGCCATACCTCATCATACGGAGTAAGAGGCCGAGCGCAGAATCTGGATGCGGTTTTCGATCACGCATTCGGAATCGAAACTCGAGAGCTTCAATAGGTCCGCAGCCGCCATTTCAATGGCGCGGCGCGGCATCAAGCCGATCAGCTCGCTTTCGGCAATCTGAACGCCGTGGGCGGCAGCCAGACGCGAAACTTCCGCATACACAACATGCGGAGGCGTTTGTGCGAAATCTGTGAGATTCATCGAGACTTGAACCAATCCTCTGGATTCGAGCGGCAGGCCGAGCGCTTTGACCGCGGGGAATCCTCCGCTGCTTGTCCGGATGCGCTTGGCAATGAGCTTCGCAAGCTCGAGATCTGTAGAGTCGAGATTGATGTTGTAGGCAATCAGAAGTTTTCGAGCACCGACGGCGATCGCCCCGGCAGTCGGATGAAGAAAAGGTCCGCCCAGATCGGGTTGCTTAGTCTCATCCATCAAGACGGCCTCACGCAAGTATTCGAACTGGCCCCGGCGCACGTCTTCCAACTGGATGCGATCGGGCCGTGTGGCGGCTGCCTGATAAAAGTACACCGGAATGCCGAGCTCGTTCCAAATCCGGGCTCCAGCTTGGTGGGCGACGTCGGCACAAAGATCGAGCGTGGCACCCTCGAGTGGAACGAACGGCAGGACGTCCATAGCACCGAGGCGCGGATGCACGCCGCGATGGTGATTTAGATCGATAAGGCGGCCGGCGGCATCAGCCGCGCGAACAGCAGCTTCGATCACCTCTTCACGGCCGCCGGCGAATGTGATGACCGTTCGATTGTGATCCGGGTCGCTGGTGCGATGAAGGACGAGAATGCCTGCGACGCGGGAGATGGCCTCGTAGATGGCGTCTATACACGTTAGGTTGCGGCCTTCCGAGAAGTTTGGAACGCATTCGATCAGCAATTGCGATGGCTCAGCTACCTATTTTCCAACGCGTCCGATTTAAGACGAGGTTGCCGTCGCGAATTGCGATCCCTACGTGATTGACGCCGAAGCGGCGCGGGATCTCGCGGTAATCGGGGACATTGAGGACCAATACGTCGGCACGTTTCCCAAACTCGAGACTGCCGCGGAGATGCCCGCAGCCGACCGCATACGCCGCATTGATGGTTGCCGCTGTGATGGCGGCTTCTACCGAAAGCCGGGAACGAAGAACGGCCAGGGCAACTGCCATTTGCATGCTGAAGGTAGGCGATTCTGCGGCGTCATAGCCGCTGCCGATCGCGATAGCTGCGCCAGCTTCGAACAATCGGAGCATCGCATCCCCGCTGCGATCCTCCACGATCTCGCGCCCCGGCGCGAAAACTATAGCAGCGGGCTGACGAGCCAACACCGAACATTCATCCGAACTCAAATTGCAGGGGCAGCAGACGGTTGCAGGATTGAAGTGAGCCAGGTAATCCGCCAGAATGTCCGCGCTTCCGCCAGACCAGTGCAATTTGACGGCCCAATTCCTATGTTGCGCGGCGGCGAGCAGCTCTGGTTGCAGGGGCTGGCCCGGGTGTGGCATCACCTCAACCGACTGCACGAGCTTTTTAACTGAGATGGCATTCAGCGCCTCGCGAAATTCCGGCGTCAGCGATTCAGTGGACAGCGACGATCCGGCAATTCGCCAAGTGCGTATCATGCCGACCGGCTGATTGCCGATGGTTGACAGTTGCCGGAGAACGGCAATATCCGACGGGAAATTTCCGGCGTGGCCGTTGGCCTTGGCTTCGGCAGTTAACGTGCCATGCTGCAAGCAGGCTCGCATGAGAGACAGAGTCTGGTCGTAGAATTCGGCCAGCTTTTTACGTTTGTGCTCAGGGGAGCCATTGGCGCCAAGACTGAGGTGCAGGCTGGCGTCCACAAAAGCAGGCATGACGATGCTGCCGTTAGCCGGTACTTCGATGGCGGTTCGCGCTTCTTTGAGATTTTCAAGACGGCGCGTGCTGCCGACCGCAGCGATGATTCCGTCCCGGATGAGAACGGACCCATCCTCGATAATTCCAAGATCTTGGAGAGCGGCTCCCCGACGCAGACCGCTTGGACCCCGCAAGGTTAACAGTTGCTTGGCCCCACGAAGCAAGAAGACTTGAGCCACGAGGGTTGCCTCAGGCGCTTAGGAAGCGCCTGCTGACCTTACGTACTATTCAGTTGTCGTATAAGAGCATGGTACGACAAGAAGTCCTGCCAAAACGCATAAAGGGTGATCGCGACGGCCACCGCGGCCAAAATTTTCCACAGGGATTCGCGGGGCGTATTGGGAAGTCCCGGCAGTCCCGCGACCACTCCAATGAGAAAGCCTCCGGCGAAACCACCTACGTGCGCGGCCATATCGACGCCCGGAAGGATGCTGAGCAACAGTCCGAACAGAAGCCATTGCCCGTAGTGAGCCCGGACCGCTTGCGCAAGCGGATCGGTGCGTCGGCGCACGGCCATAGCAAGCATCAAGCCGAAGTATCCAAAGCAGGCGGCGGAGGCGCCTAACGACGAGCTGTGAGGCGACCACAAAGTGCTGAGCCAGAAGCCGGTGAAGGTCGAAAATATGTAGGTGAAGACGACGCGGCTCGTGCCGTAGAACTGTTCCGCTTCCGTAACCAGAATTAACAGCGTCCACGCGTTCATCGCGATGTGGACAAATCCGCCATGTAGGAACCCGGCGGTTATCAAGCGCCACCACTGGTGGAGCACAAAGATGAAGTATGGGTTCTTATCGCCCATCAGCGCCGCCACACGGGGATCCAGCGTGCCCGGCGAGGCGCTGAATATTTTATAGCTCAGAATCAGTTCTATGAGATATAGAGCCGCATTGATGATCAAGAAAACAATAGCGGTGACGTTACCTCGCGGAACGAGTGAGGCGGCAAACTGGCTGGCGCGAAGATCGATGGCGCGCGGTCCTAGCTGGATGCCGCAGTATGGGCACACACGATCGCTGGTAGTAATGAACGCCCGGCAATTGGGGCACATCCGCCGTTTTTCCACCGCTTAATTGTAGCCGCCGCTCGAAAAATTGCCTGATAGAATGCGGTTGCGCATGAGCAAAACTGAGCAGGAAAACCGCAACGATCTCGTTCGCGTATGCCATCGCATCTATGAAAAAGGCTGGGTCGCGATGAACGACGGAAACGTGAGTATCCGGCTAGACAGCGACCGCATCCTGTGCACCCCGACCGCCGTCAGCAAGGGCATGGTCGAGCTGGAAGACCTGATTGTGGTGGACATGACCGGCCAGATAGTAGAGGGAACGCACGACTGCACGAGCGAAATCGCGATGCACATTACCATTTACACGATGCGCCCGGACGTGTGTTCCGTAGTGCATGCGCATCCGCCGGTTGCAACCGGGTTTGCCACGGCGGGGCGCGCGCTGGATAAGGCCTTGTTGCCCGAAGTAATCATTAATTTGGGAGCCGTACCGTTGGCTCCGTACGGGCTGCCGGGAACGCCCGCGCTAAGCGACGGCATGCGTCCGCTGATTCCCAAGTACGATGCGCTGCTGTTGGAGAATCACGGTTGCACCACCTTCGGCGGAGATGTGTGGCAGGCGTTTTTCCGGATGGAGATTGTAGAACATTTCGCGCGCATTACATTTGTGGCTGAGATGCTGGGCGGCGCACGCGCGTTGCCTCGGGAAGAAGTGGAAAAGCTATTCGCGTCCCGCGGTCGTTACAACGTGAAATCGCAGGCTCATATGGAGCCCGGCATGCCGCTGGTGGCCGAGGACATGAGAGAAAAGTAGCGCATTCCGAGTGCTTCCATAAGCAGATTTTATGCTACGATTCTCTTGCATAAAAATCTCTTGTGGGCTACTGTAGGGTATACGAAGCGAACGAGAGCCTTACCGGGTCCCGGAAGCGACGTAATCGTGATATGAACCAGCTCCAGACAGTCGTTACGCCTGACACTGCGTAGGGGCTCACGAGTTTCAAATTTGAGGGCCACCGGCGGTATACCAAGACCAGCCAGGTGGCCTTTTGATTTATTCGAGGTAAATGCGGGGCATTCGGACGTGAGCATTCCTGTCAAAGTTTCTAATGGTGAGGTTTTCGCAAGTGACTAATTCGTTAAATCTGGTATCGGGCGCAAAGATTCTTTTGGAGTGCCTGGCGCGCGAGAAAGTCGAGTGCATATTCGGTTATCCGGGCGGTGTGACGCTGCCCTTATATGACGCGCTTTACGACCATCCGATTCGGCACGTATTGGTACGTCATGAACAGAATGCCGCGTTTGCAGCGCAGGGCTATGCGCGGGTGACCGGCAAGGTCGGAGTGTGTTGCGCGACTTCAGGACCGGGGGCCACAAACCTGGTGACCGGCCTCGTGGACGCGATGATGGACTCTATTCCGATCGTTGCCGTAACCGGTCAAGTGCCGACCAAGCTGATGGGCAGCGACGCGTTTCAAGAGGCTGATACATTCGGCATTACGCGATCTGCGACCAAACACAATTTCCTGGTGAAGAATATCGGCGAGTTGCCGCAGATTGTGCACGAGGCGTTTTACGTGGCTAGCTCGGGGCGCCCCGGGCCGGTGCTGATCGATATCACGAAAGATGTTTTTCAGGGGCAAGCGCATTACACGCCGGTGACCGAAGTTCATTTGCCCGGGTACAAGGTTTTCAGCGAAGGGCATACGGGCCAGATCCGCCGCGCGGCGCAGATGATGTGGGAGGCGGAGCGGCCTTTCGTGTATGCGGGCGGTGGAATCATCGCGGCCAACGCAAACGACGAACTGCGCGCCTTAGTGGAGTTTCTAGATGCACCGGCGGTCTGCACGCTAATGGGTTTAGGCGCGTTGCCCGCTGAGCACCCCAATTTTATCAGCCTGCCTGGAATGCACGGCAGTTACGCGGCGAATATGGGAATGTCGAACACTGACTTACTCATCGCCTTGGGCGTGCGTTTTGACGACCGTGTCACCGGACGGCTGTCGGCCTTTGCTCCGCATGCGAAGGTGATTCATGTGGACATCGATCCGGCGGAGATCGGTAAGAATCGTCACGCCGATTTGCCGATTGTGGGCGATGTGCGGCGCGTGATTCCGAAACTGGTCAGTGAGTTGAAAGAGCTGGCCCCCACGATGCAGGGGAAGCAGGCGGGCGCGCGGCGGGCGTGGTGGACGCAGATTCGCGAATGGAAAGGCGAGCACCCGCTGGTTGCCGAGAAATCGGACGCCGAGATAAAGCCGCAGCACCTGATGGCGGAAATCGACCGGCTCTCGGGTGGCCGCGCGATCGTCGCGAGCGACGTGGGGCAGCACCAGATGTGGGCCGCCCAGTTGATTCGTTTCAACGAGCCGCGGCTTTGGATCAACTCCGGCGGCCTTGGCTCGATGGGTTTTGGCCTGCCGGCTGCGATCGGCGCACAATTCGCACGCCCTGACAAGTTGGTGTTTGCGGTCGTAGGGGACGGCGGTTTCCAGATGTCGATTCCGGAACTGGCAACGATTGCGAATCATGCGCTACCTATCAAAATTGTAGTGATGAATAACGGCTATTTGGGGATGGTGCGCCAGTGGCAGGAGCTTTTCTATAACAACCGCTTGAGCGAAGTGCAGCTCGATTCATTCCCGGATGTCGAGAAGCTGGCCGGAGCATACGGATTCAAAGGCCGAACGGTCGATTCAGTGAAAGAAATGCCGCGCGCGCTCGAAGAAGCGGTAAGAGAGCCGGGGCCGTATCTGCTGAACGTGAAGGTATCGCCGTTCGAGAACGTGTTTCCGATGGTGCCGGCCGGTGGCGCCATCAACGAAATGGTTCTGCGGCCTCCGCAACCGGTGGAGGTCTAGCGTGCAACAGATTATTTCGTTATTGATGGAGAACAAGCCCGGCGCATTGATGCGTGTAACCGGACTGCTGAGCCAACGCGGATACAACATCGAGAGTTTGACTGTGGCGCGGACGCTCGATCCCACATTCTCGCGAATGACGATTACGGTGGATGTCGAAGCGAACATTCGCGCGCAAGTGATCAAGCAGATGAACAAGCTGATTAATGTGCTGCAGGCGAACGATGTAACGGACGCAGCGGCCATCAACCGCGAGCTGGTGCTGGTCCGCGTGCGTACGAATCAGCAGAGCCGCGCGGCGGTGCTCAAGGAAGCAGAGATTTTTCAGGCGCGGGTGGTGGATTCGACAACCGACGGCTTCGCACTGGAAGCTACGGGGGAAGCGGAAAAGCTCGACGAATTCATCGGCGTGATGCGGAGCTACGGCGAAATTGAAGTTACGCGGTCAGGGGTGGTTTCGATGTCGCTCGAGAACAAGAAGCTGCGGCTGGCCCCGCCCGTGCGGTGCGGACCTGGCGCGGAGGAAACGCTGGAATTGCAGCACACGGAGTAGAGCGCTGCCTTAAGATTCATCGGAAAAGGAACGAATGTCAAAAAGATTTTACGAGAAGGACGGCAGCCTTGCGCCGCTCCAGGAAAAGACGATCGCAATCATCGGGTACGGAAGCCAGGGCCACGCACACGCATTGAATTTGCGCGATTCGGGCTTAAACGTGGTGGTTGGCCTGCACGCGGCGAGCAAGAGCAGGGCCAAAGCGGAAGGGGCAGGTCTTGAGGTGCTCAGTGTGGCGGATGCCACCAAAGCAGCGGACTTCATTATGCTGCTGCTGCCCGATCATGTGCAAGGCGAAGTTTATCGGGATGAAATTGCGCCGCACCTGTCGCAAGGCAAGACGCTGATGTTCGCGCACGGCTTCAACATTCATTTCGGCGAAATCAAGCCGCCCGCGGAGGTGGATGTATCGATGGTGGCGCCGAAAGCGCCCGGGCACCGGGTTCGAGAGCTGTTCATCGAAGGGGTGGGTGTTCCGGCGCTGGTTGCGGTCGCGCAGGATGCGTCGGGACGGGCGCTCGAGAACGCGCTCGCCTACGCGCAGGCTCTAGGTTGTCTGAAGGCCGGCGTGATTGAGACAACCTTCAAAGAAGAGACCGAGAGCGACCTATTTGGCGAACAGGCGGTGCTCTGCGGAGGCGTGAGCGAGCTGATTCGCGCTGGATTTGAGACCTTGACGACGGCGGGATACGCTCCTGAGATCGCCTATTTCGAATGCCTTCATGAGGTGAAACTGATCGTGGACCTGATCTATGAAGGTGGCCTGGGCTATATGCGGTACTCGATCTCCGATACCGCGGAGTACGGCGACTACACGCGTGGCCCGCGGATTGTCACGGAGAAAACTCGCGCGGAGATGAAGAAGATTTTGGCGGAGATTCAATCGGGCGAGTTCGCCAGAACCTGGCTGGAAGAGAACCGCACAGGCCGGAAGAATTTTCTTGCGATGCGCGAAGCGGCGAAGGACCAGCCAATCGAGCGGGTGGGCGCGGAATTGCGCTCCATGATGAACTTCCTGAAAAAGCGCAAAGAAGCGGGCGTGCCGGAAGAAGCGGCGGTGGGTGCTTAGTCTCGCGCGGAAGCCAACGCCACTTTTTCGTAGACGTCAGCGACGCGGAGCTCCACGTTGATGGACGGGAGCGTGATGACGGCGGTGGGCTCGGTGAATTCCGTCCGAAGCCAGTGTCCATCTGGCTGGCGCGTGTGTTGCTCGACTTGGATCTTGTCTTGCGCCACGGTCAGATATTCCATTAGGGATGGAATGCTGCGATAGGCAGCGAACTTCTCGCCGCGGTCGTAGTCTTGTGTAGATTTGGAGAGCACTTCGATGAGAACGACGGGATTCAATATAATGTCGCGGCGATTATCCGCCAACTCTACTTCGCCGCAAGTGACTATCACGTCAGGGTAAGTGAAGAGGTTGGCAGCGCGTACTGCGAGCCGGAGGTCCGTTGTGAAAACGCCGCAAGAGCCGCTACCCAGCCCTAAGCGAATGCAAAAATGCAAATTGCTGACGATCTGGGCGTGAACCAGGCTTGCGCCAGCCATGGCGACGATTTCGCCGTTGCGATATTCACTCCTAGTTTCGGCTCTTCGTTCGCGCTCGAGGTATTCTTCC
Organism: Bryobacteraceae bacterium; assembly: GCA_035502635.1. Classification (GTDB taxonomy): domain Bacteria; phylum Acidobacteriota; class Terriglobia; order Bryobacterales; family Bryobacteraceae; genus Bog-105. Next base: position 46,752 of record DATJUG010000067.1, read on the forward strand.
GGAGTGACACGTGTGGCGACGGACGGCATTGCAGTCTACTTTAGATTGACCCTTCTGTAGATATCGGCGAGCTGAAGCTCAATGCGGACGGAGGCAAGCCTGACCATTGCGTTCGGGTCATGGAATTCTTGAGATAGCCACTGCTCGTCCGGCTGGCGCGACCACTGCTCAACGTGGACTTTGTACTGATCCATCGTGAGATATTCCTGTAGCGTCGGAATGTTACTCACCAGGTTTCTTACAATCCGCGCGTGCGCGGGGCTGGACGCCGCCATGGCGATGATTTCGCCATTCCGATATTCGCTCCTGATTTCGGCTTTTCGTTCGCGCTCGAGGTATTCTTCCGGAGTGACACGCGTGGCTACAGACGGCATTGCAGTTTCATCCTAGCAACAAAAAACACTCACATGTTAATGCGTTCTTGCTTGTTGCGATTCAGGTACCAGCACGGACTATCGCCAAAATGAGGGAACAGCGAGTTAACACAGGGCTGGTCCTGTGGATCATCGAACATGAATTCTGTTTTGTGATCTTTTCTGGGCACGGCGTAATAGGGCTGCACCGTCACGGTTCCGTATGCATTGTGCTTGGCCGCTATGCGATATCGAAGCAGTAAGTAATCGACAATATAGAGAACTGCAACACTTAGAACAAGAGAAGCAATTATTTTCGGGAACAGCCGCTTGAGGGATTTCCTTCCGGTGCCTGCCTCAACCATTGGGAATAGAAGCCGCCAGATCTGGCGAGTGGAGATGAATGATGCCTCGCCGCAAAGCGAGAGTCACGGCATGCGTGCGGTCCTTGGCGCCTAACTTACTAAGAATACTTTGAACGTGGGCCTTTACGGTGCCCGGCGCGGTGCCGAGCACGTCCCCCACCTCTTTATTGCCTAAGCCGCGGGCAACCAGACTCAGGACCTCGACCTCGCGCGGCGTGAGCGCGACTTCCGGAAAATAGCCGTTGAGCTGCTGCGTGACTTCCTGCGGGATAAATCGCTTGCCAGCATGAACGATGCGGATGGCCCGGACGATCTCAGTATGAACCATTTCCTTGAGCAGATAGCCGCGAACACCGGCCTCGAGCGCGCGGTAGATGTCCTGGTCGCCGTCATAGGAGGTTAAGGCGATGATCTTCGCGTTGGGCGCTTCCGAGCGAATTTCGCGCGTGGTCTCGATGCCGCTCTTGTCCGGCAGGCGCAGATCCATCAGCGTAACATCCGGCCGGTATTGCCGGTGCAAACTCACAGCGTCTGCTCCGGTATTGGCTTCCGCGACTAAGTGCAGATCGGGCTCGGTGGACAATATGGCGGCGATCCCCTTGCGCACAAGGTCATGATCGTCTACGGTCAATATGCTGATAGTTCTTGCGGTATCCACGTTAGCCTAACTTATCTGATGTTCAAAACGGGTATCTGCGTTACTTTCCGATGTGCTCGAGGAGAGGGGGAGATCGACCAGGATGCAAGTTCCAGTACTCCTGGAGCTGACGATACTCAGCTTAGCGCCGATTTCGGCCGCCCGCTCACGCATCCCAGTCAGGCCATAGTGCCCGAAGCCGCCGGGGACTGCCGTTGCAAACCCAACCCCATCGTCCTGGATGCAAAGCTGAAGCGTCCCTTCGTGAACCTCAAGCCGAACGGTAAGCGTCTGCGCGCCCGAATGTGCCAATGCGTTCGAGATGCCTTCTTGCGCAATGCGCAAAAGCTGGTATTCCGTTTCCGGCATACTCGTAAGCGAAACCGGGTCCGCGCCGAATACCAGTGAGACTGGCCTGCCATCGACTGCCTGCCTCGCGAGAGTTTCAAGCTTGCCGCAGAACTCCATTGAGGTCGCTCCTGCGCTTCTCAGGCCCCAAAGAGACTGGCGCGCCTCCGTTGAGCAACGCCCGGCGTCTTTGATAATCTCGCCGAGGAACTGCTTTTCTTTCGACAGTGGCAAGCGTGTCCACAGCGCCTGCAACTGCATTGTCACCCCCGAAAGGCCCTGAAGCAGGGTGTCGTGCAGCTCACGCGCAATCCGCGTCCGCTCCGCCAAAACCAGATTGAATCTCTGATTGAGCTGCCGGATTCGCACGCGGTAGGCAGCCACACCGGCTAGCGCGAGAGCGAGTGCGACCGCGGGAAAGAACCAGGGATGCTGATACAGCCGGGGCTCAATGGTGAAAGCCAGAACCGCGGCTTGGTTGCTCCAGATTCCGTCGGCGTTTCGCGCCATAACTTTGAAGCGGAAGCTGCCCGGGGGCAGATTCGTGAAGAACGCTTCGCGCCGGGTTCCCGCGTCCGTCCAGGCTTTGTCGTATCCGTCCAACATGTAGCGGAAAGTGACCTTCTCCGGCGATACGAAGCTGAGACCCGCATACCGGATCTCTACATTCTTCTCGAAAGGCTTTAGTTCTAATTTGCCGCCAGTGGCGGCACGTTGACCATTGACAAGAATCGCGGTCACTTCCACTGGAGGCCGAATCCTGTCGTTCACCAGATGATTCGGATCCACGACGACGAGCCCACTAGTGGTCGAGAACCAGAGACGGCCGTCACGCGTGCGACAGGCCGCCGGCTGCACGCCCGATTGACACTCGAAGCGAAGCTGCCCGGTGCTGAACGGAATGCTGGTGATGCTTCGAATCTTGCCATCCGCAAACAGTTCCAACTCCTTCTGGCTGACCCGGAAAATGCCCTTGCTCGAGGCCATCCAGAAATTCGCCTGGTCGTCACGCAAGATGCCGTAGATGCGGTTGTCGTAAAGGCCATCCTTCACGCGGACATGAATGAGCTTCCCATTTTCCCAGCGCAGCAGGCCCGAACCGAGAGTGCCCATCCAGGCGGCGTGATGAACATGATCGAGGTAATAGCAATCAATCGAGTGAATGACATCGAGAGGGTAGTGACCCGACGAGTTGGCCGCGATGTAATAGAGATCGGGCGGATCAGTGCTGACGAACAGCCTGGCGGCGTGGGACCCGGAGAGCGCGATCACTTGCTTCCCCCGAGTCACACCATCCATATCGGCGCGCACGAAGCGTCCGCCTTCGAAGCGGTTCAGGCCTTTATTGGTGCCTGCCCATAACGTTCCCTGGAGATCGACGAATAGCGCACGCACGGCTGGACCCGAAAGTCCATCGCGCTGCGTGAACGCGCCGATCACTTTTCCATTCCGCAGCCGGTTCAAGCCTTTGCTGGTGCCAACCCATAGATCGCCTTGCGGCGCCAGCTCCAGGCTCAGAACTGTGTCGCTGGCCAGGCCGTCGCGCGTGGTTAAGCGGTGGAAGCTGTGGCCGTCGAACGAGGCCAGCCCGTTGCCCAGCGTGCCTATCCACAAACGGTTAGAGGAGTCTTCAAGCACCGGACCGGCATCATTGCTCGGCATGCCATCTTCGGTTGTGTAAGGCGTCACCTTACCGTCAGTGAACTGGTCAAGCCCGTCTTTGGTACCGGCCCAGAGGCTGCCTTCGCGATCGATATAGAGCGAAAGAACCAGGCTGTGGGAGAGCCCATCGCGAGTGCGGTAGACACTGAATTCGCCATTGCGGTAGCGGCTGATCCCATCGTTGGTGCCGATCCAGATGCTTCCGTCGGGCGATTCCGCCAGCGCGGAAACGGCGTCGTCGGGCAGACCGTTTGCGGAAGTGAAAGTGCACGAAGAGGCGCCGCGAATCTGCGTGAGCCCCGACGCGCTTCCAACCCACACACTCCCGTCGCGCGCGCAATCGAGCGCAGTGATGTTATCGCGAGCTGCAACCCGCGAATCCGAATAGGTGACGAAGCGCGAGCCATTCCAGCGGCTCAAGCCAAAATCCAAACCGGCCACCCAGCGCGTGCCGTCGCCCGCTTCGCAAGTCGCGCGCATGCCGTTCGTCGGCAGGCCGTCCGCACTCGTGAAGACGCGAAAGCGGCCATCCTGAAACCGGGCCAAACCTTGGTTCGTGCAAATCCAGACCGCGCCGCCTGGATCCGATGCAAGGCAAAAAACGGAATCGCTCGGCAGACCTTGCCGGGTGGTATAGCGGGTGATCGCGCCATCCGGAGCAATCCTTGCAACGCCTGCGCCGAGAGTGCCGACCCACAGATTTCCTGCCCGATCCTCGAGCAGCGCATGAATCAGGCTGTGCTGAAAGGCCAAGGCATCGGGGCTATCGAATTCGCGAAAGCGCATGCCGTCGAAACGAATCAAGCTGTCTTGCGTGCCCAGCCACAGGAAGCCATCGCTGGTCTGGAGAATGGAATAAATGGTCGGCTGGAACAGGCCTTCTTCCTGGCCCCAAATGCGATGTGCGTATTGGTTCAGGGTCTTCACCGGATCGAGGGCGCGTACCGGAAAAGCGAAGGCGATGGTCAAGACAAGGAACGCCGCGAAATGCGCGCAAACCCCTATCGAAGGCCGTTTAGCGGGGAGGCGTGTTGCTCGCCGGGGGCGGAGGAGGAGCGGGACTCTCGACAGAACCGGCATGCGGAGTGGCTGCTGAATCAGACGACACTGGCATGGCGGGAGTTACAGAGCCGCCGTCATGCCTGGGTCCAAGCCCCAGATCCGTAAGCGTGAGCGCGTTGATTTTGCCATCGTTCTCGAGTTTCTGATCGGCCTGGAAGCGCTTCAAAGCGTCCACCGAGTCATCTCCCCATTGGCCGTTTACCTGGCCTTTGAAATAGCCGCGATCGGCCAGCGCCTGCTGGATTTGTTGGTAGCGTTCGGGGTCCGGATGAAGTTGATAAGTAGGGCGTGGAGCGGCGCGCCTGGAATAGCGGGCGTTTACCCTACGGTGTGTTGTGCCGGCTTTCGAGGGCGAACTTTTGGATGGCTTCGTTTGCGAAGACTTCGCTGCTTTGACTTGAGCCGGCGCGGCGTTGAGCAAAACTGAAGCAATCGCGAGTAGCGCGATAGCAAATGCGCGATTCATGCCAGAATCCTCATGTTATCACCTGCTGGTGGGTGTTGCAGGGCTTTTGCCGTTCATGGAGAAAATGGAATAGATGATCATCTCGATAAAGCTTCATGCGACGCGCGCGGAGATAGATGCGGTTTGCGAGCGCATACGAGAGTTCGGCTACAAGGTGCATTCGATCGAGGGAGAAGAGCGCGTTGTCATCGGCGTAGTCGGGGTAGGGGACGTGACAGCCTGCCTGGAATCGCTGGAGGCGATGCCGCAGGTAGAGAAGGCGGTTCGCATCTCTGCGCCATATAAATTCGTCAGCCGCGAATTCCGGCCCACTAAGTCCCAGATACGAGTCAACGGTGTAGAAATCGGCGGGGACGAATTTATCGTGATGGCTGGGCCCTGCTCGGTTGAAAGCGAGCGGCAGATTCTCGAAACAGCCGAGATAGTAGCACGGCACGGGGCCAAATTTCTGCGGGGCGGCGCATTCAAGCCACGGACGTCTCCTTACGATTTCCAGGGCATGGAGTTGGAAGGCCTCAAGCTGCTCCGGCGCGCGAAGCACGCGACCGGCCTGGGAATCATCACCGAAGTCATGAGCGACGGCGATGTCGAGATGGTGGCTGAGTATGCCGATATCCTGCAGATCGGCGCGCGCAACATGCAGAACTTCGCCTTGCTGAAAGCGTTGGGCAAAACGCAACGGCCGGTGATGTTGAAGCGGGGGCTAAGCTCGACTATCAAGGAGCTGCTGATGTCGGCCGAGTACGTGGTAGCACATGGAAACCAGAACGTGATTTTGTGCGAGCGCGGAATTCGCACCTTCGAAACCGCGACCCGCAATACGTGCGACATCACGGCCATTCCAGTGTTGAACGAGCTTTCGCATTTGCCGGTGATTTTGGACCCCAGCCACGCGACGGGCAAGCGCAGCCTTGTGCCGCCGTTGTCGCGAGCGGCCGTTGCGATCGGAGCAGACGGGTTGATCGTGGAAGTACATCCGCACCCGGAAAAGGCCATGAGCGACGGTGCACAATCCTTGAATCCGGATCAGTTTGCTTCGATGATGCGCGAGCTGAGCCCGTATTTCGACCTGTGGTCGAAGGCCCGCGTGGCTGAATTGGCGGCAGTCTAGATCGGAATTCGTTGCGCGCTCAATCGAAGCCTTGGCTGGTTTTTGGGTTGCTGGCGGTGTCGATTGCGGCGCTACTCTGGGGACTCGAATTTTACCGGCATCGATTCGTGCGATCGGATCGGGATCTGTTTCGATTGCTGCCGCAAAGCGACGCAACCATTTTCTATGTGAATGTGACGGCGCTGCGGCGCGCCGGCGTGCTGCGGGTGTTCGCGGGTACGGCGAAAGCGGAAGAGGCCGATTACCGCAGCTTCGTGCGCGAAACGGACCTCGATTATCGGAAAGATATTGACGCAATCGCAGGAGCCGCGGATAGCGGGCAGATTTTCTTCGCTATACGGGGCCGGTTCGATTGGAATAAGCTGCGAAAATATGCTGCCACGCACGGCGCAGATTGCATGGGCGCGATTTGTTCGGCGCCCACGAGCAAAGAGGGCCGGTGGGCTTCGTTTGTGGCTATCCAGCCCGACGTAATGGGTCTGGCTCTGAGCGCGGACCGCACGGCCGCAACCGCAGTCCGTCCAGCAGGGCATGCGCTCGCTGAGGCAATCCCTGAACAGCCCGTGTGGGCGCGAATATCGCAAAGCGCGCTGAAGAACCCCGCCAGTTTGCCGGTTGCTGTGCGCATCTTCGCGATTTCGCTTCAGTTTGCAAATCCGGTGGTGCTCTCCCTTGGGCCGGCCGATGAGCATAGCGAGGAATTCAAATTGGAATTGGACGCGCAGTGTGCAAATGCCGCCATGGCGGAGACCATCCGCAGCCAACTAGAAATTGACACGAAGATGTTGAAGCTGGAATTAGCGCGGGAGCACGCGCAGCCGAATGCAGCCGACCTGACTGGATTGCTGACCGCCGGTACGTTTGAGGTGGTCGACAAGCGCGTTATCGCGATCTGGCCGGTGCGCAGAGAGCTGCTGAAAGCACTCGAATGAACCGGGCGGCGCGCAATCTCATCTAATCTAGTAGATAAGACTCAATGTCGACAAGTGTTTTGGAGTTGCCGCAGGTAGAGGAGCTGTACCGAAGTTTAGAAGACAAGGTGCGCGCGCTCCGTCCTAAAGAGGACCTGACGGGACTGGACCGCGCCTATCGCGTCGCGGCCGAGCACCACAAGAATCAGAAGCGCAAATCGGGCGAGCCCTACATCGCACATCCCCTGGCGGTAGCTCACATTCTGGCGGACATGCAGATGGACATGGTCTGCTTGCAGACCGGATTGCTGCACGACGTATTGGAAGACACCAGCGCGAAGCTGGAAGACCTCAAGGAACAGTTTGGCGAAAGTGTTGCGCGCTGCGTGGACGGAGTCACAAAGCTGAGCAAGATCAGCCTGGCGAATCGCGAGGATCGTCAAGCCGAGAGCCTGCGCAAGATGCTGTTGGCGATGACGGGCGACATTCGGGTGATCATCGTCAAGCTCGCGGACCGGCTGCACAATATGCGCACTATCGATTCACTATCGCGCGAGCGGCAGGAAGCGATTGCCCAAGAGACCATCGATATCTACGCGCCCATCGCGCACCGGCTCGGGATGGGAAAAATTCGCGGCGAGTTGGAGGACTTGGCGTTCGAGACGCTGCATCCGGAGGAATCCGCGGAGTTGATGCGCGAGATCGAATCGAAGCGGCACGAGCATGAGCATTGGCTCCGGCAGGTGCAAACGGATATCGAGCACAAGCTGTCGCGCGAGGATATTCCGGCGCGCGTCGAAGGACGGGTGAAGCGCGCGTATTCGGTTTACCAGAAGCTGAAGAGGCAAAAGATCACGCTCGACCAGGTATACGACGTTCTGGCGGTGCGCATCGTCACCGATTCTGTGAAGAACTGCTACGCGGCGCTCGGGGTCATTCACAATGAGTGGCACCCGATTCCCGGCCGCATTAAAGATTTCATCGCCATGCCGCGGCCGAACCTGTATCAATCGCTGCATACGTCGGTGATCGGGCCGGGTGGCATGACCTTTGAGGTGCAGATCAGAACGGCTGAGATGCACCGCATTGCGGAAGACGGCATCGCGGCGCACTGGAAATATAAGGAAGGCAGCAAGGGACCGGGCGGAGAGGATCAGCGCATCGCATGGCTGCGGCAGTTAGTCGAATGGCAGAGCGAGATGCGGGATTCGGGCGATTTCCTCTCGACGCTCAAAGTGGACTTGTATTCGGAAGAAGTTTACACGTTCACGCCGCGCGGCCGCGTTATCGTGCTGCCTCGCGACGCCACACCGATCGACTTTGCATATGCGATTCACAGCGATGTGGGGAACACCTGCGTCGGCGCGCGCGTAAATGGCTCGATCAAGCCGCTGAAATACGTGCTGCGCAATGGCGATGTGGTGGAGATTTTGACGCAGCCGGGCCACCAGCCGAGCAGAGACTGGCTGGGGGTGGTCAAGACTTCCCGCGCACGAAATAAGATCAAGCACGTTATTAATGCCGTAGAGCGTGCCAAGGCGGTCGAGATCGGGCAGAAATCGCTGGAGAAAGAGGCGCGCCGCATGGGTGTGAGCCTCGGTCGGATCTCAAGCGGCGATCTGGAATCGGTGGCCAGCGAATACGGCGTCAGCAAGACCGAGGATCTGTACGCTGCGCTGGGGTTCGGCAAGTTTTCCGCTCGCCAGGTATTGCAAAAGGTCGCTCCGGACGACGTGCCGCCGGCGGAGATTGCTGCTCCAACGCCGCTGGTTTCGCGGCCGCAACTAGCGCCAGGAGCGCCGATCGGCGACGCCGACCTGACTATTCATGTCAAAGGCGCTGACGATGTGATGGTGTATCGCGCAAAGTGCTGCAACCCGATCCGTGGCGAGCAGATCGTCGGCTATATCACCCGCGGGAAAGGAATCGCCGTGCACTCGGCTCAGTGTCCCAACGTGCAGAACCTGATGTACGAGGCCGAGCGCAAGATCGATGTGGAGTGGGCGCGGAGTGCCAGCGATCCGCTTCCCGTGAAAGTGGTCATCTACACCGATGACCGGCCGGGGATCTTGCATCAGCTCACGTCCATTCTGAATACGGAATCGACCAACATTCGGACCTTGGAGGCGCGAGGCGATACGTCGCGCACGGATGAGAGCGCGATTGTCGACATTACGATGGATGTGCGCGATAAGAAGCAACTGGAGCGCGTGATCAACGCTTTCCGCCGCATTCCCGGCGTAAGAGATATCGAACGCGTGCCTACGGCTCAGTAGCGATGCAAGAAGGACTACAAGAAAATGCGATTGCGGACCCGGAGCATATCGCCATTTCGAAATCGACGGGAATCAAGATCGATTGGCGTGACGGCCACCACAGCGACTACTCGCTGGCCTATCTGCGCGATGAATGCCCGTGCGCGACCTGCACGGGGGCGCATGGAACGGAGCCGCAGAAAGCAAGCTACTCCAAGCCTGAGCTGTTTCCGATGTATAAGCCGACGCTTCGCATGAACTCAGTGGAGCCGGTGGGGCAATATGCGGTGCGGATCTTTTGGAACGACGGGCACAGCACGGGTATTTATTCTTTCGATCATTTGCGGAAAATCTGTCCGTGCGCCGTGTGCCAAGCGCGCGGGCGCGCGTAACCGCAACGCTCAGCGCGAGCGAGCGGAACAGCAACGCTCAGCGCGGAAATGGCGCGTTTAGATAGTTTCCGTAGCCGATGATGAGAGTGGAGCCAAGCAGCGTCGCGAGCCCGATGACCAGCAATCGTATCGCGGTTCGGCCCGCGCCTTTCCATTCGTGAAGGCCCACGCCCCACAGCGTGCTGAAGATGACGATGCTTGCCATATGCAGAGTCCAGCTCGAGAATGTGTATGCTCCCATCTTGGTTTCGCCCATCGTGTAGAAGAAGAACTGCATGTACCAGGTGACGCCTGCGAGCGCGCAGAGCATGTAATTGCGGAGCAGCGGCACGCGAACGGTCTCGCGCAGAGTTTCCGCCGGCGCATGCGTGAGCACGCTGGTGGTGGGGCCGGTTAGAGCCGTCTCCTCGATGGGCTGCGGGTTCCCGGCGCTTCCGAGGCCGACGGGTAATTCAGCCGCCAGATATTCGTGGCCACTCTTATTGCGCACGTTCAAGAACACGGTCCATATGAAGTTGGTTGTGAACCCGCCGATGAGGACGACTACTAAGACAGGTAATCCACGCCATAGACCTGGCGTTCCTGCCTGCACTGTGAGAGCTTTGATGGGATCGCCGGCTGCGAGCCCATATGCAAAGCATGCGCTCATCACGCCGGAAAGCAGCGCGACCAGGAATCCTCGCTTGAGATTGAATTCCTGAATGGCGGATTTCTGGGCTTCGGGCGGCATTGCCCGCTCCTTGTAGACGCCGGCAAGACCGGCGATGGCAATGCCGGCGAGACAAACGCCGATCCCCAGCAGAATCACGCGCCCGGGCCGCGTATCCAAGACCTGCGAAACGAAGGTACCGCTGAAGATAGGCGGCATCAGCGTCCCGAAAGCGGCGCAGAGGCCCATGACGATGGCCATTCCAAGGGACAAACCGAGATAACGCATGGTGAGGCCAAAGGTCAGACCTCCGACGCCCCACAGCAATCCGAAGAAGAAGCACCAGAACAGTGTGCCTCCGGAAGCCGAGGAAAGCACCGCAAGCAGGTGGCGCGTCAAGAAGAGCGCAACCACCCAGGGCGCGATAATCCAACTGAAGATTCCGCCTACCAGCCAATACGTTTCCCAGGACCACCTCTTCACGCCACGGTAAGGGACGTAGAAGCTTCCGGAGGCCAGGCCGCCGAGCCAATGGAAGAACACACCGAGCGCGGGATTAGGAGTCATGATCTATTCTGTTCATCTTAGATTCGCTTGCGGCAGCCGCTAGCATCTTTATATGCGCCCTGAGAATGTCTCCACGGTTCCGAGCAGCCGCGAAAAGACCACTTGGCGCACGCTTCCGAACCTGTTGACCGCCATGCGAATCGCGCTGATAGCTCCATTCGGGTGGTTGTGCATGCGCGGGTATGATATCTCCGCGCTGAGCGTGTTTTTGTTTGCGGGTGTAACAGACACGGTCGACGGAACGCTGGCGCGACGCTTCAATCAAAGCTCGAAGTTCGGACGACTGGCCGATCCCCTCGCAGATAAGCTGTTAACGACGGTAGCGTTCTTAACTCTTTGCCTTCGCACTGGTCTTTCGACCATTCCGGTCTGGGTCACCGTTGCCGTTATTTCCCGCGACGTACTGATCCTGACCGGCTCTCTTGTGGTCTACACTCGAACTCGCAGCACCGCGTTCAAGCCCAACGCTTTCGGCAAGGCGAACACGTTCATTGAAATTTCTGTGATCGTCGTGTTCCTGGCATCCAGCCGATTAGTCTACATGCAACATCGCTTGATAGACACATACATTCTCTTGCTCGTCTTCCTGATTGTCTCCATCTGCGATTACCTGCTGCAAGGCTTGCGCATGCTGCGCAATCGAAACTGAAACCTTTACGGCACGGGCGGGTCTCGGTTGGCATGCGGCTATCGTGAACAGGGCGGCAACAGCCCTGTGCGCTCTAACCGCTGCATCATCAGCACCCAATTTCAAGGAGAGAACAGATGATTACACTCGCGGACGCACGGCGAATCATCGTCGCCGCCGAACAGAAAGCCCGAGAGATCGGCCAGCCCATGAACATCGCGGTTGTGGATCAAGGCGGAAACCTGGTCGCGCACGTGCGTATGGACAATGCCTGGATCGGCAGCGTCGATATTTCGATTAAGAAGGCCTGGACCGCGCGCGCGTTCGACATCTCTACGAAAGAGTTGGCCGAGAATAGCCAATCCGGCGACCAGTTCTTCGGCATCCACGTTTCAAATGATTGTCGCGTGATGATCTTCGCAGGCGGCATTCCGCTGAAAAGGGGCGGCCAAGTCGTAGGAGCCGTCGGCGTCAGCGGCGGCCTGGGCAAACAGGACCAGGCCGTTGCGGAAGCGGGCGCCGAGGCGTTCTAAGCCGTCAATCTCTCGCCATGTGCTTAGCCATTGAAACTGGCTTCAATTATCCCCGTTCTAAATGATTCCGTGCTCAATGGCGTAGCGCGTCAGCTCGGCCGTTGTATGCAGGCCGAGCTGGTCCATTAGTTTCGCTTTGTGAAACTCCACCGTTTTGACCGAGATCTCCAGGATGTCGGCAATCTCTTTACCCGACTTTCCTTCGCCTACTAATTGCAGAACTTCGCGCTGCCTCGGCGTGAGCTTGCCGGCAAACCACTCGAGCGGATTGCCGCCCACATCGAGCAAACTGGCGACCTCCTTAGGGATCACCAGGCGCGTGATGTAAAACCGGCCCGCCAACACTTCCCGGAGCGCTTTCACTAATTCCGTCGGCGCGGATTGCTTCACCACGTAACCGCGAGCCCCCGCTTGCAACGCAACTTGCACGTACTCTTTACCCGTCTGCTGCGTGAGAACCACCACTTTGGCTTTAGGAATCGTTTTGCAAATCTGGCGCGTGGCTTCAATACCGTTCAGCAGCGGCATGGAGATATCCAGGAGAATCAGATCCGGGCGGCGTTGTTCCGCGAGCTCCACCAATTCGCGCCCGTTGCTTGCTACGCCGGCGATTTCGAAATCCTTTTCCAAGAGCTTGGAAAGGCCGGCCACCACCAGGCTGTGATCGTCGGCGAGTAGAATCCTGGGTTTCAGGCCGAAGACTCCTGAACCCTTCGGTTCGGAAGTAGTCACGTGAGGTAAAGTGTATCTCAATCCAGGCTAAAAACGGGTTGCTCCTGAATTACTTTGCGAATGGCGGCCGCCTGCCGCTGCTTTTGGCGCGACTCATGCAGCAGTTGCTCACGCAGGTGCGGCTCCAATTGCCTCGCCAGTTTGACTGCGAGCACCGCGCCCTCTTCAAGCGCCACAAGCGCCGCCCAGAGCGCCTTTTCCTGCGCCGCGGTATGCTCCGCCAGCATGCTGCGTGGCGAGTAACTGTGGCCGACTCGGCATCGGTATTGAATGGAAGGCCCTTTCGGCACCTCCCAAATCGTCCCGCGGCACTCGGGACAAGTTAGATCGACGACTTTCGGCTGCATGCCAAGGTTTTCCTCCTGTAGCCGGATCTCACCGCTTCCATTTCCACTCGAAAGCCGACCCAGAAGAGGACCGATTTCAATCAACGGCAACATGTAATCGGCCTCTACTTCCCGAAGCGTGCTCAAGGGCATCGAAGAAAACGCGGCGTCTTCCGGATGCTGTACGACGATCGTCCCGCCGCGCCGCTTGATATCCCAGCAGCCCGCGGTGCCATCGTCCAATTGACCGGTCAGGATGACGCCAATTGCTTTATCGCCATAAGCCAGCGCTGCCGACCGGAACGTTACGTTGATGCACGGCCGCATTGAATTATATAGGAGAATTGCAAGTTCACGGTGAACGATGAGCAAAGGTAAAGTTTCTTTCGTCGAATCAATGCTCTGTCTTGGGTGGCCAAATTGCCCGAAGGCCAAGAATGGCAATACAAACTGAAGTTAGACGGATCTCGAGCGTTGAGAATACAGAGCGCCGGCAAGGTATAGTTTCGATCACGCAGCAACAAGGCCTTCGCGCCCAGATGCCAAGCCGTCGCAAGAGCACTCGACCCGGCTGCCAGGTGACACCGTGGTCGACAGCGACGTCGTCGCGTTCGATGAGTCAGGACGGCCGTCGTTCAACAGATCCCGTTGACCTCTTTAGCGCTCCTCAGGGAAGAATTGTGTTCGAAACGCTCTTCGCATATCGAAAGCAAACCGGAGCTGAAATCTTAGCAGCCGAAATCGCTCAGATGGATTTCGATATTTTGGTTTGCGACGGCGTTATTGCAGCGGACTGCGGGCGGCTTTTGCGCGAAAAGATTGGCTGCCGAATCGTATCGCTATGGCTCTGGCTGCCGTCTCCAGGCACATCTTTGGCTGGCATACCGGAAGTCGCACTCTGTCCGAAGGAATTCTGCCTGCCGAACGAGCATCGAATTGAGACTTCCCAAATGGAAGAACGGCTTTATGCTGAGCCGTCGGTATTTCGCGATAGAATTCGCAAGAACACACCGACTGACTTACACGTATCGCAACCTCTGGTGTACTGCAGCTTTGGAACGCAAACAAAACGTTAAAACAGTTACTCAGCCATTATCAAGAGCATCATAGAAGCGTTCGAGAAACTCCCTGTCCAGTTGATCATCGCTGGCGATCTTGGAGCTGACAACATACCTCACCTCCTGCCTCTTCCGCCTAACATTAGGGCAACGATGCGTGCGGATCCTCGCCAGCTAGAGTGGATCAGCTGTGCGTCCCTATGTATCACACACGGGGGCTCGGTACACTGAAGGAATGCATACTGTCGGCCGTGCCTGTCCTTGTGATCCCATTAGATTTGGATCAACCTTCCAATGCAGCCCGCATTGAACATCACGGTCTTGGCCATTCGTGTCCACCGGAGCAGTGTTCACCGCGGCGGATTGAACATCTTACCGAGAGCTTATTAGAGAACCGTGAAATGGTGTCTTCTACCAAACGTATGTCAACTATCTTTCATAGGTACGAAGCACAGACGCCAGCAGTAGAGTTTCTCATTCAGCAGGCTAAGAAGGCGTAATCTACTTTCTGGCTGACTATCCAATAACCGAACTATCTATGTGCGAGCGGCCTCACTGGATTGAATTGTTGTCAGGCAGCGATCGAGAGGAGGCACTTAATATTATCACTAAGATTTCTTCCGGCCTCCTTGCCTTCGATCCACTCTGGAGGTGGTACACAGAACTGGAATATCCCGATTCTCTTGGTTTTGGGGATGCTGGACTTGCGCTTTGCCTGAGTTATATCGGTAGAACTCTCGAGCTGCCGTCTACAGAGGCTGCCTCGGTAACATTCCTAAACTCTGCATTGAATGGGTTGAATCCGGGATGGATGCCGTACGGGTTTTTCAGAGGTGGCGCGGGAATATGCTGGGTGGCTTCGCACATTACGCAGCGAAACCCGGCCCGGGCCACCGGCATTCCCTTTCCGCTCCACCTTCAATCGATGATGAAGCGGTCGCGCCAACACGACGCCCCGCTCGATTTCTTTGAAGGCGTGTCTGGCGGGCTGACTTACATCTGTGCAACCAACACGCCTCCGGGCTGCCGAGAAACGCTTGACTATCTTGCAAACAGAATCCTTACCTCGGCGGAGGCAACTCCGGCTGGTATTACATGGGCACCGTCGGATCAGGCGGCGCAGAGTGTTTTCCAACGATTAGGGCAAAATGTCAGCCGTGGTGCCAAGCCGTACATTCTCGGAATTCATGGCGTTAGCGGCATTCTTGGCTCATTGCTAGTTCTGAAATGTATCGATTCTTGCGCGCCGCGGTTAGACGAGACAATCAGCGGGGCCATTGAATGGCTTTTGAATAGCAGGGTCATGTCTGACCCATGTCAGGGCTTTCCGTTGATCGCGGGACTCGATGCGCCCGCACCAGCGCTCGAGAGCTTGAAGATTCTCCCGTTGCTGCTCAACGCGAGTTCACTTTATGGCCGAGCCGATTGGGAATTCGCAGCGATCGAGGGAGCGTCCAGGTTGGCAAGAAACGGACGGAGCGATATTCCTCGAACCTTCGGATTGCATGCCGGCTGCTCAGGACTCGCGCATCTGTTCAACCGCTTCTTCCAGGCGACTTCGGACGAGTTCTTCGCGGATGCCGCACGGTATTGGTATAGGCGAGTTATGGCGTCCCGTGTCCCGGCATGGGAGAATTTCTGGTAAGTGATGTCCCTATGACGGGCCTTCTTCAAGGCGCAGCGGGTGTGGCGTTGGCTCTGCTTTCCGCCGTATCGACTACCCCGCCCGATTGGGACCAGGCGCTGATCTGGTCTGCCAAAGCACATAGAGGCTGGCTGCGCATGATTACTTTTGACCAGATGGATGAGGCTGCCGTGGAACGACTTCCATTGGTCAGCTGTATTTTGCCGACACGTAATCGTTCCCAGTTACTTCGCCGCGCGATACAGTATTATGATCGTCAAACATATCCTAATAGAGAGCTACTGATACTGGAGGACGGTGATGAAGATATGACCGCGGAGTTAGCGGAGCGCCTTCTGTACATTACATGCGCAGCGATAAGATACTGAGCATCGGCGCGAAGCGTAACCTGCGAGTTAGCGCAGGATCCCCGGCGACGAGTGAACCGTGAACGAGAGCGGGATCGAACAATAAAGCGTCGCCTTTCTTAAATCGGAGAATGCGTTTCGGGCGGGACGCTTCAATGCATGCCGATTCTTCGTGATGATGATCCAGGATGGGCTTCATCAGGACGTGCCATGAGCTTGCGTCCGTCCCTCCTCGGGCGAGCTTGCGCAGGATCTCCAGGAACTCCGGCCGCTGATCCAGGAATTCGTCGTACCGGTAGGCGCTTTCATGACTGCCCGGGACTACATAGAGCAGCCCACTCTCGTCGTGAAGATCTTCCAATGCGATCCAAAGTCGAACGGCCTCACAAGCCGGATCGCGATACCCAAGCAGATCCCGGTGCGGTATCGCGCCGCCGCCCCAAATCAGCGTCAAGGGTGTCCACGAGACGGACTCACTGCCAAAGAGTTCGCTCGCTAAAGTGTGGATCCCTTGATCGCGACACAACGGGAGACTTAGCTCAGGCCGGCTGTAGATATTCTCGATGTCGCGATCCAAAGCGGCTCGTTCTTCCGGGGGCAGCCGGTCCAGCGAGCCTCGCTCATGCGCGCCGTACTGGTGGAGCAACTGTTCGTACGACCGCGGATGCGAGTCGATCAAATCGCTGGAAATCAATTTCTCAAAAATGGCGAATCCTTGCTCGCGATACTGCTCAATCCAGTTTTTGGATGAGGGAGAAGAACGCATTTCCATTCGTGATGCGCTTTTCTCCACGGTCCGCTGCTCATTGCGGGTTGGCTCTGATCCCATAGTTCTGTTCCTGTAAACGCGGATTATCATGGGGCCGATTAAATGGATTTGGGAAGAGATCGGCTCGCTGCAAACTGCGCCGGTGAGGACAAGGCGCGGCGCGGTTGCTCTGCGAATAACAAGATTTGGGCAGGCTGCCGCCACAGGACGAGCAGAAAACACGGCCGCTGAATTGTTGGTAAATGGAACGCATAACCCATCCCGGACAAAGTTGTCAATTGCTTTGTTGCATTTTGTCCGAATTTCGCGAATCTCACTCCGAGCGCGCAAGCGCGACCCGGGGCATTGAGAATTAATCAGTTGACTTCAATGGAACACCCGTATATACTGCCGAAACATAGTCAAAAAGAAACATAAGGGGCTTAATTGTTAAAGGTACGCAATAACGCACGCGATTATGCTTGGAATCACGGGCACTCACAGCCGCCTGGCGTTCTCTACTGTCATGTGCGCGCAAGCACCGGTGAAACCGTGGAGTCCTAAGCTCGCCGTGAAATCTCCAAGCGCGGCAGATGTGCAATTTTCCTGGTCCACGATGTCGCTCAATCGATTGGTCCCCCGAATCTGTTCAGCTGTTGCGCTCTCGGTTAATCACAGTTCAACCGGGTCGCCGCTTCAAACCTATGCGACCATCGATTTTGATACGACTGGCCTTTTTCCCGAGGGGCTCCAAGACAGCGGGGAACTGGCGCAGGAGATTGCCGGCTGGATAAACGATCCGTTCTTCACCAACACGGCGCCCGGCTGGACCAGAGGCGCGGACTCTACCGATTGTGAAAACACATTCGAAGTAGGCACACCTCTCGACGGACTGAACGCGCCGCCCATCGTCATGCGGAATGGCTTCACGTATCACTTGCCCGAACTCGCGTTTTTCTCATGGTTTTTCGGCAAGCCATCCACTGCCATTCACCATTGGTATTCGAGTAACGGCAGCCTCTTAACCGACGCCGGTCCGGCTTGCCAGGTAACGGATGCGAGCATGACTGCGGGAGACTGGCGCCTGCGCCAGGTGCCGTCGCAGTTGCAGTGAGCGGTTGGCGCTATCCTGAACATTCAACCAGCAAGACGACCGCAATGCGGCCGCTATCGGTCCTGTATGTGATTTCGAAAACGAACATCTTTTTTCCGCAATTGAGACTTGGCAGCCCTCGGATACCCAACGTTACGCGGCTCATTGTGGCGAATAGGATGCCTAGGTAACAACAATGAGCTTTCGCTATCTCGTCCGAACGCTCGCCCGCGCGCCTGGATTTACCGCGCTGGCGACTGCCACCCTGGCTTTGGGTATTGGCATCAACACCGTGGTGTTAACTGTTTATGCTTCAGTGGCGTTCCGTCCTCTGCCCGTGCATGCGCCCGCTGAAATGGTTCGGCTCCGGTGGCATACGACGGGGTTCAACTCGGACCTATTTTCCTGGGCCGATTACGAGCGCCTCTCCAAAATGACTCGCTCTTTTCAATCGTTGCTCGCCACATCAGCGCCTCAACCAGTTATCTGTGCGGTCTCCGATGAGCCTGCGAACAGTACGGACATCGTTCGAGTGCGATTCGTTTCTTCAAACTACTTCGACGCATTGGGAGTTAGTCCCCAACTTGGGCGAACGTTAACCGCGAAAGACGGGCAAGCCGCGATAGTGAGTCATGACTTCTGGGTCACCAAGTTACATTCGGATCCACAGGTGTATGGCAAGGCGCTTCGTTTTCAAGGCGGCAGCCTTTCCATTTTGGGAGTGGCGCCAAAGAGCTTCACCGGAACTGGGCTGCCGCCGCAAGTACCCGATGTCTGGACGCTGGCATCATCCCAGCCGATGATCATGTCGGGCGTAGATTGGCAGCGTGATGCGACCGCCCGAGAATGGCAGGTGCTTGCAAGGCGGAATGCGGGAGTATCGGACGCACAAGCCTCCGCGGAATTGAAGGTCGTGAGCGCGAGATGGCCACTCGACGGAGGGCAGTACGTTCACCTAGACCTCAGCAAGGCGACTTTCTTTCAGACAGATGGAGGAGCCTTCGAGGGGTTCAGAACGGTATGCGCGGCGCTACTCGTCGCAGTCGCATTGGTGCTGGTCATCGCTTGCGTAAACCTGACCCATCTGATCGCGTCGCGCAATTCAGGCCGCGAACAGGAAATCGGCTTACGGCTCGCCCTGGGCGCCAGCCGCGCTCGTGTGATCTGGCATTTGTGCGCGGAGAGTTTGACGATCGGCATACTGGGCGGGATAACGGGCTTGCTGCTGTCCATTGCGGCATGTGAGTGGCTCCAGGTCAAGGCCGTCGAAGTCATTCATCAGGTAGCGAGCGGACTCGCGGATCTGTCACTGGATCTTTCACCCGATTGGCACGTGTTCACATGGACATCGCTGATATCAGTGCTCACTGGCATTGGAGTAGGAACTTTCCCGGCTCTTCGTGCCTCCAGCCGTGACATCAACTTAGTCCTGAAAAAAACCGCTGTGGGCGGGTTTAGCCACGGGATGGCCCGCAGCTCACGAAATATTCTGCTCGCTGCGCAAGTGGCGAGTTGCCTTGTCTTGCTTGCTGCCGCGGGGCTACTCTTTCGAGGCGCGGCGCGTTCGGCCACGATCCATGCGGGTTTTGATGTCCCTCATCTGGCCGTAGTGGGGATGGATACCCGGGGCATCGCGGGGACAGCACCGGAACGGCTCAAGATTGAACAACAAGCCTTGGAACGTATGAAGACGGTTCCGGCCGTTGTATCTGTGGCCTGGGCTGATCGCGTCCCGTTCCTGGGTACTGGCAGCGGCTTATTTCGAAACGATGCCGGGATGGCGCTCGGCTGCGTCTTTAACGGCGTCTCCGATGAATATTTCTCGACCCTGCGCATTCCTGTACTAAGGGGCCGCACGTTCACTAAATCGGAAATCGAACGAGAAGCTCCCGTTGCCATCGTTAGTGAGTCCACTGCCGCGCGTCTGTGGCCCCGAAGCGAAGCTGTAGGCCAAAGGCTGACACCTGCGGCCTCATGGTTGAGCGACATCCTCGGCCATCAGTCGCTGACCGTGATCGGCGTCGTTCGAACGGTTCGCAGCACCTACTTGTCGAAAGAGGACAAGGGCTATGTTTATATGCCCCGGAAGTTGCACGATGGCGGCGCTCTGTTTCTGGTTCGCACTGCGATCGCGCCAGCTCGCGTGCTTAGTCCTCTCGCCGAAACCTTGACTCACGTCAACTCAAACTTGTCCGCGCGAACCTACATCGTGAGCATGGAACACGGGCCAGTGCTTGTTCAGGAGTTGATGGCGCGAGCACCGGCTCTTGCTGCATCCATACTGGGTGGACTCGCACTGCTGCTCGCGTGTTTGGGCATATATGGCGTGGTTTCGCAGCTCGTATCGCGACGTACGCGTGAAATTGGCCTCCGACTGGCCTTAGGCGCGACGGCATCCGACATCGTCACCCTGGTGGGAACGGAGACGCTTCGACCTGTGGCATGGGGTACGGCCATCGGGTTGATCGGAGCATTTGGCGTTTCCGGGTTGCTACATGCGTTCATTGTGCTGCCCGACGCGCCCGATTTGACGTACGGCGCAGGTGCATTCGATCCGGAAGCCTTTCTGGCGGTTTTGGGCGTGTTGCTGGCCGTGGTCCTACTCGCGAGCTTTGTTCCCCTGCGGCGAGCATCCATTATCGACCCATTCATCGCATTACGCCAGGACTGAATGCCTGATGAAGCGGCAACGCTCGTTTGGACCGGCGGAAGCCGGACGGGACTCATCGGATTAGCCGCAAGCAATGGATCCACGCGCCCAAAGCGACTCCGCGGGCCGCAATGACTAGTCGGCTCCGATCCACTCGCCGGGGACCGTGACCGCGACCGCTCGCCGAAGGATATTCACCGAAACCACGAACTGCCATGACTGCCCACAGCGCAGGACAACGCCGTTGGTACCCTTTAAAGGTCCCCGCGAGATCGCGCAGTGCTGTCCAACGGTTGGGTAGGAGCACTCGGCTGGCAGCAGCCCGCTCTCGATCACGTGCCTCAGATCCTCGATTTCTGAATCGGGCACTGGTTTAGGCGGCCGGCCTCCTAGAATGCGCAAAACACCGGGTGTCGTCACGATGCTGGCGCCATTCGTCAACACATCCGCCGTCGGCTCGTAGAAGAATCGGCAGAATAGATAACCCGGAAAGACGCTCTTGGCGCGGGAGCAAGTCCTCTGGCCCCTCGACGTCGTAGAGCGATAGTGCGGTACATAGTTTTCATATCCCTTCTGTGCTAGTAGTTGGGATATCTTTTCCTCACAGTGGGGACGGACATGGAGAGCATACCACGGTGCCTGCATTTTTTTGGGCGTGCGGAAATAGGGTAGCACATTGTCCATATTGCGGCGATATTTGGGTTGATTTACCTTGTTAAACCAGCCGTGAATTCTGGAATGCATTCGAATTCTGAACGGCGATCGTGATCTCAACCCGTTCAACTTGCCGGTATGAAAGCCTACGCGACGATGGTACGCTTCGAGAACGATTGGTCGTAGCGCACGAGAACCCGCTCTTCGGCTATCGTCGGCTTCACACTCTGTTGCGGCGCGCTAGAGAAGCCATTCGCACCGATCGGCGGCTTGATATCGGTGCTGACGGGATTCTCGGATTGCCATTTGCGGTTCATACAGAAACGGAAGAAGTATCTGAGTGTCCCGAGGCGTTTGATTTTCGCGCGCGGGCCAAGCTTCCAGCTCGCATAGAACAAGTCGATGTCCGCGGACGTAAATTGATCGAGCATCACATAGCCGCGGGATTCTGCAAGTGCTGTCAATTGCTTCGTGAAGGTGCAATATTTGCGAAAGGTCGCGGGCGCTACCCTTGCATCTTAACGGTTACTGAGGAAAACTTTGGTCGCATCGGCGATCGTGATGCGAGCGGGAAACGCCAACGGAGTCGGTTCGGCCATAGGCGGCGGCACCTTTCCGTCCCAGGAGTTCGCTGCTTCCCAAGTCGCAACCAGAGCCTTCGCTTCCTCCCAGTCCGACTTGCCATCTGCTTGCGAGTGAATTTCCCGCCGAGCGTGCCCGAGACGTGAGTAAGGCAAGCGCACTTTTCCCAGCGTCGCCGCCCTTCTCCAAACTGCCGGAACGGGTGTCTTCCGGGTGCCCGCCTTCGCATTCGATGCGGTGTCTGCGATAGAGCTTGAGCGCCAACGGCCTTGCCCTACTCTAAATCAGCATTGCACGCTATTGCACGCCAAGAATGCTGATTTAAGCTATCTTATTGAAGATATTCTGGCGGTGAGGGTGGGATTCGAACCCACGGAACCCGCAAAGGTTCAACGGTTTTCGAGACCGCCCGATTCAACCACTCTCGCACCTCACCTCATCTCTAACTTACCAGCTCTCAAGGTCTATTGTGAGGCTCAGTAGGCCATGTCTACACACGCCGCGATCCGGAAACCGCGGGTGGTCATCGCGGAGATGCGCCGACCAAGTTCCACGGCTGAGCCGCGCGCCCGTAATTCTACGGACGAGCATATCAGCCTCTGGTATAATGGTTTGTCTGAGCAATCCTGCCCATTCTTCAGGTCTTCTGAACTAAGTCAGATCCTCTGAATTCCCGCTTCTTAGATGCCAGCACCCAGGAGGCTTCAAGCGCGGCCTGTAGATCATTCCATGACTCTGCAAACCGCCACGAAGAGTGAGCGATGCACTTTTCATACGAAGGATTCACTCATAACGGCAACATGAGATGCTTTCTGTTTCACGGCATTCAGGAACGGGATCCCATAAGTGCTTTCTCTATAGAAGTCGATTTGCCCCTCTTGTTGCAGAACGGCATACCCGTTCAAGAGGGGCCAATGTTCTGTCTCCAGCTACTCACCACTGCGTCACTTGCCGGACCGGCCGCCTTGGATAGATTCCACACCTACCGGGTGGTGGGAGCTGATTTGCGCCCGCTACTCGTCGAACGTGAGAAGCACGCCGCCGAAAAGGCGTTGAAGGCCCGTATGCGCAGACCAGTCCGAAAACCGTCACACATGTCTAACCTTCGGCTGGGAATTCCAACCCGGTTGAGCTGACATATGGCTTTTGCAGAGTGTGCTGCGCGAATGTTCACCGCTACCTCGATCTTGAAAAATGCGCCCGGCTGTTCGGGAGTCTATGCACTCTCGAATGCGCGCGAGTGGGTTTTCATCGGAGAAGCCAGCGACATCCGAGCGCGGCTGCTCGAACATCTCAAAGAGACCGGTACCGCGCTTAGGGGTCGAAACCCCACCGGCTTCACGTTCGAGATCTGCTCGCCTGCCGACCGGTGCTCTCGTCAAGCTGAACTCGTACGCGAATTTGCGCCTTATTGCAATCGCCAATCTTACTACTAACTACTAAACAGGAACCATTAATTTACGAATGCAAGAACACGACGGCAGGACCCTCTTTCTTACTTCCGCCAGGGACAAGACGAACTGGCCAACGCTCATGGTTATGGTGATTCTTCACGTTGCCGCAATCGGCGCGGTGTTCTTCTTTACTTGGCGCTCTTTCGCGGCTGCTATTTTTCTTTATTGGATGCTGACCTGTTTCGGTATCAGTATGGGTTACCACCGCCTTCTGACGCACAGGTCTTACAAGATTCCCAGGCTCCTTGAATATTTCTTTGCTGTTTGTGGCGCGCTGACGCTCGAGGGCGGACCCATTTCCTGGGTCGCAACCCACCGAATTCATCATCAGAACTCAGACCGCCCCGGCGACCCCCATTCACCCCGCGAGGGCGCCTGGTGGGCGCACGTCGGTTGGCTGCTGTTCGGCGAGGCCAACCATTGCAGCACCCGCCGCATGTCTCAGTACGCGCCAGATCTGGCAAAGCATCGGTTTTATATCTGGCTCAATAACTATCACTGGGTTCCTTTGGTTATCCTTTCGGTAATCCTGTACGCTATTGGCGGAGTCTCGCTGCTCTTGTGGGGAACCTGTGTCCGGCTCGTAGTCGGTCTGCACGCGACATGGCTTATCAACTCAGCCACCCACATTTGGGGCCGTCGCCGCTTCGCCACGCGTGACGACTCCCGCAACAATTGGTGGGTAGCCCTGATCACCTTTGGAGAAGGATGGCACAATAACCACCACGCGCATCCCACCTCAGCGCGGCATGGGTTGGCCTGGTATGAATTTGACCTTTCCTGGGTTCAGATCAAGATTCTCAGCTTGCTCGGAGTGGCGAGATGCATCAAGGTTGCCAACCTTGAGAGTAAGTTCTCAGAACGCAAGGTCGCCTAGCCGCATTGACAGCCGCTCAAAGCGTGAACTTCGGATTATCAAATACCAGAAAAGCGAACAGAAGCGGCATGTAAATCACCGAAGCGAGCAGAAGAAGACGCGCTCGCGCATAGGTGCGCTGCATGCAGATCTGCACTCCGAAATATAAGAGCCCGAGGCCGAGAAGAAACGCCGCAACGAAATAAACTTTCCCCGCCATATGCACAAACGCGGGCGCAAGCGTGACTGGAATGAGCAATAGCAGGGTCACTATGATCTGCCGGCTCAAGGCCTTTCCATCCGGCTCAACAACAGCAAGCATTTTGATATCTCCCCGCTTATAATCTTCCCGATACATCCACGCGATTGCGTGAAAATGGGGAAATTGCCAGAGAAATAGAATGCCAAAAAGAATCCAGGCGTCTAGATTGAGATGTCCACTGGCCGCGGCAAAACCGATCAACGGCGGTATCGCGCCGGGAACCGCTCCAATCGTCGTGCAGAGCGGCGTTCTCCGTTTCAGGGGAGTGTAGGCGAATAAGTACGCAAACGAGGTGAGAAGACCGAGAGCTGCAGCCAGCGAATTGGTGAAGCTCCATAGATCGATTGCGCCCAACAACGATAGTGCGACGCCGAAGTAGAGAGCATGGCGCGCCTCGATTGTTCCCGCTGGTATCGGTCGTGTCCGCGTCCTGTTCATCTTCGAATCGATATCCCGCTCGTACCACTGATTGAGCGTTGCGGCCCCGGCAGCCAGCAATGTGGTGCCAAGTAAAGCGTTGAGCAGGGTAAAAGTGTCCAAATGCGAACCGGCGCCGAAGCAATAGCCAACGGCCGTAGAAATGAGGATGAGGAGCGTGATTCGAGGTTTTGTGAGCTTCAGATATTCTTCGAAAACACGAGTGCCAGGATCAACTTCAACGATTGGGTCGAGCCACGCCGCGGCCTGCTGTTTTTGCTCGAATGAATCTCGCCTCACTCCGTTGTCCTGTCACCAATAGTACACGAGGGGTGCTCTCGCTCGACCGTGGTGACCGCGTCAGGCATAGGATGAAACGCTCGACATGTTTCGCGAAGCGCGTTCGACGGAGATGCGCTCCAGATAGCCGCTGTCTCGAAACGCTTGCATGGGATCTTCGGGAACGCCGTTGGAGGAGCGCCATTCTCGAATGGCAGGCCGCACGTCGGTGGCGAAGGCATCCAGCAAACAGGACTCGGCCTCGACAAGCTCGGACGTCTTCTGCGCTTGCGATAAGCGGCGATAGTCTACCAGGCACGCCTTCGCGAATAGCTCCTGCGCCATGTTGACGGTCTGGATCATCGCCTCCATCTTGCCCTTCAGGTTATGGCTCTGGTCGATCATATAGGCGATTTCGGCGCCCCCGCCGGCCTCCCATTCGAAATAAAGAATTTCGTGGAAAATCCGAAAGACCTGATAGGGGTCAATCGACCCGAGCGTCAGGTCGTCGTCGGCGTAGCGGCGGTCATTGAAATGGAAACCCCCGAGCATGCCTTCCGAGAGCAGCCAAGCGACAATTTGCTCTATGTTCTGCGAAGCATAATGGTGTCCGGTATCGACCAAAACTTTGGCTTGCGGACCAGCGGCGCGTGCGAAATGCAGTGCCATGCCCCAGTCGGCGATGTCGGTGTGATAGAAAGCCGGCTCGAACGGTTTGTATTCGATCAGCATGCGCTGATCGGGAGCAAGCTCCGCGTGAATGCGCTGTAAGTGGTCCTCGAAGAGACGCTTGCGCTCGCGGATGTTAGCGGTGCCAGGGTAATTTGACCCGTCGATGAACCAGAAAGACACGTCGCGGCTAGCAAGTTGCTTCGCGATCTGAATACTCGTTTTCGAGTGCTGCAATGCTTCGCCGCGCACGCTCTCGTCCGGATTGCCAAACGAACCGAACTTATAGATCTGATCCTGGAACAGGTTCGGATTGATGGAGCCGGGGCGCACGCCAAAGCGACTGGCAAAGTGAAGAACGTCGGAAGCGCTGGCGGGGCCTTCGGGAAGGTCCCACAACACGTGCAGAGCAATGGTTGGGCAGATGCCGGTGACCGCATGCACCTGCCCGGCATCGCTGAACTTCTCTTCCGTGGTAGTCGCGGCGGCGGGCTGGATGAATTTGCCAAATCGCGTTCCGGTGTTTGCGAAACCCCAAGAGGGAATTTCCACACGGAAGCTATCCAAGGCTCGATAAATTTTTTCGCTGAGCTTGGTCCGCATAGTCTTACTTCACTCGAAAATCGTACGAGCCGGAGCCTATGCGGAGAACGAAGCTGCCCTCCTGCGCGCGGGCGCGGATTCTCTTTCCCGCTTCAGTTACTTTGGCTTGGGGGATTTGCGGTAGAAAAACTGTCGCGCTGGTGTTCGCCGGGATAGTAACTCGCATCGAAAAGGGGCCGTCCGGGGCGCCGTTCCATTCCGTCTTTATGAGACCGTACATGGAAGCGTATTGGGCACGCACGGAACTGATGTGGGCATCGAGCCGCGGATGAATCACGATCTCATGAAAGCCGGAGCCGGGTGCGGTATCGATTCCAGCGACGGATCGATAGACCCAGGCGAGAACAGAACCGAAGGCGTAGTGGTTGAACGAATTCATCGAGGGGTCGCCAGTGTCGCCATTCCAGCGCTCCCACCAGGTGGTCGCACCTTTCGAAAGCATGTAGCCCCAAGATGGATAAGTTTCATTTAATAGCAAGCGATAGGCCACGTCCGCGCGGCCATGTTCGGCGAGCGTGAATAACAGAAAGGGTGTGCCGAGAAATCCGGTAGATACATGCCAGTCGCGCGCTTCGATGGCGTTGACCAGCTTATCGGTCATCACCTGCTCGAGTTCTTTCGGAGCCAGCTTGACATAGAGCGCGAGAACGTACGAAGTCTGGCTACCGCTTGCGATATCGCCGTTTTCTTTGATGTATTGCTTCTGGAACGCGGTGCGGATGTTATCGAATACGGCGGAGTATTTCCTGGCCTCGTCCTCCTTGCCGACGGCGTGCGCCATCTGCGACATCATATCTGCGATTAAGGCCCAGTAGGCAGTGTCGACCAAGTCTTTTGGCGTGGTGCGATCGGGAGCCAGCCAGTCGGCGAAATCGGGACCCACTTTGTTCCTGCGAATGAAATCGGGATTGGCGCTCTGAATGAAGCTCATCCAGTGCTGCATGGCGTCCCAACTGCGCCTGACGATGGCGGTGTCGCCGTATTGAACCCAGGTGGTCCAAGGAACGATGACGCCGGCATCGCCCCAGCCGGGAGCGCCCTCGGTGGCGTCCGGCAAAACGTTGGGCGCGACGTTGGTGAACGCGCCGGCAGGGGTCTGGGCGTCGACTACGTCGCGCATCCATTTTTCTGAGAAAGCAGCAATATCGAAGTTGTAACTGCCGGTACGCCAGAAGACTGCGGCATCGGCCATCCATCCCAGGCGCTCATCGCGTTGGGGACAATCAGTGGGCACACTGAGAAAGTTGCCGCGCTGGCCCCAGATTCCGATGGACCACATCTTATTGACAAGCGTGCTGGAGGTAGTAAGTTGTGCGACGGGATCGCCGGGAACGCTGGTTAGTACTTCGCCGGAAAGGGAATCGAGGGTGGGCTGGCCCGGGTAGCCCGTGACTTCGACATAACGGAATCCATGAAAGGTGAAATGAGGCGTGAAGGTTTCTTCGGCCCCGCCACGTAGCGTGTAGGTGTCGGTGGCGTCGGCGTTGCGCAGATTTGCCCGATAGATGGTGCGGTCCGGATTGAGGATTTCGGCGAAGCGCAGGCGGACACGAGTACCGGCCGCACCCTTTACCTTTAGGCTAACCCAACCGACCATATTTTGGCCCATATCGAAGACGTAGACATCGTTCGCAAGGGTGATGATACTTTCCGGCTTGAGCGTTTTGGTCACTTGAACGGGGGTGGACATCTGGCTCGAGGGCGCGGTTGGGGGTGGATCGGAGACTACCGCAGGCGTCCAGTGAGTGTCATCAAATCCGGATTTGTCCCAACCGGGTTGTTCAAGCCGTGCATCGTATACTTCTCCCGCATAGATTTCGGATCGCAGAATGGGCGATTGTGCGGCCTTCCAGGATGAGCCGGTTGAGATAGTATCTCGAGTGCCGTCCGCGTAAGTGAGGTCGAGTTGAGCTAGTAAGCGGGTTGGGGGAGGGAGGAAAAAGTAATGATGGCCGACCCAGGTAAGGGCGCTGGCAAACCAACCATCCCCGAGCATTGCGCCGATCACGTTTGGACCATTTACTAACAGCGGAGTTACATCATAAGTTTGGTAGAGGACACGTTTCCGATAGTCAGTGAAGTCAGGCGTGAGAACGTCATGACCCACGCGGGCGCCATTGAGGAACATGCGATAGCTACCCAGTGCGGTTACGTACAGGCGTGCGGTTTGCACGGTTTTGGAAAGAGCAAACTCATGGCGCAGAAGTGAAGCGGGCTGCGGTAGCGGCGCCGGGTTGTCGCCGAAACGTCTGTCGTCGAGGCTGCCCACTACATCGGCCGGTTTCCATTCC
Organism: Bryobacteraceae bacterium; assembly: GCA_035502635.1. GTDB lineage: Bacteria > Acidobacteriota > Terriglobia > Bryobacterales > Bryobacteraceae > Bog-105. The sequence continues at coordinate 75,357 of DATJUG010000067.1, forward strand.
GGCCCATTCTGGAGATGCGCTTCCCAGCCGTTGCTATGCGCGCACAACGGTCCGCAACCGGCCTGCGCGCTTGCGCCTGTCGGTATGCGCTCCAATGTGCCGTCGGCGTACGTGAGTTCGAGCACTGCGGCCAGAGCGGCGGGAACAGTCTTGGCCGCGGGTTGTTGCGGCGAAAAGACTTGCGGCGGCGGGACGGTGACAGTGATCTGAATGGAATTGGCGCCAGCGGCTAATTCGTCGCCGATGTCTTCGCGATCGAACTCATTCCAGCTTTTCTTAGATCCGCTTTCACGGCCATTCACCTTGGCGTTGAAGTTCCCACGCGCGACCACATAAAGGACCGCACTCTGCGGCTTTTGAGGGAGGTCGAACGGCAGGCGGAAATCCGCAATCGTCTGCGGCAGAGTCGCGAGGGCGTTTTGTCCGGGAACCCAAATCCAGCGAACGTCTGCGAGCTCGGTTTGCGATCGCGGATTGTTCCAACTGATCCACTGCGCGTTCCAATCCTCGTGGTGTAGGAGGCCCATTTCCCACCAGGCGGGCTCGTCGGATTGCGAGACGCGGCCGTGTTGATCCCATGCGCGCACCGCCCAGTAGTAGCGATGACGCGATTCGAGCGCCGGGCCGGCGTATGCGATGCCAACTGATTCGCCTGAGGCTTGCTTCCCGCTATTCCAAACGTCGGGTTTGCCGGAACGAAGTGCCTCCGGGGTGGTTGCCACCAGGATCTGATAGGCAGCCTGACGCCAGTTGCGTTCGGTCGAGTCGCTTTGCCAGGAGAGATTGGGATGCGCGGCGTCGATGCCGAGCGGATTTTCGAGATACTCACAGCGAAGGTGGACGGGCTTCGCGTATGCTGTGGCCACGAGCAGCAGAGGTAGGAGCGTGCGAGCAGCGTTTGCTCTTTGCATCACTTTATTTGAGCACTGGACAGACGTCGAGCGCGATGGCGTTGGCGCGGCGTGCAGCGAGATCGGATCCTATTCGGGCGTTGAGGTACGAGTGAGCGTCAGCCGCCCATCTCATCGGCAGACGGGCCATAAGCGCCCGGAATGGGGATGCCGTTGAGACGGAAGTAGACGCCGAGCTGGGCGCGGTGGTGGATCATGTGGTTGAGAGTCCATTTGCGCAGGACTTGCTCGCGAGGGCTGTCGATGATGGTTTGGCCGGCCCACTCCATCCTCCAGCGATGCTCCAGGTCGGCGTCGGTGGCCTTTTGTAGAGCGGTGCGGGCTTCGGGCAGGTCGCGGTCGAAGCGAGCGAGCATGTCGGCGCGCTTCTTGCCTTCCCACTCGTGTGCGGCTTTGGCGCCGTCTTCCGGAGTCATCGAGAGCGTCTCTTTGTAGAGGGTTTCGCGGCACCATTCCGGAAAGTCGGAGATGTGCCAGGCGAGGCGTCCGAGCTCCATTGACTTTTCGTGGGGCTTCCAGGTGAGCTTGTCGTCGGGGACAAGCTCGAGGAACCTCCGAGTGACGGCGAATTCTTCGTCGAATTCGGGCAGAAGTTTTTGGGCGTTAGTCATTGTTCAGAATGTTATCCTAACCTTCAGTAGCGCTGTTTCGCGCTGCAGTCTCCCCGAACGGATTCACACCTTTTGAAAATAGGATTTGTAAGTCTCGGCTGCCCGAAGAATTTGGTCGATACCGAGGTGATGATGGGCCAGCTTGTGGCTGACGGGCATGAGCTGACGCCGCAGCCTGCCGAGGCTGACGTGATCGTAGTGAATACTTGCAGCTTCATCGATCCAGCCAAGCAGGAGTCAGTGGACACCATCCTCGAGATGGCCGGATACAAGAAGACCGGAAAGGCGCAACGGCTGGTGGTGGCGGGTTGCCTGGTGGAGCGATTCCGGACGGATATTCAAAAAGATATTCCGGAAGTGGATGCCGTGCTGGGGACGAATGAGCTCGAAAAGATTACAGCGCTCTGCGAAGGGCTCGCGCCGAAAGAGCTTGCGCCCGAGCCGTACTTGTATCACGATCTGACCTCGCGTGTGTTCACGACGCCGCGGCATTCGGCTTACATCAAGATTGCCGAAGGGTGCGATCATCCCTGCTCGTTCTGTATCATCCCTCAATTTCGCGGCCAGTTTCGCAGCCGGCGCTTTGAGAGCGTGATCAACGAAGCAACGCGGATGTTCGCGATGGGCGTGCGGGAAATCAACCTGATCGGCCAGGACACGACGTGTTACGGCGAGGATCTGGGGCTCAAGAACGGATTGGCGGAATTGCTGGCGCGGCTTGCCGGGATCTCTACGGAATCGCCGAAGTGGATCCGCTTTCTCTACGCCTATCCAAATAAGATCACGCAGAAGCTGCTGGAGACTATTGCCGAGCATGAGCCGTTGGTGAAATACATCGACATGCCGCTGCAGCATGCCAGCGCTCCCGTGCTGAAGCGCATGAAGCGCGGAGCGCATGCGGATATTTTCCTGAAGCTGCTGGAACGCATTCGAGCGACAATTCCGGGAGTCGCGATCCGCACCAGTATGATTGTGGGATTTCCGGGTGAAACGGAGCGCGATTTTGAAGAGCTGTGCCAATTTGTGCACGCCGCACAGTTCGACCGGCTCGGCGTATTTTCCTACAGCGACGAAGAGACCAGCGGAAGCTTCGCGCTCGACGGCAAGGTGGATAAGCGAACGATTTATCAGCGCAAGCGCAGGCTGATGGCGGTGCAAAGGGGTATTTCGCTCGCGCGGAACAAGCGGCTGATCGGCAGCGAGATGCCGGTGTTGGTCGAGGGTCCTTCGAGGGACACGGAGTTGTTGTGGGAAGCGCGGCTGGCTACACAGGCGCCCGAGATCGACGGCGTGTGTTACATCAATGATTTCGGCCCCGGCGATCCGAAGGCGGGCGAGATGCGGATGCTTCGCATCACCGCGGCGCACGATTACGATCTGGTTGGCGAGTTGATCGATGCGCCGGAGCAGTTTCAAAGCACCCTGCGAGAATCGGCGAATCCGTTTCCGATTTTGCATTCGCGAGGCACGCAGGCAAGTAGCATTCCCGTCCGATAATGGGGCATGGCTGCGACCATGCGTTGCCCGATTTGCAAGAAGGAAGTGGCGCCGGGCGATCCGTACATTCCTTTCTGCAGTGATCGCTGCCGAGTGATCGATCTTGGCAATTGGGCCTCTGAAAAATACGTAATCTCGACACCAGCGCCGCCGGAGGAATTGGAAGAACTCGAAGACTCGGAGCCTCCAGAGAGCCGGCGCCATTGAAGCGGGCCGCAATCGTTCTGGCTACGTGGTTCGGCTGCGGATATTTTCCCTGGGGCCCGGGAACCCTGGCATCGGTGGCGGCGGTGGGAATCGCCGCGCTACTGCATACGTATCTGCACACCGGGCGATTGGCGCTGCTGGTGCTGGTTGCGGTGCTGCTTGCGCCGGCTGTTTGGGCCGCGAGTGAAGCCGCGCGTTTGATGCAGGATGAAGACCCGAAAGAGGTGGTGATCGACGAGGTTCTGGGGCAATGGGTCACTCTGCTGGGAGCGTTTGCTTTAAGCTGGAGAAGTTTCGCCTTGGGCCTGGCACTGTTCCGGTTGTTCGATATCTGGAAGCCCTGGCCGGTGCGCAATTTTGAGAAACTACCAGGGGGCGTGGGTATCATTGCCGACGATCTGGCGGCCGGCATTTACGGGGCGCTTATCTTGTATATAGGCGGGGCGTTGAGACTCTATTAATTGGTATGGCAAGCAAACAACAGACGGGCGAGCAATCGAACTCGCGGCCGAGCATCGCGAAGGTGGAGCCAGCGGCGGCAATTACGGGCGGCGAGTTGTACATTCGCGGGCAGCATCTTGCATCGCATGGGCGGCCCAGTGTGCGGCTGGGGAACCAGGCGACCCATCTGGTGGTGGCGGGGGATTCCTACATCATTGCGCGGGTGCCTGATGCGGCGATGGTCGGCGAATTAGTGGTGGCAAGCGGAAACCACCAAAGCGATATTTGCGAGACGCACATCGGCATTCAGATCGCCGATAGCCTGCATCCGGTGGCGAATCCGGCAGTGGATCGCGAAGGCAACGTGTTCAGCACGTTCAGCGGCTCGCGCGGGCAGAAATCGCCGGTGTCGATTTATAAAGTAGATACGAACTACAATTCGAAGCCATTTGTGACGGACCTGATGAATCCCACCGGATTGGCGTTCGACCGCGAGGGGCTCCTCTATGTATCGAGCAGGTATGACGGCATCGTGTATCAGATCACGCCCACCGGGAACATGACGGTGTATGTGGAAGGCATGGGCGTCGCGACCGGCATTGCCTTCGATCGCGAAGAGAACATGTATGTGGGCGACCGCAGCGGCACGATTTTCAAGATCAGCCGCGCCCGACAGATCTACGTATTTGCGACCATGGAACCTTCCATTGCGGCCTATCATCTGGCCTTCGGGCCGGAAGATTATTTATACGTGACCGGGCCGACCACATCGAGTTTCGATACCGTGCACCGCATTTCGAAGACCGGCGAAGTGGAGCCGTTCTATCGCGGGCTGGGGCGGCCGCAAGGGCTGGCGTTCGATGCCGAAGGCCGGCTGTATGTAGCCGCTTCGCTCGCGGGACGAAGAGGCATTATTCGAATCGACAAGAACGGCAAGCCGGAGCAATTTCTCTCCGGGCCGGGGATTGTGGGACTGGCATTCACCCCGGGCAGAGCGATGGTTCTGGCAACACACAACGCGCTGTTTCGAGTAGACGTAGAGATCGCGGGGCGGCCGTTGCCGTAAATCACGAGTGAATCGCGCACAACGGCCACCAACGCGCTAAAGCGAAGACGGCCTGTGCGCTCTGAGACATGGCCAAGGTTGCTGAAATTATCGCTATCGGGAGCGAGCTCCTCACGCCGCAACGGATGGATACCAATTCGCTGGTGGTCACGGGAAGCCTGAATTCTTTGGGTGTTGAGGTGGTCACCAAGCAAGTGATCGGAGACGACCGGGAACGGCTGGCGGAAGCGATTCGGATGGCGGTGAAGCGGTCGGACATCGTGGTGCTGATCGGGGGGCTGGGGCCGACCGAAGACGACGTTACGCGGGATGCGGCTGCCGCGGCGCTGGGCAAAAAACTGGTGCTATCGCTGGAGCAGGAATCTGTTCTGATCAGCAAGTTCCGCCAGATCAATCGGCAGATGGCGCCGAATAATATCCGGCAGGCGTACCTGCTGGAAGGAGCGGAGGCGATTCCGAATCCGCACGGCTCGGCGCCGGGGCAGTTTCTTTCTACAAGCCGCGGGGCGCTGGCCATGCTGCCGGGACCACCGCGCGAGTTGAAGCCGATGGTGGCGAATGAGCTGCTCCCGCGCTTGCGCCCGGTGATTCCGCCGCAGGTCATTAAAGAACGCACGTTCCGGATTACGGGAATTGGGGAGTCGGACCTGGACACATTGATCGCCCCGGTTTACACGAAGTACACGAACCCGGCGACTACGGTGCTCTCTGCGCCGGGGGACTTGACGGTTTCGCTGCGCGCGATCACGGAGACTCGGGCCCAAGCAGACGAATTGCTGCGGGAAGTGGGAAACGCGATCGCGTCGTTGCTGGGAGACCGAGTATATTCCGAGAAGGCGAGCGAAGGCCTGGAGCAAGTGGTGGGATGCCTGCTGCGCAAGCACTTTGCCACAGTCGCCACCGCCGAGAGTTGTACGGGCGGCATGATTGCATCGCGCCTGACGGAGCATGGCGGGAGCTCGGATTTCTTTGTCGCGGGATATGTAACTTACACCGACAAACAGAAGCAGGATGTGCTGAGTGTGCCGAAGCAGTTACTGGAAAAGCACACCGCGGTCAGCGAGCCGGTAGCCGCGGCGATGGCCGAAGGCGCGCGGCAGCGCAGCGGAGCTAAGTATGCGCTCTCGAGCACCGGATATGCGGGGCCAACGGGTGGAACTGAGCGTGATCCTACGGGAACGGTTTATCTGGGAATTGCCGGGCCTGATGGAACGCGGGTGGTGCGAGTGCGCCATGGGGTGGATCGGGACCGCGTGCGCATGCTCGCAACGCAAGGTGCGCTGGATTTATTAAGGAAGACGCTGCTGAAAGCCGGCTAGCGTTCTGCTGACTCATGATGTTGCCTGAAACCGTAATTCAAGACTTGCGTTATGGAGCGCGGATGCTGCTCCGCAATCGCGGGTTCACCATAGTGGCGGTACTGGCGTTGGCGCTCGGTATCGGGTGAACACGGCTGTCTTCACGGCGTACCGCGTAATGATCGTGCGGCCTCTCGATGCCCGCGATCCTGGCGAGATGGTGAATCTCGCGGTGATCCACCAGGCGAGCGCGGACGATTTCCATTTCAGCTATCCGGACTATGAAGCATATCGGGATTCGGTGCACGCCTTCGCCGGCCTGGTCGCCGATCGTCTGGAGCAAATGAGGCTCACAGACGCCGGTGGTGTGATCAGCCAGCGCAGTTCCGAGGCTGATTCGGTGATGGGAAGATGGGGGCTGCTGCCGCCCGGGGCAAACAATGTGGAGTTCGCCAACGTTGCGGCCGTATCCCAAAACTATTTCAAGGTTCTGGGAGTCGCTCCTCTGCGTGGCCGAACCTTTGAATCCATCAGTGGCGCTGACCTTGCGGCCGCGCCTTCGGCGCTCATCAGCGAAAACTATTGGCAGAGGCGGTTTGCAAGGGACCCCGCGATACTGGGGAAGACGATCCGTCTAAATGGCGTCGCGGTCCAAATAGCCGGAATTACTCCGCGCAATTTCATCGGCACTGGTGTTGCGGTGCCGGATTTCTGGATTCCGCTCAGCCTTACGCCACTGCTTCATGCCGACGACAATTGGCTACGCGATCGTGAAAACGAATGCTGCCGCCTTTTTGCGCGGCTTGCGCCTGGCGCTCGCATCAATCAGGCGCAGGCACAGATGAACCTCGTGGCGGATCGCCTCCGCCACTTGCATGATCCTCACTCTGATTCCGCTAAACCCGTAACTGTACTCGTTTGGCCCGGTTCGGTCTTCCCGCTGCCGCTGAAGTTTTACCGTGGGCTCCAAGTGACCATCCTGCTCATCATGCTGGCGGCCGCGATGCTGTTAGTGGTCGCTTGCGCCAATGTCGGCAGCTTGCAACTGGCTCGCGCCAGATCCCGCCAGCACGAATTGCACACCCGGCTGTCACTTGGAGCGAGCCGCGCGCGCGTTATCCGACAACTGCTGACGGAAAGCGCTCTACTGGGCCTGTTAGCCGGCATAGTAGCGCTCCTGTTCGCGTGGGCATTCTTGCGGGTGATGGTGCTGCTGAACGCGCAGGCGTGGCCCGCCGAATCTGGGACGGTTATTTTCCACGTAAATCCCGACCCCGAAATCTTTGCCTACGTGCTGGCCATTTCTCTTTTCGCCGGCATCCTGTTCGGGCTCGCACCTGCCCTCGAAAGCTCCCGCTCAGCGCTCTCCTCGAGCACCCGCGTGAGTACGTTGCCGGCCAGCACGCGCCGGCTGCAAGACTTTCTTGTCGCCGCGCAGGTTTCGCTTTCGCTGGTGCTCCTGATTGCGGGAAGCATGTTGATTCGCAGCTCCATTCACTCGCTCAAGATGGACACCGGCTATGAGGGTAAACAGGTCGTCGATCTCGATCTCCAATTTCCCGAGGGTTCAAAATACACCGCCGGCCGCAAACTTACTCTCATACGCGAGATTCGTACGCGGCTAGCCGCCCTGCCCGAAGTGGCTGCCATCACCAGCGCGCGCCCTCCGGACAATTACGGCTTCCGGACAGCCGCCATCGCGCTCACCCAACGAACAGCTTCCCCGAAAAATGCGCAATCGATTCTCTACTACACGCACGTTCAGCCAAACTATTTCGAGACGCTCGGCATCCCCGTGTTTCTCGGCCGCGGATTCCAATCGCATGGGCAACCGGAGCAGTCCGTGATCCTCAGCGAGTCCGCCGCGAAGCAGCTCTGGCCCGGTCAGAACCCCGTCGGCCGCAGCCTGCGTTTGGGCGTCACTGACGAGCGTGTTCATAATGCCAGCGAACCTGTGGCCGAGGGCCCCGCCTATCAAGTTATCGGCGTTGCCCGCGACACACGCGGCGTCGAGTTTGATGGAAGCGATTCCAGGCAGGTCTACCTGCCGCTGGCGGACGACCGGCTACCGGACCATCCAATGCTCATACGAACCCGGTCCGATCCGGCACAGGTTCTTAGAGCGATCGATCCGTTGATCTCGTCCGTCGATCCCGGCCTGATCGCAAAGTTCTCCACTTTAGAGGAAATGCTTCGTTGGTCTACGCCGTTCATTACCGCGACGCTGGCCGCTGCTATTGCTTCGAGCGTCGGGCTCATCGGTCTTCTGCTCGCCTTGATGGGCATCTATGGCACGGTCCGCTATGTCGTCCTTCTCCGCACGCGCGAAGTTGGCATTCGAATGGCGGTCGGCGCTCAAAAGAGCGATATCCTCAGACTCATACTGGGCGAAAGCACGCGCCCGGTAATGGCTGGATTGCTTGTGGGAATGTTTCTCGCGGTGGGTGCCTCTTACCTGCTGCGACGGGCGCTTTATGGAGTCAATACTATCGACGGCGTCTCCTTCATCGGAGTCTCGCTCCTGTTTTTGGCAATCGCGATGCTTGCCGCTTATCCACCGTCCCGCCGAGCCATGCGCGCGATCCGATGGTGGCGCTGAGGTACGAGTAGCGGGTCGGGTCTGTTAGGATTGGCACGTTCACCGTATCATCAAGGGAAAATTGCCTAGCCAATTATCTGAAGTGTCAATCAACACGACCAGCACCGAACCTACCGGCGTCGCCGGCCTGGATGAGATCTTAGGCGGCGGAGTGCCCGCGCACCGGCTCTATGTAGTCGAGGGCAGTCCTGGCAGCGGAAAAACTACCTTCGCGTTGCAGTTTCTGCGTGAAGGGGTTCGATTAGGTCAACGCGTGCTTTATGTGACGTTGTCCGAAACTCTGGAGGAATTACGCGACGTCGCTACTTCGCACCACTGGACGCTCGACGGTATTGATCTGCTTGAATTGAATTCTCTCTCGGAACGGTTTCAGGAAGAGGCTGACTATACCGTCTTTCACCCTTCGGACGTGGAGCTGGAAGATACCGTGCAGCGGATTCGTGCGGAAGTCGAACGGCTGAATCCGGATCGAGTCGCGCTGGATTCAGTCTCTGAGCTGAAGATCCTTTCGCAGACCAGCGCCCGTTACCGCCGCGAAATACTTGGGCTCAAGCAGTTCTTCGCAGGCCGCAAATGCACCGTGCTGGTGTTGGACGATTGCACGACCGGTGACATCGAACAACAACTGCAGAGCATCGCCCATGGCGTGTTTCGCATGGAACGGGAAGCGCGCGAATACGGAACCACCAGACGCCAGATTCACGTCGTCAAATTGCGCGGGGTCCAATTCCAGGACGGGCGGCACGATTTTGTTATCAAGAGCGGTGGACTGGAGGTGTATCCGCGGCTGTCGGCAAGCGGCACGACGGCTGTCGAAGACGACAGATCCGCCGAAAGCGGCAGTTCGCAACTGGATGCGCTGCTGGGAGGTGGATTGGACCGCGGCTCCAGCACGCTTCTCATTGGGCCGGCTGGCTGCGGAAAAACTACCTTGTGCTCGCAATACCTGATCGCGGCGCTTGAACGCGGCGAACAGGTTGTCTGCTATCAATTTGAGGAGAGTCGGCAAACTTTTCTCCGCCGCTCCAGTGGGTTCGGGATGGACTTCGAGCCATACATCGACTCCGGTCAGTTCGATCTGGTGCAGGTGGACATCGCCGAGTTATCGCCTGGAGAATTCTCCTCGCGCGTGCGGCGTGCCGTCGAGGAGCAAAAGGCCAGCTTTCTCGTCATCGACAGCCTCAACGGCTACCTGAACGGCATGCCCAGTGAACGATTCCTGCTCATCCACATTCGCGAGCTTCTCACCTATCTGGGTCAAAAGGGCGTAGTCACGCTGATGACCCTTGCGCAGCACGGCATGATGGGATCCGGCATGCAATCCCCGGTCGACGTGAGCTTTCTCGCCGATACCGTGATTCTTTTGCGGTTCTTTGAGGCAGCCGGAAGCGTGCGGCAAGCGATTTCGGTTGTGAAGAAGAGGCGAGGAGCCCATGAGCGAACACTTCGTGAGATGAAGATCGGCTCTACGGGCGTACAGATCGGAGAAGTGCTGGAGGAGTTCGAGGGTGTGCTCACCGGCGTTCCGCGGTACCGGGGCAAGCAGATTCAGTTGCTCGGCGGCCAAGATTCGTAGATGTTCCGGCGAAGCGCCTTGGAAATGCGCGCAGTTATACTTGCGCCCATCGGGCGGGATGCGTCGCTGCTGGCAAGCAGCCTTTCCGGCTTGCAAATTGACACAGCAATCGCATCCGATGCGAAGGCTCTCATTGACATGCTCGCCGCAGGTGCGGGGTGCGCGATCATCGCGGAAGAGGCGCTTAGGCCGGGCCCTGTGCAAGCGCTCAAGGGTTGGTTAGCAGAGCAGCCGCCCTGGTCAGACATACCGATTGTGGTTTTGACTCTCGGCGGCAGGGCCACACGTGAAAGCCATAGGAGAGCCCAGCAGCTTCAGGCGCTCGGCAACGTTACCTTGATCGAACGCCCCGTGCGCCCGGACACCGCGCAGAGTTCCGTCCGCTCGGCTCTGCGCGCGCGCATGCGGCAATACGAGATTCGCAGCCGCCAGGAGGCGCTGATCCAGGCCAACGCCGATCTGGAAGAATTCGCGCACTCCGCGAGTCACGATCTGCGGGAGCCGCTCCGAAGTATCGGGATTTATAGCGACCTCTTAGCGCGAAACTATCGTGGTTCATTGGATGAAAAAGGGACTGAGCTTCTGAGTCTGATTCGGTCGGGCGCGGTCCGCATGAACACGCTGCTGGACGACCTGCTGGCCTATGCCCACGCGTCCAGTATTCCGGACTCGGCATTCGCGCCAGTCGACGCGATGCCGCCGTTACGAGCGGCGTTGGCGAACCTCGCGGGTGCGATTCAGGAAAGCAACGCCAAGATCACGATTGGCGAATTACCCGCGGTGAGAATGCGCGAGAGCCATCTTTCGCAGGTGTTTCAGAACCTCATCGGCAACGCCATCAAATACCGCAAGGCGGATGAACAGGTCCAAATTCAGTTGTCGGCGAAAAAAGTGGACCGCGAGTGGGTCTTCAGTATTGCGGACAATGGCATCGGCGTGCCGCCCGCTTATAAAGAGACCATCTTTGGAATTTTCAAGCGCCTGCACGCCAGCAGCGAATATTCCGGCACTGGCATGGGGTTGGCCATCTGCAAAAGGATCGTCGAGCGATACCGGGGACGCATTTGGGTTGAATCCGAAGCGGGATGTGGATCTAACTTTTTCTTCAGCATTCCCGATTGAGGCATGGACGTGGAGGATTCCGAGCGTGGCCGGCAGCACCAATGAAACTCGCCAGCCGCGCCCAGAGGAATCAAAATTACCGGCTCACCGGCTTCACAAAATTAAGATCGTAGCCATCCCGAAACACCAGAAGACCTTCATCCTCGCCCTTAAGAGTTGGAATAAGATCCTTGGTCGCTTGAGGGACTGGGATTTCGATCCATTGCTTCAGAGTACGGTCCAAATGATACGTCGCCCGTCGGGCCTGATCCTCCCAGGTCAAATAAGCATCTCCACTCTCGCTGAGTGTAAATCCCAAAACCCTCCCATACCCGTGCGGATCGGGAATACCTGGGTATTGAGTGACCGACCGCAGATCCGGCGACATCTCAACGTACACGTTTCCCTTGCCCGAATCCGGGGAGTACCAACCCACACAGCTCTTGGTGGCTACAAGAAATCCTGACACCGTACGAGGCTGATAGGTAACTTGTCCCTCCGGTATCGCGGATGCTATAAGCCGGCCCGACCGATCGTAATGTCGAACGATGTCGGCGTTCTGGTTTACCACCCAAGAACCCGCTGTTTGTTCGGCTTCAATTCCGGAAGTCCAAACGGTGCCGTCTGGGGCCACAGAGATGACCTTTGGCCGGTAAGGATACGTCCGGATCACTGTTATTTGGTCAGCGGCCGGCTCCCGGATACCGATGAAAGACGCAAGGCGGCCGTCGAATGAATAGCTCTGACCGCAAAACACCACGGCGCCTCGTGCGTCGAGGTCAAAATCGTCGATCCACATTCTCGTGGTGTTCGGAAGCGAAAACGAAAATTCGATCCCACTGTCTTCCGCGTCTGAGACAACAAACGTCGCCGAGTCAGCCGCCAATTTGTCGACGCTGATCAGATGGCCGTGCCGCCACTTTTCCAGCCCATAGGAGACTTGACCGGGCATTGTTATCTTCTGAGTTGATACCAATTGAATGTCGCTACCGGCTCCGAAGGCAGCAAATGCCAAACCAAAGCCGGCGAAGAAGCCAAGGGTTCTTCTCATCATATGTACCTCTCTTTATAAGTCAGTCTGTCTCCAAATGACTTTTTAGGCAAGCGAAAAGCCGGAGACCGTGGGGACGCATTTCGGTTGAATCCGAGACGGGATGTGGAGCTAACTTCTTCTTCAGCATTCTCGATTGAGCAAGCGGGTGACTTGTAAGGCATCGTATTAGTACACCTTAGCGTTTCATGCCTACTGAATTGATGTAGTATATTTCACATGAGAATACTAAGTGCCCTCGTACTTTTAATTTTCATTGCGGGCATCGGTTTGGCCGACCCGATGCCGCCGTGTCCCTCGACGGTGACGAGTTGCACGTTTACGGTCAGCCCCGGGGGCCAGGGTCTTTATCAAGTCGCGTTCGCTCAAAACCCCACACCGTTTTGGGAAACAGAGCCCGTCAGTGGATGGCCTCCGGTGTTCAAAGGACTTCTTTCCCCCAGCGAGCTCGCCAGCGGGAAAGTTCCCTACAACGTCGAATATGACTTTGGGGTCCTCATCGATCTCTCGATCCCAGCCTCAGGACAGGTGACTGTCGACTTTCAACTGCCGCCGAGCGAGACTAACTGGGTGGCAGTGGGATACCTGGACAATTACGGCGGCAATTCGGCGACACTTCTGACACCTAGCGGCGGACAGACTGGCCCACCGAACTTCGCGGCGGGACCAGGCGCGGCTTATGTCCTGACGGCGGTACCAGGAGAACTGATCGTCTCGTCCAACGGCACCGCGGACAATGCAGGTGACACTGTGTTTACCGGGATGTTGATCGGCGAGACAGTGCCCGAGCCGCAAACGGGATGGTTGGTTCTCGTGGGCACACTCATCGCCGGCTGCGCGAGCGTAATCCGCCGCCGCCGCGCGCTCTGAGTCGTTATCGATCGAGCTGCTTTACTCCGCCGGGAGTTCCTACAAACACCCGCGACGTCAGGCCTATGAACAAGCCATGCTCGACCACTCCGACAACACTGTCTAACTCGCGCTGCAGGGTGGTGGCTGATTCTATAGGTCCGAAGGAGCAATCGAGAATGTAGTTGCCGCCGTCGGTGACGAACGGTTCCCCGCCGGAACGTTGCCTGAGAGTTGGAGTCGCTTTGAGTTTGGCTAAGCTCCTGGCGGTCGCCTGCCAGCCGAATTGAGCAACCTCGACGGGCACGCTTGCGTGCGTGCCCAGATGACGAACCAGTTTGGATTCATCGACGACAATAAAAAGCCGTGAGCTGGCAGTCGCCACAATCTTCTCGCGCAGGAGGTTTCCACCGCCCCCTTTGACGAGATCGAGCGTCCCAAATTCCACCTCGTCGGCTCCGTCGATGGTTACATCAATCCGTGAATACTCTCCCAATGTGGACAACGGGATGCCAAGGCTGCGTGCCTCGTCAGCCGTCTGCTCCGATGTCGGAATGCCGATGATCCGGAGTCCTTTTTGGACGCGCTCTCCAATGGCCGCTACCGCTAGCCTGGCGGTCGTCCCGGAGCCTAGGCCAACAATCAATCCATCTTCGAGCTGTGCCGCGGCGAAAGTGGCCGCCTCCTGCTTAAGCTCGCTTTGTACCGAATCCTGTCCCGAATGGCTTGCAGTAGTCACATTTGACCGATAGCACAGTCACTGTTGAGGAACTCGCGCAAAACCGCGGCTATTCTTGCGCGGACATTTGCTGATCGGCATCGCGCCAGGCGCTGATCTTCAGCCGGCGGCAAACCCAGCAGAGGTCTTCGGAAGGATGCGGTCCGTTGGGCGCGGAGCATGAGGCGCCGCAGACGGCACAATGCTTAAGGCCTGCCGGTCTCGCGGCTTCGACAGACTTCTTCGCCATTTCCAAAATCTCTGGAGCGATGATGGGTCCGGCGACCGGTTTCTTTTTCATTTCTGCCTTTACTATAGAACAGATTCACTCGCCATGTCTGACACCGCTTTTCTATTTCCGGGGCAAGGCTCGCAATCCACTGGTATGGGCAGCCTACTAGCCCACGAATACCCGGCTGCACGCCGCGTTTTTGAAGAAGCCGATGAAGCTCTGGCGTTTCCGCTTTCGCGGCTCTGCTTTGAAGGTTCTGAGGAAGACCTCAAGAAAACGGAAAATACGCAGCCGGCTTTACTGACCGTTTCGATCGCCGCTTATCGCGTGCTGCAAGAGCACGGATTCCGGCCGCGCATCGTTGCCGGTCATAGCCTGGGCGAGTACTCGGCGCTAGTTGCAGCGGAGTCGCTGGAGTTTTCGGATGCGGTTCGACTGGTTCGCAAGCGCGGGCAGTACATGCAGGAAGCGGTGCCGGAAGGCGTCGGCGCGATGGCCGCGGTTCTCAAACTGCCTGCGGGCGAGCTGGACCGCATTCTGGGGCAGGCCGCGCAAGGCGAGATTGTTTCCGCCGCCAATCTCAATTCGCCCGATCAGATTGTGCTCGCCGGTGATGTGAAGGCGGTTGAGCGCGCCATGGAGCTGGCGAAGGCAGCGGGCGCCAGACGCGTGAAGCTTCTCCCCGTAAGCGCGCCGTTCCACTGTGCGCTGATGAGACCGGCGCAAGAGAAACTGAAGCCGGATCTGGAGGCGACTCGTTTCCGGGACCTTTCAGTTCCCCTCATCAATAATTGGCAGGCCCGCGAGATCACGACGGCCGAAGATGCGCGCGAGGGATTATATGAACAGATTCCGAACCCCGTGCGCTGGACTGACACGATTCGCGCACTGGCCGCGAAAGGGATTCAGCGCGTGGTGGAGGTGGGCGCCGGCTCGGTTCTTCTCGGTCTGGTACGGAATACCGATCCTTCTATCGAGGGACTAAAATTCGGCGAGCCTGCCGATCTGGAGAAACTTCGTGCGGCTGCTTAATTATTTATCCGCTGTATTCCTCTGCTTGTTGTTGGCGGCCTGCCAGCGCTCTTCTCAAGAAAGGAATATCCGCGATTTTGCAAATTCGTTTATCTATGACAGCCTGGCTCTCAGCCCCCCGGACGCTACTTCGCAGGGCTACTATGAACACCACGGAATTAAGCTGAACGAGATCTGGACCGATTATTCGCCGGCGGGCATTCAGCGTAGCCGGAACTTGTATCACGGCGCCTTGCTTGAGGCAGACAAGCTCAAGGCGAACGAAATGACGCCGGAGCTGGCGGCCGACCTGGACGTCATCAAGTTGACCGCGCAATCTCAGCTACTGGACCTGGAGCAGATACAGCCCTATCGCCACAACCCAACCGTCTATGTCGAGGCCATTGGGAACGGTCTCTACAGTCCATTCATCCTGAACTACGCTCCGGAATCGACGCGTCTGGCGCAAATCACGGCGCGCATCGAAAAGATCCCGGTGTTTCTCGAGACCGCGAAACAGAACCTGGTGGACTCGCCGGAGATCTGGAATCAAGTAGCTATCGAGGAGAACGAAGGCAACTTGGATCTGATCGACCATACAATTCGCGCGAAGGTCCCGTCCGATCTGAAGGCGCGCTATGACCGTGCAGCGACGGCCGCGATGGCGGCGCTGAAATCATTCGACGATTACTTGAAGACGGGGCTCAGCCAACACACCAGCGACTGGCGTCTGGGCTCGCAGCTATATGCCCAGAAATTTAAGTTCACGCTGGCCACCGGCGATTCGCCGCAGCAAGCACTGGCAGACGCCGAGGCGAAATTACAGAGTATCCGGGACGAGATGCGCAAGCAGGCTATTGCGCTCTATCCGAAGTTCTTTCCCGGACAGACTCTGCCGCAGGAGCTGAATGAGGTTGTTTCGCAGGTGCTGGACAAAGTTGCGCAGCAGCATGCCACGCCGGCCGAATACTTCGATTCGGCCAAACGCGATCTCCGGGAGACCACACAATTTGTAAAAGACCACCATCTGCTCGCGCTGCCGAGCGGCATTCAGTTGAGCGTGATTCCTACTCCGGAGTTTATGCGTGGCGTCTACGGCGTGGGCGGGTTTTCGAATGCGCCGGCTCTTGATCCGAAGCTCGGTTCGTTTTATTGGATTACACCGTTCACTCCCGACATGACACCCAACCGCATCGAATCCAAGCTCCGCGAGTACAACTTCTACGGGCTGAAGATCCTTACGATACACGAGGCCATGCCCGGCCACTACGTGCAATTCGCCTATGCCGATGAAATCGAGCCCAAGTGGCGGCGCGTGCTGCGCGCCGTGGATTCGAATACGCCTTACGTCGAAGGCTGGGCCGTTTATGCAACAGAGCTCATGATTGCGGAAGGATACCAGGATACGCCGGAGATGCGGCTCACTTTCAACAAGCAGATGCTGCGAGTGGTCGCGAACACAATTCTAGACGTGAAGATGCAGACCATGGGCATGACCGACCAGCAAGCGCTCGACTTGATGATCAAAGACACATTCCAGGAGAAAGAAGAGGCCGAGAAGAAGCTGCAACGGGCCAAGCTCTCTTCCTGCCAACTCCCGACTTACTACGTTGGCTGGCGCGGCTGGGACCGCTTGCGCGATGCGTACCAAAAGAAAGAAGGCTCCGATTTTCGATTGTCCGAATTCCACGAACGGGCGCTCAAAGAAGGCGCGGTGCCGCTGCCTGTGCTGAGCAACATTCTGCTGCGATAGCGACCTGACACAATCAAAAACATGCGCCTCTGCCTCCTATTTCTGCTGGGTGCAGCGCCTGTGCTGATCTCAGCGCAGGAAACGCCGCTCACCACGTTACCGTATACTCCCAGCCTCGCGACCGAGTTCATGGACAAGTCCGCCGACCCGTGCACGGACTTCTACAAATACGCATGCGGGAATTGGAACAAGCTGAATCCGATTCCGCCCGACCAAGCGCGCTGGGACGTCTATTCAAAACTGACAAATGAAAATCAGCGCTACCTGTGGGGCATTCTGGACCAGGCTTCGCATGGCGGAGGAACGCGCACGCCGAATGAACAGAAGATCGGAGATTTCTTTCATGCCTGCATGGACGAAGCGGCGGTCGAGCGTGCCGGGGTGAAGCCGGTGGAACCGATGCTCTCTAAAATCGCCGGACTGAAATCGGTAGAAGACCTGGCGGGCTACGTCGGGGACGAGCATAAAGGCGGTGTGGATCGGAACGTGCTGTTTCGATTCAACTCCGATCAGGACTACGACAATTCATCGCAGATGATTGCGTTCGCGGAAGCAGGCGGTTTGGGGTTGCCGGATCGCGACTACTACACCAAGACAGACGCCAAATCGCAAGAGATCCGGCAGCGCTATGTGGAGCATGTCGCGCGTATGCTCACGCTGCTCGGCGAATCGTCGCCCGACGCGCAGGCGGATGCGCAATCCGTGATGGCGATTGAGACGGATCTCGCCAAGGTGTCGCTGACTCGCGTCGAAAAGCGAAACCCTTACAACCTCAAGCACAAGATGTCGCGCGAGGACCTGTTGCATGAGACGCCGGCTTTCAATTGGGACAAATATCTGGACACCATCGGCGCACCGGAGTTCCAGACAGTCAACGTGACGGAGCCGAAATTCTACGAAGAGCTGAACAAGGAGCTGACCACCCAGAAGCTGGCGGCATGGCGCGCCTATCTGCGGTGGCACCTTATACACTCGCAGGCTCCTTCGCTGTCTTCCAAGTTCGTGCAGGAGAATTTCGATTTCTATAGCGCGTACTTGCAAGGCGTGAAGCAGATGCCGCCGCGCTGGAAACGGTGCACGCGATTGATCGACCGGACCATGGGCGAAGCGCTGGGGCAGGTATTCGTGGCGCGGACTTTTTCGCCGCAGACCAAGCAGGACGCGCTCAAGATGACGCAGGAGATTGAGGCTGAAATGGGCCGCGACATCAAAGACCTGAACTGGATGAGCGAGCCAACCAAGCAGCAGGCGCTCGAGAAGCTGCACTCGATCGTGAATAAGATCGGCTATCCGGACAGGTGGCGCGATTACAGCTCGGTGCAAATTGCGCCGGACGATTTCTTAGCTGACGTGATGCAAGCGTATCATTTCGAGGAGCACCGGGATCTGGAGAAGATCGGCAAGCCAGTGGACCGGACGGAATGGTTCATGTCGCCGCCCACGGTGAATGCTTACTACGACCCGCAGATGAACGACATCAATTTCCCCGCGGGCGTGCTGCAGCCGCCGCTATTCGATCCGAAAATGGACGCCGCGCCAAATTACGGCAACACGGGCGCGACGATCGGGCATGAGCTGACCCACGGCTTCGACGACGAAGGGCGGCAGTTCGACGCCAAAGGCAACTTGCGCGACTGGTGGACGCCGGAGGATGCGAAGAAATTCGAAGCCCGTGTGAATTGCGTGCGCAGCCAGTATGCGCAATACATTGCGGTGGACGATATTCACATCAACAGCAGCTTGACGCTGGGTGAGGACGTGGCGGATTTGGGAGGCACGCTGTTGGCATATATCGCATGGAAGCACGCGACCGACGGGCAAGATCTAAAGCCGGCCGATGGTCTCACTCCCGATCAGCGTTTCTTTGTCGGCATGGCGCAGTGGGCGTGTGGCGATGAGCGAATTGAGGCAAAGCGCATGCATGCGATTACGGACCCGCATTCGCCGGACGAGTTTCGCATCAACGGTGTAGTGGCGAATTTACCCGAGTTCGGGGAAGCGTTCGGATGCAAGGCGGGACAGCCAATGATGCGCGTGAATGCGTGCCGCGTTTGGTGAGCGCCTGGCTTAGTAGGATTGGAGTCCTAGGCGTACCGTTTCAGGATCGCTAGCGTTCTCGCGTCGAGCATTCCGCCTGACGCAGCGCGGCAACTGCTCTCCACCGTCTCCACATCGGCCATGCGGGGAATAACCGACGTGACCGCCTTGTTTGATAAACAGAAGCGCACTGAAATTTGCGGCAGCGTTCCGGGCACGTCCGCCAGATCTCGCGTCAATTCTTCCATGCGGCGTGTCCGCTCCAGGCCGTGCTCAGCGTCTTGCCACGGTGCGCTCGCCAGCACGCCCACCTTCATCTCATGGCAAAGCGGAAACAGATTCTGCTCCGCGGCTTGATTGAAGATGTTGTAGGCCGCCTGCACCGCCGTGAACACCTCGGTCTTTACCGCTTCCAATGCCGAATCGGGATCATCCTCGCTGACGCAAAGGCCGAAAAAGCGGACCTTGCCGCTTGACCGCAAATTCTCGATGGCTCGGCGCCACTCGTCTGCATTCACCCAGGCATCCGTCCAAACCTGGAACTGCTGGAGGTAGATCTGCTCGATACCCAGGTTGGATAGACTCTGCTCAGTCGATTGAACGATGTAGTCGTAGGGAAAAACCTCTGAGGCGGGCAGCCCCTGCCAGGCGGGATTCTTCGGCGGTATTTTCGTGGCGACATAGATGCGGTGATAGGCATCGTTGACAACCTTGGCCACCAGTCGTTCGTTGTGGCCGTCGTCATCGGCCGGCGCCGTGTCGACAAAATTGACTCCGAGTTCGAAGGCGCGTTTCAGCGCGCGCACCGTCTCGTCGTCTGCCCGGTCTTGCGAGCCGATGCCGCAGGCGCCATATCCGACCTCGCTTACTTCGGATTCCGTTGTACCGAGCTTTCGATAATGCATTGCTGAAACCACCGTACAAAAACAGAAAAGCCGCCGTCGTGAGTCACGAGCGGCGGCCCGAATTTGCGCTGGTTTGTACCTACGGACGGCCGACGTTCTCGGCTTGCAGGCCCTTGGGACCACGCTTTACCTCGAACTCCACCTCCGAGCCCTCCTCGAGCGTCCGATAACCGTTCATCTGAATGGCCGAGAAGTGCACGAACACATCATCGCCGTTTGAGCGTTGGATGAACCCGTAGCCCTTAGCGGCGTTAAACCATTTCACAACACCTTTTTCTCTCACTACTAATCTCCTGTTGGTTGATGCGAGATGAATGCCTGTTAACCCTTGCGAGTACAAGAGAGAACTGAGCCCTCAGGTCACGTTTCGGGCTCGCAGGAACACAACCAGCTTGCATCGAAAAATCTGGAATACACTGTAGCAGATCCGTCATATTCAATCAAGCAAAAACGTTGAAACGATTGCGTTAACGAGCGCGCCCTGAGTCCTAGCAGTACTCTTGCAGGGGGTGTGAACTAACTTCTAAGCAGGCAAAAACCTGGCGGCCGAGGCAATCCAGGCGCGATGTTCGGGCGGATGCTGATCGAGACCGGGTTCTAGATCGATCTGGCGACGGCGCCGTTTTGCTGCTCTACTTTGCCGGCAGCGGCGTTGCGGAGGGTGACCGGGGAGGGGATGGTAAGCAGCCGGCGCGAAAGCTTCACGAGCCCTCTGCGCTCCAGTTGGTTCAGGGTAGTGGACGTGGTCTCGCGCGTGGCGCCGATTAAATCAGCCAACTCGAGCTGAGTGATGGGAACCTGATATCCATCGCCATCCTCGAGTGGCTTTACCAGCGCGGAAAGCTCGGCCAAATAATGCAGGATGCGGTACTCGACATCGTGCAAACAGAGCAGCTCTACCTTCATTGCCAAGGCGAGCTTTCGATTCAGAAGATAGGAGACCAGCGCGTTGCTCAGCTCGGGATCGCTGACGATTGCTTGCGCCAGAGTTTCCCGCGGTATGCGGTAAATATTCGACGTGCTGAGCACTTCGGCTTCGGAATAATACGTCTTCGTATCGCTGCTCAGAGCCTCCTCGCCGATAAGGTGTCCGGGGCCGCAGATGGAGAGAATGATGTGCCCTCCGTGATCATTGGTGCGGGTCAGTTTCACCAAGCCATCTTCGATGAAATAGATTGCATCGGCGGCTTGGCCTTGAGTGAAGAGAGACGTTGAGCGGCGCAGGGACGCCAAACGGCTCACTTCCGGTGCGGACAGCAGGGAAGTTCGAACAGCGGGTGCGAGCGAGGTCACGGTTAAAGTCTCCTGGCGGGGTTTCTCCGATTATAAGCGCTAATACGGAAAAGTTCCAGGCGCAGTCGAATGCTACTTAGGGCGGCCCAACGGCGTTACACGGAGCCGCGAAGCGAAGACTGAGCCGTTCTCCATTAGATTTGCAAGATTGTCGCTCTGTATAGCATCTTTCATTTCCACTAAAACACCGATCAGAGACTCCAGCGAATCATTCACCTGAAGTTCATTGGTCTTCAGAATACTTACCCACAGATCAGGCGAACTTAGGGCCAGACGCGTCATGTCAAGTAATCCGCTACCGAACACTCGGCGAATGTGGGGGTTGGATTGACGGCTCAGGGTAACCGCGAGCGCCGTGGATAGAAGCTGGGGCATATGAGAAGTGAAGGCTACGGTTGCGTCGTGATCCTGCGCAGACATATCAGTGATGTTTGCCCCGATGAGCTCAAGCCACGAGCGAAGATCCCGGGAAGCTGGCGTTTCGGGCCCAGTGGGAGTGAGCACGTAGGGGCGGTTGCGGAATAGCTCGGCATCGGCAGCCTCCACCCCACGCTGTTCTTTTCCGGCCATCGGGTGGCCGCCGAGAAATGTATCCGATGGCAGGCAGTCGGCGGCTTTTTGAACGATGGCGGTCTTGGTGCTGCCCGCGTCGGTAATCAAGCAGCGCGCGGGCGCGAGACACCCAAGCTGTTCTATCGTATC
Organism: Bryobacteraceae bacterium; assembly: GCA_035502635.1. Classification (GTDB taxonomy): domain Bacteria; phylum Acidobacteriota; class Terriglobia; order Bryobacterales; family Bryobacteraceae; genus Bog-105. Next base: position 97,215 of record DATJUG010000067.1, read on the forward strand.
GAGAATGCGATCGACCGGCTGCGCCAGGTAAATGAGATCGGCTCGGGCGGTGGCCTGCTCGAGTGTGGCGTTACTGGAGATGGCTCCGGAACGCAGGCCGGCTTCGATAGCAGGTTGAGAGCTGACGCCGATGATCTCGCCATCGAATCCGGCTTTGCGAATGGCAAGGCCGAACGAGCCGCCGATGAGTCCCACGCCGACGATGGCAACCGTCTTCATGCAGTACGGCTGACGGCCGAGGCGATGGCCCGCACTTGCTGCATGAGCTCGGAGAATTGAGAGGGTCCCAGGGTTTGAGCGCCGTCGGTGAGGGCGCGGTCGGGATCCGGATGCACCTCGATCAGCAGGCCATCGGCGCCGGCCGCAACGGCGGCACGCGCCATCGGGAGAACATAATCGCGTTTGCCGGTACCGTGCGATGGATCTGCAATGACCGGAAGATGAGTAAGGCGGCGCAGTACAGGCATGGCGGCGATGTCCATGGTGTTGCGCGTGCTGGTTTCGAAGGTGCGGATGCCGCGCTCGCAGAGCATAACGTCGTAATTGCCGCCGGACATGAGGTATTCGGCCGAGAGCAGCAGCTCTTCGATGGTCGCGGCAATGCCGCGCTTGAGCAAGACCGGCTTCCGAATCTTGCCGAGTTCGCGAAGCAGATTGAAGTTTTGCATGTTGCGCGCCCCGACTTGAAGAATGTCGGCATAGGTAATGAGAAGCGGAATCTGGCTCTGATCCATCACTTCACTCACCACCAGCAGGCCGTGCCGGTCGGCTGCGGCGCGCATGAGTTGAAGGCCGCGCTCGCCGAGGCCTTGAAAGCTATAGGGCGAGGTGCGCGGTTTGAAAGCGCCGCCGCGAATGACCTGCGCGCCGGCCAAGGAGACGATCTCAGCCGAGCCTTCGATCTGCCTCGCATCTTCGATGCTGCACGGGCCCGCCATGGTGACCACCTTCGGGCCGCCGATTTCCAGATCGCCTATTCGAATGACGGTTCCACCCGGCTTGAAATGGCGGCTCGCGAGCTTGTATGGCGAGACGATGCGATGGCATTCTTTGACCCCTTCCATCGTTTCGAACAATGCTGGATCGAAATCGTCGAGTGGACCGACTCCGCCCAGCACGGTGTGCCGAACGCCGGTGGAGCGGTGAACGGTGAAGCCCATCTCCACCAGCCGATTGATAACCGATTCAGTTTGGGGTTCGGTTGCGCCCTCTTGCATGACAACGAGCATGGTTACGTTTCGGGATTTCGTTCCTGAATTTTCAGCTTCTGAACGGTTCGCATCTCATCGATGATACGTTCAAAGATTCGCTTGACAGCGTCGTGGGGCAACGGGCCATGGTTGTGGCGCGTGACGTTTGAGAAGACCTGCTCTTCGCGCTTAGGTTCGTAGATAGCGAGCTGCAGATCGTGTTTAATGCGGCCGATTTCTTCGACAATCGCGGTGCGTTCATTCAGCAGGTGGAGCAGGCGGACATCGAGATCGTCGATTCGTAGGCGGCAATTCTCCAGGTCCTGGAGGCCTTTGTTTCCGTCTTCCCCGCGCTGATAAGGCGCGGGCTTATCCATTCGGCTCATGTGGCGCGGAGCGGGGCGGTGAGCTCCCGCGTGAACTCTTCGAGCTCTTGCGCCAGGCTTGCCGATTCGGCGTGCGTCTCGATGAATTTCACAATCGCGCTGCCCACTACCACGCCTTCGGCGAGGCGCGCGACCTCGGCAACCTGATCGGGCGTGGCGATGCCGAAGCCGATCGCCAATGGCAGGTCCGTGAGTTCGCGAATGCGGCGAGCGAGCGGCGCGGCGGCATCGGAGAGAGATTTTTGTTCGCCAGTAACGCCGGTACGCGAGACCAGATAAATGAAGCCGGAAGAGTGCTCCGAAACCAGCCGCAGACGGCGGTCGCTGCTGGTGGGAGCGGCCAGGAAGACCGTATCTAGGCCGTGTTCGCGCAGGCGGCGAACCGGGTCGGTCGCTTCCTCGACGGACAAATCCGTGAGCAGGACACCATCGATGCCGGCAGCGGAGGCGTCGCGAGCCAGGCGGTCGAAACCGTACTTGAGAAGCGGGTTGAGATAGCTGAACAGAAGTATGGGAACTTGCGATTGGCGCCGGATTTCGCGCACTGTTTCGAGCAGGCGCGGGAGTGTTGCCCCAGCTCGCAGCGCGCGTTCCGAAGCGGCTTGAATCACCGGACCATCGGCGATGGGATCGGAGAAGGGAACACCGAGCTCAACCAGGCCGGCCCCGCCGCGTTCCAAGGCGAGAACAAGAGAAGCCGTGTGCGTGGGCGTCGGATCGCCTCCGGTAATGTACGCGATGAAGGCTGCGCGGCCGCGGCTCTTGGTTTCGGTAAAGAGACTCCCGATGCGGGTGGTAGTTTGCACCGGCATGCTAATGGTCCAGCTCCGGAATGTTCTCGCGGTAGATGTCCATGTCTTTGTCGCCGCGGCCGGAGACATTGACGATATAAACGGCGCTGGGCTCGGAGGGTGCGCGTCGAATCGCTTCGCCGACAGCGTGAGAGGATTCGAGCGCCGGAATAATGCCCTCCATGCGTGCGAGTGTCTTGGCTGCGGATAATGCATCGGCGTCGCTGATAGAAACGTATTCGGCGCGATTGCGGTCATGCAGCCAGGCGTGCTCGGGGCCGATCAGTGCGTAATCAAGCCCGGCAGAAATGGAATGAGTAAGGCCCACCTGCCCCTCCTCGTCCTGCAATAAATAGCTGAACGCGCCGTGAAGGACGCCGGGTGAGCCTCCGCTGAAACGTGCGGCGTGATCGCCCAGCTTGTGCCCGCGGCCGCCGGCCTCTACGCCGATAAGCTTGACCGCGTCGTCGGCAACGAACGGGTAAAAGATGCCGATGGCGTTGCTGCCGCCGCCCACGCAGGCCAGGACGGAATCGGGCAGGCGGCCGATTTGTTCCAGCGATTGCCGGCGGGCCTCTTCGCCGATGATCTTGTGAAAGTCGCGGACCATCATCGGATACGGGTGCGCGCCCAGAGCCGAGCCGAGCAGGTAATGTGTTGTGCCGATGTTGGTGACCCAATCGCGCATCGCTTCGCTGATGGCGTCCTTGAGCGTGCGGCTGCCGCTTGCGACGCCGATCACGTCCGCGCCCAGCAGTCGCATGCGGAAGACATTCAGGCGCTGGCGGCACATGTCCTCTTCGCCCATGTAGACCACGCACTCCAAGCCGAAGAGTGCACACACGGTTGCGGTGGCGACGCCGTGCTGGCCGGCGCCGGTTTCGGCGATGATGCGCTGTTTGCCCATGCGGCGAGCGAGCAGGATCTGACCCAGGCAGTTGTTGATTTTGTGCGCGCCGGTATGCAGCAGGTCTTCGCGCTTGAGCCAGATCTGCGCGCCGCCGAGCGAATCACTGAGCCGCTTCGCGAAATAGAGAGGTGTCGGGCGGCCGGCGTAGTCATGCAGCAGTGACTGCAACTCCGCGCGAAAGGCTGGATCGTTGCGGGCTTCGGCGTAGGCGTGCTCGAGCTCTTCGAGCGGCGACATCAACACTTCGGGTACGTAGCGCCCGCCATAGGCGCCGAAATGGCCAAGTGCATCCGGAACAGTAGCGGAACTCATATCGTTACTTCCTGGCGGGCAGCGCAGAAAGCAGCGCGGATGAAATCGCGAACGCGCTGCGGGTCTTTTTTCCCGGGTGATGATTCCAGGCGCGAGCAGGCATCCACGCCCCAGGGCGATGCAGCGCGAATGGCTTCGGCGACATTTGTTGCGTCCAGTCCGCCGGCGATGATCGCGCGATGCGGAAAGCGCGCCGCAAGGCTCCAATCGAAGGTTTTGCCTGAGCCGCCGTGGTGAGGCGCGGGTGCGTCGAGCAAGTAAGCTTCGATGCCGAGGTATGCCGGGGGCGGAGCTGCAGTGGCCGCGAGCGCGCGCCAGACACGCATCCCCTGTGAGCGCGGAATTGCAACGGTATCGCCGTGCAGTTGCACAACGTCCAGGGGCACTTTGCTCGCAACTCGAAGAAGCTCTCTTTCAGAAGCTTTGACGAAAATTCCGACCCTCAGATAATCGCCAGGAGTTGCGGCCGCGATCTCGCGGGCCCGCTCAGGCGTAATAAAGCGCGGGCTCTTAGGCCAAAAGTTGAAGCCGAGAGCATTGGCGCCCGCACCAACCGCAACCCGGGCATCCTCTTCGTTGGTGATGCCGCAGATTTTTACAATCATGCTGTGCGGCCGCTGAGGGATTGAAGCAAAGCCATTGGATTCTCGGAGCGCATCAGCGATTCGCCGACCAGGAAGGCGTGGAAACCGGCGCCGCGCAGGAGATCGATGTCGGCGCGCCCATGAATGCCGCTCTCGCTGACCCGAAGGACATTGGCGGGCATGAGATAGCTGAGGCGCAGCGAGGTATCGAGCGAAACCTCGAACGTTTCGAGATTCCGATTGTTGACGCCGATGATTTCAGCGCCGGAATCAATGGCCTTCGAAAGCTCGTCATGATCGTGTACTTCGACCAGCGAAGCAAGACCGAGCGAAGCGGCGAGCTCGCGCAGAGCGTGAAGCTCAGGGGTTTCGAGAACAGCAGCGATGAGAAGAATCGCGTCGGCGCCGTGAGCGGCGGCCTCGAAGACTTGAAGGCGATCGATAATGAAATCCTTGCGAAGGACAGGTAAACTGACGGCGGCGCGAGCGGCTTCCAGATCGTGGAGCGACCCTTCGAAATACTGCTTGTCGGTCAGGACCGAGAGACACGCAGCCCCGCCCTCTTCGTAAGCGTGGGCGATGAACGCGGGATGAAAGTTCGGCTGCAGCACGCCCCGGCTGGGAGAAGCTTTCTTGATTTCCGCGATGATGGCGGGCTCTTGCGTGCGGAGGGCGTGCGCGAACGGCCGCGGGTGCGATTTCCGCTCATGCGCTTGCTGTTCTAATTGTGCGGCGCGCGCGTGCAGATCCGCGACTTCCTGTTTTTTGTGCTGAACGATCTCGGCCAAAAGGCCGGATTGAGTGCGGAGCATCATCGCGAAAACCGCAATAGGAACCCTCATCGTAACAAGCTGGGTGCAGAGTTGGAGCGCGGTTGATGGAGTGCCATTCGAGATCGAGACCGATTTGACCGATCAGGCGGCCTCTCTGTGGGCCTTTTCCAGCGGGATTTCCTCGACCGGCTGATTCATAGGCGGCGGAACGTAGCTTGAGATACGCCCGGCGTGGGTTGCGGTCCTGGCGTTGATGAACTGAATACGGGCTTCGTGCATTTGTTGTTTGCGGGTCTCGGCTGCCTCTTTGTGCTTTTGCGATTCGAACCCATTTTCCGATTTGCGCCTTTCTACTCTCAGTTTTGCGAGCTCGTTTAGGGCTTTGTAGAAGGCGCGCTCGTGGGTGGTCTGGTAGCGGAGATAGAGCGCGAGCTTTTTGTCTTGGTCGCAATCGGGATATTCCTGGTTGAAACACATCTCCTGGAGCAGCGTTGCGCGCAGGCTGAGCCAATGATGCTGGGCCATTTTCTCGATGAGCAAGTGCTCGGTGGGCGTGGAGGGCCGATGTTCGGCGATGAGGCCGTTGCGCATCGCTTCGTATTCCTCCTGTTTTTCCCAAGCGAGCACGCCGAAGCAGTTGCCCGTGAGGCCGAATTTGAGATTGTTCATGGATGATGCGGCCTTGCCCTGCGGGGTGACGGGGCCGGTTGAGCGTTGCGCGTTGGCCATGTTGGCGATTTGTTGTCTGAGCGTCGACATGTGTTTCCTTTGCGATGGAATGCCGGTGCGGGCGCGAGGCTTGGCCGGCGATTTGGGTATACCGTGCCGGGCGGTGAATCGGGGGAGGAGGTTCCGGGTAAGTTGCTGAAGGTATTGGGAGAAAAATTTCAGCGCTTCTTCTTTGGGGCGCGTTTCTTGGGCGATCGCGCGAGCTGGGCCTTTTGCTTGTCATCGAGGATGGCGCCGCGGCCTGCGAAAAACTCGAGCAACGAGCCTTCGAGGGTAACGCCGCTGACCTGGGCTCCTGTGCAATCCATACTCATCTCCAACGCTTTGATCGGCTGCATTGGCTTCGCATTGAGTTTACCGACCGGCCAGATGCGGGCGGTGCTATCGTTTCCGCCGCTGGCCAGATACTTCCCGTCACGGCTGAACGAGAGCGATACGACCGCCGAGCCGTGAGCATGGAACGAAAGTTGGAGCTCGGGAGGGATGCCGGACCAGATTTCGAAATCGCCGTTCCCGCGACCGACGGCGAGGAGCTTGCGGGACGGAAAAGCCGCGATTGCCGAGGCGCGACCACCTGCGAGTTCGGCGACGAGCGCGCCGTCTTTCCAGACGCTGACTCGCGTTCCGAGGGTCACGACATGGTCGGGCGCCAGGAACGCGACAGACGTGATGAAGGATTCCTCCCGAGGAGACCATTGCAGCAGTGTGGCTCCGGTTGACGCATCCACGAGGGCTGCCAAGCCGCCTTCGCAGCCTACGGCAGCGATATCGCCTGTGGGGCTGTATTGGACGTCGTAGACCAATTCTGGCTCTGCAGAGTGGTGGAGTCGGCCGCTATCAACCTCAAAGACCGCCGTCTTGTAGCCTCCCGCCATGAGATGTCGCCCATCGGGCGAAAAGTCAAGACCGACGGCGACGTTACGCTCTATTTGCACTGTTGCGCTCAACTGCAGCGATGCGGCGTCCCAGACGAGGGCACCATCGTCCGTCGCGGCTGCCAGCCGATCGCCTCTTGGGCTCCAGCGGATCTTATGCATTGACCCGTGTTCTCGAAGCACTCTTGGGGTTGCTCGATCGGGGCGCCAAATCCAAACGGCCAGCCTATCGCCTAAGCAGGCCAACTGCTGACCGTCGGGGCTCCACGCGAGGGAGCTGACGCGCAATGCCTCCCAAACCGCGGCCTGCGACCAGTCAGAGCGGCGTAGATCCGCATTTCTCAGAACACAAGCGCCGACGTGGGCGGCTCGGAGCGATGCGCCGTTCAGATTTATCCCGGTCAGATCCGTGTTCACCAGATTGGCGCCAGCCAGGACGGCGCCGGCGAGGTCGGCACTTGCGAAGGGTTCTCTCAGCAGGCTTAACAGCGTTGCGGCGTTTCCTCCGACGTACCGGACCGCATCGAAGGATTTGTTCTTGGTGGCTTTCAGCAAAGTCCAGAGTGAGGTGGGCGCATCCGGAACGAGCATGGCGAAGAGCAGGTCTCTGATGGCGTGCATGCGTTCATCGGTGAATGCCAGTGCGCCGAAAGTGGCGGCGAGTTGTTCGAGCGAGCGCCAGCGCAGGGGAAGCTCGCAGGGCCGGCCGTTTGCCTCCGTATAGGTTTGCGGAAAAACCGGATTGAGGCAGCCGAGCTCGGCGGCGAATTTGAGCGCGACGAAGTATTCCGCCAAGCTCTTGTGGGCGAACTCATAGTAACCCGCTGCGTCGCGGCGGAGGAGGGTTTGATTGCGCAAGTCGAAATCCCAGGTATCGAGCTCGTGCTGGTCTTTGATACGGTCGCCGAAATAGGACTTGATGCGTTCGGGAATCGCGGCGTAGTGGATGCGCAACTCGCCGGTTTTGATCATCTCCCAAGCCAGCTCGCACAGAAAGAAGAGCTTGTCGGCGGTGGTGGTGAAGGTGCGCTGGGTATCGATGTTGCGGAGCAGCAGGCGGTTGGTCGCAAACAGATACACTTGCGCCGGATTATCGAGAACATCGGCGCTCACCTCTTCAAGAGCGGCCAATAAGAGCTCGACGAGAATCGGCTTGCGGGCCATTTCCGCGAGATTGGGTGTCTTCAGGATCTTGTCCGCGAGCTCCGGGCCTCTTTCCTGGCCGACTCTTCGGACGATGACATCGCGGATCTGCGGATCGGTGAACGCGTCCAGGTGGAGCACTTCGAATTTAGGCGGCTGAAGGACGATGGTGCGGCGGCCGTATTCTTCGCCGCCGAGAATCTTTTGGGATTCCCTGGCCCAGCGGAAATATTCCGTGCGGCTGGTGAGAATGACTTTGCTCGATTCGTCGACCAGCTCGGCTAATTGCCAGAAATTGTCGATGACGGTTTGGTAATCGACCTGGCGGGCCATCTCGTCGAAGCCGTCGAGCAGAAGCAGGAGCTTGCCGCGGCGGTTCATCTCCTCGAAGACCTGGAAGGCGCTGCCGAGGAAGGGAAGCTTGTATTGCTCGAGCAGGGCGTCGTTGATGAGCTGCTGGGGCGTCATGGCTTTTGCGAAGGCGCGCAGAGTGATGAGGAGCGGGAGACGCTCGCGGACGGGGTCGTTGAGGTAGCGCTGAAGCTGCACATAGGCGTAATGGCGGCAGAACCAGGTTTTGCCGCCGCCGAATTCGCCGAGCAGGGAGATGTGCATTTTGCCGCGCTCCTTGAGCCAGAGATCGATGTAGCTGTTGAGGCTGGAGTGGCGCTCGCGATCCAGCTCGCCACCTTTTTGGTCCGTGAGCTGGCGGTAGCATCCGATGTCGACGTACAGGGAGGGGATGCGGTCTTTTTCGGCGAGGGCTTGAAGAGCGTCGAAGTAGGGTTTCCAGACCTTTTGGCTGAGGAACTCGGAAAGGGTGAAGACCTCGATGTCTTCGTCTTTCGCGGCGAGCTCACGGGCTGCGGGCGAAACCCGCTTGTCGCTGATGAGCCAGGCTTGGGGCGTCTTGCGGCCGAGATCGGCGGCCATCTCGTCTACATCTGCGCGAGAAATTTCGCCATCGATGCAGCGGACGAGGACGCGCTGCTTGAGCGCGCCTTGCTCGAGCGCGGCGATCATGTCGAGCACGCGGGGGTTGGTTTGCGGGCGGGTGGTCAATTCGTATCGGAGGGCCTGCAGCCAAGTGCGGATTTCGTCCGCAACGGCGGTGAGCGGGTCGGCTTTTTTCTGCAGCGCTCGGAGGGCTTGGGCGATCTCGGGCGGCAGGCGCTTTGCACGATCGTGTGGGACGACGTTCGACTCCGAACTGATCACGATCGGGATGCCGTTTGAGCCCAGGATGGTAAGGACCGGCTGATTCTTGGTTTGGAATGCGGTGAGGAAGGCGGTGTTGACGAACGAGCCGTACTCTTTCATGTCATTCGGGTGAAGGCGAATGGTGAGGATAACCACGTTGCGAGCTCCGAAGACGATTTTGGTGCGGTTGTGCAGCCACCAATAGACCTCGTTGGCGGGGTTGAGGCTGAAGCTTCGGATGGTTTCGACGTTGGAGACGCGGCGGCTGTCGATATCGAGCTCATCCGCAAAGCGCAGGAGTGCGGCAACGAGCTGTTTGCGTCCTGTCGGATCGAATTTGAGGGTAACGGGACAACCAAAAATCGGTCGCGTCGTGTGGTGGACGCAGACATCCATGAGATCGTCGACCAGATCCTCCGGGATGGTTTTTGCTGCCGTGCCAAGCAAGGTGTCGCCAGTGCGATTTGCATGATCGATCCAGGCGATGCTCAGGTAATGATGATTTTTTCGGATTGCCTTCTGCTCTTCGACGGAATAATCGTTGGCGCGGCGCGCGGTAAATTCGATCTCGAACGTTGCGCCGAGGCTCTCGGCTCTGGTTTTTATCTCGGGTAACTTCAGGACATCGCACTGCATGCCGATATCGTGCAGATAGATGCCTGCGAGCAGCAGATACGTCTCAGCAGTGGTGAGCGGGCGGCCGTCGCTGGCTTTGAGCAGCTCGACAGCCCAGCGGGCGAGACGCTCGACGTGTTCAATGCCGTGATCGGTATAGTCTTGAATGACGCGGGGCGTGTCCGGCGCCCAGATATTCTCGACGGCCTGGCGGATTTGGGCGAGACTCGTGCCGAGATGATGATCTTCAATTCTGTCGAGTAACGTATTTTCGGCGTCCGTGAATTTCGCCATGACCGCTTAGCTCGTCGAGCGATTGTACAATTTTTTCCAACATAGGGGCCGTCCTTTTCACTTCGACATAGGTGAGAGTAGGCTTGGATGTAGCCTATGCAATATACAGTCATCATTGAAAACGCTGGTAGCAACTACTCGGCATACGTCCCTGATCTGCCCGGCTGCATTTCGACCGGAAGAACAATAGAAGAGACGAAGAAAAATATTCAGGAAGCCATCGAAATGCATCTTGAAGGCATGCGTGAGGACGGGTTGCCGATTCCGGAGCCGGCCAGTACCGCCGTAGTCGTGGACGTGGCCGCATAGCTGATACAACGTATTCATGAACTGGACCGTGATCGGCGCGGTGCTGATGGCGTTGGCAGTCGGCATGGGCGCGTTTGGCGCGCACGCTTTGAAGAGCAGGCTGGACGCCTATTCGATGTCGGTGTACGAAAAAGCGGTTTTCTATCACTTCGTGCATGCGCTTGGAATTCTGATTGTGGCTCTGCTGGCGCGGACTAACGCCATTACTCCCGTTGGGCAGGCCAGGGTTGCGTGGCTGCTATTTATTGGGATCCTCGTTTTTTCGGGCAGTCTGTACGCGCTCGCCATCACCGGCGTGCGCGTGCTGGGGGCGATTACGCCTATCGGCGGGCTGGCGTTTATCGCTGGCTGGGCGCTGCTGGCGTATGAAGCGCTTTCGCGCTCTTCCCCTTGACGTTCGACAGGGGCAGGTCTATGCGGGGCAGGAGTAGCCAGGTGTCGAGAACATTGTGGATCGTCATGACCGTCGCAGTTGCGGGCGCTGCAACCCTGGACGCACCCAGCTTCACAACAGACAACCAATTAGTGCGTCCGGCGAACTATCGCGAGTGGGTGTGGCTAAGCTCCGGGCTGGGGATGTCTTACAGCGCTCCTGCGAGTGGCGAGCCCGGGTTCGATAACGTGTTCGTTGCGCCGGCCGCTTACCGCGCATTTGTTCAGACCGGCAAATGGCCGGAAAACACGATGTTCGTGCTGGAGGAGCGCGAATCGAGGACCAAGGGGTCTATCAATCAGAGCGGACATTTCCAAGGCGCGCTAACAGGGATGGTGGCCGAGGTGAAAGACAGCTCCCGGTTCGCCGGCGGCTGGGCATTTTTCAATCTTTCCGCTTCAGCTTCCGCGAAGCCGCTTCCGAAAAGCGCGGCATGCTATTCGTGCCACGCGCAGCACGGCGCCGTCGATAACACGTTCGTACAGTTCTATCCGACGCTGCTAGACATCGCTAAGCAGAAACGAACGGTTAAAGCAGCGTATTAGCTTGTTTGACCGGCGCCTTGCGCCATCTGGGCCATGGCGTCCTGCGCACGCTTGCCCATCTCTTCCGGCGCAACATCTTCGATGTGGGTTGCGAGCGCCCATAGATGCCCGAAGGGGTCGGTCAGCTTTCCGAACCGGTCGCCCCAAAACATATCCTGAGGCGGCATATCCGGCTTTGCGCCTGCATCGACAGCCTGCTTGAAAACGGAATCAACGTCCTCGACGTACAAGAATATGCTAACCGGGCTCCCGCCCAGCGATTGCGGCGAACGGTTCGGGCCCATCTCTTCGGAAAGCATAACCATCGAATCGCCGATCTTGAACTCGGCGTGCATGATTCTTCCACCAGGATCACTCATCACCTTCGCGTCTGTTGCATTAAATGCTTTTTTGTAATATTCGAGGGCTTGGTTACCGCCCTTCACGACCAGGTACGGTGTGACCGTATGGTAGCCAGCCGCAACGGGATTTACTTTACCTGCCATGTTTGTCGCCTCCTGAATCTCTTTCCTCTGAAATCCAGGGACAAAGTATCACAAGTTGCGCCGCCGAACCAGTCACATTTTGGTAAATTCCGGTGCCAACGCGGCGATGTCAGACAGGAGGCGGCCCCGGAGCGGTCGGAAGGGGAGGCGGCGCGCCGGCCCCCGCGAAGAACTGTTTGGCGCTGGGGCGCTGGAGAACCATGAAGGTGAAGATGCCGAGCACGGTTCCGTAGGGGATCGCCAGGCAGTTAAAGCCAGCGAGAACTTCAATAAAAACCTTGTTGCGAAAATGCCGCAGCCAGTATCCAGCCAGGAACACGCATACGGTGTACGCACAGGACATGCTCAGTACCAGCACAAGAAGAATGGAAATGACCGAGAGCACGGCGGCCGGGATCTCCGGCTGGTTCGCTTGGCCGGTCATTTTGTTGATGTTTGCCAAGATTACGGTCGCAAACCCGGAATAGCCGATGATCAGCAAAGTGTAGAAGCCGGCGATGCCGGCCTGGATGTAATAGCCGATCGAGAGCAGGCGCAAATCGTGAGCGGTGATGAGGGGCGAGTCCATCGGTAAGCAGGATAGCAGCATTTGGCGCTAGCTGCGCCCCAGGGCATAGAATGAATTGCTATGAATCCTTACGCAACTCAGTTGGGTGACCGGGATGCGCAGAAGACGATTTCCGAAACTCCAGATCGGTTAGCGCATTTGGTGCAGCGCCTCGGGCCGGACGGCCTGCAGCGCCCTTTAGGCCCAGGCAAGTGGACCCCGCGCGAGATTCTATGCCACTTAGCCGATACCGAAATCGCGTTTTCATTCCGGTTGCGGCAGGCATTGGCTGAGCCGCACCATACGATTCAGCCGTTCGATCAGGACGCCTGGGCGCGGAACTATGGGCAACTGGACGCGCGGGCGGCGCTCGAAACCTTCTCCGCATTGCGGCGCTGGAATCTAGCGTTTCTTGCCGGCGTCCCGAGGGAGGCGTACTCCAAGGAACTAACGCATCCGGAGCGAGGCACGATGAGGTTCCAAACCCTGTTCGAGACTATGGCCGGCCACGACTTGAATCATCTGAAGCAACTCGAAACCCTGGCCGCGCAAACCGCCTGAGCCGCCGGCTGGAATTATAAGTAGCAGGAAACAGAGTAGCCGGGAAACGTCTCTTTCTCGAGGGAATGCCCTCATGACCAGGCCCTTATGACAACCCCAGCGCCCTCAACCAAGACCAAGGTCATCGTGGCGACGACAGTCATGCTGTCGTTCATTTCTTTCTGGCGCGCCTCAGCGATTGTATTGAGCGATCTGGCCTCCTCGGCTTACTACGCGGGCGGAATCGCCGAAACGGCGATCGGAAAATCGGCGCCCTGGTTCATCCTCGCCATCATGCTGTTCGGCTTCGCCATCCGCGCGATTTATGTCGAAAGCTGCAGCATGTTTGTGAGGGGCGGCGTGTACAAAGTTGTGCACGAAGCAATGGGCGGGACGCTGGCGAAATTCTCGGTTTCCGCACTGATGTTCGATTACGTGCTAACCGGGCCCATCAGCGGCGTCAGCGCGGGACTGTATCTGGCCGGGCTGATCAACGAGCTGGCCGACTATTGGCACGCATCGTTCCATGTGCCGCCGGAAGCGTTCGCGGCAGGGTTTGCGTTGGTAGCGACCATTTACTTCTGGTGGCAGAACACCATCGGGATTAAGGAATCGAGCGATAAGGCGCTGCGCATCATGCAAATCACGACCGCGATGGTGGTGATGCTGATCGTGTGGTGCCTCGTGACCATGGCGCTTAAAGGATTCCAGACGGTTCCGCTGCCGACCAAAGCCCATCTGCACTACGGGCATTATTCGCTCGGATGGCTGCGCGGAACCGTGCTGCCGGATATTACCGCCGTCGCGATCTTCATTGGGCTCGGGCATTCGCTGCTGGCGATGAGCGGATTTGAAACGCTGGCGCAAGTGTATCGCGAGATCGAGGCGCCAAAGCTGAAAAACTTGCGCACGACCGGGTTGGTGGTCATCCTTTACAGCCTGTTGTTTACTTCCTTGGTTTCGTTTTTCGCCGTGATGCTGATTCCGGATGCGGAGCGGCAAAAATATCTGGATAACTTGATCGGCGGGTTGTCCATGTACCTTGTCGGGCCGACTCCGATCAAGCTGCTGTTCCATGCCTTTGTGGTGCTGGTTGGAACGCTGATTTTGTCCGGCGCGGTGAATACGGCCATTATCGGATCGAACGGCGTTCTGAACCGCGTCGCCGAAGATGGCGTTCTGCCGGATTGGTTTCGCCAGCCGCATAAGCGATTTGGCACCACCAATCGGTTGATCAACCTCGTGGTGCTGTTGCAGATCATCACCATCCTGTTGAGCCGCGGGAACGTGGACCTGCTGGGTGAGGCGTACGCCTTCGGCGTGATCTGGAGTTTTGCCATGAAGGCGCTGGCGGTGCTGATGCTGCGCTACAAACGGCCGCAGGCGCGCGAGTGGAAGGTGCCGCTGAATTTCCGCATTGGCGGCACGGAGATTCCGGTGGGATTGATACTCATCACGCTGACCTTGTTCCTACTCGCATTGATCAACGTGATGACCAAGAAGACCGCTACTATTGCGGGGTCGATTTTCACGGTGGTGTTCTTCACCGCCTTCACGTTATCGGAGTGGCATAACCGCCATAAGCGGAAGCGCGCCGAAAACGAACAGGAGAAGTTTCGGATCGACGAGAGCTCCGACCTTTCAACCCAAGGCGTCCACGTACGGCCCGGCAATATTTTAGTGGAAGTGAGCCGTCCAGACCACTTAGAGCATTTACAGCGGGTGCTGGAAGAATTGAAACCGGAACAGCAGGATGTGGTGGTCGTGGCAGTGCATCGCCTTGGCCCCATGGCTTCGAGCGAATTCCGGCCGACCGTGGAACAGATCTGCGCGGATCGCGAAGTGGAGCTGTTCACCAAAGCAGTGACTGTGGCGGAGAAGGCGGGCAAACATGTGGAGTTGCTGGTCGTGCCTGGCAGAGATGAGTGCGAGGTAATGGTTCGCACTGCACAACAACTCAATTCCAGCCGTTTCGTGATGAGCCCATCGTCTAAACTGTCGCCGGATGAGCAGGCGCGCGAGGTGGGGATGGCGTGGGAGAAGCTGCCGGCGCCACGTCCGGCGCTGACGCTCGAGATCGTGCCGCCTGGCGGCGGCGATCCGCTCATGTATGCGCTAGGTCCTCATCCGCCGCAATTGTGGCCGAGCGATATCGATTTACTGCATCGGTTGTGGCAGGAACTGTCGGGCCGGCCCGGGATTGGAGGGCGACTGCACCATCGCGATGTGGTGGGCGCGGCGCTGCGGCGATTCGATGAGGAGCTGCACTCGCGGCGTGCGGGCGAGGTGATGGCGGACGTCGAGCGTGAATTGAACCGCCCGAAGGAGAAGCCGCCGGAGCCGGCTCCGAGCACCGACGGGGCAGGGAAGCCGGCGTAAAGCCTACAGGTTTCGGCGTGCGCGCGCCACAGCCCTGGTCAATGCGAAATCGCGCGGGTTCGCAAGATCAGCAGTACACTTACTAACACCAGCGCAGTCCCTGCAAGGATGTTTCGATTGATAGCTTCGTTGCCGAGCCAATAGCCGATCGCAAGCGCGACCACTGGGTTGACATACGCGTAACTGGAGACGACCGTCGCCGGCATGCGCCCAAGCAGCCAGATGTAAGCAGTGAAGGCGATGATGGAGCCGGCCACGATGAGATAGAGCAGGGCGGCGCCCGCGTCCGGCGAGATGTGAGGCCACGGCGTCGTCTCGCCCGCCAGCCACGAACAGAAGAGCAGCATGAGGCCGCCAAGTGTCATTTGGGTTCCGGCGGTCATTACTTTGGACGCGGGAGCGCGCTGAGTCTGCGAAAGAACCGTCCCGAGCGACCACGCGATTTCGGCTCCGAGAATAGCGAGACACGGCAGCAGCGGAATCCGGCCGGCGCCGCGATGCAGGGCCAGGATTGCGACCCCCGCGATACCAAGGCAGATTGCCAATATCAACTTCGGCGGCAGGCGCTCGCGCTTGAACACCACGATTTCTATGAACGCCATCCAGACCGGAATAGTGGCGACCAGAACGGACGCAACGCCGGATGGAATTTTCGTCTCAGCCCAGAAGAGCGCGCTGTAGCCGCACAGGAACATGAGCGCGGCTTGCACCGCGAGGTTGCGCCATTCCACCCGCGAGGGGTTCGGAGTGCCACGAAACTTCGACCACAGGAGTAGTACCGCGCCTGCGATCGAGAAGCGAACACCTGCTGCGAATAACGGTGGAACAGAAGCGACGGCGATTCGGATGGCGAGATACGTGGAGCCCCAGACGAAATAAATAAGGAAGAACGCAAGCACTACGCGGGCGGTGAGGCGCTGCGCGGGGACGATGGGCACGTCCTTCTAGGATGGAGCACGAACAGGAAAAGAACCGGCGAATTGACAAAAATTCGGCGCGCTCATCAGGAGGAGAGTCGCGAGCGCGCCGAATCGATAGGACACTCAGTGCGGATAGCTGGACGGAATCTGCTTGTTCACCACATATATGTCCCAGGATCCGATTCCGGTGGTGTAATCATAGCCTGGAAGCGCGACCCCGTATCCATTCGCGCCCAGCGTCACATCATTGAAGTAGGGACTGCTGGGAACGCTCGGCGCCGTGCCGCCGCCATTCGCAAGTTGATAGATAAGCGGACCGGCAAAGCCGAGCTTATTGCCATGCGAGCTTTCGATACGCGCCCAAGAGCCCACCGACAGCGGAGACGACAAGCTGGTTCCACCGACGAGCTCCGTGGTGCCACCAACGTAAATGTTGGCTGAGCAAATTGCAAGTCCCGTTCCCCCGGCGCACATGGCGACATCCGGAACGCCACGGTAACCTGCTTCGGCGCTAGGCACGATGGGCAGGGTGCCGGACCCGGTATAGGATTGCCAGAATGGCGAAGTTTCGAAGCCGCTAACACCACCACCGCCGCCTTCCCAAGCAATTTCGTAGTCGTAGGTGAAATTGGTGTTTGTCAGTAAATTGGTCCCGCCAACAGCGATGACATACGGCGAGGAAGCCGGGTAAGAGACACTCGGCGGTCCCGAAAGCGGCACCCCATTGGTGGGGAGGACGGGGCACGCGGAGCCATTATCGTCTGCAGATGCGAACGCCGTCATGCCCTGCAATGCCGCCTCGCCGAACATTTCATCGTCCAGAAGCATGGCGCCATCGATGTAGGGAAAGAATTCGCACTCGCCGAACGACATATTGAACGCCTTCACTTTGTTCTGAGATACAGCCTTGTTGATCGCGAGCCCGATATCCGAATCGGTGAGCGAGGTTGCCACGTAGAGATACAGCGCTTTGACCTGTTGTGCAATACCGGTCGAAGTTTGCGTATCCAAATCCCACTCATCGGCGCCACTCGTGTCCGGACTTGCAATGCCCGCGTATTCCAACGTCACCGGAGAGGCAGGCAATTTGTAGAGCTGTTCATATAAATAAAGATCGTGGATGACGCCGGTTGAGGAAGCGGAGGGATTGCCGGGTCCATTGGGGCTCTTGGGCGAAACCTTACCCAGGTCGCCCTCGGTGATGATTCCAATCGCCGTTCCGCAGCCCTCCGACACTTTCTGCTTCAGGTTAGTTGCGGTTGGCGTCGCGCCGGGATAGGCAGCGTCGTAGGCAATTTGGTATTGCTGCGCGCCGTAGACTTCATTCGATGGGTCGGGTGTTGGACAGGCGGGCGCTGTGCACGGATCCGTGTATTTGAAGATGTCCGGATGCAGGGCCGAGATGTTGTTCAACCCGAGCACCGCCACCACGGTATTCGAGAGCGAAGCGGGAACCTGCGCGTCCCTGATATTGGCGAATATCGTCTTACCCTTTTGCGTGAAGCTGGCCAGCGACGTGTTGAAGGCCGTCTCCACCTCAGCCGCCGTTCCATCGGCTTCCACCAAAAGCCGGTTATCGGAGACCGCCAGATTTTTGAACCCATAACTCGAGAGGTAATTTTCCACGGCCTCGACTTGGGCCGTCGTGGGACCGAACTGGTCGACGAACTGAGCGACCGTCAGCGACGTTCCATACAATGGATCGCCCGGCCTGAGCATCCGCTTGAGCGTCGGCTGAACCAGGGCGGCATTTTGCATCCTCAGACCGACCACGACATGCAAGGGCGTGGCGGAGTTGAGCGCGCCAAGTTCTGTGGCATTCGCCAGCGGAAGAGCCTTGGTCGCGGTGGACACCCAGGTCTGGGCGGAAGCGACAGAGACCAGCGAAGCGGCAACGGTAATTGCAAGCTGAACTACATTTCTCATGGGATCTCCTGATGAAGTGTGCTACTGATGATAGTAGTTCGTACGGCTCAATCAGTCGTATTGCTACTACATTCCGAACGTATAGATGCAAGTAGTGCTATACCTGCACCTAGTTTTTTTGCTACTAATATTGATAGAGGCGATTTCAAATGGGCAACACAGCGGTAGCCACGTCCGTGGAGCAGCGCCTTTTGCACGCGGGCAAGAAGCTGTTCGCGAGCCAAGGCTTTGAGAATGCAACCACTTCCGGGATCGCGCGGGAGGCGGGGACCAGCGAATCTCAATTGGTGAAATATTTCGGGAGTAAGGAGGGTCTGCTCCAGAAAATTTTCGAGGACGGCTGGATGAAGCTGAACTTCGTATACACGGCGGCGTCCGTATCCAATTCACCGGTAGAGAGCTTGCGGGTGATCTTTGAGCTGCTGGTCAAAATGCTTTCGCAAGACCGTGAGCTAAGGGATTTGATGCTCTTCGAGGGTCGGCGCATTCGTGGCAAGAATTCGGAGATCTTGCTTACGTCCGGCTATTACCGGCTGTTCGACGAAGTGACTCGCATGTTGCAATCGATATTGAAGGACACGGCGCTAGGGCAGAAATTGCGGCCGCAGGTGGTCAGTTGCGCGCTCATCGGCATGCTCGAGAGCATGCTGCGCGATCAGGCCATCGCCGAGCGCAAGACAGGCAAACCGGACCCGACCGCGGAGGAGATCCGAGCCATGTTCCATGTGTTCACCGCCAGCGTCTTCGAACCCTTGGCAGCACGGGTCGCATAGTAAGTGCTTGAGGCGAATACCATCGTCGAATCGGCGGAGCTTGGCGAAACCGCCGAGGAGATCGCTTTCAACTTCGATCTGAACGTTGAAGACGTTCGCCGCCTGCTGGCTTACGCGGCCAGCCACAGTACAGTTCCGGCGCCTTGAGGATCCTGTTCGATCAAAATGTGCCGCGGCCGTTGGCCCGTTTTCTCAATGTCCATGAGGTCGAATTTGCGCGTGATCTCGGCCTGGCGCCCGGCAGCTTCATCTCGCACGAGATTAACAGGTCCGACATAATATCGTCAGGCATTCTTAAGTCGCCGGACTGAAGTCCCTTGATCGCCATCAAGCCAATCACATCGGCGAACGCTGTCGTCTTCAAGACTGTTCGCCTCCGGGCGCTGAAAGACGCACCCTACGCATTCAGCTCCACTTATGAGCGCGAGCTGCGACTAAGCGACGCGGAGTGGCTTATACGCGTAGAACGGTGGAACGGTGAGAGCGGGGCCGGATTTTTGGCGATGGATAGCGATACAGCCTGCGGAATTGCCGGGTCGTTTCTCGACCAGAACGATGCAACCCAAGCGCAACTTATTTCCATGTGGACAGCGCCAACACACCGCCAGCAAGGCATAGGCCGCTTGCTGGTCAATGCGGTTCTCAACTGGGCACATCTGCGCCAAGCGCGCAGGCTTCTCTTGATGGTCACCAGCAATAACGAACCCGCTATTCGCTTCTATGAGCGATTAGGCTTTACCAGAACCGGACGAACCGAGCCATTTCCAAACGATCCCGCCGTGATCGAATATGAAATGTCCCGACCGATTCCGTAGACTCTCTTACTTCTCTAAACCCGGTCACGGCCTCTATTTGGCTTGCTCTCAATCATTTACAAGAAACCATTTGGTGGGCACATGTTACACTGCCCCTTAGGAAGCTAATTCGCCTCCAACCTCCCGAAAACGCCGGACGCCCGCCGTGGTGCTCCGGCGTTTTTCTTTTCATCCGAGCCGCGAGCGTGAGCGAGCGGTACTCACCAAAGGAGTAAACCACGTGGCAACTGAAGCCCAAACTTCCGCTAATCAACAGAACGCGCAGCACAGCACCGGCCCCAAGACCGAATCCGGCAAAGCCGCCTCGTGTCAAAACAACTTCCGCTACGGCCTCACCGGCAGTTCCTTCACCGTCCTCGATTTTGAGGACCAGGACGAATTCGACCATCTTCTCTGCGGGCTGCGCGCTGAACACCAACCCTCGACCATGACCGAATCCATTCTCGTCGAGCACATGGCGCAGTCTTACTGGCTCCGCAAACGCGCTCTCTATCTACAAGACCAGTGCGCCACCGATGAAGATCTTACGCTGGAACAGCAGCAAAAGCAGCTCGCGCTGTTCATCCGCTACCAAACTACCCACGACCGCGCCTTCCATCGCGCCCTCAACGATCTCCTAAAACTGAGAGCCGAAAAACGGAAACAAGAAATTGGCTTCGAATCGCAAAGGCAGAAACAAGCCGCCGAAACCCGCCGCGAATCCGCCGAAAATCGGAAACAAGACCTTCATAAACTGGCCGTCATGCTCGCGGAAGCCAAGGTTGACCACCAGGTGCTGCTAAATCTCAACCTCGAAAACATCAATGAGCGCGCCCATAGCGTCGTAACCCACTCGCAGGAGTTCCAAAAAGCCGCCTAATCCCTACGAGCACTCCATGGCTCACACGCTAACTGCGTCAGCTCTCAAACCGCAGTGTGATCGAATCCCCGGCCGACACCCCCAGTAGGTCTCCGGCGCTCTGCTGATTCATTCCTAACTCGACATACCCGGAGCTGCCGAAGAAAGCGAAACAGACACCCCGCGCTGCATCGCCGAATGTCTTCGAAAACGTATTCACGCTGCGCGCCCCGGCCTCAATCGCAAATCGGCTCATGGAAACCTGCGGAAATGCGCTCGCCTTGAGGTTTGTAATCACGTTGCCGAACCGGTCCACGCTGAGAATTCGCGCTTGCCAGACGCCCGGCTCAATCTGTCGCGGCTGTAAGTCCGCAAGCAACTCAATCCCGGAGACAATCGGGCCTACATCTTCCGGTTGCGCCGATCCGCTTGCAATCGCCGCCGCCACGGGCGCGAAGATGTCGCGGCCGTGAAATGTAGACGAAGGCGATGGCAGCCACAGCGCGTGGTTTGCCAGCTCGCGGGCCCGCATACTTTTGTCCCGCATCGCCAGCAGGCTGAGAACGCCATTGTCCGGTGCAATAAAGAATTGGTCGAGCGCCTCGACGCACAGCCCCTTGCGGCTGGTGCCTACGCCCGGATCCACCACGATCACGTGAACCGTGCCCGCCGGAAAATAGGGCGCCGCCTGGTCAATCGTGTACGCCCCGGAATAGATCGAAAAGGGAGGTATTTCATGCGAGATGTCAATCAACCGAGCCTCGGGGCAACGGCTCAAAATCACGCCCTTCATGGTTCCCACATAATGGTCCGCAACGCCGAAATCCGTGGTCAAAGTGATGATCGGGGGCACGCGAGATACGCTCATACGCTGCTAGAATTGTAATGAAAACCGCCTGTCTCCGCGGCTCGCGCGAAGCTCGCGCCCGCGTCTCAATCACCGAATTGCGCTATTTCGATCACAATGCGGCCACCCCTCTCGCGCCCGAAGTCGCCGAGACATTCGCCGCCGCCACGCGCGATATCTTCGGCAACGCGTCCAGCATTCATCGCGCCGGCCAATTCGCCCGGGAATCTCTCGAGAGCTCCCGAAGAACCATCGCGGGCTTCATCCATGCGTCGCCGTCCGAAATCGTCTTTACCAGCGGTGGCACAGAATCGAACAATCTTGCAATCCTGGGACTCGTGCGAAACTTGTCCTCCTCGGGCGCGCACGTCATCACTACTGCGATCGAGCATCCTTCCGTCCTCGAGCCTTTTCGCCAGCTCGCGCGCGAGGGCGTCGAAGTAACATGTGTTCCCGTAGGCGCAAGCGGCATCGTCGATGTCGATACCATTCGCCGAAGCCTGCGTGATGACACGGTGCTCGTTTCCGTGATGCACGCAAACAATGAAATCGGAACTATTCAGCCCATCGCTGAAATTGCTGCCCTGCTTCACGCCCGCCGCGCCGCCGGCCAAAAGGTCTATTTCCATTCCGATGGCATTCAGGCGCTCGGCAAAGTCGACGTTGACGTCCAAGCTTTGCACGCCGACCTATATTCCATCAGCGCCCACAAAATTTTCGGACCGAAAGGCGTCGGCGCTCTCTTCGTCCGCAAGGGCACGCCGCTGCGCGGCATTCAACACGGCGGCCGGCATGAGCGGGAGCGCAGACCCGGAACCGAAAATGTTCCAGCAGCCGTCGCCTTCGCGCGCGCCGTCGAACTGTGTACCACCGCGGCTGCCGATTCCGTCGCTGAGATGCGCGACCGCTTTGAAGCCCGGGTGCTCTCTGCGCTCGACGACGTCGAGATCAACGGAGCACCCGGCGCGCGCTTGCCCAACACCGGCAATCTGCTGTTCCACGGCATCGCCGGCGAAGCCATGGTCATCGCTCTCGACCTGAAGGGCATGGCCGTCTCGACTGGATCGGCTTGCAGCAGCGGCTCCATTGAGCCTTCCCCCGTGCTGCTCGCCATCGGCCGCACACGCGAGGAAGCCAAATCCAGCCTTCGCTTCTCATTCAGCCGCTACAACACGCTCGAAGACGCCGACGCACTCGCCGACGCCGTCATCGCCTCTGCCCGCCAGCTTCGCAGGCATGCCAGACAGGAGCCTCAGCTTGCCCGCGCCTGATACCGCCCCCATCGCGGTTGCCATGTCCGGAGGCGTGGACAGCTCTGTCGTCGCCGGCCTTCTAAAGCGTCAAGGTTCCCCCGTGGTCGGACTCACCATGCAGCTTTGGAACCAGCGCCGCCTGCCTGAGATCGCCACGGAGGGCGGAGCCGTAGGCCGCTGCTGCTCGCTCGATGATGTCTACGATGCGCGTCACGTCGCCGCTGTTTTGAGCATCCCGTATTACGTCGTCAACTTCGAGGAGCGTTTCGAGCGCGAGGTCGTAAAACCCTTCGTCGATGATTACCTCCACGGCCGCACGCCTATCCCGTGCACGCTTTGCAACAACTTCATCAAGTTCGACCAGTTCATCGGCATGGCGGACGGAATCGGCGCCGATAAGATCGCCACCGGCCACTACGCCCGCCTCAGTTTCGACCAGGCGTCCGGGCGTTATCAAATGCGCAAGAGCCTCGACGCGGGCAAAGATCAGACTTATTTCCTTTGGGGACTCACCCAGCAGCAACTCGCGCGAACGCTGTTTCCGCTCGGCGGCATGGTGAAGTCGCAGGTCCGTGAGCTTGCCAAAGAGCTAAATCTGCCGGTTGCGGACAAGAACGATAGCCAGGAGATCTGTTTTGTACCGAATGGCGACTACGCTGCATTCATCGATGCCTACTTCCGCGAGCAAGGCATTGATCCAGTCGAGACGGAGGGCGAGATTGTCGATACCTCCGGCCGCGTTGTCGGAAGGCATGGCGGGACGCATCACTTCACCATTGGCCAGCGCCGCGGTTTGCGTATCGCCGCTGCTGAGGCGCTCTATGTCATCGCGACCGAGCCATCTTCGCAGCGTGTGATCGTCGGGCATGATGACGAGCTCAAGCGCTCTTCACTCGTCGCCAAAGAGGTCAACTGGATGTCGGTCGCCGCGCCGAACCAGCCTCGCGCGGCGCTGGTCAAAATCCGCAACAAGCACGCCGCAGCGCCAGCTATGCTTCTGCCCATTCCCGATTCGTCGCGTGTTCAAGTGCAGTTCGATCAGCCGCAGCGCGCGGTCACACCCGGCCAGGCGGCCGTGTTTTACGATGGCGATTTGGTTCTCGGCGGCGGCTGGATCGAGTAAACTCCCCTGGGGTCTCTAATTGGGCCTCTAAGAAAAGCTTTGGGCCAAAAGAAAAATCGCCTGCAGGTTTGGGCCGAGTCCCTAATCGCCTTCGCGCTCGTGCAAGCGCTTCGGTGGCTTCCGCTCTCCGCTGCTAACGCTGCTGCGCGCGATGTAACGCGGCTGCTCGACAGAGTGAGTCCCAGGCTTCGCCGTGTGGCGTTGACGAACTTGGCCTTCGCTCTGCCGGATCTGGACGCTGCGGAGCACGGCCGCATCGTGAATGGAGTTTTCGATAGCATCGCCCGCTTGCTCGTAGCTCTGGCGCGTTTCCCGGCCATGAACCGCTCCAACATCTCCGATTGGATCGGCTATGAAGGGCTCGAATATTATCAAGCCGCGAAGCGGCAGGGCCGCGGCGTCTTGATCGCAACCGCTCATCTCGGCAATTGGGAGCTGAGCGCCTTTGCGCACGCGCTGATGACCGAGCCCATGCATGTCATGGTGCGTCCCTTGGACAATCCTTTGATCGACCGTCTGGTGGAAAGCCGCCGCACGCTTTCAGGCAATCATCTGATCGACAAACGGGATGCCGCGCGCGCTGTTATGAAAGCTCTGCGTGCCAACGAAGCCGTCGGCATTCTGATCGATCAAAACACCGCCGCCGCGGAGGGCATTTTCGTCGACTTTTTCGGCAAGCTGGCGTGTGCCGGATCGGCGTTTGTGAAGCTTGCTCATCGCTCTCAAGCGCCCATCATTCCCGGATTCGCGGTGTGGGATGAAGGAAAGAAGCGCTACGTGTTACGCTTCTTCCCGCAAGTGGAGACAATCGGTGACGTGCACGCAGATACCCAACGCCTTCACTCTGCAATCGAAACCGTTATTCGCCAACATCCCGATCAGTGGATGTGGATCCACCGCCGCTGGAAAACTCGCCCGCCCGGCGAACAGCCTCTGTATTAGGACTCGTGACCCGCTGTTCGGTGCCTGTGATGCCGGCCAGGGTTTTGACCTGTTCCACCACCGCTGCTAGTTCCACCACCATCGCCCGTTCCACCACCGCTGCCGGCACCGCTGCCGGTTCCCGTGGTCCCTCCCAGTGCGCTCAAGATGGCCGCGCCATCCGGACTGCCGAGCCCCGTACATGCATCCCATCCAGCGCCCGCGCTGTAATACCCGAGGCCGCTATCGTCGTTGTTGCCGCTCGTAATGTCGTGATAATCGGACTCCGGTATGGAATACAAAGACGCGTTCACGTAACCGGCATTCTTCCCGAGACTCTGATTGAACAAAGCAATCAGCCCGGCCCAGAGTGGCGCCACGGCGCTGGTGCCGCCGACTACAGCGTTCTGCCCGTCGACAATAATTTGGTATCCGGTTTCCGGGTCGGCATTTCCCGCTACGTCAGGCACGCCGCGGCCTGCAAAGCCGGTTTCGGGCTGAGTCGGCACACCCGCGGAATTCTGATAACTCGGCAACGCGAACACGTTGCTTACGCCGCCGCCGGTTGCGCCTTCTTTAATAGCGGTCTCGTTCCACACCACTTCCGATGAGATCGTGCCGTCGGAGACCGTCAGCTTCGTTCCTCCGCAAGCCAGCACGTACGGGCTCGAGGCTGGGAAGTCCACGTGTAGTTGTCCGTCCGTCTCGCCGTCGGAGGAACCATTGTCTCCCGCGGCCACGGCGATGGTGACGCTCAACATCGCTCCATCTTCGAGCGCAGCGTTCAACGCGTTACGCGACTGCTCTGACCACGAATCCTCCGGCCCGCCCCAACTAATCGAAATCACCGACGGATTGTTGGTCGTGTCATGCACGGCGTCGGTTACCGCGTCGATGAACCCTTGATCCGTATTGGGCGCGAAGTATACCGCGATCTTGGCCCCATTCGCGACTGCGCCGGCTACCTCAATGTCTAGCTCGACCTCCCCGTCCGCGGAAGACCCCGGCGAGTTCTTTCCGCCATCCACCGATACCGCGGTGACGGTCGGCTGCGCTATTCCCAAACCGCTGAAGAAGCTTTGAAGATCGGAAGTGGTGTAACCGCCGCCCAGCTCGATGATGCCGATGGTTTGGCCAGATCCGTTCACATCGGACGGAAAGTTGTACGCCGATGCAACCTCCGGCGGCGTGAATGTGCCCGCCGTGCTGGCGCTTGCCAGCATACGGAAGTGCGCTCTCGCAACCTCGCGCGTATCTAATCCCACTACGGCCATCACTGCATCCTGTAGCTCTTCCGGGATGCTCAGTGAGCCGGTTCGCCCGCGAAATGTCCTGCCTGTCTCCGACTCGTACGAGGTCAGTTCCGTGCCGAAAACCCTCGATAGGCGGCCTGCCGAGCCGCTCAGCACCACCCGCCGCTTCACGATGCTGCTTTCGACGACTTTCAATCCGGATTCCTCCGCGAATCTTCGAACTCTCTCAATGTCCGCGGGATCCGCGCCATACAGCTCCGCGAACTCCCTGCGTGATATCGGGGGGAATGCCCCCGTTTCAGGGTCGATCTGTGGTTCGTTCTTGCGTTGTAAGATCACGCTGACGCTGATGATCTGGCTTGCTGAAACGGCGCCTACCGCTCTTGCATTAGCAGGTGCTCTCTTTTCGCTTCCCGGTAATACGATTGTGCTCTCGAAGGCCATCTTAGAATTCCTTTGTGTGTTTAGGAGGGCGTATTGCAGTTCCAGTGTATCGTCCGTCCCGTCCCGCGATGCCTCGGTGGTACAAAGCCAGGTCGCTACAATTAGTTTCGAAATTGGATGCCACACCATGAGGCGATTGAGATTCGCCAATTGACCGAAATCAACGAATTCGCCGAGGCTGTCCAGCTCCAACGCGCGATCTGGGGCTTCGAGGATATTGAGCTGCTGCCGCGAAGGCTGTTCGTCGTGGCAAACAAAATCGGCGGCCAGGTGCTTGGGGCATTCGATCGGGACAAAATGGTTGCCTTCTCTCTTTGCATTCCCGGTCTCAAGCGCGCAAAGTTCCTTAACAGCGGCGGGAAGTTTTACCTACATAGTCATATGCTTGGCGTCTTGCCACCCTACAGAAATACGGGCCTAGGCAGGAGAATGAAGCTTCAACAACGAGACTACGGGTTGGCGAACGGGCTCGACCTGATCGAATGGACCTTCGATCCGCTGGAAATCAAGAATGCATTTTTCAATATCGAAAGGCTGGGCGTCATTGTGCGGCGATATGTTTATAACCAGTACGGCACCACCAGCAGTCATCTTCACGGTGGCCTTCCCACGGATCGCCTCGTGGCGGAGTGGTGGATTCGGACCCCGCGCGCGGAGGCTTTGTCGCAGCAACAACCTTTTCAACGCCCGGTTACGGAAGCCCGAATTTCCGTGCCTTCTGAAATCGCGGAACTGCGCGAACTTGACGCGAAGCGCGCGCGAGAGATACAAGAAGCTGTGGGCGAGCAGTTCAATCGGCACTTCCGCGCCGGGTTGGCAGTGATCGGCTTCGAGAAATCGGAACACACCGGTACTTATCTGATGGGGCAATGGGAATCAAAGTAGATCAAATCGTTTTGCGGCACGTGCAAATGCCGCTGGTCCATTTTTTCGAAACCAGCTTCGGCCGCACGAGTCATCGCGACATCGTTCTGGTGGAGGCAATCGCAGACGGCGTTTCCGGCTGGGGCGAGGTCACGGCGGGCGAGAATCCGTTCTACAACGAAGAATGGACCGGTTCCGTATGGCCGCTGCTGATCGATTACATCGCGCCCCGCGTTCTCGGCCATGAGTTTGCTTCACCGTGTGAAGTAAGCGCTCGCACCTCTCACATCCGTGGCCACAATATGGCGCGCGGCGGTATGGAGGCCGCCATTTGGGATCTTCAAGCTCAAATCAATAGCGAACCGCTCTGGAAAACGATCTGTGGAGGGGCGCGGCATGAGATCCCTTGCGGCGTTTCCATCGGAATTCAGGACAGTGTTGAAGAGCTTCTCGAAAAGATCGAAACCGAGCTGGCTGAAGGTTATCAGCGCATCAAGCTGAAGATCAAGCCAGGCTGGGATGTCGACGTCATCCGGCGCGTCCGGGAACGCTTTCCGGATATTCGATTAATGGCCGACGCCAATTCGGCCTATAGCCTCGCCGATCGCGAACATCTAAAACAACTCGACCAGTTCCATCTGATGATGATCGAGCAGCCGCTTGCGCACGATGACATCATCGATCATGCTGAATTGCAAAGATCGCTCGAAACGCCAATCTGCTTGGATGAGTGTATCCGGTCCGCACATCATGCCGAGCAGGCGATTCGGCTGCAGGCAGGGCGCATCATCAACATAAAACTAGGACGTGTCGGTGGCTTCGCGGAGGCCAAACAGGTGCATGATCTGTGCCAAGCCAACAAGATTCCGGTCTGGTGCGGCGGCATGTTGGAATCGGGAATCGGCCGGGCCCACAATATTGCGCTTTCCACCTTGCCGAATTTTGTATTGCCGGGCGATGTTTCTGCCAGCAAACGTTATTGGCGGCGCGACATCACTACTCCGCCCATCGATGTGACCCCGCGCGGCACAATCGAAGTTAGCGATGCTCCGGGACTTGGCTACGACGTCGATAAACCTTATCTGGAGAGCTTAGTGCTGCGCCGTGAGGTGCTGCGCTCTTCACGGCTATTCTGAATACTTACCCATGCTCAAACCGACCATCTTCCGTGAATACGATATTCGCGGAATTGCCGACGAGGAACTGCTGGACCCGGACGTCGAATCATTGGGCCGCGCGCTGGCGACTTATATCATTCGGCACAGCGGCAGTTCCATTTGCCTGGCTTGCGATTGCAGATTGAGTGGAACGCGGCTGCATGACGCTTTGCTGAAAGGCCTGCTCGCCGCCGGGGCGCACGTCCTGGACGCCGGAACCGTGCCCACGCCTCTGCTCTATTATTCCGTGGTGCACTTTGACGCCGATGGCGGCGTCATGATTACCGGCAGCCATAATCCTCCCGAATACAACGGCATCAAGACTGTCTGCGGCACGGGCACACTATTCGGCGACGACATACAGACCATTCATAAGATGATTCTCGGGAATGATTTCGAGACCGGCGAGGGGACAGTCAAGAAAGTGGACTCTGTTACACCGTATGTGGAGGAGATCGCCGGGCAGTTCCACTTTGAACGCAAAGTGAAAGTCGTTGTGGATGCGGGAAATGGGACTGCGGGACCGGTTGTGCATCGTGTTCTGGAGAAGCTGAACGTGGAGCCCGTGGAACTGTTCTTCGAGATGGATGGGCGTTTTCCGAATCATCATCCCGACCCGACCGTTCTCTCGAATCTTCGTCCGCTGCAAGAGAGCGTGCGTAAACACAAAGCGGCCCTAGGTGTGGCCTTTGATGGCGACGGCGACCGCATCGGCGCAGTGGACGAACAAGGCAACGTGGTCTACGGCGACATGCTGCTGCTTATCTTCGGCCGTGAGATTCTGTCGCGCAAGCCAGGCTCGACCTTTATCGGAGAAGTGAAGTGCTCCCAGGTCATGTACGACAAGCTGAAGGAGCTCGGCGGCCATCCCATCATGTACAAAACCGGTCACTCGCTGATCAAGGCAAAGATGAAGCAGGAACATGCGGAACTGGCCGGAGAGATGTCCGGCCATATGTTCTTTGCAGACCGTTACTACGGCTACGACGACGCAATCTATGCAACTTGCCGGCTGCTCGAGATCGTTGCAAAGTCGGGCGAGCCGCTGTCGCATCAGCTCGAAGATGTTACGAAGCTCGTCTCGACTCCTGAATTGCGCATCGACTGCCCGGACGACCTCAAATTCAAGGTCGTCGAAAAGGTGGCGGAGATTGTACGCAAAAGCCGGCCGGTGGTCGAGGTGGATGGTGTGCGCGTTCCATTTGACCAAGGCTGGGGATTGGTGCGAGCCTCGAATACCCAACCCGTGTTAGTGATGCGCTTCGAAGCGTCGAGCAAACACCTGCTCCAGCAATATCGCAGCGAGATAGAAGAGATTGTCGAGCGAGCAAAGAAAGAAGTGAGCGCTTAGGCGATCAGTTCTTGGGACCGAAGTTTTCGGTTCGGCCCGCGAGCGGCTTGACAATCGGGCCGCCGCACACTCCTACTCCGGTATTCAGCAGCGCGTTCAACAGATTGATGAACACTTGATAGACAACCTGCTCGGTAACCGGTTGGCGTCCAGGCATTCGAAACGTGTTCGGCAGCTCTTTCGCGATTTGAAGACGCACAGCGTGCGGAAGTGTACGGCCGCTCTTGTCGCGTAGGTTGGCCAGCCAAAGCGGTGTTTGCAGCACAGCGCCGGATTTGCCATCGACATAGAACTGGCAGCGCGAAAACCAGCCGAGATTCCCTGGATCGGCGGCGTCAAACAGCAGCAACGGCCCCTGCCGGTCAGTGGCGGCGAGATCGACCGACAAAACGCGCTGCTGCTCGTCGACCTTGAATTCAAACCCCGCTTGGCGAGCGATACTGCCAATCAGCTCCGGATCGAGCTCCAGCAGTAAATATTTGTTCGGCCCGGCTTCTAGAACTTGCATCGGAATCTACATTCTAGCGTCGCGTAGCTTCAGGGCGTAGGCACGGTACACGGCATGATCGCGTTTGCTGAACTGCACCAGCTCCACGACCTGAATCGGCTCCGTATGCTCGTGTAGCCAAGCGGCCACAGCGTTCACGGCAATGCCGGCAGCTTCCTCGATCGGGTAGCCATAAATGCCGGTGCTGATGGACGGAAAACTGATGCTATGCGCGTCGCGTTCGGCGGCAAGCTTCAGCGCTGTCGTGTAGCAGCTTGCGAGCTGTTCCGGTTCGCCGTGCTGGCCATCCCGGTAGACTGGCCCAACGGCATGGATAATATACTTGGCCGGCAGGCGTCCCGCGCCCGTCACCACCGCGCTACCGGTTTCGCATCGCCCGATGCGGGCCCGGATCTCATCGAGCTCGCGCATGATCTCCGGGCCCCCGGCACGGTGAATTGCGCCATCCACGCCGCCCCCTCCGGCAAGGTGCGAGTTCGCCGCATTGACAATGGCATCTACGGCGATCTTTGTGATATCGCCTTTGATCAACTGAAGCTGGCAAGAGCCAACCTGTATCGCAAGATCCGATGGCATGCTACAGGCACGCGCTGACGGCGCGCAGCAAAAGGTCGACGCTCTCATCGGTGGCAAGCGGTCCCATCGTGCCGATCCGAAGAATTTTGCCCGCGAGTTCTCCCAGGCCGCCGGCGATCTCAATATCGTGCTCCCGCAGCAGCCTCTGCTGCAGTGCCGCTGGATTGACGCCCGCGGGTGGAGTTACGGTCGTGAGATGCCAGATGCGGTCTTCGGGCCGGGCAACCAGTGGGTCGAAACCAAGTTTGATAAGGCCCGCAATCAGCCTTTCATTCGCAAGCCGATGACGTTCCCAGCGGTTGCGCAAACCTTCCTCTTCGATAACCGCCAAGCTCTCATGCATGGCGTAGTACAGAGGCGACGAAGGAGTGTGATGATACACGCGCGGCGGATCGAAATACTTGGCCATGAGCCGCAAGTCGAGATACCAGGTGAAGGGCTCCTCGGCGCGGCTCTCGAGCTGTTCCCAGGCGCGCGGCGAGATGGAAACGGGCGACAGGCCCGCGGGGCAGCTCAAGCCTTTTTGCGAGCAACTAAACGCAACGTCGATGCCGATTTCATCGAGCTCGACCGGCATCGCGCCGAGCGACGTCACACAGTCCGTGATGACCAGGGCATTCACGGCGCGGGCGGCGGGCACAATCGCGCGGCCGGATTGATAGGCGCCTGTAGACGTCTCGGCCTGCACAAACGCGACCAGGTCCGGGCGTTCACGCTCGATGAAAGGCCCTGCTTCTTCCGCCGTGAAGACCTGCCCCCAGGGCCGTTCCAGGCGCACTACATTCGCGCGCAATCGGCGCGCCATAATCGTGATCCGATCGGCGAAATGGCCGGCAGCAAATACCGCAATTTTCGAACCGGGCACGATGAAATTCGCAAGTGCAGCTTCCATAGCGCCGCTGCCGCCCGCGGGGACCGGAAATGTCGCCTGGTTTTGAGTGCCGAACACAGTGCGCAGGCCAACGCGGATATCGTCGAGAACCTCCAACTGGTAGGGATCGAAGATGCCCAGTACCGGCTGGCTCATCGCTTCGTAGGCACGCGGCTCGACCATGGAAGGACCAGGGCCATACAGCAACCGCTTCGGCGGGGCAATCCGTTTTAGAGCCGTAGCCAACATTTCTTCCAAAGTATCAGGGCGAGTCAACGTGCGATTCGCGCTTCGATATAGCCGGAGGGCTCGTCAACGGGCACGAAGATCTGGTTGGGATTGTCCAGTCCGAAGCGCGACAGCTCGACCAGGAGGCAGTGCTTGTTGGGCATGACCAGATGAATCCCGGCGACGAAATCGAGCTTGTCCAGCACCGCCTTGCCCATCGCGAACAACGTGTGCTGAACCGAAAGGCTCCGATGCTGGGCGAAACAGTCCAACAGGACCGCGCGAACCTTGCGATGACAATCGTTGAACTGGATGTCTCTTTCAAGATATTTCCATTCGGCTTTGAGCACGGTGCCGAACAGGCGATCATCTGTTTCGGCAAGCGTGGTTAAATCGTCCTTCAGGAAACCGGCAAAGCCGGAATCCGCTGTCTTCAGGATTTGAAGCCCTTTGATTCCAGAGCTCAGATCGAGGTGGGAACGAGTTGCTTTCAGGCGGGTGGTTCGGCGCTCGGTGCCGGCTTGGATGAAGGCCGTGCCGTAGTTCGCGATTTGCTGCCATGGAACCTCTTCTATGTCGATGCGGACCTGGGAGAGGTGCGGAAGACGATTGAGAAAATGTTGCGCTGTCCCTTGCGCGAGGACCTCGGCGCTGTCCCATGCGAGTTGCCGCGCCAGGACGTACACCGTGTTCTTGATGGTGTCGGTGGGTAGGACACTGGCGTTGTTACCGTCTGTGTAAGCCGCTGCAAATTCGCCTTCGAACCGAATGTCGAGCGAGAGTTCACGCACTTCATGAGGGCTCTGTGTGCGATCGACATAGGTCAGCCGGACGCGAGTCTTTCCATATACGTTAGATCCGAGGACAGCCAAGTTAGCTCCCGCGATAAGTAGTGTAGCCGAAAGGACTGATTAACAAAGGAATGTGATAGTGAGCAGAGGGATCACTTACGATAAACGAGATACTTATGTCAGGATAGAACGCGCCGCTTATTTCAAATAACAAGCGATAGGCCCCGTGGTTCACAGATACACCAAAATTCTTGATCCGGCCATCATGGTCCGTTGTGCCGGAGGCGACTTGCTCATTTTCCAGAAATAAGAGTACTTTGATACCGGCGGCGGGGCGGCCGGCCGCAGTATCTAAAACATGGGTCGATATTCCGCTCATAGTTCCAACAGCTTGCTCAAACGCAGCGCTGTGATTTTCGCTTGCTCGCCGGCCGCGATGCGCAACTCTTCCTCAGGCTGGTGGGTCAAGCGGGCCTGTAATAAACCGAGCATCTCGGAGCCGGATTTGCCGGTCGCATTGACGAGGAAAACCCAGCCAAAGCGCCGTTCATACTCCTGATTGCCGGCGGCGAGTTGCTCCAGAACTTGGGTAGACGCGGAGTGCATGCCGTTTTGCTCTTGCAGCGACCAGGCCGCGAGCTTCTTTTCTCCAATGCACGGGTGAGCAGAGAAGGCTTCGAGCCAATCCGCAGGGTCGAGCGTCCACCAGATCGATTCGGCTGTTGAAAGCAGTGTGTCTCGCCCGCGAAATGGCCGCTGAGCCAGCATCGCCGCTGCCCATCGCTTCGAACCGCAACAGCGCAAGAGAGCAGCACGCGCGATTGCCGCATCCGCAGCATTGAACTCTTCGAACGTCA
This sequence comes from Bryobacteraceae bacterium, assembly GCA_035502635.1. Taxonomy (GTDB): domain Bacteria; phylum Acidobacteriota; class Terriglobia; order Bryobacterales; family Bryobacteraceae; genus Bog-105. The sequence continues at coordinate 130,571 of DATJUG010000067.1, forward strand.
CGGTAAAGTCTCCAGGAACTCTGCGAGCAGGTTCTGCGCAACCCGAGACCGGTATTCGGCGGTGGAACGGATGTCGCTGATGGGCGCGATCTCTGACGCTAGGGTCTGGCGTGCATCTCGCGCAAGCTGTATAATCGCCAGCTCGGTTTCAATACAACGCAGCGGAATCGGCGCGATGCTCGCAAAGGCGAGACGAACATCGCGGATGCGTCGGTCTTCGACACGGGCCGCAGCCGCTATTGCGACTTTCGAGATCGCTTGTGCTCTGCGTGTTCCGACTTTTCTGCCGTGATAGCGCCATTTTTCCGCGCGCCGGGGCAGTTCGATGGAATGAAGCAGCTCATCGGGCCGCATGGCAATCAATTTGTATCCGAGATGAAATTGCGCATACGGTACGGAACGGCTGCCAGACATAGAAAGGAGGTGAATTTGGGCGTCGTGAACTAATAACGGCGGTAGCGAGTCAGCCGCGGGCGAGGCATTTACAATATTGCCGCCCAAAGTGCCTTGATTCTGATTTGCAACACTGCCTGTCCAACTGGCTGCCTGACACAATAGAGGAAATTCCGATCGCAGAACCGCGTGACCTTGAATTTCCGTGTAAGTGACGGCCGCGCCGATGCTGACGCTTGTTTCGGTGACGACAATCTGGCGCAGGTCATCGAGCTTTCTAAGACTGACTAATCGCCGGAAGGGAAGTGTTCCGGCGTTCAACAGCACCATAAGATCGGTGCCACCTGCGATGGGACGCCAACCTTCACCGTTCCCGAGCATTGTCAACGCAGAGTGCAGAGTATCTGACACCACCAGGTTGTAATCGCCGACGACCGATCTCATGTTTGAAACGAACTCGCCTGCTGGACGGCGTCGATAATCTTTTGATATCCGGTGCAGCGGCAGAGATTTCCGGCGAGCGCCTCACGAATCTGCTCGCGCGTCGGATGCGGATTGTGTTCGAGCAAGTAGACGGACGCCATGACCATGCCCGGAGTGCAGATGCCGCACTGAGCGCCTCCAGAACAGGCAAATGCCTGTTGAACAGGATGCAGGCAACCACTGGCGGAAATTCCTTCCACCGTGCGGACAGTAGTTCCGGAAGCGTGCAGTGCAGGCACCATGCAACTATTCACCAGCAGCCCATCCATAATCACGCAACAAGCGCCGCACTCACCCTCGCCACAACCTTCCTTTGTGCCCGTCAACTGAAGGTCGTCCCGCAAGACATCGAGCAGACGTTTCATCGGAGGGATCTCCACCGTTCGTGGTGTACCGTTCACGGTAAATGAAAGAGAAGTTGTCACACGAAGCTCTCTACAGGTTCCTGCACGTTATCGTGCAGGCGATTCAAGACGTCTTCGGGGCTCAGCGGTATGTGGTCGAACGCCATGCCAAGCGCATTCCCGATGGCGTTCAGAACCGCCGGAGCCGGCCCATCCATCGGAAGCTCGCCGATGCCTTTGGCGCCCATCGCGCCGTGTTGATATGGGACTTCTTCGAAGAGAACTTGAATGGGAGGAACGTCCATCGCGGTCGGGATGATGTAATTCGTGAGTTGGCTGTTCGCCATTGAACCCTCGCGCCATACAACTTTCTCTAACAATGCAAAGCCGAGGGCCTGGACGACGCCACCTTCGATTTGGCCGGAAGCCAAAATCGGATTGAGAACGCGTCCAACTTCCTGAACCGCCGTGAAGTTGTCCACCTGAACCTCGCCGGTGACAGTATCGACGGTCACTTCGGCGACGTAGGTTGCCCACGAATAGGCGCCATAGGCATCGCCTTCGTATTTCTGGTCGTCCCAGTGGATACCCGGCGGCTCCTCATATTGGGCACGTGTACGAAAGGGTCCTTCACCTTTCCGAAGCTTCTCTTTGAGTTCGTGAGCCGCACGCTCGACGAGTTTGCCGACGACCATGGAAGTCCGCGAAGCAACCGTGGGTCCGCTATTTGGGACGACCGCCGTATCGGGCCGGCAGATTTGGACGTTTTCGTAGGGAATGCCAAGCGCTTCGGCGGCGATTTGAGTCAGGATGGTATTCGTTCCCTGGCCCATTTCGGTCATTGAGCACAGGATGCGTACGCCGCCATCGTCGTTCGCTTCGAGCTCAACGATGGATTGCAAGTGGCGCTCGCCCGAACCGGTAAAGCCGGCGCCATGCATGAAGGTTGAAAAGCCGATGCCTTTCTTCCGCGGTGAATTAGCGTTCGCCGCTCGGAATTCATCGGTTTTGCGATGGTATTCGGCCGCTCTGAGCGCGCGCTCCTGCAGCCCGGCGAGATCGAGCGGCTGAGTTATAACCTGACCGGTAGCCGTGGCATCGCCGGTTTGGAGCAAATTGCGGCGGCGAAACTCATCGGGTGCAAGTCCGATCGCGTGCGCGATTTTATCCATGTGCCGCTCGAGCGCGAAGAGGCTTTGCGGCGCGCCAAAGCCGCGAAAGGCCCCATGGGGAGGAGCATTGGTGGCAACGGCCGTGCTACGAGTACGAACATTAAGGCAGCGGTAGGGACCGGCAGCGTGGATCGTGCCGCGCGAGAGCACAACCGGAGACAGCGTCGAGTAGGCGCCCCCATCGATGGTGAAGTCGATGTCCATCGCGAGGAGGCGTCCATCACGCGAAACGGCAGTGCGATGCCGGGTGCGCGAGGGATGGCGCTTGGTTGTCGCGGCCATGTCCTCTTCGCGATCGTAGACAATCTTCACCGGGCGCCCCGATTTCCAAGCGAGGAGCGCGGCATGGCCCGCGATCATGGACGGGTATTCTTCCTTGCCGCCGAAAGCTCCGCCGGTTTCCTGCTGAATGATGCGAATCTTTTCAGCAGGAAGGTTGAACAACGTCATCAACGCCTTGTGTACGTAGTACGGGCACTGGAGCGAACCGGAAACCGTTACTCCGCCTTCGGCGCTGGCTGTCGCAAAGATGCCCTGCGGCTCAATATAGACGTGCTCCTGCGCGCCGGTGGAGTATTCGCCTTCGACGATGTGGGCGGCATCCGCCCAGACGCGGTCCACGTCGCCTTTGTTCACCAAATATTTCTTGAAGACGTTGTCTTCGCCCCAGATCACTACGTGCGATTGAAGAGCTTGCTCCATGTCGAAAATGGCTGGCAACGGATCGTAGGTGATGTGGACGAGTTGCCGGGCCTTGCGCAGCAGATCCTTATCCTCATGCGCAATCAGCAGAATCGGCTCGTGGGGATGATTGACTATCTTGCTTGCGAGAAATGGTTGATCGTCATTGATGAGCGAAACAACGTTGGCCCCCGGAATATCGTCACAGGTGACGATCACAAATTCGTCCCAGGGCACACCGGGTTCAAAGGCGATGTTTTGGATGCGGCCGCGTGGAATTGTGCTGCGGATGGTAGCGCCATGCAGCATGCCGGGAGGATGTAGATCGTCTATGTACTGGGCGGTTCCGGTCAGCTTGCCCAGAACCTCCTTTCGTTGGACAGGCTGTCCAACGATGCGGCGCTCCATGTTTTACTTTACCCGAGTTGGTACACCGCGGACGAATGTGGTCTTGACCTCGCCTTGCAGCGTTTCGCCGAGGTATGGCGTGCAGGGATGGCGGAAATGGAGACGCTCGGCCGTGACTTTGAATTGAGCGCTGGGGTCGAAAATAACCAGGTCGGCATCGAAGCCCGGCGCGATGCGGCCTTTGTGCGCTTCCACGCCGGCGAGTTTGGCAGGCGCTTCGGCCATCCAGTGCGCGATGTCTGTGATAGTGAATCCGCGCTTTTTGGCTTCGGTCCACACGACCGGCAGAGCAAGCGAGAGCGAACTGATTCCGCCCCAAGCAAAGCGGAAGCTTCCGGTGTCGGAACACTTCATGTGAGGCGGACAAGGGGAGTGATCGGTCGCGATGAGATCGATGACACCGGAGCACAAGCCTTGCCAGAGTGCTTCTCGATTGGCTGAGTCGCGGATGGGCGGCGCGCATTTGAATTGCGTGGCGCCATCGGGAATGGATTCGGCGGCAAAGAACAGATAGTGCGGACATGTCTCGACGGTGAGCGGCAGACCTTGAGCGCGCGCAGCTTCCAGAACGGGCAGCGCGGCGGCGGCGGAGAGATGGACGATATGCGTGCGGCAGCGATACTCGCGGCAGAGATCGATTAAGAGGCGGATGGCTTCGAGTTCCGCTTCCGGAGGGCGCGATTGCAAATAGGTTTGGTAGCGGGTCCAGTCTTCGTTCTCTAGTTGGGCAGACGCGCGGGCGATGGGGCCGGGAAGCTCCGCGTGGGCGAGAAGCGGCAAGCCTGTTTCGGCGACCTTGGGCATGGCTTCGCGAAGATCCGCTTCGGTGACCATCTCGAATTCCGCTGTTCCCGGGTGCGTCAGGAAGCATTTAAAGCCTCTCACGCCAGCTTGTGCGAGGGGAACGATGTCATTCGCATTTCCCGGAACTACAGCGCCCCAGAATGCGACATCGACGTGTGTTTTGCCCGCCGCTGCGCTGCGCTTTTCTTCGAGCGCTGCCAGCGTGGTTGTGCTTGGAATGCAGTTGAGCGGCATGTCGACCATGCACGTGCAGCCACCCGCGGCCGCAGCGCGCGTAGCCGTTTCGAAGCCTTCCCATTCGGTTCGGCCGGGCTCATTTATGTGCACGTGAACATCAATCAATCCGGGCAAGACGAACAGGTCTCCCACGTCTGTGCAGGTACCGGCGATTGAGGCACCTTCGGGTTCGATAGCGGCGATCTTTTCATCCTCAATGAGAATGACGCCCGGCTGGACGCCCTGAGGAGTGACGATGTGCTTGGATCGAATCGCCTGTTTCACCGTGAGGTATCGCGATTGTCGCATGGTGGAGGATTGCTACACTTGGCTCGGCTCAAAATGGCGAAGACACCGCAGGATTGGATGCGGCAGGCGATTGCCCTCGCGATTCGGAACGTTCGCTCGGGCCACGGCGGACCGTTTGGCGCTGTGGTTGTGAAAGGCGGGAAACTGGTTGCGAGCGGAGCGAATTCAGTCACGGCCAGCAACGATCCGACGGCGCACGCGGAAGTGGTGGCGATTCGAAACGCTTGCCGCGAGCTGGCTAGTTTTCAGCTCGGCGGATGCGAACTCTACACGAGCTGCGAGCCGTGCCCGATGTGTCTGGGAGCGATTTACTGGTCGCGCCCGGACCGCTATTACTTCGCGTGCTGCAAAGAGGATGCGCGGGCTTGCGGTTTCGACGATGCTCTCATATATGAGGAGCTGGGCCGATTGCCGGAGCAGAGAACGATTCCCGGAAACAGTTTGCTGCGAGAAGAAGGCGTGGTTGCTTTTGAAGAATGGGCGCGAAGCGCGGCGAAGGTGCATTACTGAGCAAGCTTGCCGAGCGCGCACGCGAGGACGCGAACGCCATTGGCGATGTCTGTCATGGAGGCGAATTCGTCTGGCCGGTGGCTGATTCCCCCACGACACGGGATGAACAGCATCGCGGTGGGCGCAATGCGAGAGATGAAGAGCGAGTCGTGATACGCGCGGCTGATGATGTCCATGCAGGTCACTTTTTCTTCCGCGCACGATTGCCGCAAGGCGTCGAGAATTTTCGAATCGCACTGCGCGGGGTCGTCGGCATTCAAGAGTTCGATTTTGATGCTCAGCCGTCGTTTGAAGGCAACGGCATCAGCGGCTTCCTTGATGGCGTAAACCAATGCGTTGCGTCGGGACAGATCTGTGTCCCGAACGTCGAGGCCCAAACTTACGTGGCTGGGGATGCTGTTTATCGCGCCGGGGAAGACATCGCAGACGCCGGTGGTGGCGACGGTGTCAATTGCGCCGGTTGCGAGTGCGAGATTCTCGACGGAGAGAATGATTTCAGCGCCTGCGGTGAGCGCATCGCGACGATTCGGCATCAGGACGCCGCCTGCGTGCCCACCTTCACCCCGAACATCGATGCGCATGCTGGCTGGCGCGGCGATGCCGGTTACGAGACCGATCTCGACGCCTGTCTGTTCAAGAAGTGGACCCTGCTCAATATGCAGTTCGACAAAGGAGGCGTAGTGCCCGGCGGGCAAGCGAACGCTTGAAAGAGAACCGCCGAAGCCTGCTGCTTGCCTTAGTTCATCGAGCGAGACGGCGGTGGAATCGTAAAGCTTGGCGGCCTTGTCTTCATTGAGCACGCCCGACAAGAGGCGGCTTCCGAGACAACCGATGCCGAAGCGTGTCGGCTCTTCGGAGGTGAAAACGAGGAGCTCGATGGGGCGCTTCGGCGTGAAGCCGCTTTCGCGTAATGTGCGGATGGCTTCGAGGCCGCCGAGCACGCCTACTGTTCCGTCGTAGCGCCCCGCATTTGGTATGGCGTCGATGTGTGAGCCTGTTCCGATGGCGGGACCCTCCGCGTGATTGCAACTCCAGCGGGCGAAGGTATTGCCGACAGCGTCTTCGCGGACTTGAAGTCCCGCGGCCAGGCATCGCTCTTTGAGCCAGGTGCGAGCGCGGAGATCGGTTTCGCTGAAGACAATTCTGGTGACGGCGGGCGCGGGCGCATCTGAAAAGGTTGCAAGCTGTTCGAGCTCGGATTCGAGGCGGCCGGAATTGATTTCCATTTGCATTCCGGTTTAGGAGAGAGGCGAGCGGTTCCAGTCTTTATAGATGAGGTACTTTGCGGGTACCTTTCCGAGCGCCCCGAACCATTGCGGGCAGAAGGCTCGCATCCAAATGAAATCGCCGGCCTGGACCGGATACCAGCAGTCGCCGAGGCGATAGATGCCCTCGCCTTCGAGCATCAGCAAGCCGTGCTCCATGACGTGGATTTCAACCATCGGGAGCGATGCGCCGGGTTGGTAGGTCAGCACGTTGACGGCGAAATCGAAGGTGGTGTCGTCGGGGAGCAGAGAGCGGACCTGCAGCGCGTCGTCGTGCAAGAGAGTTTGGGACGGAATCGACGATTCGTGACTGACGATCGGGGTGGGGCTCCCGAGGTTGGGAAGGGGCGTGTATGGCTTCTCGATGATGGCAATGCGAGCTTCGGTTTTGGCGCTGATGCGATGCTCGCATGCTTGGGCAAGATACGCGAAGGCACCAGGCGGCATTTCCTCTTGTGTGCCGTCAACATCGATTGCGGCCACGCCTTCGATGACATAGGCAAAGCGCTGCGCCTGCGCGGGTCCGAGCGTGCCGCCGCTTTCGAGCTCCGCAGTGTACTCGGTGAATTTCGCGCCGATCGCCGGGCCGCAGTGAACGATGGCAGTGGCGCGCGTCATCCCTGGCAGTGGCGCGCGCACAAAGGTATCGGGAGTCTGAAGCAGGTGATCGTGCTTGCGACCGCTGCGAGTATGGCCGAGATGGTTCATGTTGGTCGTTCGAACTCTGTGCCGAGATCCGCCAGCATAGCAACTCCCAGGCGGATGGCTTTTTCGACGTCTTCGGCGCGCACGGATTCATCGGGATGATGGCTGATGCCGCCGGGGCTGCGGAGAAAGATCATCGCGGACGGTACTTTCTCCGCCATAATCATGGCGTCGTGTCCGGCGCCGCTGACCATATGACGTGGAGTTTCGCCGATGCGGAGCATGGCCTTTTCGATGAGGCCGGCTAGATGCTCATCCATAAGAACCGCGTTTTGATTCAGGCGTTCTTCGAATTGGACGCGGAGGCTTCTGCTCGCTGCGATTCGCTCGGCTTCGCTACGGAGATGCTGGACGGCAGCCAGTCTTGTGTTATCGCACGAGTGTCGCACATCCAGGCTGGCACGAACTTCGCCGGGAATTACATTTCCGACGCCGGGCGAAACTTGCAGGGCGCCGACGGTCGAGACCAGGCCATCGACGGATTGCGCATGTTCCTCGACTGCGGAGATCCATTCCGCCGCGCCAGCCAACGCATCGCGCCGCGAATTCATAGGAGTGGTTCCGGCGTGATTGGCACGGCCCGAAAAGATTACTTCCAATCGGCTTTGACCAGCGATGGCCGAGACAGCGGCCAGCGACTCGCCAGCGGCATCGAGCATCGGGCCTTGCTCGATATGAAACTCGAGAAACGCAAATGCGCGGGAGTCGATGCGGGCGTCTTCGATATGCGCGGGATCAAGGCCGAACTGGCTGATTGCTTCGCGCATGGTGCATCCCGTCGAGTCTTTGAGATCGAGCAGCTCGAGATCGAATCGCCCGGTTGCCGCGAGACTTCCGAGAAACGGAGTGCGGAAGCGAACGCCTTCTTCCTCGGAGAATCCGAGCACTTCGATGTCGAAGGGCAGAGCTGAATCTTTAATTGCATCGATCACAGCCAGCGCGATGCATACGCCCAGAACGCCGTCATAGGCGCCGGCATTGGGAACGGTATCGAGATGCGAACCCATCAGCAGACGAGCGCGGTTTCCGGTCCCATACAAACCGAGAAGATTGCCAACGGCATCGACGTGGACTTGCATGCCGAGGTCTTTCATCCATGAGGAGAGCACGCGATGGCAATTACGCATGGGTGGTGAAAGGAAGGTTCTGGTGATGGAGCCGGGTGTTTCGGTGAATGCGGCGAGAGCGCGGCAAACATCAAGTGCTGAGCGCATCGAAGAGCAGAGCCTTCCAGCGTGGGATGTCGAGCTGCCAGCAGATACTCGCGCGCGTACCCTGTTTTAGTGCCTCGGACCAGACCTCTCGATTTCGAGGATCGCCGGCAACGTTCAACCGGTCGACGACAGTCATGCCGCGTGTGAGCTCGCTTTGAGTTTCGATCTCGACAAAGTGCTGGCTGGAGTCAAGGCACAGCGACGGATCTAACAGGATGCTCATCGCGACCGGATCCGGCAGCGAGATACCAATCTCACCCGTCTGCCTGCGATATGCCTCCATGGCGACGCTGTTGCAGCGAACGGCGAAGTCCGCGAATGAATTCGCTAGCTTGTTTAGCTTATCGATGTCTTCCGTGTTCACGGCAGCGGGCCCGCGACAGAGCTGCCAGCCGATCATCTCGATGGGGAGGCCGGATTGGAAAACGGTGCGCGCCGCTTCCGGGTCGACCCAGATGTTGAATTCGGCAGCGGGGGTAACGTTGCCCTCGCAGCAAGGCGCGCCACCCATCACGACGCAGCGTGAAACGTTTGCCACAACCGCGGGCTCTCGTGTGAGAGCGAGCGCGAGATTGGTGAGCGGGCCCAAAGTGATGATTTCGATGCCCGGGGTTTGCTTTACAACGCGAATGATGGCGTCGACGGCGTGCCCGGATTCGAGCGATTTCTTCGAGGGCGCGTAGCCGTGATCGCCCAGGCCGTCGTGGCCATGGAACCAGTCGGCGGTCTGCAGGTTGCGCAGAAGCGGCGCAGCGGCCCCTGCAAATACCGGTACGTCTGAGGCGCACAATTCCGCGGTGTAGAGGGCGTTGCGGCTGCCTTGTTCGAGCGGAACATTGCCGGCGACGACAGTAATGGCCTGGACCTCCACGTCGCGGGAGCGAAGCGCCATGATGAGCGCCACGGCGTCGTCGGAAGCGGTGTCGGTGTCGATGAGAATGGGTCGCAATTTTCCGGTCATGGTCTGCGCATGGTCACCAGATAGACAGTTCCAGAGACTGCAAAGCCGATAAACCAAGAGTAGTCATATAGCCATCTGAGTGGAGGAATCACGAGTCCGCAGAGCGCAACCAGAATGCCCGCGCCGAGCGCGATCAGTGCGCGAGGATTGATGCCGTTGCGGTATTCGTAGAGGCCGTTGCGGCGGTAGAGACTTTGTAAATCGAGATTGGTTCGGCGCAGCAAAAAATAGTCGGTAATCATGATGCCGGCGATGGGCCCGAGAAAGCCGGAGTATCCGACCAGCCAGCCGAAGATGTAGCTATTGAAATCGGTGAGGAGTTTCCAGGGCATCATGCAGAGCCCGGCGACACCGGTGATCAGGCCGCCGGTGCGAAAGGAAATCAGGCGCGGGTTGAGATTGGAGAAATCGTTGGATGGCGAGACGACGTTTGCGGCGACGTTGGTGTTGAGTGTTGCGACGAGCAGCGCGATTAATGCGATCGACGCCACAACGGGCTGTTGGAATTTCCCTAACAACGCAACCGGGTCCCAAATGGCGTGGCCAAACAGAACTACCGACGCGGACGTGACCGCCACACCGATGAAGGCGTAGAGGGCCATGGCGGGCGGCAACCCGATCGCCTGGCCAATGGCCTGCGCCTTCTGCGACTTTGCATAGCGCGTGAAGTCTGGAATGTTCAAAGCCACGGTAGCCCAGAAACCAACCATGCCGGTGAGCGATGGAATGAAGAAGTGAATGAATTGTGCTGAGGTCTTGAACTTACTCGGACTGCTCAGCACCGGGCCGAGACCGCCTGCCTTGCGCGTGATCCACCAGAGCAGTAGCAATCCAATCCCCAACATGAACGGCGCGCCGATTCCCTCGAGGAAACGGATCATATCGATGCCTCTCCAGATGACGAGCAGGTTGAGAGACCAGAAGGCGAAAAAGCAGAGCCAGAGAACGGCCGGGTTTGCTGTCGCAGCAGGCAGGAGAATGCGCAACATCGAGTAAATGGCCTGGCCGCCGATCCACGTCTGGATGCCGAACCAGCCGCACGCCACAATGGCTCGCAACACGGCGGGGACGTTCGCGCCGCGCACGCCGAATGATGCACGAACGAACACGGGGAATGGAATGCCGTACTTCGCGCCGGCATGCGCGTTGAGCAGCATGGGAATCAGAACGATGATGTTCCCTAGCAGGATGGTTCCGATGGCTTGCTTCCAGCTCATGCCGCCCGCGATCAAACCGGAAGCGAGCATATAGGTAGGAATGCAGACGCTCATGGCAACCCAGAGCGAAGCGTAATTGTAAATGCCCCAGGTTCGGCGCGACGGCTCGACGGGAGCGAGATCATGGTTGTAGAGGGTTGGGTCGTGTGCTACTTCGGCTAGTGGCATCGCAAGCGCCCCATTCGAATAGAATAAGAAATCCGCTCATGCCGCATTCGCAAGGCCCGCCGCTGGCGGAACTGTTACCGCCTTTGAGCGATCACGAAGCGCTGGTCGAAGCCAACCGATGCGTGTTCTGCTATGATGCGCCTTGCACGCACGCCTGCCCGACGCACATTGACATTCCGCGCTTCATAAAGAAGATCGCCACAGGCAACAATCTGGGCTCGGCGCGGACGATTCTCGAAGCGAATCTGCTGGGTGCGACTTGCGCCCGCGTCTGTCCGGTACAGGAACTGTGCGAAGGCGCCTGCGTGCTGGGGGCCGAGCACAAGCCGATTATGATCGGGCGGCTACAGAGATACGCGATGGACTACGTCTATGACAGAGGTATCGATGTATTCTCGCGGGCGGCGGCGACGGGCAAGAAAATCGCGGTCGTGGGTGCGGGTGCGGCTGGGTTGTCGTGCGCGGGCGAACTCGCAAAACGAGGCCACGCCGTGACGATTTTTGAGAAGCGTGATCTTGCCGGGGGGTTGTCTACGTACGGGATCATTGCGCTGCGGGAGCCGGTGACAGTTGCGCTGGCCGAGATCGAGATGATCCGGCGCTTGGGTGTCGAGTTTCAAACGGACATGGAGTTGTGCCGCGATATTAAATTGGCCGATTTGCGTTCGCAATTCGATGCCGTATTTTTGAGTACCGGGTTAGGCGCCACGCCGTTGCTCGGGATTGCTGGAGAAGAGCACATTGTCGATGGACTCAGTTACATCGAGCAAAGTAAGCTCGATCCGTTGCGGCTGGAGGTGGGGGCGCGAGTGATCGTGATAGGCGCGGGGAATACGGCGATCGATTGCGCGACCATTGCCAAACGGTTGGGAGCGGAACAGGTCACAATCGTCTATCGGCGATCTGAGAATGAAGTGAGCGCTTATCAACATGAGATGGAGTTCATCAGGAAAGAAGGCGTCGAGTTTCGGTTTTTGAGTCAGCCGGTGCGAGTCCACGTGAACAATGGCCGAGTGGCCGGGCTCGAGTGCGTGCGCATGAGCCTCGGTGATTTGGATGCGAGCGGACGGCCCTCGCCGAGACCAGTGGCTGGCTCCGAATTCTTTTTGCCAGCGGACCAGGTGGTCAAAGCGATCGGTCAAGAGAAACCGCCGCTGGCTGTTGCTCTCGGACTGGCAACGAAGCGCGGTCACATCGATGTGGATGCAGAGTTCGAGACTAGCATTCCGAATGTGTTCGCGGGGGGCGACTGCATTCGTGCTGTGGGTGCATGCTCGACGGTGATGGCGGTCGAGGATGGAAAGCTGGCGGCGATTGCGATTGAGAAAAGGCTGGCGGTCTAAGTGGCCGATCTTCGCACCAGCTTTGCGGGAATAAAGTCGCCGAATCCGTTCTGGCTTGCTTCGGCGCCCCCGACCAATTCAGGGGCACAAGTGCATAGAGCATTCGAAGCCGGGTGGGGCGGCGCGGTGTGGAAGACCATCGGCGCGCCGGTATTGAACGTTTCGAATCGCTATGGGGCCTGGCACTATGGCGGGCAGAAGATGCTCGCGATTAATAACGTGGAACTGATTTCCGATCGGCCGCTGGAAGTGAACCTGCGTGAGATCGCGGAGGTGAAACGGCACTGGCCGGACCGCGCGGTGGTGGTTTCGGCAATGGTGGAGTCGTCCGCGGAGGCGTGGAGCGAGATTGTGCGGCGCATAGAAGACACCGGCGCGGATGCGATCGAGCTCAATTACGGGTGTCCGCACGGAATGAGCGAGCGGGGGATGGGCAGCGCCGTGGGGCAGGTGCCGGAATACTGCGAGAGGATCACGCGCTGGGTAAAGGACGCAGCGCGCATTCCGATCATTGTGAAGCTGACGCCGAACATCACGAACATCGTTCATCCGGCTCGTGCGGCGGTGAACGCGGGCGCCGATGGCTTGTCGCTGATCAACACGATCAACTCCATCGGTGTGGATCTGGATACGCTTGAGGTGACGCCCAGCATTGGAGGCAAGGGCGGCCACGGCGGCTATGCCGGTCCGGCAGTGAAACCCATCGCGCTCAATATGCTCTCGGCGCTGGGAACCGATGAAGTGGTCGGGCGTTCGGGGCTGCCTATTTCCGGCATGGGCGGGATCTCGACGTGGCAGGATGCAGCGGAATTTCTGCTGCTGGGCGCGACCAGCTTGCAGGTGTGTACGGCAGTGATGCATTACGGATTCCGGATCGTCGAGGACCTCTGCGATGGGTTGTCAAATTGGATGGATGCGAAGGGATTTGCGTCGATCGATCAATTGAGAGGGAAAGCCCTTGCCGGTATTTCCGATTTCAAGGACTTAGACCTGGCATTCCGCGCAGTGGCTCACATCGATCCCAAGACTTGCATCAAGTGCAATCTCTGCTATGTGGCGTGCAACGACACGGCGCACCAGTGTATCGATTTGGTTGCCGAGGACGGAAGAGTCGTAGAGCCGCTCGCATACGACATTCGTTCCAATGGCAAGTACGAGGCGGTGAGTTCTCGTCCGCAACCGCGAGTGCGAGAGGACGATTGTGTCGGCTGCCGATTATGCTACAACGTGTGTCCGGTGCACGATTGCATATCGATGGTCGAGTTGCCGCCGTGCCGCGAGTCCGTAACCTGGGACGAACTTTCGAAAACTCAACCGGAAGTTACGAATGACTGGGAAGCTATGGAACGATACCGCGCGGCCCAGGGCATTCACATCCATTAGGAGCTTCACGCGTTGCCCCTGTTGATCAAGAACGGTGAAATCGTAACCGCCGATTCGCGCAGCGGCGCCGACATCTATGTCGAAGGTGAGACCATCACGCGCATCGGCAGAGACCTGGAAGCGCCGCCCGATAGCGAGGTAATCGATGCGGCAGGCAAATATGTCTTTCCAGGTTTCATCGACCCTCATGTTCACATCTATCTTCCGTTCATGGCGACGTTCGCCAAGGACACGCATGAGACCGCTAGTGTGGCGGCGTTGGTGGGCGGCACCACGACCTATATTGAGATGTGCTGCCCGTCGAGGATGGACGATGCGCTCGAAGGGTATCACTTGTGGAAGTCGAAGGCCGAAGGAAACAGCGCGTGCGACTACACCTTTCATATGGCGGTTTCGAAATATATTGGCGAAACCGAGTCGCAATTGCGGGAGATTGTTCGCGACGGCATTAGTTCGTTCAAGATCTTTCTCGCATACAAGAATTTCTTCGGCGTGGAAGATTGCGAGATGTACCAGGCGCTTGCATTGGCGCGGAAACTCGGCGTTGTCGTGACGGCGCATTGCGAAAACGCGGAGCTGGTTGCACAGCTCCAGCAAGAGCTGCTACGGGCCGGCAAGACGGGCCCTGAGTGGCACGAGCCGAGCAGGCCGGAATCGGTAGAAGCGGAAGGCACACAGCATTTCGCGACGTTTCTCGAAAACACGGGGGCGAGTGGATATGTGGTTCACCTCTCGTGCGAGGGTGCGTTGAAGGCGGCGCTGGCGGCGAAGGAGCGCGGAGTCAGGATTCATATTGAGTCTGTTATTCCGCATTTGCTGCTCGATAAAACCTATGCTGAACGCCCTGGGTTGGAAGGCATGAAGCATGTGATGTCGCCGCCGCTGCGCGACAGGCGCAATCAATACGTGCTTTGGAACGCTTTGAATGCTGGTCTTATCGACACAGTCGCCACGGATCACTGCCCGTTTGACACCGAGCAGAAGCTGATGGGCCGCGATGCGTTCACACAGATACCCAACGGGATTCCCGGCATTGAGGAGCGAGTCAATCTGCTTTTCACTTACGGCGTGAAACGGAGGAAGCTAGACCTTCACCGGTTTGTGGATGCGGCGAGCACGCGCGCCGCGAAGATCTTCGGCCTGTTCCCCCGAAAGGGAGCGGTTGCGGTGGGGAGCGATGCGGACCTGGTAATCTACGACCCGAGTTACAAGGGCATCATCTCGGCATCGAGTCAACATGTGAATAACGATTACAACGGCTTCGAAGGCATGCCGATCGAGGGCCGGCCGGCGGTGGTCACGGTGCGAGGCAAGGTACAAGTGCGGGATGGCGAATTCGTCGGCGAACGCGGCCGCGGACGATTTCTGAAACGTGAACCGTCGCATTTCTGAGGTTTTCTTTCGATGGCGCTTGATCCCAAACGAACCGTGGCCGAGCTCAAGGAACTGCGCCAACTTACCAGCGATGAGAACGGCGCGCAGCGTGTCGCCTGGACAGACAAGTGGCTGGAGGCGCGTGAATGGTTCCAGAAGAAGCTTCGCGGTTTGCCGGTGGAACAACATTACGACGCGGCCGGCAACAATTGGGTCACGCTGGCTGGGAAATCGCGTAAGGCGCTCTTGCTTGGCGGCCATCTCGATTCTGTGCCCAATGGCGGTTGGTTAGACGGAAGCCTAGACGTGCTGTCGGCGCTCGAGGTATTGCGGCGTTTTGCGGAGGAGTTTAATGGCGAGCCGCCGGTAACGATTCGGCTGGTCGATTGGGCGGACGAAGAGGGAGCGCGGTTCGGACGCAGCCTGTTCGGGTCTTCGGCATTTGCGGGCACGCAGACTATTGAGGCCGATCGCGGGCGAACGGATAAGGACGGCGTACGTTTGGAGGACGCACTGCGGCGCTGCGGCGTCGAGATTGAACACATCGGCGAAGCGGGGCGGGAGCGGGATCATGCGAGCGCCTATTTGGAACTGCACATCGAGCAGGGGCCAGTGCTCGAGCAGATGAGTCTTCCATTGGCGGTGGTACTTGGGACGAAGGGTGTAGAACGGCACGCAGTAACATTCTTCGGGCAGGAGGCTCATTCCGGATCAACGCCGATGCGCGTTCGCCGCGATGCGTTGGCTGCCGCGGCGAAGCTTGCGCTCGAGATCCGGCCCATCGCCGCGCGCCACAAGGACGCGGTGTGCACGATGGGCATAGTTAAGACCTATCCGGGCATCGTCACCGCAGTGGTGGGGCGCTGTGAAACGACGCTCGATCAGCGCGATTTGGATCCGGTGGTTCTAGCGGCCATGTATCGGGAAGCAATCGAGGCAAGTGAGCGCTTCGCGCGAGAGGAGCGCTGCACGGTCGAATGGTCGCGTATCTGGCGCATCGAGCCTGTTCCGTTTCATCCCGAGCTGATTCAGCTTTGCCAGGACGCCATTCGAGAGATTGCGGGGGAGGCTCCTTGCTTGCCTTCGGGCCCGCTGCATGACGCGGCGGAGGTGAGCCGGGCCGGCATTCCGACGGTGATGATGTTTGTGCAGTCGCTGGGCGGGATCAGCCACAACAAGATCGAAGACACGAAAGAGGAGTACATTGAGATGTCAGTTGCTGCGCTCGATAGGCTTGCAACCAAAGCCGCAGCGTGGATTCAAAGGTGAATTATGGCAGTTGCTGAAGCACATATCGGGTTGAGGACGGTTACACACTGGATCGGAGGCAAGGCGGTGGAGTTGCGCTCCGGCCGGTCGGGTGTTGTTTGGAATCCCGCCACGGGCGAGGAACAGGCGCACGTTCCTTTTGCGAGCGCCGAAGATGTGGATTGCGCGGTTGCGGCTGCCAAAGAAGCATTTCCTGGTTGGCGCGCCTCTCCGTTATCGCGGCGTGCCGAGATCATGTTCCGGTTGCGGGAACTGGTGGACCAGAACCGCCGCAAAATTGCAGACTTACTGACGAGCGAGCATGGCAAGACGATTTCCGACGCGATGGGTGAAGTGGCTCGTGGACTGGAGAACATCGAGTTCGCCTGTGGCGTGCCGAATTTGCTGAAGGGCGGGTTTTCCGAGCAAGCCAGCCGCGGCGTTGACATTTACCAGATTCGGCAACCGCTGGGTGTAGTGGCCGGCATCACGCCGTTCAATTTTCCCGCGATGGTCCCCATGTGGATGTTTGCGAACGCGATCGCTTGCGGCAACACGTTCGTTCTGAAGCCGTCGGAAAGAGATCCTTCGGTAAGCGTGTTTCTTGCGGAATTGTTGCAGCGGGCTGGCGTGCCCGACGGAGTGTTCAATGTGGTCCAGGGCGACCGGGTGGCGGTGAATCGCATACTGGAGCACCCAGACATCAAGGCGGTCAGCTTTGTCGGCTCGACGCCGGTGGCGCGATCGATCTACGAGACCGCAACCCGAAACGGCAAGCGCGTGCAAGCGCTCGGGGGCGCGAAGAATCACATGCTGGTGCTGCCCGATGCAGAGATAGACATGGCCGCGGATGCGGCGGTCTCCGCGGGATATGGATCGGCGGGCGAGCGCTGTATGGCGATATCGGTGGTGGTGGCGGTGGGCAGCGTGGCCGATCCCCTGATTGCTGCTATCCAAGATCGCATCGCGCGTATCAAGATTGGCCCCGGCTGTGAGGAGGGTCACGAGATGGGTCCGCTGATTACGCGGGAACATCGCGACCGCGTGGCCTCTTATCTGGACCAGGCAGCCGCGGAAGGCGCTCGCGTTGCGGTGGATGGACGCGAAGAGCCGGTCAGCAAGAGAGCCGGATTTTTCCTAGCGCCGTCGCTGCTGGATGATGTTCGGCCCGGCATGCGCTGCTACGAAGACGAGATTTTCGGACCGGTATTGAGTGTCGTTCGCGTAAATACTTATGCTGACGCGCTGCGGATTATCCAGGAGAATCCATACGGGAACGGCACGGCGATATTTACACGCGACGGAGGCGCGGCGCGCCAGTTCCAGTTCGACGTCGAGGTGGGAATGGTGGGCATCAACGTGCCGATTCCGGTGCCGATGGCGTATTACAGCTTTGGGGGATGGAAGGCATCGCTGTTCGGAGATTTGCACATGTATGGGCCCGAAGGCATTCAGTTTTATACGAGAGCGAAAGTAGTAACCAGCCGCTGGCCTGATCCGGCGTCAAGTAAGGTCGACTTAGGATTTCCACAGGTGCGGTAAGTAAGCGGGAAGTATGTTGCTCAAGGCCACTAGCTTTCTGTTCGTGGCCTTCGCCGGGCAGTATCCGGCGCATTGGTGGACGCCGATTATCGACGACCACAAGCCCGGCTGGGAGATTCTGCCGCAAGCCGCCAAACCTGGCGAAGTGATCCTGTCCAAACGCAATGAGCTGGGCATTCTATCGAACTTCGCAGCCACGCCTTTCACGTTGCGCGGTGTTCGCTACGGCAGCGTCGAGGGCTTCTGGCAAATGATGCTCTATCCGGAAGGCGCGAACGATCTGCGAGCGCGGGCTGCTTCGGTGACATGGCCGCATACGCGAATGGAAGTGGCGGAGATGACGGGTTTTGAGGCAAAAGCGGCGGGCGAGATCGCTGAGCAGAACATGAACAGGCTGGGAATCGATTGGGTCACGTTTGAGGGCGAACGCATGCCATATCGCTCGATGACGAAAGGCAAGCACTATCAGCTCATCGTGGAGGCGATGCGCGCCAAGCTGGCCCAGAATCCCCGAGTGCGCGAGATCCTGCTATCGACCGGGAATCTGATTCTGCGCCCGGATCACATACAGGAAGCCAACGCACCACCGGAATGGGCATACTTTCAGATTTGGATGGAAATTCGAAGCGAACTGCAGCATGCGGGAGCAACCGTGACCCGCTGACGAAGCCAAGCCAGCTTTTGCAGGTTCAGGCGCCTGAAATCCCAAGTAGCCTTGCTTGAGTCGAACGACACCTAACTTATTGGTGCGGATGGGGAGACTTGAACTCCCACGCCCTTGCGAGCGCTGGAACCTAAATCCAGTGCGTCTGCCAATTCCGCCACATCCGCGTCGAGAAGAGCCGAATCTTTCTCAGCGTAGCATCGAGGTCATGTCCGGCTTAGCAACCGGCTTGGTGGTTAGAAAACTCAAGAACTCCTGTGGATTGCGCGTCAACTGCGGGAATGTTGCCACCACATTCTGGTCTGCATCCATCAGCGCGTAAAACGGAATAGAGACTGTGCTGAATTTCTGATCTTCCAGTTTCTGGTTCTTTTCGGATTCGGTGTCTGTGCCGTCTGTGTATAAGTCGACAATAATCAGATCCTTCAAGGCCGCTTGAATTTCCGGGCGCGGGAACATATTCGCCTTCATCCAATGACAATTCGTACACGCGTAACCAGTAAAGTTTACGAGCAGTAACTTATTCTGCTGCCGCGCTGCCGCAAGGGCCGCGTCTAAGTGGTTCTTGAAATAATTCGCGGGAGCCGCTTCAGCCGTTCCTGCGGGACTTCCGAATACTCCCCCAGTCGCTTCGGGTATGAATGCATCCAAGTCGCCGAGCCGTCCTCCAAAAAGTCCCGGCACGAGACTGATCGAAAAAATCAAGAACAGCGAGGCCAGCAGCGCGCGGCTCACGCCCAGACGCTCGTCTTTCTTGATGCCCTCCATCGGAATCAAGCCGAGTAAGTAGAGGCCGGGCAGCGCAAAAAGAACGATCCATGCTGCGAGAAATCGCTCGCGCGTCAGCCAATGCGTCTGCAGCACTTGATCGATATTGCTCAGATACTTCAGCATCACCGCCAGCACGACGAAGCCGAGGACGACCTTGACGCGCACCATCCAGCCGCCGCTGCGAGGCAGCTTCTGCAGATAGGCCGGGAACAGCGCAAGCAGGAAGAACGGCGCAGCCAATCCCGTAGCGAACGCCAGCATTCCGAGTACGGGCTGCGCGCCTTTCGATTGAACGGAGGCAATCAGCAGCGGGCCAACGATGGGGCCGACGCAAGCACACGAGGTAAGCGAAAAGGTGAGGCCCATCAGCAGGGCTCCCGCGTAACCGCCGCCTCGTGACGCGCGATCCAGGCGGGTGAGCAGGCCCGACGGCAGCCGCAGCTCGAATGCGCCCAGCAGGCTGAGCCCGAACACGAAGAACACAATGGCAATAAAGCCGTTGACCCACGGACTGGAGCCGAGCTGAACTACCCCGAAGGGCCCCGCGACCGCAGTCACTAAGAAACCGAGTCCGGTGAACAAAACAATGATCCCTAGGCAGAACACAAGAGCCTGCACCCAGCCGCTGGATTTGCGTCCAGCACTGTCCGGCGCGCTCTGATTCAGGAAGAAAGAGACCGTAATGGGAATCATGGGGAAGCAGCAGGGCGTAAACAATGCTGCAAGACCAAATCCGAACGCGGTCAGCAGAAACGGCAGCAGATCCTGTGACTGCGCATTGAAGGTCACCGCTCGAGGCCGCGAAGCAGTCGAAATAGCCGCGGAACTCCCAGGCACGGGTGCATAGCCGGACGGTAGCGTGAACACAAAGGCCGGCGCACCGGGATTGAAGTGAATCTGCGAGGCCGTTGTCTTCTTCACCGGCGGCAGGCACTTTACATCCGTACACGCCTGGTAACGAACGGTCGCTTGCACAGTAACTTCGCCGCTGGCCGGTTTGGCAGTGTGCGCTTCAATCAGGAACACCGCGTTATTCGTATAAGTTTCGGTGTCTATCTGGAAATTAGGATCTAGCTTCCGGACTGGCTGCGGCCGGTAGACGGAATAACTGGCAATTGCCGGGTTATCGTCGAGCCGGATCTGGGTAATGATGGGGCCGCCCGGGGGCGTGGTGGGCGAATAGAGGTGCCAGCCAGGTTGAATAGTAGCTTTCAGCTCCAAAAACACCTTATCGCCAGGCGAGATTTGAGACTGGCCTCCCGCAGGCCCCAGTGCCCACTGGACCGGATCTTCTCTGGCTGCGAACAGAGGGGAAATACAGAGAACGGTCAGAGCGGGCAGTAGGAAGCGGCGCATGTCAGCCTGCTTGTGCTGATGCCCAGCCGTCGAGTTCCGTTGCAATGCGCTCGTTGATATTCCCTTCGGCGAACTCTTTTGCGACGCGAATCGCGTTTCGAATCGCCTTCGCGTTTGAGCGCCCGTGACAAATGATGCAGATGCCGTTCAAACCCAGCAGCGGCGCGCCGCCATATTCGGAATAGTCGACTCGCTTCTTGAACTCGTTGAAAGCCCCTTGCGCGAGATAAGCGCCGACCTTGCGGGTAATGCTGGCTTTGAGCGATTGCTTGAGCATCTGCCGGACCACGTCCACCAGCCCTTCACTGACCTTTAGCGCGACATTGCCCACAAAACCGTCGCAAACGATGACGTCAACTGCCCCCGTGTAGACGTCGCGGCCCTCCACGTTGCCGATATAGTTCAGTTGCTTGAGGCTCCTCAACAGAGGCTGTGCCTCATGGGTCAGAGTATTTCCTTTATGTTCCTCTTCGCCGATCGATAGCAGACCGACACGCGGCCGCGTTGTGCGAAAGATGACGCGCGAATAGGCGTTTCCCATCACCGCAAACTGCGCCAACATTTTGGGAGTGCAATCGACGTTCGCACCCACGTCCAGCATCACGGCTGGCTTGCTGCTCAGAGTAGGGAAGGCAGAGGCCAGCCCAGGGCGATCCACTCCCGGCAGCATGCCTTGCACCAGTTTGGCGGTTGCCATAATTGCACCGGTATTGCCAGCCGAAACAACACCTTGCGCTACGCCATCGCGCACGAGCCGCGAAGCTACTCGAATGGAGCTGTCCTTCTTGGCGCGGACAGCTTTGCCCGCGCTGTCCTCCATCGTGATCTGTTCACTTGCGTGGCGAATCTCGATCGGCAATTCCTGCCAACCTGGATGCCGGTCAAGCTCAGTGCGAACCACGTCTTCGCGGCCGACCAAAATAACTCGTACCCCCAGGCTCTTGGCAGCCTGAAGAGCGCCTTCGACTTCGGGGCGGGGATAGTGATCCCCTCCCATGGCGTCGACCGCTATGGTCAGCATGTGATCAAGGTTCTTCTATCTCGTCCGGTTTGAGCAAAAACCGATTGATCTGACACACGGGCGGTCCGCGGGGCCTCTAAGACTCGACCACTTCGATAACTTCGCGCCCCTTGTATTTTCCGCAATGCGGACACGCACGGTGAGCCCGGATCTTCTCATGGCAATTCGGGCATTCCGCAAGTTGCGGAACCTGCAGCCCGTCGTGCGCCCGGCGCGTGGAAGTGCGGCGCTTGGAGTGGCGGCGTTTTGGGTTCGGCATAGTTGTCCTGGTCTCTCAATTCTTCAATATCATTTACTGGCCTTCGCTGAAAGCCGTTCAGTTGCTCGGGCCGATCTCGGCCCGGAAAATCTTCAATTTGTGCAAGCGGTTGTCCACCGGCTCCGGCTGACACCCGCAATCGTGCTGGTTGCGGTTCTGTCCACACATCGGACAGATCCCTTTACAAGCCTCGCTGCACACCAACCGCATCGGGAGCGCCAGCAAGATCACTTCGCGAAGGACATCGTTCAGCGCAAGACCGCTTCCTTCGTAATAACCGACCTCAATGCCGGCGTGATGAATTTCCTTTTCGCCTCCGATCGCGGCTTCGGTGGCCGGCATATAAACTAGATCGAAATGGCGTTCCACCGGAAAATTTGCCGATTCCAGGCACCGGTCACAGATTGCCTGCATTGCTACCGTAAGGTCTCCCTGGACCCGGACCTCGCCCAACGAATGGTTTAGCAACTGCGCTGAGCCCTCTGCGTGCAAGACGGACGATTGGGTGATCTCGCTGCCATAATCAATTTCGTTGGTTGGGATATCGACCTTAAAAGGAACAGATCGTAATTCAAGTTGCTGGAGGCTTATGAACACGCGCACTCCCGCCCGAACCGAATGTTAGCCGCCTCAGGCTCGCGGCAAGACGTAAGTTCAAGTATAGCAAGCAGTAGTTCTGCTTGAGGCTCTCCACGCCCGCAAGCCGATGGTATCTGCGACAATAGAGGTGTTCCCCTTGGAGCCTTGTGTTCCGGTCGCGCATCGAAGAACCACGGCTCTAGCACTTACATCTACCGTGGGACCGCTGGCCCTACCTGACCGATTGTGAACCATTTGAACGAAATTAAGGAAAGCTGCAGCCTTTCGCTGCCTTTCGGGCTTGCTTTCGAAGATCTGTACGCGCGCGAAGGGCTCCTCAAGATCGACGCGGCTTTCCTGAGCGATCTCAAAGAGTCGGACCCCACGCTGTACGCGCGTCTTCTAGCGGCTCGGCAGAACCCGGACGCGCTGGCGCCGAGGCAACATTCGGAACTGATCATAGAACTCGCTCCGTATCTGGAGGACTTCGTCGGTCTTCTGTTCGGTATCGAGCCGGAGCTTCGCGAGCTCCAGCAGGGGCATTCCG
Source organism: Bryobacteraceae bacterium (assembly GCA_035502635.1). GTDB lineage: Bacteria > Acidobacteriota > Terriglobia > Bryobacterales > Bryobacteraceae > Bog-105. Next base: position 153,508 of record DATJUG010000067.1, read on the forward strand.
AATTGGCTCCTCTGTATTCGGTGAAGCGCCGGTTTGTCCAGCGAAAGGCCCTCACGGGCTTCACTGCGGAGAAGGCGAGCGAGATCGATGGCTTTGCCGTCCGCGCCGAGCTCGAGACTCTGATGCAGGAGCCGCTAACGGAGCTCAGCTTCGCGAATCACGTATCCCGTTGGCTCGCCGCGGAGGCGGATCATACATCGCATCTCCAACTCGCAACGCAATATGCCGCGTGGGCCAGTCTGTCGCCGCAGGGCAAGGAGAAGCATCGTAAAGGAGTCCTGTTCAAGCAACCTCACAAGCTGGACTACTATCATCTGGTTCCGGTGCACGAATCCACCAGCGACGGGTTGGTGCGGCTCGAACTGACCAGCGATCATTGGCGTCATCGCGAAGGATTCCGGCTGACCGATCCAGGTACAGACCTGACCGGTGCGCTCGATCAGGCGTATTACTGCATCAAGTGTCACAACCAGGGCAAGGATAGCTGCTCGACCGGACTCAGAGACCCTGCCCGGCTGAAAGAACCGGCCGGCTTGAAGAAGCCCGGCGCGTTCAAGTCAACGGTCTTCGGTGTACCGCTCGCCGGCTGCCCGCTGGACGAAAAGATTTCGGAGATGAACGCGGTGAAGGGCAACGGCAACCCCATCGGCGCGCTCGCCATCGTGGCCATCGACAACCCGATGGCCGCGGGCACCGGCCACCGCATCTGCAATGACTGCATGAAGTCCTGCATTTTTCAAAAGCAGGACCCGGTAGACATTCCGCAAGTGGAGACGCGGTCGCTCAAAGATGTCCTGGAGCTGCCCTGGGGCTTTGAAATTTACAGCCTGTTGACGCGCTGGAATCCGCTGAACATCTCACGGCCTTATCCGCGGGAAGCCACCGGATACAAGGTTCTCATTGTCGGCCTGGGGCCGGCGGGATTCACGCTCGCGCACCATTTGATGAACGACGGCCATACGGTTGTCGCCGTGGACGGGCTCAAGATTGAGCCGCTTCCCGAAGATATCTCGGGTATAAACGCGCTTGGCCAGCGCGTGTCTAGCATCGATCCATACGGCCAGCGCGTTCCGTTCCGGCCCTTGCGCGACATCACCGAGATTTACGAGCGGCTGGATCACCGCGTCATGGCTGGATTCGGCGGCGTCGCCGAGTACGGAATCACCGTTCGCTGGAACAAGAACTTCCTCAAGATCATTCGGCTCCTGATCGAGCGCCGCCGCCAGTTCAACATGTTCGGTGGCGTCCGTTTTGGTGGCACGCTCACGGTCGACAGCGCCTTCGAAATGGGATTCGACCACATCGCGCTGTGCGCCGGCGCCGGTGGCCCAACCGTCATTCCCATGAAGAACGGACTGGTGCGCGGTGTGCGTCAGGCCTCGGATTTTTTAATGGCTCTTCAATTGACCGGAGCGGCAAAATATGAATCGCTGGCCAACTTGCAGATCCGGATGCCGATCGTCGTCATTGGCGGCGGACTAACGGCCATCGATACTGCGACCGAATCGCTGGCCTACTATGCCGTGCAGGTAGAGAAGTTCCTGAAGCGCTATGAATTACTGGCTGACGAAATCGGCGAGCGTAAAATTCAGGCTAACTGGACCGGTGAGGACGCCGAGATCGCCGAAGAGTTCCTTTCACATGCACGAGCAATTCGCGCCGAGCGAGCCGCCGCTGCCCGGGAGGGCCGCCGTCCGGAGTTGATCGAATTGTTGAACTCCTGGGGAGGCGTGACCATCGCCTATCGTCGCCGCCTAATCGATTCGCCGAGCTACACGCTGAATCATGAAGAGGTTGCGAAAGCGTTCGAAGAAGGCGTGCGTTTCGCCGAGTGCCTCACACCGGACGAAGTGGTCGTGGACGCCGGCGGAAGCGCCTCGGCTCTGCGTTTGGAAAAGCAGCGGCTCGACGAAGCGACCGGACGCCTGCTGCCGAGCGGCGAAAAAATCGTGCTCCCCGCTCGAACGATTTTGGTCGCGGCCGGCACGCAGCCGAACACCGTGCTGGCGCGCGAAGACGAGTACAATTTCACCCTCGATGGACGCTACTTCCGTGCTGTCGATGAAAATGGCGAACCGGTGAAGCCGGAGCGCAGCGCCAAACCCGCCGAAACCCGAGTGCTGATTTCGATTCGCCCTGACGGCCGCGCCATCAGCTTCTTCGGCGATCTGCATCCCTCGTTCTCAGGCAATGTGGTGAAAGCGATGGGCAGCGCCAAGCGCGGCTATCCCGTGGTCTCGCGCGTTCTTGCGCGACAGCCGGCGTCTGAGCCTGCTGCCGCGGCGCTTCTCGACCGCCTCAACCAGGAATTGCGCCCGGTAGTCCAAGACGTCATTCGCCTGACGCCAACCATCGTCGAGATCGTGGTCAAAGCTCCCATCGCGGCGCGAGCGTTCAAGCCGGGTCAGTTCTACCGGCTGCAGAATTACGAGTCGCTCGCCGCGCGCGTAGATGACACCATTCTCGCCATGGAAGGGCTCGCGCTTACCGGCGCTTCCGTCAATCGCGAAGAAGGATTGCTTTCGACCATCGTGCTCGAAATGGGCGGCTCGTCCGACTTGTGCGCGTTATTAACGCCGGGCGATCCAGTCATCTTAATGGGCCCCACCGGCACGCCTACCGAAACGCCGGCGCATGAAACAGTGCTCTTGGCAGGCGGCGGTCTGGGCAACGCGGTCCTGTTCTCCATTGGACAGCAGTTGCGCGCTTCCGGTTCGCGAGTCATCTACTTCGCGGGCTATAAGAAGATCATCGATCGCTACAAAGTCGAGGAGATCGAAAAAGCCGCCGACGTGGTGGTCTGGTGCTGCGACGAAGCGCCTGGTTTTACGCCCAGCCGGGTGCAAGACAGCGCATTCGTCGGCAACATCGTCGAAGCCATGGCCGCATATGGGCGCGGCGATCTCGGCAGCACGGAAATTCCGCTAAGCGCCGTCGATCGGCTCATCGTTATCGGCTCCGATGGCATGATGCGCGCCGTCCAGCAAGCGCGGCATAGCGTATTGCGGCCATACCTCAAACCCGATCATCACGCCATCGGCAGTATCAATTCTCCGATGCAGTGCATGATGAAAGAGATCTGCGCGCAATGCCTGCAAATGCACCGCGACCCGGTCACCGGCAAAGAAACGGTGGTTTTCTCCTGCTTCAACCAGGATCAGCCGCTCGATCACGTCGAATTCGGCAGCCTCCGTTCGCGGCTGTCACAAAACGGCGTGCAAGAAAAACTGACCAAGCTCTGGATCGATCATTGCCTGCGCGACCTCGGTTTCCGGCCCAAGTTACGTTCGACCGAGCTGCCGGTACTGGTGTCGTAATACTGCTCTCCGGCACGCTCTCCAAATACCGGCTCTTCGCTTACAGGACGACAACAATCCGCCCCGACCGTGCCGGATGTTCGGAAGCTTCGTGAGCTTGTGCGATCTCTGTCAGTGGAATTCGTGCGGCGATCTCGAACCCTGGCCACCCAGCCTCGAGCGCGGAGTTCAGATCGCGCGCAGCTTGCATCTTTGACTCCCTTGGAAAGTCGTCGCTTCCCAGGAAGAATAGTCGAATGTTCTTGAACACCATCGGCCAGAAAGGAATTGCGGGTTTTTCAACGTTGGTGGCGTAGGTCGCGATCGACCCACCCATATTCAGCAGTTCCACGTCGGCTTCTATATTCGCTCCGAATGCCACTTCGACGACATGGTCAATACCGTTTGGCGCAAGCGCCCGTAGGCTTTGGATGAGCGTCTGATCGCTGAGGGTCACCTGATGCGCACCGGCTCGCTTAGCGGTTGCCTCGTCGGAAGAGGATCGAATAGTTCCGATCACTTGGGCTCCAGCATGACGAGCCAGTTGAACGGCGCAAATGCCGACCGAACCAGCCGCGCCTTGCACCAGCACGGTTCGCCCACTGACGCCGCCAGCGACATGGACCGCCCGATGTGCGGTGATGCCGGGTATCCCAAGACATGCGCCCTGGTCCATCGATATGCGTTGCGGCAGCCGCGCAACTTGCTCCACGGGAACAACCGTAAACTCCGCCGCTGTACCAAACGGCCTATAAGATTGGGCGCCGAAACACCACACTGCCTGTCCCAGCCACTCGGAAGAAACGCCGGGCCCCACCTCATCCACCTGTCCAGCTCCATCGCTATGAGGAATTATGCGAGGGTAGGGCATGCCGTAACCAAAGGCATCTTGACGCTTCTTGATATCGCCCGGGTTGATTCCCGATGCGGCAATACGAATGCGAACTTCTCCCGCAGCCGGATGCGGGTCCGGCATCTCTCCCACTGTTAGGACCTGTCTGGCCGGCCCCTGCTTCTCATACCATGCCGCTCTCATGTAGTAACCTCTTGAACATTGATCTTCCCCGGGCTCTCAGGTCACTAGATAACTACGGTCAGCCCGAGATGCTTTACAAACGGATCGAAGTCCCGGTCGTTGTGCAGCAAGTCATATCCACTCTCGATACATCGCGTTGCAATCGCGACGTCGATAGTCTTGCGAACGGTCACGCCAAGCCTGCGCAGCCTGCGGAAATTCTTTGCCGCTTGAATCGCGATTTCCTTTCCACTCAACTCCACCACCATCAGCGAAGTCAGCATCCTCTGGGCAGTATCGAAGTCTCGGCCGTTGTCGAAACCCTGCAAAACCTCAGTCAGAATCAGATCGCCGATGGCCAATGGTTCGTAGCCAAGTAGCCGGTCGAGCTTTTCCGCATGCGCGGTGGCTGCCCCCCTGAAGTAGTCGATCCAAACACTGGAGTCAACTAAGATCAACCATCGCTCCTCATTGCGTCAAGGTCGCCCTGCCAATCTACTTTGCCGCGTAGCCGGCGGATCTTCGCTTGTTTCTTCAAGCGCAATAAGGTCCGCAGCCCCTCTTCCACGGCTTCGCGTTTGGTCTTTAGGCCCGTCGCCCGAAGGGTATCCCGCATGAGCTGATCGTCAATCACAATATTCGTGCGCATCGATGTGTATGCCCAATCATTCTAGTACACATTGAAACTTCCGGCTGCCCCGCAACCGGAAGCTCGCCTGCGGCCCCGCCGATGAAGCCGAAACTTCATTTCAGTCGGTGTTGCTAGGTCAATGCCGGCAGCGCTTTTCTGGCCTCTCTGTCCGGGTCGTTCTTCGCTTCGCTTGCGTCATCGAGAATCATGGTTTGACCTTTGTCAGCGGAGTACTTCGGCCACTCGGGAAGGCCGCCGCCATTTGGATCGCCGGTTTTCATGAATTGCAGCAAGGCTCCGGCCATCTTGGTTGACAGGGCTCTTGGCCTCGGACCACCGCCCGTATGAGTCAGCATCAGATCCGTGTTGTAGAACCAGAAACAGATGTCTACGCAGTGGAAGGCGCGCATGCGATTGTCAAACAACGGAGGCTGCCACGTGAACCAATCGACGTATACCGGAGCGGGCTGCTTCGATTTCACATCCGCCAATGCCACCACGCTTTGCCGATTGCTGCTGGCAAGCGACCAGATTTCAACGGGCTTCCTGCCTGGAAAGGCTTTCGCGTAAGCCTCCACCACGTCCTTGGCTCTGTCTCCAAAGCCCCGGCCGAATCCTGCTCTCACCTTGAGTTTTTCCACCACCTGCTCCAGCGTGATTGATTCCAATGCGGAATCGTCCCAACTGGGCGATTGCTCGTTCTCGACCGAACTGATAATCATCGGCACTTCGGCTGCCGTAGGCGCAGCTTCAGGATCGTAGGGATGCTGAGGGAGAATCTTGCCATCCACGACCGGAGTGAATCCGCGCATCATTCCGCCGCCAGGGCCTGCGTCCTTCGCCACGCTCTGCTGCGCTTGAGTCGCAACGGCGTAGAACTCTTTCCAAGGCATGGACTGCAGCTTAGGCAAATCATCCGGCGTCAGACCCGCTTCTTTGACCACTGTGGCGCCCAGGTGCTCGGAATAACTCTTATCGCCCGATTTCCGGGTCGCCCCACTCAGCACGACAGCTTTGTGGAACAATCCTTTCGCGCAAGGCATCGCGGTGAGAATGCAAACTTTGGCGCCGCCGCCCGACTGTCCCATGATGGTGACGTTTCCCGTATCGCCGCCAAAATTCGCGATATTGTCGCGCACCCATTCGAGAGCCGCCACAATGTCCAGCATGCCTACGTTCCCGGACGCGGCGAATTTTTCTCCGCCCACGCCGGCAAGATTGCAGAACCCCAGAGGACCCAGCCGGTGATTGATGGAGCAAAAGACCACGTCTCCAAAGCGTGCGAAGTTCTCGCCGTTGTATCCGTCCTGTTCAATCGCGTTGCCGTTCACGAACCCGCCGCCGTGGATCCAGAACAGCACGGGTCTTTTCTTGCCATCATTGAGTGCGGGCGTGAAGACGTTGATCCGAAGGCAGTCCTCGCTCACATCTCCGTAATTCCAATGATCGCGGAATGAAGCGAATTTGTTCGCATACCGGTTCTCCATATTCTGGGGCGCCGAATCGCCCCACCAGAGCGCGGGATACACATTTGTCCACGCCTTCGGTTTCTGCGGCGGCATGAACCGGTTTGCCCCGGAGGTGTCCGCGCCATATGGCATGCCGAGGAAGTAATTGATGCCCCGCAGCACATATCCTCTTACCTTTCCGTATTGAGTATCCGCGCACGCGATGTTGTCCCCGACAAGCAGGATTTGCTCATCCGGGCCCTTGGCGGCGGCATCTTTTGGAGCTGCGGCAAGTGTCGCGCCAAAGGCCATCCCGGCTGAACGCGTTCCAAGTGCCTGCACGAACTGGCGTCTATTTGATTTCATGATTTTCAGGTCCTTACGGCGTAAGTGTATATCCAGGCGCGCGATCCCCGGATTGCATCGCGATAAACTCTGAACCACAGAGAACATGAAACCAATCAGAGTGATGAAAGTGCACCGCATCTGGGCCGCCGGCGTGCTGGCCCTGGCAGTCGTGGCCTTATGGGCGCAGGGACCGGGCGGTGGGCGAACTGCCCGCGAGCTGTTTGATGCCATGGATGCGAACCGCGATGGGACGCTGACACGGAGCGAAATGGAGTCGGCGTTCGATTCCTGGTTTACGGCTTGGAGCGGCGGCAGCGGAACGCTCACGCAGGATCAGATCGCAGCCGGATTGAGCAAGGTGCTGCCCGCGCCGCCTGCAGCCAAACCCGGCCAGGCGAACACGTTCAATATCGCCGGTAATTCGACGCCAATACCGGTGTCACAGGCCGCTGTCGATGCCATGATGGCCGCCTTGCCCAAAACGCCAGGTGTCAAGCCCCTGCATCCTCGCAAGGTGCTAATGTTTGCGCACACGGGAGCGGGAGGCTTCGTGCACGCCTCCATTCCGCTTGCGGCCAAAACCGTGGAAGCTTTGGGAAAGCGGGGCGGCTTATGGACCACGACAGTCAGTTACAACGCAGCCGATATCAACACGAATAACTTGAAGCAATATGATGCGATCTTTCTGGACAGCACCACCGGCTGCTTCCTCGACGATAAAGATTCCTCGGTAACAGCAACGCGGCGCTCCGCATTCATAGAGTTCGTAAGGAGCGGCAAGGGTATCGCCGCGATTCATGCTGCGACGGATGCCTATCACACCGACTGCCTGGCGGCTGAGGCGGCGGCAAACGGCGGCGGTGGGCGGCCTGATTTTTCAGTGACTATTCTGGCCGGTCAGTTCGCCAAGGCGGCGGACAAAGATCATAGCGATTCAGTGAGCCGCGAGGAGTGGACCGCACTTGCCCGCGATTGGTATCAAAAGCTGGATTCGGGCAATACCGGCAAGGTCAGCCGAGCCGATTTCGTCGCGCGCTTCCATTCGTTGCTGCCGCCCTTCGAACCGCGAATGTTCCCTGAGCCGAAACCGGTTCTCCAGTGGCCGGAGTTCAATAAGTTAATCGGTGGTTACTTTAAGTTTCACTGGCCCGACCCGCAACTGATCTACGTCAAAATCGACGATCCGAACAGTCCCTTGACCGCCATGTTCCACGGAAAGGAATTCGAGATTCACGATGAGACATATACATTCGCGCAGAACTCGTTTTCGCGCAAAAACGTGCACGTACTGACAAGCATTGACTACGCCAAGATGAGCGCTGAGGACAAGGCGAAGGAAGTAAATCCGCGAACCGATGGCGACTACGCCTTGAGCTACATCCGCCGCGAAGGCAGCGGTCGCGTGTTCTATGAAGGGCACGGCCATGACGAACGGGTGTATGCAATGACGCCGATGCTGGAACACATTCGGGCCGGAATTCAATACGCGCTGGGCGATCTGAAAGCGGACGATAGCCCCTCGGAGAAGTAGGGTTTAGACTACGATCCCGAGCCCGGTCTGGCTGACAACGGCGATCTGGAGGTCGATTTAGCAACGTTCCTAGAGCAAGTCGGATCGGCGGGAAGAGCGCTATGGCTGAGCTCGGATCCGGTCCGCATCGATCATGCCAGCCACTACGGACCGACAAGTCGCGTTCTCGACCGGGTTAGCCGATCTGCTCCGCTAGCTCGACGATAATACCTTCCGGACCGCGGACGTAGCAGAGCCGGTAGCTGTCCTCGTAGCGCTCCAGTTCGCCGACGAGTTTAGCGCCGCGGGCGCGCAAGCGGGCGACGACGGCGTCGATGTCTTCGACGAGAAATGCGATGTGGCGAATACCCGGCGTGTTCGCCGGCGCGACCCGGTTCTCGCCCTGTGCTAACGGCGAGCGGAACTTCGTCAGCTCGAGTCGGCCGTGGCCGTCTGGAGTTCGCATCATGGCAATGTCCGCCCGTACGCCAGCGAGCCCCACGACGCGGTCCACCCAGCGGCCTTCGACAGCGTCCTCACCTTCCAGCACGAGTCCGAGCTCGAGAAAGAACTCGGCCGCGGCTGCGAGGTCGTCAACCACGATGCCGACGTGCTCCATCCGTTTAATGCTCATGTTCTCAATCGTAGTGAACCAGATTTCCCCTGCGCCTGTCGTGGGACCCGTGTTCTTGTACTGGAAAAAACTATCGTCCGGCTCTGCTTTATTCTCCACGGCTGCTGCCTTGCGAGTCACTTGCTTCTTCGGCTTCTTGATGTGGTGCGAATTGCTCAGCGGATCACGGCCAGCAAACGCCGGCAACGGTTTAATGTTCGCGAATCTTCCGGCAACGAGGAACAAGCCGCCGCGTGCCAGGATATCCTCGAATTTGCTCCGCCGCATTCCTCTCTCATGTCTTGTTGCCGTTTTCATCGGCGCTGTCTCGGCCCCCGGTCAACGCACCAGCGATCATGCGAGCCTCCGAAATTCATGGGCCCAGTATGGTGGCGCCGCCGATTCCGCACAATACTCCGATCTATCGCAAATCAATCGCGAAAACGTGAAGCGGCTCCGCGTGCTTTGGCGCTATTCGACTGGCGATTCGCGCGGATATTTGTTCAACCCCATCGTGGTTCACGGCGTCATGTTCGTGCTGGCGAAGAAGAATTCCATCGTTGCTCTTGACGCCAAGACCGGAAAAGAACTGTGGGTGCATGAAACCGATCCCAACACAACCTTGATCACCCATCGGGGCATCAATTATTGGGAGAGCCCCGACGGACAGCAGCGGCGTTTGCTTTTCGCCTGCAACAACATTCTCCAGGCCATTGATGCCCGCACCGGCAAGCGCATCGTCGATTTTGGCCGGGATGGCGAAGTTGACCTGCGAGACGGCCTCGGACGCGATCCGAAGACACTGAAGTTAGTACAGTCCACGACGCCGGGCAAGATCTTTGGCGACCTGCTGATTCTCGGATCTGCAACCAACGAAGAATATAATTCCGGACCGGGCGACATTCGCGCCTATGACGTTCGCGATGGCAAGCTTGTCTGGACGTTTCACACCATCCCTCATCCAGGTGAGTATGGCTATGACACCTGGCCTCCGGGCGCGTGGAAGACCGTCGGCGGCGCAAACGCCTGGAGCGAATTGACGTTGGACACAACTCAGGGAATTGTTTTCGTCCCGACTGCCAGTCCGAAATACAACTTTTATGGCGCAGACCGGACCGGCTCAAATCTGTTTGGAAACTGCCTGCTCGCTCTCGATGCGCGCACGGGCCGGCGCCTGTGGCATTTTCAGATGGTTCATCACGATCTCTGGGATTATGACAACGCTACCGCCCCTAAGCTTCTGAGCGTCATTCACGACGGCGTCAAGGTCAATGTGGTGGTTCAGGTAAACAAAGAAGGCTTTGTCTGGGTATTTGAACGCGATACCGGCAAGCCGTTGTGGCCTATCGAAGAAAGGCCGGTCCCCAAGTCCGACATGCCCGGCGAGGTGACATCTCCTACCCAGCCGTTCCCGCTGCAACCGCCACCGTTCGCCCGGCAAGCCTTCAATGATAAAGATCTGAACCCTTATATCGAAGATCCCAATGAACGCGCGCGGTTGCTCGCAACCATCCGGAATGCGCGCAACGAAGGGATGTTCACTCCACCGGAGACGCGCGACACAATCGAAATGCCGGGCAATAACGGAGGCGCAAATTTTGGAGGCGCAGCAGTTGACCCACACATGGGAAAACTCTACGTCGTCTCCAAGGATCTGCCGGCGATGCTGAAGCTGCGATTGAGCGAGCCCCATCAGGCGCAAGCAGCCGAGGACGGGCAGCCCGGCCCTCCGAGCAAGCTGCATTACAAGACTCCCTTTGGCTTTCTGTTCGTCAGTAACGGCCTTCCGGCCATTTCGCCTCCATGGACGACGCTCACCGCATACGACCTGAACAAGGGGACGATCGAATGGCAGGTCCCACTCGGCGAAATTCCTGAGCTCGCGGCCAGGGGCATTCATACCACTGGAAGTCAATTTCCGAAAGTCGGGCCGGTTGTCACCGCCGGCGGGGTCATCTTTGCAGGAACGCGCGACAGGAAATTCCGCGCACTGGACACGCGAAATGGAAAGGAACTCTGGGAATTCGAGCTGAGCGCGGGAATCGAGGGAATGCCCGCGGTCTATCAACTGGACGGCAAAGAATATATTGCCGTTTGCGCATCGGCGCGCTCGGCGACCCAGACTCATGCTGTAGCCGGTCACCCAGCCTCAACGGCGCCAATCGACGGCGAATACGTGGTCTTCGGGCTCGAGTAAGTCTTTGCCGCTTCGCAATCAAGCACGAATTTTCGCGGGTTCGATAGACTGACCGGCATGAATAGAATCTTTCTGCTGGCGCTCGGTTGTGCTTTACTGCCGATCGCTTCATATGGTCAAGCAAACCCGTTTGTTGGGTCGTGGGGCTTTGATGTGCCCACGCGCTACAGTATCGGAGCGAACTGGCTCGGCATTTCGGAAACAGGCGGAAATCTCGATATCTGGTTCCAGCCGACCGGGGGGCACGTATTTCAGATTCGCGATTACAAACTCAACGGCTCACACCTGACCCTGACGATTCCGGTTGGTGAAGGAAATAAAGCGATGGTCTGGGAACTGGATGCGAAGAACGGCAAACTGGTTGGCACGGAAACAGGCGGCAAGCAAACGGTTCAGTTGACCGGTAAGCCGGAACCGCCGCTGAACCGGCCGGAGCCGGCATCGTGGGGGGCGCCTCAGCCGCTGTTTGATGGAAAGGATCTCGAAGGCTGGCAGCCGATTGGAAACGTCGCCGAGAATCACTGGACCGTGCAAGACGGCGACCTGGTCAACCTGCAGCACGGCGCCAATTTGAAAACAACCAAGAAGTTTACAGATTTCAAATTGCACTTCGAAGTGAATTGCCCGGACAATGCCAACAGCGGCTTTTTCCTGCGAGGGCGCTATGAACTTCAGCTTGAGTATGAACCCGTCGGTGAAAACCCGCCGAATCGCGCGATGGGTTCAATCTACGGGCGCATCGCTCCCTCTGTCCAACTGCCGCGAAAGCCGGGCCAGTGGGAGAGTTTCGACGTCACCCTGGTGGGCCGCACCGTAACGGTGGTGCGCGACGGAACGATGACCATTGATCACCAAAAGATTGACGGGATCACGGGCGGCGCTTTGGACGCCGACGAAGGGGAGCCGGGCTCGTTTTACATCCAAGGGGACCACACGGGCGGTTTGAAGTTCCGCAACATCACGGTTGCGTTGCCGGCGAAGTGACTGGGCAATAACTCGGGGCGCGGGCCGGCGTGGCGCGCTCCTGCGCCGCCGCTTCGAGCAGGCCAAGGCATACCGCGATCTGGCGAGGGATAGCGATCCAAAGGCACGGGCCGCTTTCTAGCCGCAGTCGTTTGCGGAATGGCGGTCCTCGCGTCTGGAGGCGCGAGTCATCGAAGTCACGAAAACAATTTTCGACACCTGTCCGCCTTGCCGGCGTACCCGCAGAACAATATGTTCAATGAGCAACTGCCAATTCCGCCGGTTTTTCATCGACTGTTTCGATTCCGCTGGTCTTGACGAACGAGCGAAGGACTTCAGCAACGCTCCAAGCCTGAGCGCAGCAGCCGCGAGGAGTAAACGGCGGCTCGGCATCGAAGATTTCGCTGATGCTGCCGACGCAGGCCTGGCGCAGATGCGGCCTAAAACCATCGAGGAATGCGCGGGCAGTCTTGATATCGCCATCATGAACTTTGAGCCAAGCGTCAATGAACGGCCCGATGAGCCACGCCCAAACGGTGCCCTGGTGATACGCGGCGTCGCGCGACCGCAGATCGCCATCGTAGTTCGGCTTGTAGTCTTTTTCGCCGGGCGCCAGCGAGCGCAATCCAACCGGGGTCAGCAAGCGCTCCTTGACCGTGCTCAAGACGGGCTTCCACCGGGATTGGTCCAAAATGGGGTGCTCAAGGGAGATCGCGAAAACCTGATTGGGACGGCAGGATGAGTCATCACCGCCATCCTCGTTATCCACAACATCGTATAGATAGCCGCCCTGCTCAAACCAGAAGCGCTGGTTGAACGATTCACGAGCCTTCGCGGCGTGCCCTCCGATCCCATCCGCCTCGTCGTCGCGGCGGGCTCTGCGCAGCCATTTCTCAAGCAACTTCAGCGTGTTGTACCAGAGCGCATTGATTTCAACCGCTTTACCGCGCCGCGGAGTCACGACCCAATCCCCTACTTTTGCATCCATCCAGGTGAGCTGGTATCCCTCCTGCCCCTGGACCATCAATCCGTCCTCGGGATCGACGTGGATGTTGAATTTTGTGCCTCGCAAATGATGGCCAACGATATCTATTAGCTGCGGAAGCAAGTGAGTTAGTAAGTGATGATCGTTTGTGCTCTCCAGATATCGATTTAGTGCGTGAAAGAACCAGAGGGTTGCGTCAGCGGTGTGATAGAGCCCGCTGGTCTCCCCTTCCGGAAACATGTTGGGAATGAGACCATCCCGAATGTAATGTGCGAATGTTCTCAGGATGTAGCTCGCCTCGACCTGACGTCCTGTAATGAGAGTCAAACCTTCAAGGCTGATCATGGTATCGCGGCCCCAATCCGTGAACCAGGGATAGCCGGCAATGATACTGCGAATTTCATCTCCCGCTGCCCTGGCGCGGGCGGTGTCTTGCTGCCGGCCGACCGGAGTGAATATGAACTGATCCGCAGCCCAGACCAGCTCACGGCAAGTCTGGTCACAAACGCCTGGGTGCGATTCAATCAACAAACGCCGCTTCCGCTCATGCTCCGCGTCCCAGGCCTGATGCGGAGTCAGCGCTGAAATAACGTCCCAGCTTTCTGTAGATGCAACCAAGGTGACATCATGGCCGGGGGCGATCAAAGCCGAAAAATACCCTGGGCTCCAAAGATCGCCGCGCCATTCATATCCGCGACTCTGCTCAATATGATAAATGACATTGGAAACCTTATAGCAATCGATTGCGAAATGCCCTTCCTCGCCTGTGAGGATCATTCGCACAGCGGGTATCTCGCCCGGCGCTCTGAGCTCATATTGGTTATCGCGAACGGTAAGTGTGTAAGTGCCCAGCGGGGAGCTTACAGGAGCCTCATGCGGGCGCATGTTAACGGCGGGGCGCAGATGCAGCTTCGCAGAACCACTGCCGCCGGTCAATCGATAATCGATATACACGGTATTCTGGCGATGAGGCAGATATACTCTCTTTTCGACAATTAAACCCGCAGCCTCGTATGTCCAAACCGGCAAGCCCGAATCGAGTCGAAAATCCGTCAAATACTGGGTAGCTCCGGGGTAACTTCCATTCTCAGTCTGAACGCCATTTATCGGGATATTCCGGCCGTCGGCAAGGATAAGTTCTTCGAAGATATCGTTCAGCATCATGGTCCGGCCGAGTGGAGAGGGAAGCGCCGAAATAAGATATCCATGAAATACGCGCGTCGGAGTTCCTCCAAGCGTTCCTGAAGCATATCCACCCAAGCCGTTGGTAACTAGCCATTCGGTGTAGTTCAGGCGAATCAAGTCATCCTGGCTTAGTGGATCAACTGGGTTATGTGTGTATAGTTTATCCATTTTTCGATCTGTTAATCAGAGGGTGCAGCACTACTGCGGCCTGCCCGGGAATTTTCCAATTTTCAGCGCTATCCAGAGCCGCGGTCCCGCATCCGCCGTACTGAGGATCATCAGAAGACCACAGTTTGGCCCATTCACAATTCTCCGGGGGCGCTAACAAGGGTTCAGGCGCCGGGTTCAGGTCCAGATCCGTTCCAAGGTTGACGACCAACAGACGGTCATTCCGGTAATCGGGAGAAAAAAACCTGACAAGGAAGCAGGTTGAGGAGAACACCGCGCCGTCGATTCCGCAGTCGCCCTGGAGCGAGATTACGGGGTCCTGCTTGCGCAGGCGCAGGAGATCCCGATGGAGGGCATACATTTCGGAGTGTTTCTTCACCTCGGAGTGATCGAGCTTGGAACGCTCGAAAGTTGCTCGAGAGGAGGGATCAGCAAAACACTTTTGCATCTCGGGTGATTTCAGGGAACGCCACTGTTCTAAAAATTCGATACGGCCATTTCGGATCTTTTCCGCAAGGTCGGGCTTGTGATCCGCGAAGAACAGGAACGGGCTGGAGGCTGAGAACTCCTGCCCTTGAAAAAGCATCGGCGTGCCCGGAGCGAGTAGGGTGAGAGCGGTCACGGCCTTTAGCATGCCAGGCGAAGTAAGAGCACCGAGCCGCTGGCCGCGCGCTGAATTGGCGACCTGATCATGATTCTGGATGAAATTGACCATGGCGGCGCGAGGCAGGCCGAGCGTTGACGCACCACGCCGCTTCTCCTGCCATCGATACCACTGGCCCTGGTACAAGTAACCATACTTGACCGCGGAAAGAAGCTCCTGTGGAGAGCCGCGATAGTCAGTATAGTAGGCATCGGCCTTTCCGGTAAGCGCGACGATGGCGCTGTGATGATAGTCGTCGTTCCAAAGCGCATCCAGGCCGTAACCGCCATCAGCGAGCGGCCGGATTAGCCGAGTCTGTTGCGGCTCGTTCTCGCCTATCAAAAGAATCGACCGGCCGCCAGCCGCGGCGCGAGTCGACTGACTAATCTCGGCGAGGATATGAGGCTCGGATTTATCGTGAATGTCTTGAGTAGCATCCAGCCGTAAACCATCCAGATGAAATTCTCTGATCCAATAAGCGGCGTTCTCACGAAAGAACTCGCGCACCGGGCCGCTTTGCTCGCCATCGAAGTTAATCGCCTGCCCCCAATCGGTCTCATGCTTATCGGTCAGATAGAAAGGCGAGAACTTCGGGAGATAGTTGCCGTCGGGACCCAGGTGATTGTAGACTACGTCGAGAATAACAGCGACGCCAAGGGAGTGCGCGCGATTTACGAAGGATCGCATTTCGTCCGGAGTTCCATAAATCACCGCCGGCGCGTACGGCTGCACGCCGTCGTAACCCCAGCCGAAACGTCCCGGGAAATCAGCTATCGGCATCACTTCGATGACTGTGATTCCGGTGTCGCGAAGGTATTCGAGTTTACTTGCTGCAGCCGACCAGGTGCCTTCTTGCGTAAATGTTCCCAGATGCAACTCGTAAACCACCTGGGCTCTTAGTTGGACGCCACGCCAATCGTGATCGGTCCAAGCAAAGGTTGCGGGGTCGACTATTTGCGACCAGCCGTGCGGCCCTTGCGGCTGAAAGCGTGAGGCTGGATCCGGGTATGCTTCGCCGCCATCGAGTTCAAATTTGTAGCGCACGCCGGCGCAGGCGCCGGGGACAAGACCACCGAAGTATCCATTCGGTTCTCTCTCCAATAAAACCGGCTCGAATCCATTTTCAGAAACCACTACGACCGACTTGCGTTCGGGCGCCCACACACGAAAGTGCGTTTCGCTGCCTTCGCACACTTCGGCGCCAATAGGCATGCGTCTGGTAATAGATGAGTGCATCCGTTGAATGGCTCCCCGAACAGCAGGGTTCCAAATGATAGACCTCGGTGGGGGCGTCTTATTTCATACTCTGGGCGTTTGCGCAGGAGCTACTGCGGCAATTGGACGAAAGCGGACCGCGCACTGATTAGCGATGATGCTCGCCGTGCGCGCCGTGGCTATGGCGCCACTGCCAGTATTCGCGCTGGTCTTTGCGGGAGAGCTTGCGGTAATCGCGGTGAGGACGGTGAGTGTCGACGATCCAGGTGTTGTAATAACCAACTTCGGGCTGATCCCAGACGTGGTAATCGCCATAGGCAGGATCGTAGACGGTGTAGCCGACGCCGACACCGACATGGGCGGCGCAGCCGGTCAGCAGTGTAGCCGTGAACAGAGAGGCCGTTAACAAGGCCGCAGCAAGACGTGAATGTGGCTTGCACATGTCACGAGTATAACTAGTAGGCAGTGTTTATTTGAGCCGCCGGCAGACTTCGCGGAATTTTTGAACGATCTCGTCCTGGAGTGGATGGCGCGCGTTCTCGACGATGCGCTGCCCGTTGACGAAGACATCGCGCACAGTCGTGCGGTTGGCTGAGAAGAGGACGGTAGCGAGGAGCGATTCTGCATCAGCTCCGGCGATCGAAGGATCGTTCAGGTCAAGAGTGAAGAAGTCGCCCGGCTGGTTCGAAAGCGCAAGAGCGGTTTGACCGATCTCTGTAAGGCCGCTCATCAAAGCTTCGGGCGGCAGGACCGCACGCTGGAGCTTAGCCATCCGCAGGTGATATTCGAGAGAGCGGGCGTCTTCGAGCAGATCGATCTGGACATTGCTGTCGGAGCCGAAACAAATTTCGACCCCGGCTTCGCGCAGGCGATCCGCTGGGACAGCGCCGTCGCCGAGATTGCGTTCGGTAGTTGGGCAGGCGCAGACGCGGGCCTTGGCCGCCGCGAGCATTTCGATCTCTTCGTCTGTGATGTGAATGGCGTGAATAGCCGTGAAAGATGCATCGAGAACGCCGTGTTTGGCGAGCAGCTCGACAGGCCGGAGTCCGTGCTCGGCGAGGCAGGCCTCAATTTCGGCCGGCTGTTCGGCAACGTGCATGTGGACCGGCAGTTGATTGGCGTGGGCGTAGGAGACGATTTCAAGCAGGTAGGCGAGCGGCAATGCGCGAACACTGTGAGGCGCGATGCCGATGGTAACACCGGGGAGCGCGTGCCGCAGGGCTTCGGTGTCCTTGATGAATACGTCCGCGGAGGGCGTAATAAATCTGGACTGCAGAGGATTCGGAGGCATCTGCCAGCCGGAGCGCGCATAGGCGGTTCGCAACAGGACAATTCGAAGCCCGACGTCTTGCGCGGCACGGATAACCTCGTGCGCGAGCAGATTGGGATCATCGTATCGGGAGCCGTCGGGCGCGTTGTGCAGATAGTGAAATTCGCCGACAGTGGTTATGCCCGCGAGCAGCATCTCAAGGAACGCCATGCGTGCAATGTGATAGATGTCTTCGGGCGACAGATGACTTGCGGCGCGATACATGGCGTCGCGCCAGGTCCAGAAGCTATCGTGATGCGCGGAACTTCGGTATTCCGTTCGGCCTCGAATGGCGCGCTGGAAGCAATGCGAATGGACATTGACGAGTCCAGGCACGGTGACACGGTCCGATTCGATTATTAGTTGCACGGCGAGTTGCCGCTCCTCGAATAGACGAGTTGGCCATGGGCGTAGACGGAATCGGCCGATTCGATGCCTGCGAAATAGGCGATTTCGCGATAGTCCCGGCAGTTGTGAATGACAAAATCGGCGCGCTTGCCGGCTTCGAGTGAACCGATTTCAGAGCCGCGATCGAGGCTGTAAGCGGCGTTGACGGTAACCGCGGTGATGGCTTCAGCAGGCGTCATGCGCATGTGCGTGGAAGCAAGCGAGAGCACGAAGGGCATTGATGGTGTGGGTGAAGAGCCGGGATTGAAGTCGGTTGCGAGAACGACGGCGAGGCCTGCGTCGATCATGAGCCGTGCCGGCGCGAAGCGGTTTGAACCTAGCGTGAAGACAGATGCCGGAAGCAGAACGGGTTGGACGCCAGCGCGAGCGAGCGCGTCAATTCCGCGATGGTCAATTTGCTCCAGGTGATCCGCGGTCGCGGCGCCGAGTTCAGCAGCGAGTTCGGCAGCGCCGGAACGGGAGAGTTGATCGGCATGCACGCGCAGCTTGAGGCCCAGGGCTTTCGCGGCGGTCAAGATTTCGCGCGCGAACGGGACATCGAACACCGTCGGTTCGCAGAACACGTCGCAGTATTCGGCGAGACGGGCGCGTGCAACGGCGGGAAGCATGTCTTCGACGACGACCCGCTCGTATTCCGCAGTGTTCCCGCGATACTCGTCAGGAATTTCGTGGGCGCCCAAGAAAGTTGGGACGTAGCCCAGACGGTTGATGACACGAAGGAGTTTCAGTTCGTCTTCGAAAGATAAGCCGTAGCCGGATTTCGCCTCGAGAGTGGTGGTGCCGGTGCGGAGGAACCACTGGCGGTAGTGCTGCGCGATTTGGAACAGCTCGTCTTCGGAAGCGGCACGCGTCTTGCGAACGGTGGAGCGAATGCCGCCGCCTTGCTCCGCGATTTGCTCGTAGGTTGCGCCGGTTGCGCGAAGCTCATATTCGTCGATGCGCGTGCCGGCGAAGACGGCATGAGTATGGGCATCGACGAATCCGGGGAGAACCACGCGGCCAGCGGCGTCGATGATTTCGTACTGCGGCGTGATCTGCGACTGAATATCGGAATGAGCGCCGACCGCCTCGATCAGGCCGTCGCGAATCATCATTGCGCCGTAAGGAATGATGGCGAGATTCCTCAGCTCGTCTCGAACGCGCGGGCGCGGTGGACCAGCCAGCGTGACGAGCTGGCCGCAATTGATGACCGCGGCGCAGCGGGAATCTTCGGCCATCACTCCGCCATCGGAATCTTCACGCGCTTTTCACGCGCGACTTCGACGGCTTGCCGGTATCCGGCGTCCACATGGCGCATGATGCCGGTGCCGGGGTCGGATGTCAGGACGCGCTCGAGACGGCGATCGCTTTCTTCCGAACCGTCAGCGACGACGACCATGCCGGCGTGTTCGGCGTAACCGATACCGACGCCGCCGCCGTTGTGAATCGAGACCCAGGATGCGCCGGCTGCGGTGTTGACCAGCGCGTTGAGCAGCGGCCAATCTGCGATTGCGTCTGAGCCATCGCGCATGCCTTCTGTTTCGCGGTAGGGAGATGCGACCGAGCCGGCATCCAGGTGATCGCGGCCGATCACGATGGGAGCCTTGATTTCGCCGGAGCGAACCAGCGCGTTCATGGCGAGCCCGAAGGCGGCGCGCTCGCCATAGCCGAGCCAGCAGATGCGCGCGGGGAGACCCTGGAATTGGATACGTTCACCGGCGAGGCGAATCCAGCGGGCGAGATCAGCGTTCGCGCCGAACATTTCGAGAACCAGCCGATCAGTGCGGCGGATATCCGCGGGATCGCCTGAAAGCGCGACCCAGCGGAACGGTCCGCGGCCTTCGCAGAACATGGGACGAATGTATTCCGGAACGAAGCCTGGAATGTTGAACGCATCTTGCACACCGGCGTTCTTCGCTTGCGTACGGATGTTGTTGCCATAATCGAAGGCGACCGCGCCCGCGCGTTGCAGGTGAAGCATTCCTTCGACGTGGCGGGCCATCGCCTCCATGGATCGGCGAACGTATTCATCCGGATCGCGCTGGCGAAGGGAACGGGCAGCATCGAGAGACATGCCGTTCGGCACATATCCGTTCAAAGGATCGTGAGCGCTGGTCTGATCGGTCACGACATCGGGCACGACGCCGCGCTTGGCGAGATCAGGCACAAGATCGGTACAATTTCCGACCAGGCCGACTGAAACGGCATTGCCACTTTTTCGCGCGTTCTCGATGAGCGAAAGCGCTTCATCCAGACTTCGCGCGAGATGATCGCAATAGCCGGTGCGGACGCGCTTTTCGATGCGCGCGGCATCCACATCAATCCCCAGAAAAGAAGCGCCGGCCATGGTGGCAGCAAGCGGCTGAGCGCCGCCCATTCCTCCCATGCCACCGGAGAGGATCCACTTGCCTTTGAGACTGCCAGCGAAATGTTTGCGAGCGGCCGCAGCGAAAGTCTCGTACGTGCCCTGCACGATACCCTGGCTGCCGATATAGATCCACGAACCTGCGGTCATTTGGCCATACATGGTCAGGCCGAGTTTTTCGAGCCGATGAAACTCCTCCCAATTCGACCAGCGGCCCACCAGATTCGCATTCGCGATGAGCACGCGCGGCGCTTCCGCGTGAGTTCGAAATATGCCGACGGGTTTGCCCGACTGCACGAGCAGCGTCTCGTCGTTCTCCAAACTGCGCAAGCAACGAACGATGGCGTGGAAGCATTCCCAATTGCGCGCGGCTTGGCCGGTTCCACCGTAGACGATCAAATCCTCGGGACGCTCAGCCACATCTGGATCGAGATTGTTCATCAGCATCCGAAGCGCGGCCTCCTGGTGCCATCCTTTGCAGCTCAATGCGGTCCCGCGAGGCGCTCGAATTTCGGTAGTGGTTGCTTGCATGTGCGCTGTATCCTTGCGTCAGGTGATGAACTCGTCGAAGTCTCCCCGGCGGATCGCCGCGGCGATCCGTTCAATGTCATAGGACAGCGGCCGGTCTTCCGTCAAGCGCGGTACAGCAGTGCGAATGAGATCGTGGGCGTGCTCGATGGGTTCAGAGGAGCGCAGCGGGGCTCGATATTCGAGGCCTTCGGCGGCCGCAAGCAATTCGATGGCGATCACGTGCTCCGCGTTTGAAACGATATTGCGAAGCTTGATCGCAGCTGTCATGCCCATAGAAACATGATCTTCCTTCGCCCCCGAGGTAGGGACGTTGTCGATGCTGGCGGGATGAGCCAGCACTTTGGCTTCGTTCAGCAGCGACACGGCGCAGATCTGCGCGATCATGTAGCCGGACGATGTGCCCGGCCGCGAGCTCAAGAAGGGTGGGAGGCCTTCGTTCACGTCGGGGTTGACGAGGCGGTCAATGCGGCGCTCGCTGATGCTCATCAGGTCTGTTATCGCCATGGCCGCGTAATCGAACACGAGCGCAAGAGGCGCGCCATGGAAATTGCCGCCGCTCAGAACATCGCCGGTCTCGGCGAACACGAGAGGGTTGTCAGTGGCAGCGCCGCTCTCTATTTCAACGACTCCGCGCGCATGTTGCAACGCGTCGCGAACGGCGCCGTGAACTTGCGGCATGCAACGCAGCGAGTAGGCATCCTGGACACGCGGATCATCGGTCAAGTGAGAACGCCGGATTTCGCTATTCCTTAACAGATCGCGCAGGTGGGCCGCGGAAGCGAGTTGGCCGGCGTGCGGGCGGGCGCGATGAATGCGCCCGTCGAATGCAACCGGCGTGCCGCGCAGAGCTTCGAGCGCCATGGCTCCGGCGAGATCGGCAAGGGCGGTGACGCGTTGGGCTCGATGAATTGCCAGACCGCCGATCGCGCCCATGGCTTGCGTCCCATTCAACAGCGCCAAGCCCTCTTTGGCGGCGAGACGGATGGGCGATAGCTCGGCCTGGCGCAAGGCTTCACCGGAGGGCAGCCGCTGGCCGCGATAAAAGCATTCGCCTTCGCCAATCATGGAGAGCGCCAGATGAGCCAATGGCGCAAGATCGCCGCTAGCGCCAACCGATCCTTTCTCAGGAATGACCGCGTGAACGCCGCGGTCCAACATGTTCAGCAAGGCCTTGACAAGCTCAACCCGGCAACCGCTGTTGCCGAGCGCGAGAACATTGGCCCGCAGCAGCATCATGGCGCGCGTTTCGCTTTCAGAGAGCGGATCACCGATGCCGCAGGAATGGCTGCGGACCAGATTCAATTGAAGCAGGTCCAGTTCCGACGCCGGGATGTGGACATCTGATAATTTGCCGAAGCCGGTATTCACACCGTAGACGATGCGGCCTTGGAGAATCAGATGGTCAATGACATCGCGCGAAGCCCGCATGTTTTGGAGAGCCGCATTCGAGAGAACAACACCCAGTTTTCGGTTAGCAACCGCTGCCATCTGTTCCAGGGTGAGCGGTTGTCCGGAGAGCTCTAACATTCGCGCCGGCTTATAGCAAGTGCCCCAGTTTTTCGCGCTTGGTCCGGAGATACTCCGCGGTTGTCTCGAGCGGCGGCACCACAATAGGCGCGCGTTCTACTACCCGGACGCCGGCATTTTCAAGAGCGGCGACTTTTTCCGGGTTATTCGAAAGCAGGCGCACTTCGGTCACTTGAAAATACCGCAAGATGGCAGCGGGCAGCGCGTAATCCCGGAGGTCGGCATCGAAGCCGAGTTTTTCATTGGCTTCCACAGTATCCAACCCATGATCTTGAAGCTCATAGGCGCGCAGCTTGTTCAACAATCCGATGCCGCGGCCTTCCTGCTTCTCATAGATGAGCAGGCCTCGACCTTCCGCGACGATTTGATCGAGCGCCAGCTCGAGCTGGGCGCGGCAATCGCAGCGCAGACTGTGGAATACGTCGCCGGTGAGGCATTGAGAGTGGATGCGAACCAGCGGTGGGCCGGCGTGAGCTGACAGATCGCCCAGCTTGAGCGCGACCGCTTCTTCCGTTTCAGAGAGCCGGATGGCTTCAAAACCGTAGATGCGAAATTTGCCGAACCTGGTGGGGAAGTCGGCTTCGGCAATCTTGTTGAATGTAAAATCCGGCAAATGTTTCCTGGCGAGCGGCGCGGGCTTCGGGCGCGAAGGCGTTCAACAATATTATAGAAGCCGTAGCGTAGTTACAGGACCGCAGCCCCGAACTTATGATCACGCTGAGTCTAGAGCAACTGGCAGCACTGCTGATCAAGGTCGCGGTGTCGGCCAGCATCGCCAGCATTCTGATGCGATTCGGCAGCATTCAAAAGATTCTGTTTCGGGACGAGCGCAGCGTCAGCGACCGGCTGAAACTGGCATTTATTTTTTCGATTCTTTACGGCGGGAGCGCGGGCGTGCGTATCTTGAGCCATGACCAATATCCGGCCATCGACCTGGCGATGGAAGGCGCGCTGATCGCGGGCATGCTGGGCGGTTATGTGAGCGGCCTGATTACCGGATTATGCGTTTCGATTCCCGACATGTTCACGGGCAATTGGATGTCAATGCCGCTGTATGCGGCGGCGGGCCTATTGGGAGCGCTCATGCACGACCTGGCTCCGCAGCGGGAGGACATCTGGTATTTTTCGCCGTTCGTCGACTTGAACCTTTGGCGCCTGCTTCGCCAGATCCTGCGGCTTAACCGCTCCGCGATCCAGCGGCGGGTAGTCGAACGGGCGGCGTTCAATATCGCGTGCAACGCGATCGTCATCCTGACGGAGATGCTGCGGTGGGGCGTCTATTTCACGTTCCAAGTACACCGCACGTTTTTTCTATTTGAAAGAAAGCCGCCAGTGAACAATTGGACGCTCGCAGCTTCCGCAGCGACTACGCTGTTCGCCGTTTCGCTTCCCCTTCGGATTTGGAGCAGCTACCGGGCAGAAAGACAACTCGAGGCACAACGTGCGCGCTTGACGGAGGCGCGTCTGGCGGCGCTGACGAACCAGATCAATCCGCACTTCCTCTTCAACACGCTCAATTCGATTTCGACGTTGATCCGGATCGACCCAGACAGTGCTCGCAGCATGATTTACAAGCTTTCGAACATTCTGCGGAGATTGCTGCGAAAGACCGAGAGCTTCTCGCCATTGCGGGAAGAGATCTCGTTCATTGACGACTATCTTGCAATCGAGATGACGCGCTTCGGCGATAAGCTTCATTTCTTAAAGGAAGTGGAAGAGAACACGCTCGACCGATTAGTACCCAGCATGATTCTGCAGCCCATCATTGAAAACTCGATCAAGCATGGGCTGGCGAGCAAGGTGGAGGGCGGGATGGTGCGGCTTCGGGCGTGGCTCGAAGACACGCGGCTGCACATTTTGATAGAAGACGACGGGGTTGGCATTCAGGAAGAGAAGCTTGGGGATTTATTCGAGCAAGGGATCGGAGTCAGCAATGTGAACGAACGCCTGCGGGTGCTATTCGGGCCGGGTTACCGCATGCTGATCGAGAGCAAGCCGGGCCAGGGGACGCGGACGCTGATTGAAATTCCGGAAGTGGAAAATCATATTGGCGATCAAAAGGCGGCCGGCATGGCCAAGCGCGCTTAGGCCGGGTACTTCGCGGCTTGGATACCCGCTAGCAAGCCCCGCATGTAAGCGAAACTTTTCTGCATCCCGGGAAGCGGGTCGTCAGGATCAATTTCATATTCAAGATTGACGCAGCCGCCGTATTTCATTTTGATGAGCTGAAGAAATATTTGCGGGAATGGCAATTTGCCTTCGCCTACTGGGACCTGGCTCTCTTTGACGCGAGTCTCGGCGAGATCCTTCACGTGCATGTCGAGGAGCCTTGGGCCGGCTTCAGCAATGGATGCGACCACATCGACGCCGGTACGGGCAGTATGTCCGACGTCGATGCAGAGACCGCAGCGCGGGTCCATGTTTTTCACGATTTTCAAAACGCTTTGCGGCGTGGGAAAGTTCTTATCTTCCGGGCCGTGATTATGAACGGCGATCTTGATGTTGTATTCCTTGACGAAGCTCTCGAGCTTGGGCAATGTGACCGCGGTGGGAGCACAGACGATCAGCGGGAAACCGGCACGCTTGGCATATTCGAACTTGCTGCGGATATCGGCGTTGTCCTTCTGAAAGCTGATATTTCCGCAGCCGACCAGGATGATGCCGGCTGCGGCGAATTCCTGCTTGGCGGCATCGATTTGTTCAGGAGTGCTATCAAGCGGTAAGTGAACATCTTTCACGTTCAGGTAAGGCGTCCCGAGCTGCTTGGTCATTTGAATCGCCTGCTCGCGCGAAAATTTCCTGAACGAGTAAGACGCGATTCCAAGCTTAAAATTAGCGCCGGCAATGTGATATTGCTGCGCGTGGAGAGTGCTGCCAGCAATGGCAGCAGCCGATGCGCTTCCAATCCATGCACGTCTGGTGATCGACATCAGATTGCCTCCAATTCTTCTTCGAGCAGTTGCTTCTGATACAACTCTGCATAATAACCGCCGCGCTGCCGCAGTTCCTGGTGCGTGCCGGTTTCCACAATTTCGCCGCGGCTCAATACAACGATCCGGTCTGCGTTCTGAATGGTAGATACGCGATGGGAGATCAGGATGGTGGTGCGCTCGCGCATCACACTGGCCAATCCTTGCAAAATCTTCTCCTCGGTTACAGTATCCACACTCGACAGCGCGTCGTCCAGAATGAGAATGCGCGGATTCCGCAAGACGGCGCGGGCGATGGCAGCGCGTTGCTTTTGACCGCCCGAGAGAGTCAACCCGCGCTCGCCAACGATGGTCTCCAGGCCGTTGGGAAATGTCTCGATATCAGTGGTGAGTCCGGCGATCCCGGCGGCCCGGCGGATCTGCTCAACGGTGGCGTCGGGGACGCCCCAGGCGATGTTTTCCGCCAGCGTAGCGCTGAATAGAAAGGTTTCTTGCGGAACGAATCCGATTTTGCGGCGCAACGCCTTGGGATCGAAGCGCTGGATGTTCATGTCCCCGATCTCAACCTGGCCGGAGGACGGATCAAACAGCCGCGGGATCAAACCCACCAATGTAGTTTTGCCGCTTCCCGTATGGCCGACGATGGCAATGGTTTCGCCGGCATGAATGGTCAGGTCGATACCGTTCAAGGCTTCGCGATCCCCGAAGCTCATTCCCACCTGCCGGAAGCGAATTTTCGCCGCGACACCGTCTAACGATAGCGCTTTTCCCTGCGGCGGCGCGACCGAAGGGCGTTCGTGCAGCATCTGATTGATGCGGTTCAGCGACGCCGTTCCGCGCTGCATCTGGTTCACCACCCACCCGACGGCGATCATCGGCCAGATCAGCATACCCATGTAGGTGTTGAACATCACGAAACCGCCTAAGCTGAGGCGGCCTTGGAGAAGTTGCCGGCCGCCGATCCAGAGAACCAGCAGGAAAACCAAACCGATCAGCGCCTGAAGAGATGGCATGAACATTCCCTGAATGCGTGCCAAGCCGATATTTTCGCGGACGTAGTGTTTGTTGAGTTCTTCGAACTGCGCCACTTCCGCTTTCTCCTGCGCGTAGGCGCGAATGACGCGCACGCCCGCGAGATTTTCCTGAGCCTTGCTACTGATGTCGGAAAAGATTTTCTGAATATGTTCGAAGCGGGTATGGATACGGCGGCCAAAAAAGATTACTGCGATCGACACCAGCGGCGCGGGGCTGAGCGCGATGCAGGTCAGCCGGAGGTCGGTGTGCGCCATCACTGCAATGGAGACGATGAGCATCAGAATAGTGTCGCTCCAATACATCAGGCCAGGGCCGAGCATGGTGCGGACGGCATTCAGATCGTTGGTGGCGCGCGCCATAATGTCGCCGGTTCGATAGCGGGAATAAAAGTCCTGCGACAGTTCGATCAGGTGCGCGAACAGGTCATTGCGAAGGTCATATTCGATGTCCCGCGAGATGCCGATAATGATGACGCGCATCCAGAATTGGAACAAACCTTTGGTGAGGGAAAGGCCGACCAAGAGGCCCGCAAGCTGAAGGACGATACGCATCTGGAAGCCGCGGGTGAGCGAATCGACTCCGTATTTAATGGCGATGGGCTGCGCGGCGGCGAGCAGATCTTTCATCAGCAGGGCTGCGATGCCCAGTGACAAGCCGCCCCGGTAACGCTGCAGATAAGGCCGAAGGGTGGCGAGCGACTTGAGCATTCACATTCCTAGCCAGGTGGCGACGGTCTTTATCCATTCGATCAGAAAGGTTTTTTCGCCATTCCGCGATTTCCACCAGCCATTCGGCGTGAAAAAAGGATCGGGAGCAGGAACAACGTCGACTTGGAGACCGGGATTCTCATGCCGCATCAGACGGGCCGCGCGCCGAGTATGGAAATTACTGGTCACCAAGAGAATTTTGTGAATGCCTTGCGCACGCAAGTAGGTTCCGATAAATTTGGCCTCGCTGCGCGTCGAATCCGTGTCGTTGGGCAGCGGCCGGAACAGCGAATCCGGGAAGCCCTCGCGGCGCGCATACTCAATGGTGTCGTCCGATTCATGCCCGAGCAGACTCACCGGCCCACTCACCAGGACGTACGGAGCGTAGCCTGCCTGCGCCAGTTGCGCAGCTTTAATGATTCGAGTGCCGTGATCATCACCGCCCAGAACGACTATCGCCGGGGCTTTTTGTGGGCCGTCGTTCTCGACCAAAGCGCTTCCCAGGGCGGTCCAGATATAGGTTCGCAGGAACCAAGCGGCTATCGCCAAAGCAAGCAGGACAAGCAGTGGGAACACCCAGCTACGCGGGCGGCCCGGCACCCGATGTTTCGACGCCAGCCGCTAGTCCTCGTCCGGTGATGTCTTAGAATCCGAACTGCGCGAATCGAGCCGCCCGACAGTCTTGAGTTTCTGGTACATGCGCTCGATCTCGTCCTCTTCCTCCGTGCTCACCATACGGGCCGGCTGTTCGGGCGCCGGATGGTCCCCGCGCGATTGGGCGACTGCGGCCCACGCCCAATAGTCGCGGTGGGACACGCCGTCGAAGGTCGCCATGAAGGAATTCTTGCGTAGCAGCCACAATAATTTCTCGATGCGCTCCGGCTCCCCGGGATAGATCATCCACTTGTGCCTGGAATTGGTCAGCTTTATGTTCAAAATAAGGGGAGAAACGAAGCGCGGCGTGTTGATTTGCCGCACTTCGCGCCAGGCGACGGCGCGTTCGCCAATGTTGAACTGTGTCTCGCCAAGCCGGATCGGAGGCCGCTTCCAGAGCCAGTACAGCCCAGCGGCTGTGACGGCGCAAAGGAAACCAGGGATGAAGGCGAGAGGCGCCCTCAATCCGCAAAGCGCGCAGATCAGTGAGCCGGCCAGTGCAGCCCAACCGATGCGCGGGTACAATCGGGATGGCAAATAGGTCTCCACGCTGGTGGGCTCCATGTCTACAGGCTACTCCCACCCCTTACCGCCGTCAATCGCGGTTTTGACTGGCGCGAAAAGGCCAGTAAAACTGGGGTGTGCTCGCACCGGGCGATGGACCCGGGGCGACACTGAATTCCAGTTGGTAAGTTTTCGAGCAGCGCCGCGTCCAGTTAATAGGAAGAAAACCATGAGACGGATCAATCTATTGACATGTTGCACAATTGGGCTGATAGCCTTTTTCGCCACGGGGTGCCAAAAGAGTTCGAATCCATCGACGGCGGAGAGTTCGACCGCGCAGACTTCGACGGCGCAGTCTTCGACCGACACTAATAGCGCACCGACGACCGATGCCGCTGACGGTAATCTAGCTAGCTCGGATCAGACAGCAGAGCCCCCAGCTCAGGCGAGCCCTGCGAGTTATGACACTGACGTGGATTCGGAACCGGCTGTGTACGCCTCGCAACCGCCTCCTGAGCTTCCAGATTACAGCCAACCTGAGTGTCCCGGAGATAATTACATCTGGACGCCCGGATATTGGGACTACTCATCCTCCGGCTACTATTGGGTTCCGGGCGCGTGGGTAGTTGCGCCTTACGTAGGTGCCCTGTGGACGCCGCCTTACTGGGGTTTCGTGGACGGCCGATATCGGCTGCATCGGGGATACTGGGCCCCGCATATTGGCTTCTATGGCGGCATCAACTATGGCTTTGGATATACGGGCCGCGGGTACTACGGCGGCTATTGGAACAACGGACAATTTGACTATAATCGCGCAGTTACCCGCGTGAATACCGGGGTGGTTCACAACGTGTACTCGCGGAATGTTGTCAACCCGAGCTTCCACAATGACACTCGGGTGAGTTATAACGGCGGAAACGGAGGAGTCCGGTTGCAGCCGATCGCGGCCGAGCAGGCAGTCTTGCATGAACAGCGAAGGCCGGCAGTGGCGGCGCAAATTCAGCAGAGTAAGCAGGCGGCAACTAATCGTGCTCAATTCGCCAGCACGAACCACGGACATCCGGCAGAGGTTGCAGCCGCTCGCCCGCTTCCGACTGCGTATCATGCTCCGGCGCCAGCTCCGGCTGCGGCAGAACCCCGAGGCGCAGTTCCGAACTCTGCACGGCCCGCCGAGAGACCGGAAACTAAACGCGCGCCAGAGGGACGGCAGCCAGCACCTGCAGAGCATCCAGAGACGCGACCGGCTCCCAATCAACCAGGGAGGGCAAACGAGCACCCAGAGGCGCGACCGGCTCCCAATCAACCAGCGAGAGCAAACGAGCACCCAGAGGCACGACCGCCTCTCAATCAGCCAGCGAGGGCAAACGAGAAATCAGAAGCTCGACCAGCTCCTGCGCCAAGACCTGAGGCAAAGCCGACTCCCGAGCGGCCACGATCCGAAGCAAGACCTGCGCCTTCACAGCCCAAACCGGAAGCGAGACCTGCTGAGAAATCCGGCAAAGCTCCGGAAGCGCGGCCTAACGCAAAAGGCGAGAAGCCGAATACAAAAGATACGGAACACCACTAGCGATCGCTGTTAGAATTCGCGGCCGCCCTACACGCGAGCGTGCGCGGCGGCCGACTCATCCAGGGTCACGATCTCATATAGAGAAGGATCGGACATGAGCTTATTCACAAGCGCCACGTGCATAGCATGGCCGGCCTTCTCCGCCACGACACACCCCAGAAGTGGCCGTCCGATCAGGGCGAGATCACCCAACAAATCCAGCGCCTTGTGCCGGCAACACTCGTCGGGGAAGCGCAAGCCGCCCGCGTTGGCCACGCCTTCTCGCGTAAAGCAAATTGCGTTGTCCAGGGAAGCGCCACGAATCAGCCCCATATCGCGCATCTGATCGAGCTCGTATTCGAAACCGAAAGTTCGTGCCGGGGCGATTTCGCGCGCATAGACTTCGGGCGTCAATTCCAGCTCCAGGGACTGTTCTCCCACCAGCGGATGGTCATAAAAGTTGCGGCAGCGCAATTGGAAATGGTTCGATGGCAGGATGGAAACGGTCTTGCCGGGCGCCTCCACGGTAACCGGCTTTCGGATGCGCATGTATCGGCGCGCGCGCCGGTACTCAAATATGCCCGCCTTGCGCAGCAGGTCGACGAACGGCAAACCGCTGCCGTCGAGAATGGGAAGCTCCAAACTGTCCAGTTCTATAAAAGCATTGTCGATGCCCATGCTATAGAGCACGCTGAGCAGGTGCTCCGTAGTAGAGATGAAGATGCCCTTCGGGTGCATCAAGCTCGTGGCGTAACTCACGCGCTCCACGTATTCCCAGCTCGCCGGGATTGGTGTGTTGTCGAGATCGGTTCGCAGGAAAACGATACCCGTCGCGGCCGGAGCGGGTGTGATGCGCAGATGCACGGGCGCTCCGTGATGCAGGCCGATACCGTGTACTTCGACCGGGCGGCGAATGGTTGTTTCCGAGTACATGCGGAACAGGATAGGATACCAGCACACGAGGGGGTATGTCTCTAATTATTTGATTCGATTGACGTTGGGCGAATCATTGTGAGGCTTTTTTGCCACAGTTAGAGCAGATTGGGACCCGGATTGTCTCGACTTTGCCGCAGGGAGCCCGACGCACACCTGGCCGACGCGCTTTTCGCAGCAATCTCCCAAGGACAACGGAGTCCTTCGCTGTGCTGAAATGAAAGTTCAATACAGATTGCGCTTGTCGCCTGATAGACGAGTGCAAAACAGAACCACAGGTCGCTAATAAATGAGTAGGAAAATCCGTTCGACGACGATTCTATGCGTGCGGCGCAACGGCAGGGTAGTTTTGGCGGGTGATGGACAAGTCACCATGGGCAGTGAGGTGTTGAAGAGCGGTGCGCGCAAGCTGCGCCGCCTTTACAACGGAAAGATTGTGTCCGGTTTCGCCGGTTCCACGGCCGACGCGTTCGCGCTGTTTGCGCGCTTCGAATCGAAGCTCGAGCAACACGGCGGCAATCTCGCGCGTAGCGTGGTGGAATTGGCGAAGGAATGGCGGACCGACCGCATGTTGCGGCACCTGGAAGCTCTGCTTCTGGTTGCGGACACGAAAGACATATACATCGTGAGCGGCACAGGCGACGTGATTGAGCCGGACAGCCCAGTTGCGGCGATCGGATCAGGCGGCGCGTTTGCGAAATCTGCCGCTATTGCTTTGCTCGAGAACACGACCCTCGGAGCCCGCGAGATCGTCGAGAAAGCGATGAAAATTGCTGGCGATGTCTGCATCTATACCAACCAGAGCGTTACATTTGAGGAGCTCGCCTGATGGTGATCTATCTTCCCCAGCAATCCACGGATGAAGCACCGCTGCTGGACGAGTTGACGCCGCGGGAAATAGTCGCGGAGCTGGATAAGCACGTCATCGGGCAAAATGATGCGAAACGGTCGGTCGCCATTGCTCTGCGGAATCGGGTGCGGCGCCAAAAGCTGGATCCGGAAATGGCCGAAGAGGTCATGCCGAAGAACATTTTGATGATCGGGCCAACGGGCGTCGGCAAGACCGAGATTGCGCGGCGGCTCGCGAAGCTGGCGAATTCGCCTTTCTTGAAAGTGGAGGCGAGTAAGTTCACCGAGGTGGGTTATGTGGGACGCGATGTGGAGTCAATCATTCGCGACCTGGTGGATGTCAGCATCGATATGGTTCGGGAGGAACGCCTGGAGCAAGTAGCCGATCGAGCTGAGCAGCAAGCTGAAGACCGGCTGCTCGATTTGCTGATGCCGCCCCAGCCGGAATCGACCGACAGCACGGAGCGGACTCGCGAGAAGCTGCGCGAGAAGCTGCGTGCCGGCAAGCTTGACGACCGCACTATTGAAGTGGATGTGAAGGAGCGCGGACCCACGTTTGAGGTCTCCACCAACGGCAACGTCGAAGAGATGGACATCAACTTGAAAGATGTTATGGGCGGCCTGTTCGGACCTCGCACCAGGAAACGAAGCATGCGCGTCTCGGAAGCGTTGGAGTATCTGATTCAGGAAGAAGAACAAAAATTGGTTGATATGGACCAGGTCACGCGCATTGCGCTCGAACGTGTAGAGCGCAACGGTATCGTGTTTCTGGATGAGATCGATAAGATCGCGGGACGCGAGGGCGGCCACGGACCGGACGTGAGCCGGGAAGGCGTGCAACGCGACATTCTTCCCATTGTGGAAGGCACGACGGTCAATACGCGGCACGGGTTTGTGCGCACGGATCACATCCTGTTTGTTGCTGCGGGAGCTTTTCATGTTTCGAAGCCGTCCGATCTGATTCCCGAGCTGCAGGGGCGCTTTCCCATTCGTGTCGAGTTGAAATCGCTCAGCGAAGCGGATTTCATTCGCATCTTGAAAGAACCCAAATCTGCGCTGGTGAAACAGTACACAGCTTTGCTAGAGACCGAAGGAATCAAGCTCAGCTTTACAGAGGATGCGGTGATTGAAATTGCGCGCATCGCGGCGCAGGTAAATGAATCGGCTGAAAACATCGGGGCTCGCCGCCTGCATACCATCATGGAGAAGTTACTGGAGGATGTTTCCTTCGAGGGGCCCGACCTGAAGAAGAAGACCGTCAGGGTGGACGCCGTCTATGTAAAGAAACAGCTTGCCGAAATTGTCAAGGATCAAGATCTCAGCAGGTACATTTTATAGTGCGAGCCGGAGTACTCGCTGTTGCCGTTTTGTTTTTGGCTCTGTGTAACTGCGGCTATGTCGGTCCGGTAGTTCCGCCGTCGCCGGAGCTTCCAACGTCTGTGGCCAACCTGTCTGTGGTGGAGCAAGGCGATAACATACGAATCACGTTTTCCTCGCCTCCGCGGACAACGGATAATCTTCCTATTAAACGTTTCTCGAATATCGATCTGCGGGTCGGGCCTCCGCCTTCTCCATTCGATCTGGAGCGCTGGTCTGCGAGCGCGAAGCCGTATCCTCTGCAGCCGCCCGAGCCGAATGATCCGGATGACCCGCGGCCACAGACGATGGAGAAGACGATTCCCGTTTCGGAGTGGGTGGGGCAGCGCGTCGCGGTTGCCGTCCGCACGGCCATAAAGAAAAAGGACCACTATTCGCCCTGGTCAAACGTCGTGCGGCTGGAGATTATCCCGCCGCTCAAACCACCGGCCATCAAACTGGAAGCAACAGCGCAGGGCGTGAACATTACATGGCCGGCGGAAGGCGATGGTTTGCACTACGAGATTTATCGGCAGCGCGCCGGCGAGGAGCAACCAGTCCACATAGGGACCGCTGAACACAACGAGTATACGGATACAACTGCGCAGTACGATACTCCCTACCAATATTCGGTTGAGGCGGTAAAGGGTTCGGCTGAGAGCCTGCCTTCCACGGCCGAGAAGATCACGCCAGTAGATGTGTTTCCGCCTTCGATTCCCGCCAGCATCACTGGGCTGGCTACGCCTAATTCCATTGAGGTGTCGTGGCAGCGCAGTCCTGAACCGGATTTAAAGGGTTATTACATTTATCGATCGACCAACGGCGGCCCATTTACCCGGCAAGGCGGCCTGCTTACGTTGCCGACCTATAGCGACCACAATGTGGAACATGGCAAGACATACCGTTACGAGGTCAGCGCCGTGGACCAGAAGAACAATGAAAGCGGAAAAACGGCCGCGGCGGAGGTTGTGTTCTAGCGCACCGGTAAGCTTACTAGCCTAGAGCAGTGGGCTGAGGAAGCGGCATCACGCCGTATGCTAGCATCGAGCCATGAAGGCGAGGTTGATGCCGGGGGCTCCTTGCTCCGATTCCTGAAAACGTCCCTTGCGTCGTTCCAGGAGTTTCTTTTTCTTGCTGGCCGGGCCTTCGCAAATCTCGTCCGCAGCCCCCATTATTACGATGATGTTTTTCTTCAAATGGACCTCATCGGTGTGGGCAGCCTGCCTATCGTAGTACCCACCGGCGCCCTGAGCGGCGCGATCATCGCCTTGCAAATGTCGCGCGCACTGAGCACATATGGGGCTAACAGCGAGGTCGGGCCCATAGTCGCACTGACGCTTATCCGCGAGTTAGGCCCGGTGTTGACCGCACTGCTGGTCGCCGGCCGCAACGCCTCCGGAATCGCCAGCGAGCTTGGTTCAATGAAGGTTACTGAGCAGATCGACGCTATGCGGGCGCTCGGTACCGACCCCATACAAAAACTGGTAACACCCCGCCTGATCGCGACCGCGACCATGCTGCCGTGCCTGACGGTTGTGGCCGACGCAATCGGCTGGATCGCAGCTTACCTCATTGCCGTTCCGCTGCTGCACTTGGTCAGCAGCAATTACTATTGGTCCAGCTCCTGGCGCGCGTTGGTGCCGAACGACCTGGCACAGGGACTTATCAAACCTTTCCTGTTCGGAATTATTATTGCCTTAGTTGGATGTTATTACGGATTGCGCACTACCGGAGGTACGCAGGGTGTTGGACGCGCCACTACGCAAGCGGTTGTCAGCGCTTCCATTTGGATTTTCTTCGTAACGTTTCTGATCGATAAGATCTTCGTTAATTTGTAAGTTATTGCATGCCTGATATATCCGGTCCAATCGTCAATTTCGAGCAAGTGAGCGTGACCTTCGACGAAACCAGCGCGCTACGAAACGTATCGTTCAAGCTGAATCCGGGCGAGACGCACATCATCCTGGGCGCGGCGGGCAGCGGAAAAACGACGCTGTTGAAGGCCGTTATCGGCTTGGTCAGAATTGACGAAGGCGAGATCAAGTTATTCGGTCAAAGCATTACTTCACTTACAGAGCACGATTTGTACCCATTGCGGAGTCACATTGGTATGTTGTTCCAGGAAGGTGGTCTCTTCGATTCATTGTCGGTCGGCGACAATGTCGAATATCCACTGTTGAACCAACAGACCGCTAATGGCCAAAACGGTAAAGGTCAGCCCGGCGAGGAATCGTCTTCCATTGAGACCCATGCGCGCGACGCGCTTCGCTTTGTGGAGCTGGAACAAACGTTTGACAAGTTTCCGAGCGAACTCTCCGGGGGGATGCGGCGGCGCGTCGGTATAGCCCGCGCGATTGTGACGGAACCGCCGCTCGTTCTTTACGACTCTCCCACCGCGGGTTTGGACCCTATTACCGCCAACACGATCATGGCGCTGATACTGAAAGAGCGTGATGTGAGCAATACCGCGTCGCTCATCGTCACTCACCGCTTTCAGGATGGCGATTTGATGGCGGATTTTCGTTATGACCCGAAGCACCAGGAGTTGATTCATCTGCCCGAGCATGACGAAGCACGGAATCGAACGCGATTCATTGTCATGAAAGAGGGAGAAATAGTATTTTTTGGCACACGCGCGGAACTGGCGAGTTCCTCCGATGAATATGTCAAACGCTTTGTCAAGCACGAGGAGTAAGTTATGCCCAGCAAAGAGAAAGTCAATTTTGCTCAGTTGAAGGTCGGAATTTTGGGAATTGTGGCGCTCGCCTGTGTCACTCTGCTCATTTTTTTACTTACCGGCAATACACAATTCTTTAAGAATCAAGTGTATTTGCATGTGTACACGTCCGATGCTGCGGGCCTCACGTCTGGCGCGCCCGTGCGTATTAACGGCATCCAGGCCGGGACTGTAAAAACCGTAGAGCTTTCGGGCGAGACTAATCCGGCGCGGACAATCAGAGTCGATTTGATGATCGATCAGAATATGCTCAAACAGATTCCCGTCGATTCTATCGCTTCCATTGCTTCGGATAATTTACTCGGGAGTTCGAAATTCCTGCAGATCACCAAGGGAACGAAGCCCGAAACCGTTCATGCGGGAGCCACGCTCAAATCGGCCGGTACACAGCAGTTCGATGCCCTAGTCCAGCAGGGCTTTGGGGTGCTGGATTCACTGCAGGCCATTCTGGGGAAGGTAACAGATATCGTAAATCAAGTCGAAGTCGGCAAGGGTACCATCGGCAAATTACTTGTCGATGAAACGCTTTATAACAGTCTTCAGGCAACTGTCAGCCAGGTACAACTTTTGGCAACCACTTTGAACTCGAAAAATGGGACCCTGGGCCGGCTCGTCAACGACGATCAGCTCTACAATCAGGCGGAAAGCGTGATTACGAGATTGGACACGATCACGCAACAACTGCAACAAGGGCAAGGCACGGCAGGCATGCTTCTAAAGGATCCGAAGCTGTATAACGATTTGGACAAATCGGTAGATCAGCTCAATACGATATTGGCCAATTTGAATGCCGGCAAAGGAACAGCCGGTCAGCTGCTGCATGACGATAAAATCGCGCGCCAGCTTTCCGGCACCTTGGATAAGATCGGCGTCACGCTGGACAAAGTCAATTCTGGCCAGGGCACGATCGGACAACTGCTTGTGAATCCACAACTTTATGACGCAGCAACGGGCACTACGCGCGAACTGCATGAACTGCTGAAGGACTTCCGCGCGAACCCGAAGAAATTTCTCAGCATCAAGCTGCACGTTTTCTAGGCTTGAAACGGCTGATCATCAACGCCGACGATTTTGGCTTTACCTCGGATGTAAACGCCGGGATTGTTCACGCGCATCGCGAAGGTGTTCTCACTTCCGCCACGTTGATGGCGAATGGCAATGCTTTCGACGACGCAGTGCGGCTTTCACGCGAGACACCGACGCTCGATATTGGATGTCACCTCGTGCTGGTGCAAGGCCGATCGCTGCTGACAGGCCGTCCGCTACCTGAAGGGCCGCGCGATTTGCTGTTCATGCTGGCGCGGCGGCAGATTGACGTGTATGCCGAGCTTCGCGCGCAGATGGAAGCGATCCTCAGCTCGGGGATACGGCCGACCCATCTGGATTCCCATAAGCACACGCATATCGTCCCGGGCATTTTTCGCCAAGTTGTCCGACTAGCGCGCGAGTTCTCGGTTCCCTACGTGCGCCTACCGCTTGACGAGACCGTGCCGCTCGCCCGCCTGCCTTGCGCTTTTGCCGGCCGTTATTACCGGCGCATTGCTTCAGCCAGTGCCGTACAGATGACGGATCACTTTCTGGGCTTTCGGCTCACCGGTTCGCTCGACGAGCGAACGTTCGCAGCCGCGCTGCAGTCGGTTCGCGAGGGCGCCACTGAACTGATGTGCCATCCGGGCTATCTCGGCCCAGAGTTGGCCCATGCACCGACGCGGCTGAAGGAATCGCGCGTGCATGAGTTGGAAGCGCTTACCTCTCCGCGCATTCGCGAGCTGATCGCAGCTCAAAGGATTCAGCTTAGTCCGTTCGAGGACGCCAACAGCTACTAACTACCGCAGCAGTAATCCGCTTGAATCCTTTCGCAAAAGCGATGAGCCGCCAAACAATATTTTGCCGTCGAAAATCATCATTTCGACCTTCGTATCCGCGATCTTCACCGGATCGATTGGAAAGATGTCGTCGGAGAGAACGATCAAATCAGCCAGCTTGCCGGGTTCGATCGATCCCTTGATCTTGTCTTCGAAGCTCGCGTAGGCGGAGCCCATCGTATAAGCCCGTACGGCCTCTTCGACGGTGATTTTCTGCTCCGGAACCCAGCCGCCGGGATGTTTTCCGTCCAGTGTGCGCCGGGTTACCGCGCCGTAGATACCCTTCAGCGGGCTCATGGGCGCAACCGGCCAATCGGACCCGAATGCCAGCATCGCGCCGGAATCGAGCAGCGAGCGAAAGGCATAGGTGGTCTTTGCGCGCTCGGGTCCAATTCGTTTTTCGGCCCAACGCCCGTCGTCGATGCAATGGTATGGTTGCATGGACGCGATCACATGCAGACGTGCAAAGCGCGGAATATCGGTGGGCAAAAGATGCTGCGCGTGTTCAATACGCCAGCGGCGGTCGCGCGGCCCGTGTTTGCGCGCCACTGCTTCGTACATCCCGAGAATGGTGTTATTGGCTTTGTCGCCGATGGCGTGAATGGCTATCTGCAGACCGGCTGCGTCGGCGCCCTCAATATTCCTCGCCATCTTCTCGGGATTCACCAGCTCGGCGCTCGGGATGCCGCTGGTGTTCGGCGAATCCAGGTAGGGCTGGAAAAATAAAGCCGTCGTCGATCCGAGTGAGCCATCCGCGAAACCCTTCACGCCTCCAATGTGCAGATACTCGCTTCCGAAATCCGCGAGGATGCCGACATCCGCAAGGCGCTGCCAGGAAATCAGCGGCTGGTGCCCCGAGATGCGCACGTGCAGCTCGCCATCGTGCAGCATGGTCTGGTAGGCGCGGAACACATCAGGGGATGCCGACATGTCCTGCACGCTGGTGACGCCGACGCGATTGGCATACTCTTGCGCTGCCTTGATGGCGACTCTGATTTGCTTCTGGCTGGGGGCCGGAATGACTCTTTCAACCAGGCTCTGCGCAGCGTCCTTCAAGATGCCAGTGGGCTCGCCGTTGGCGTCGCGCACGATCACGCCGCCGGGCACGTCTGGCGTGTTCTTATCGACGCCCGCGAGCTTCAGTGCGACGGAGTTGGCAAGCGCCATGTGCCCGTCGAGCCGGCTCACGAACACCGGCCAATCTTTGGTCACCGGATCGATCAATTGGCGGGTCGGCAGCCGCGCTGGAGACCAGTTCTCGTGATCCCACTCGCCGCCTGTGATCCATTCGCCGCGTGGAAGCTGGTGGACAAACGCCTCCAGCGTGGCGCGAAATTCCTGTTCGCTCTTCGAGTAACGCAACTGCGGGCCGGCGAGATCCGCGCCACCCGCATAGAAGTGAACATGAGCATCGTTGAGGCCCGGCAGCACTCGCTTGCCATTCAGATCGACAACAGGCGTATCGGGTCGCTTGAGATCCAGAATCTCCGAAGTGCTGCCCACGGCTACGATGCGGTTGCCGCTGATCGCAACCGCTTCCGCTTCTTTCTGCTGTGGGTTGACCGTCCAGATTTTTCCATGTATGAGGATCAGAGTGATGGAGGGCTGCGCAAACGCAAAAGTGACGGAGAGCAGGGAAGCGATTAGGAGCGAAGCGTGTTTGATCACAAGTCTTAAACTAAAGCATCCACGCATTCGAAACCGAGGTACTGGACTTCTTCTTCGAGCTCGATATCGAAGCGGTTGCGCACCCGCTGTTTGAGATCTTGGATCACGGCGACCAGATCTGAGGCCTTGCCCGCGCCGTCATTGTAAATCAGATTGGCGTGATAGGAAGCGACTTGAATATCCCCGCGCCGCAGGCCTCTCGCGCCGGCTTGCTCCAGGAACCACGCCGACGGCACCTTGCCTTCGCGCACCACCGTCCCGGGCACCTGCGTTTGAACACGGGGGGGTAGATCGGCAAATAATAAGTTCTTGAAGATGCTGCCCGCGCACTTCATGGTGGGCGGGTATTTTGCATCCCGGACGGCGCGGATGTCAGTTGCGGTTTTCGCGAGCTGAATCGGGTCGCCGGTCTCGAATCGAAGCTCGGCGGAAAGGATGATCCAGTCTTTGCGGTCTTTGAAAATGCTGTCGCGATAGCGAAAGCGGCACTCAGGGTTGCTGAGCGTGAGAGCAACTTCCCCATCGGTCACGTGCACGTGTTCAACCAGCTCTTCAATGGAGCGCCCGTATGCTCCCGCATTCCCGTAAACCGCGCCACCTAAAGATCCTGGAATGCCGGTCATGGTTTGCAGGCCTTGCAGGCCCAGCACGATACTTTCATTGACAACGTCCTGTAGAACGGCTCCGCCTTCTACATGCAACAGCAGCCCGTCTCTTTGAATCCGCGAGCCGGTGTAGCGCAGCACAACGCCATCGAAACCAGCGTCCGAGACCACGAGGTTCGTCCCGCCTCCTATGATCATGCGCGGAAGAGCCAGGTCTTTGGCGGTCCGGAGCGCTTCGACGAACGCATCTGCCTCCGCCGTATCGCAAAACAATGTGGCGGGGCCGCCAATGTTAAAACGCGTGTGCGGAGCGAGCTGTTCGCCGGGGAGAACGTTCAGATTGGGGATCGCACTCAGGCGCTTCACCGCCGCGGCACTCACGGGCATTGTCATGATTATAGGGTGCGGTGAGCGAGGGCAAGTTCTGCCGCCGCCCGCGCTATTCTTTAACAATGGCCAACCTGAGGTTCGTCATCGCAGTCGCTTGCGCCGCTATCTCGCCGGCTTTTCTCGCCGCCAGCGAAAGCGATTCCGTTTTGATTCAGAACGTCACGGTTCACCCGGTGTCCGGGCCGGACATTCGCAACGGTTCAGTACTGGTTATCGACGGCAAAATCGCTGAGGTCGGCACGGAAATCGCCTCGAAAGGCGGGGCGCGCGTCATCGACGGCCATGGGTTGAATCTCTACCCAGGCCTGATCAATGCGGCGACGAACGTCGGATTATCGGAGATCGAATCGCTGCGCGACACAGTCGACCTGGACGAAATCGGCCTGTTCAACCCGGAGCTGCGGGCCGAGACCGTATTCAATCCTTCCAGCGAGCACATCGATGTCACTCGGGCCTCTGGCATTACAACCGTGATCAGCCTTCCCGGAAGCGGCAGCCGCGGCTTTGGCCGGAATGCGGGCTCAACGCTCATCACCGGGCAGGGC
The DNA here is from genome assembly GCA_035502635.1 of Bryobacteraceae bacterium. Lineage (GTDB taxonomy): Bacteria > Acidobacteriota > Terriglobia > Bryobacterales > Bryobacteraceae > Bog-105. The sequence continues at coordinate 194,168 of DATJUG010000067.1, forward strand.
GCCCTGATGCACATGGAAGGCTGGACGTGGGAAGAAATGGCCATCAAACCGGCTGCCGTGATGGATATGCTGTTCCCTCAGATCCAAACCACGCCCCCGCAATTTGCAGCACTGCTGGGACCGCAGGCGCGCACTTACACGGAAGAGGAACGCCAATACAAAGAACGGCTAAAACAACTCAGCGAATTTTTCGAGCATGCCCGGCGGTATCAGAAAGCGAAAGCGGCGGGTGAGGCAAATTTCCAGCGCGACGTGAAGCTCGAAGCAATGATCCCGGTGCTGGACGGCAAGTTGCCGTTGTTCATCCGGGCGGAAAAAGAAAGGTCGATCAAAGACGCGATAGAGTTCGCCGACAAAGAGAAGGTCAAAATCATCATCGCCGATCCACTCGAGATTGGAAGCACCGGTCCACTGTTGAAAGCGCGAAACATCCCTGTCGTACTTGGGAAGACTTTCGAATTGCCGTTACGCGATGATGATCCCTATGATGCGCCGTATACTTTGCCCAGCCAGTTTTACAAAGCTGGAGTGAAGATCTGTTTCGGCACGTTCGATGTGGAGTTCGCTCGCAATGTGCCGTTTGAGGCCGCGCAGGCCGTAGCCTTCGGACTTCCGCGCGAGGAGGCCTTGAAAGGTCTCACAATCAACAGCGCGGAAATTCTCGGCGCTGGTGACCAGCTTGGCTCCATCGAAAAGGGTAAGGTGGCCGATCTCATTTTGACTGACGGCGACCCGCTCGAAGCACGAACTCACATCAAGCAGATGTTCATTGCCGGGCGCGAAGTCAGCCTGGAATCGCGCCACACGCGAGAGTACGAGCATTGGCTCAAACGGGATTAAGGCCAACGCTCGGGATAATTCGCTTACAGAGAACCCGCAGCCCGTCCGAGCGCACATGGCGAACGGTGCCCGTTTTGCGCGGTTCAGCAATTAGCGTTCGCCGAAGCTCCAGCCAACGGAAGCACTGTACTCGGGCACCCAGTTACTCCCGAACTGAAATAAGTTATTCACGTACCGCGCATCAACCTGCGGCTGGATGAACAGGTGCGGTGTCGCGTAAAAGCGAATGCCGCCTGCCAGATGCACTTGAAGATGATTCGAGCTCTCCAGGTAATAGTTGCTGCTGGTGCAACCCACT
>DATJUG010000068.1:0-13237 GCA_035502635.1 Bryobacteraceae bacterium
GCGCATCAGCTTGTGAGCGAGATCTTTCACCGAAGAAAAGATGCCGCGCGCGATCACCTCACGTTCAATGCGTCCAAACCAGATCTCTACCTGATTGAGCCAGGAGGAATAGGTCGGTGTGAAATGCAACTTCACGTTGGGATGCTGGTGAAGAAACTCTTGCACCTTGGCTGTTTTGTGGGCGGACAGATTGTCCAGAATGATGTGAATCTCCTGCTTGCGCTTGCATTTGCTAACGACTTGTTGGAGGAAGGCCACGAATTCGTCACTGGTATGCCGGGAAGCCGTTTTACCCTGCACCTGGCCGGTTTTCACATCTAAGGCTGCGTACAGCGACAAGGTTCCATGCCGGTAATACTCAAAGCCATGGCGTTCGGCACGGCCTGGCGACATCGGCAATACCGGATCCAACCGGTCGAGCGCTTGAATGGCTGATTTCTCGTCCACGCAGAACACCGCTGCATGTTGTGGAGGATTCAAATATAAACCGATGATCTCGGCTGCCTTGCGCCCGAAATCGAGGACCAGTGAGTAGAACCATCACTGGACTTGCGACGAGTGGCGGCTAAGACCTTAGCATCTCTCCAGAACGGAGATTTCCGGCAACAGGTCGAAAAATCGCTTCACGGCCTCCAACTCGGAGACCGCCTGCTCGATCGTCAATCCAAGGCCGTTTTCATGAATGGGCCTTGTCATAACTACCCAAAATTCCACGATGTTTTGCGGTGCAACGTTGAGAACCTGGTTCCCGCCACGGAGCGACTTGAGTGCGTCTTCTGCCATTCGACAATGCGGATCATGAGGCTGAAGAAGCCGCAAGAGTATGTTCGTGTCTACGAGAACGGGCATTTACTGGCCGCGTGTCTCGAAGATACTATCGCGGCTGATTGCCTCATCCGACAGGAGCGGCGTGTTGTGCGAATGCCCACTCACCCACGCATGAAGTTCGTTTGACCACCGCTCGCAGTCCGCCGCCGACACTTTCCGCGAACACGCCTCGAGCCTTCGGCAAATGGTCTCTACGCCAACCTCTACCACCTCTTCGGCACCTTGTATCAGTCCCGCCTCAATCGCCTGCCAAATGACTTGCTCCCGCTCCGGCCTGAGCTGAATTGTCATATTTGCCCCTCACTCTCATTGTGGCAACCCCTCCACGATTGCTCTCGGCACCGCCGTCCGAAATCCGTCGATATGAAGAGTCAAAAACGAGATGATCCAGCAGCGGCCGCTCTTCAAAGTTCTCCTTTTCTGGAAATGATCGAAACGTACCCGAGTTTGCCGTCGCGAATTGCTCTTAACGCAGCTTGGGCAAATTGCTTTCCGGTCGCGAAATCCACGCCCGCCAGATTGATCTTCCCGAGACCTGCCATGACCTCTGCGCCGAGCAATCTGCCCTGGATTTCCTGCACCATTTGCGCCAGCGCAGAGCGGTCATCTTTGGTATGCATGACTTGGAACCCGGCCGTCTCCAATATGACGGCATAGCCATTCACTGGCAGCGCGTCGCCGATACAGGCAATCCGGGACAGCAGCCCCTCGAGCCCGTCGATCGCTTCCGCGCTTCGCGTCAAATCGCTTAGGCCCAGCTTTCCGCCGGGCTTGAGCACGCGGTAAAACTCTTTGGCCGCAATCTGCTTGTCCGGGAACGTGCAGAACGCGCATTCACAGACAATGGCATCGAAAGTGTCTTCGGGAAAGTTCAAGGATTCCGCATCGCCACGTTGAAATGCAGTCATTCCAGCGAGTCCGCGTTGAGAAGCCTCCGTCGCTGCCAGACGCACATTTTCTTCACTTAGATCGATGCCAGTAACTTTGCATCCGAAAGACGAGGCAAGATGGAAGGCGCTGGTTCCGCGTCCGCAGGCTACATCGAGCACATGGGATCCGGAAGTCAATCCCAACAGGGTGCCCAGTTCATGCGTCAATCTCGTTCCGCCCGGATGGAAGCTGTCCCCCAGCAACATACGCGCAAAGTCGCTGCCGTAGAAAGCGGCGCAGCATTGCTTGACGCTCGTTTCTCCCATCGCTTCTCTAAAGCCGCGCTTTTTGATACAGCGATTGCAGCGTGATTGTATCGGCGCGAGGAGTTGCCGCTTTGAAATCGAAGACCACCGGTGCAACTTCATAGGAACTGCCGTCGCGCCGTGCCTGCTTGCGCTTTGCTTCCATTGCAATCAATTGTGCGCGTGCCTGCTCCCGATACCCGATCGTGTTATATGCGCAAAACGGGACCTGCTTGCCGCCGGGCAGCAAAAACTCCTTGCAGCACTTCATCAGATTTTTTTGGTTGAAGGTCCAGGGATCCATGAAATCCTGCAACATGATCATCAGCATGTTTTGAGCGATGTCACCCACCGTCAGACTCTCGGTCAACCCGCATGCCTGACAGGAGACAGCAAACTGCTCCGCGGATTTCTGCGAGCCGGAGACCGACGAGGATGACCAGAGTCCTTCCAGCGCTTTCTTTATTTCCAAACTGAAGTCGGGCATCACGCGATTCGTGATGTAGTCGAGATAGTCATAAACATTCACAATCCGGGAGAGCGGCGTCACTCGTTCGCCGTCGATAAAAGCATAAGTAACTGAGTTGCACGTTGGAAAGCAGCACGGAACCGGAATAAAGTCGCTTTTCACAAACTTCCCGGAAGTTTGTTGTTCGATAAGCCGAAGAATATCGGGAATGGTCAGCCGCTGCATCGGGTCGTGCTGCATATGACGTCCTGCGTGAAAGGCGGGCTGAAAATTGATACCGCGCACCGCGGGATGCCGAATCGCAAATTCAATGATCTTGCCCACCTCATGCTCGTTTACGCCGCGCTCCACGGCGGGCACGAGTGTGACATTCAGGCCGATGGAGGCAAGCCGGTCCAGCGCGCGCAGTTTTTCCTCCAAAATATCCGGCTCTCCACGGATGATGCGATAGGTTTCGGAGTCGAAGCCATCGAATTGAAAGTAAATAGAGGGACGCGTTTCTTTGAGCTGTTCAAGGAACCGGTCATCGTGCGCGATGCGCTTACCATTCGTGTTGATCATCACGAATGGAATTCCTCGGGCGTGAGCGGCCCTGACGAAATCGACGATCTGCGGGTGAATCGTCGGCTCTCCGCCGGAGAACTGGACGACCTCCGGATTCCCCTCGGTGCGAACAAAGTCGTCCAGCATGGCTTCCACTTCTTCAAGCGTCAGACTGAATCCCGGCTGCGCCTCGGCAAAGCACAGCGGGCAATCCATATTGCACGCGCTGTTCACCTCGATGATGCCCAGGCAGGTGTGCTGCTGATGATCCGGGCACAGGCCGCAATCGAACGGACAGCCTTCTCTGATCTCACTGCCGTAAGCCAGCGGGATGGTGCCCGGCCTGTTGAATTTTCCGAAGTTTGTGTAAGCCTGTGCGTCTCCATAAACCAGCGCTTCGAAGGGGCCACACTCCGGACATCTTTTGGCCATGTAGACTTTGTTATCGCGCAGCAGAATCTTTGCATCAATCACTTTTCTGCATCGCGGGCAGATGCTGCGTGTAAGTTCGTAGAAGACGTAATCCGCATCTTTCTTTACCGGCGGGAGCTGATCCCAGGCCTGGAGCCTTCCGTTCAGAATTGCCAATGGAGCGCCTTCCTCTTTCTCGACTGTACAGCTTCGCAGTTACGATCTCTGCCCACGCGGTTCTGCGGATCGCGAGCAGCGCAAGCGGTGTGCTGATAGGCATCTACATGGCAAACCTGCGCGGCCGCGGCTTCCCTATAGATGCGGGCTTGTTAGGCATGCTGAGCGCCGTCTCTTTTGCGGCGGAGCTAGTCGCTTCCATTCCCTTTGGCATGGCTTCCGACGCCATTTCGCCGCGTTGGCTGATGCTGGCCGGCGCCCTGATCGGCGCGCTCGCCGCGCAACTGTTTGTCCTCAGCACTCACGTCCGGATTTTTTTTCTCAGCCGTGCGTTGGAAGGTATCGGCGTGGCCGCAGTCACTCCTCCTTTGCTTGTGTATCTGGCTGAATCGACCACTTATGAACCTAGCTTGCGCGCCCGCATAATGAGTTACTTTGAGCTTTCCCTACTGGCGGGACTCGCGCTCGGCGGCCTTACAGGAAGCGAATTCTGGCAACACTTTCATATACGCGCCTTCAGCCTTGTGGCGCTTGGATATCTTCTTTGCGCGATCCTGTTGCTCTTGGGCGTACGCAACAGCACGCACCGCGCGTCGCGAGCGGCGCTCCAGGGTCTGGTCAGTGCGTTGAAAGATCCTTGCGTGCGGGCGCTCGCCCCGGTCTGGATCTGCGTCAACGCTGTAGTGGGCCTGTGGCTCGGTCCTACACTTCCATTCTTGCTGACAAGGAAATCGAACGGGTCGCGATACCTGGACGGTATTTTCGCAGAGAACCCGGCGCGCGTCGGCTGGCTTCTGCTTGGCTATTCCGTTGTCTTCGGTATTGGCATTACGGGCTGGAGTTTCGTCCTTCCACAGATGCAGGTTCGTTCCGCCATGCGCCTCGCGCTCATCGCCATGCTGCCCGTCTGTTTTGGGCTTTTCGCTATCAATCATTCGCGCGCCATGGAACCATGCGTGCGCTGGTCAATTATCGCCGCGACGGCTCTGCTCGTTATGGTGGAAAGCGGCTTTACGCCAGCGGCCCTCGCATGGCTGGCGCAATCTCTCGGAGCGGGTGCGAAAGGCGCTCCCATGGGCATCTACTCCGTTCTGCTGAGTCTGGGCGCGATCGGCGGCTCGCTGCTTGCGGGAGTACTCGGAAAAATGTTTCAGGTGGATGGTCTGCTGCTTGGCACCGTCATCGTGGGCGTTTGCGCACTGCTCCTCCTCCATAAAGTAACCATCATTGAACTACCCCAAAAGGCAAAATGAAGAGCACGCTTGAAGCTGAGCGACCTGGCCGCGACCATCCATCCTTACCCGACTTACTCAACTGGCGTACAACTGCTGGCTACCAAGATGGCAGTGCAGCGTGCTCTCTCTCTGGCGCCCCAGGCGGAATCATTCGACGCCTCTCGGCGTTGTGGCGTTAGTCTCCTGCACCCGCTACTCTAAAACGTTGGACCTTTCCACGCCGCTTCAATTCGTCAAAGGCATCGGCCCGGCGCGCGCTGAAATGCTCGCTGCTAAAGGTCTCGCAACCGTAGCCGACCTCCTCTTTTACACGCCTTTCCGCTACGAAGACCGCCGCAACGTCAAGCCCATCTCGCAGCTCGCCCCAGGCGAAAAGGCCGCCGTACTGGCTCGCGTTGCCAGTGCCAAACTCTCCGGCTTCCGCCGAAAATCGGTAGGCTTGTTCGAAGCCACTCTTCACGACGGCAGCGGCGCATCGCTCAAAGCCCGCTGGTTCCACGGTGAGCGATACGCCGATACCCTGCTGCCCGATACGCGCGTCGCCCTGTTCGGCAAAATCGAACTGGATTCTAGCCGCCAACGGCTCATGGTTCAGCCCGAGTTGGAAATTATCTCAGGCGATGACGAAGACGAAGAAACTCTGCATTCCGGCCGGATTGTCGCGGTCTACGAAGCCGCGGGAAAAATCTCCACGCGCGTCTTCCGCAAACTCCTCGATCGCATATTGAAGGAAGGGCCGATGCCCGAAGACGCCCTGCCTGCCAGCGTGCGCGCGCACGTCGGTCTGCCGGACCTCGCGGCCGCTCTCCATGACATTCACATCCCGCCTTCCGAGACGGACCTCCGCATGCTCAATGAGTTCCGTTCTCCGGCCCAAACGCGCCTCATCTTCGACGAGTTCTTTTGGCTACAGTGCGGTCTCATTCTCAAGAAGACCAAAGCGCACGAGATCCCTGGCAATTCGTTCACCGTCACCGGCTATGCGCGGGAACAGATCAGGAAGATGCTGCCCTTCAAGCCCACTGCCGCCCAGCGCCGCGTCGTCCAGGAGATCGTCGACGACATGAAACGACCGCGCCCCATGAACCGCCTTCTGCAAGGAGACGTCGGCAGTGGCAAAACAATTGTGGCCGCCGAGGCCGCCGTCATCGCCATCGAAAATCGCTACCAGGTGGCGGTACTCGCGCCGACTGAGATTCTCGCCGCTCAACACTTCTCTTATTTCAAACGCCTTCTCGCGCCGCTGGGATACGTCACCGTTCTGCTCACCGGCTCCGCCTCCGCCCGCGAAAAGGAACAGATCAAGAAACTGATTGCCGCGCATCTGGTGCACGTCGTCATCGGCACCCACGCGCTCATCCAGGAAGATGTGGAGTTCGCCAAACTCGGTCTGGCCATCATTGATGAGCAGCATCGCTTCGGAGTCGAGCAGCGCCTCAAGCTCCTGCAGAAAGGCGCGCAGCCCGACGTGCTCGTCATGACCGCTACCCCCATCCCCCGCACTCTGGCGCTGACCATCTATGGAGATCTCGACGTCTCAACCATCGACGAGCTTCCCCCTGGACGCAAGCCCATCATCACCAGGCACGTGCCCGAATCGCGTGTCGATGCTATTTACAGCTTCTTAGCCCAGGAGATCAGGACGGGAAGGCAGGCTTACGTCGTCTATCCTCTCGTCGAAGAGTCCGAGACCGCGGCCGCCGTCAAAGCTGCCGAAAAAATGTTCGAGCACCTATCGCAGGAAGTCTTTCCCACCCTCCGCGTCGCGCTGCTGCACGGCCGTATGAGCTCCGACGCGAAAGAAACCGCCATGCGCAACTTCCAATCCGGAGAAACTCAGATCCTGGTCTCCACCACGGTCATCGAAGTCGGCGTCGACGTGCCAAATGCCTCCGTCATGGTCATTGAGCAGGCAGAACGTTTCGGCCTTGCGCAGATTCATCAATTACGCGGGCGCGTGGGTCGCGGCTCTCATCAGAGCTATTGCATTCTCGTCACCGGCAAGCTCAACGAAGTTGCCCGCGAGCGCATTCGCACACTCGTCGAATCAAATGACGGCTTCTATATCGCCGAGATGGACATGAAACTACGCGGTCCCGGTGAATTTTTCGGCACCCGCCAGTCGGGCATCCCTGGCCTGCGGCTGGCCGATCTGGTCCGCGACGCGGATGTGTTGGAGACCGCTCGCCGTGAAGCCGCCGCATTTATTCAATCCGGAGACCCACAGGAGCTGCGCGCCGCCGTGCGTTACATTCAGGAGCACTGGCAGCGGAAATACGGCCTCGGTCAAGTGGCCTGACTCGCATGCGAATTATCGCCGGCCGATTCCGCAGCCGGATTCTGAAGAGCGCTCCCGGGTTCTCCACTCGTCCCACACCCGACCGCCTCCGCGAATCGTTATTCTCGATCCTCGCCCCGCGCCTTCCCGGTGTGACCTTCCTCGATGCCTACGCCGGTACCGGTGCTGTTGGCATCGAGGCGCTCAGCCGCGGTGCAAAGCACGTCATTTTTATCGAACGTCACGCCCCCGCCTTGGCCGTTCTTCGCGAAAATCTCCGTGCCTTAGACATCGCCGCCGAAATCACCGTAGTTCGTGGCAGTGCCGCTGTGCTGTTACCCAATTACCGAGCCGATATCGCCTTCCTGGACCCGCCCTATGAGCTAACTCATGAATACGAAGCGTCGTTGACCGCTCTCGCTTCCACCGCCTGTCGACTTGTCATCGCCCAGCATTCTTCACGGCTCGTGCTCGATGACCGCTACGGCAGCCTGACGAAGACTCGCGTCGTCAAGCAGGGTGACAACTCGCTCAGTTTCTACGAGCCTCCTGCGAGCAGCATGTGAATATCCATCACGTTCGTCCCCGTCGGCCCCGTTCGGATCAGATCCCCCAGCGCGTCAAAGAAAGGATAAGAGTTGTTGTCTCCCAAATGCTCCTCCGGATCTAATCCCAAGCGCTTCGCGCGTTCCATCGTGTCGCCTGTCGCAATGGCTCCCGCAGCATCAGTCGGGCCGTCGGTCCCGTCCGTGCCCGCGCTCAACACCAGCACGTCCCTTAAGCCATCGATCCCAGGTGCCGCGGCCAGCGCGAATTCTTGATTCCGTCCGCCTCTCCCCTGCCCGCGCACCGTCACCGTCGTCTCGCCACCTGAAAGAATGCATGCCGGCGCCGCAATCGGGTTTCCGGATACCACCACTTCGCGCAGAATCTCAGCGTGTGCTCGCGCCACCTCGCGCGCCTCGCCTTGCATCGTGCTCGATAGAATCAGCGGCTTGAAGCCAAGCCTCTTCGCTTCCGCCGCCGCGGCTTTGAGCGCCAGCCGGTTGCTTCCCGCTATGACGTTATGCACGTTTTCAAAAACCGGATCGCCGTTCTTCGGAGTCTCCGCAATCTCGCCGCGCGCGCCTTGCTCCAAATGCTCCCGCACGACTCTTGGCACTTGATACACCAAGCCGAACTTTTTCAGCACCGCGATCGCGTCATTGAAAGTCGAGTGGTCCGGCGCGGTCAGCCCCGACCCGATCACATCCACCGCATCGCCGATCACATCCGAAAGCAGCAGGCTGACCACGGTCGCCGGATATGCGAGCGACGCCAAGCGCCCGCCCTTCAATGTCGACAGGTGCTTCCTCACCGCGTTTAGCTCGCCGATGTTTGCGCCCGCTCGCAACAGTAATTCGGTGGTCTGCTGCTTCGCCTCCAATGTAATCGGTTCCGCCGGCGACGGTAGCAGCGCGGACGCACCCCCGGATATCGCAACCAGCAGCAAATCGCGCGCATTCAACTCGCGCAGCAGTTCACGAACCGCCATCGCCGCCCGCATCCCCGCATGCCCGGGGATCGGGTGCTCCGCCTCCATCACACGCATCTTGCGCACGCGATGTTTGGCCGTTGCTTGCTTGGTCACCACCACGCCGCCCGTCAGCCGCAGCCCGGCAATGGCTTCGACGGCCCCGGCCATCTCCACGGCGGCCTTGCCTGCGCTTATCAAAAAGATGCGGTCGAAATGCTCGATCGGCAAAAGGACGGAGTTCACCCGCACGTGCCCCCGCACCACTGACAGATGGTTCCGAACCGCGCTTCCCGCGTCTGCGGCTGCAAGCGCCGCCCGAAAAATCTTTATCGCATCCCGCCGGAGTTTCGTCGCGTTCGACTTCTTGTAAGCCACAGTCAAGACCGAATCGGAATGGACGAAGATTGACGCCTCAGAAAATCGGAAGCGCCAGGATTTTCCCCACAATCTTGCCGACATCGTCCGTGTCGACGTCGATTCGAAAGTCCGCTCGGGCGTACAGTGGACGCCGGTCCTCGAACAACTGCGCCAGCGCGCCGTGATCCTGTGCCAGTGGCCGCGTCACACCGTCGCCCAGGCGCTGGCGAACCGTTTCCAACTGGCAATCCAGCCAAACCGTCACCCCGTTATTCTGAATGATTTCCCAATTCTTCGCCTGAACAAAAGCGCCTCCGCCCAACGCCATCACGCATGGATCGCCCGCTTCGATCAGCGCAATGCGGCCGCGTATTACCTGCGACTCGAGCTCGCGAAAATAGCGCTCCCCGCGCTCTCGAAAAATCTCCGCAATGCTCCTTCCTTCGTGAGCTTCAATCTCGTTATCGATATCGATGAAGCACCATCCCAATTCCTCGGCGACCGCCCGGCCGACCGTCGTCTTGCCAGCAGCCATAAAACCTACCAGGTAAAGCCCGGGCGTGCGCTTGAGCTTTAGCGTCATTAATTTGATCGTAGTCCCTCCCGCCCGCAAACTCTCGCGCAACAGATAATGGAATCATGGGTGCGCAGTTTCTTCCCCTCTTCCCGCTCTCCGTCGTTCTGCTGCCCGCTACACCCTTGCCGCTGCACATTTTTGAAGAGCGCTACAAGGAAATGATGGGCGAACTCATCCCCGCTCGCGCCGAGTTCGGCGTGGTTATGGCAAAGGATGACGGCATCGTGAATGTCGGTTGCACCGCAACCATCGACCGCGTCATTCAGCGCTATCCCGACGGCAGACTTGACCTGCTCGCCATCGGCCAACGCCGTTTCCGCGTCGTCTCGCTCAACGACGACAAGCCTTATCTCAGAGCCGCCGTCGAGTATTTCAACGACGAGGATGCAGCCGACGTGCCCCTCGATCTGCGGCGCCGCGCCATCGCCGGTTTCGAGCGCCTTCGCCAGATAGAAGAGCCCAGCGTCGTCATCGAACCTGCCCTCGAGGCTCCCCAGCTCAGCTTCCAACTCACGCAATTCATCTCCGATCTCGACAAGCGCCAGACTGTCCTCTCCCTCCGCTCTGAAGTGGAGAGACTCGAATTCTTAGTCGGCATTCTGCCCAACTACATCCTTCAGCGTGAGCGCATCACCCTTGCCAAACGCGTTGCGCCGCTGAACGGCCACCCGAAACACATCGCCGGATCACGTCCGGAGGCGGATTGACCCGCCAGCATCTCATCTTCGACGCCGACGATACGCTCTGGGAAAATAACATCTATTTTGAGGACGCCTTCGATCAGTTCTGCGGCCATCTCTCGCACTCTTCCATGTCGCCCGAGGAAATCCGCGCCGTGCTGGACGAGATCGAAAGGACTAATGCCAAACTACACGGCTACGGCTCGCGTAATTTCGCTCGCAACTTGGCAGAATGCTACCGGCACCTCGCCGAACGCGATATCTCGGATGCCGATCTGCGCACTGTACAAGATTTCGCCCACGCCATCTTGGAACATCCCATCGAGCTTCTGGACGGCGTTCAGGAAACCGTGTCCGAGTTGTCCTCCCGCCATGAGCTGACTCTTTTCACCAAAGGCGATCCCGAAGAGCAGCGCATCAAAATCGACCGTTCCGGCCTCGCCCGCTATTTCCAACACACTGCCATTGTTAGAGAGAAGCATGAGCCCGCCTACCGCGAACTCGCCCGCGAGCGTCGCTTCGCTCCGGACCGCACCTGGATGGTGGGAAACTCGCCCAAGTCCGATATCAATCCCGCGCTGGCGGCCGGCCTCAGCGCAGTGTTCGTCCCGCATCCCCGCACTTGGCGTCTCGAGCACGAAGATGTACCTGACGCCCACCCGCGCCTGCTGAAACTGGCACGAATCAGCGAGCTGATTCAATACTTCTAGGAGCCACCTCCATAAGCGTTAACTTAAGGCCTGAAAATTCAGCGTTCCACCTTTAAAAAGTAGTCCCAGAGCATCCGAAAATCAACCACTTTACGGGATGCCGACTATTCGTCAAGTGATTACTCTACCCTGCGCGCCGTAACTCATGATTAGTGTGCTGAGGGCTGGGCTCAAGCCCATGCTGAGCTCCTCCTCGTGGCTGTACTACAGCCGTGATGTAATTCTAAGGAAAATGGGGAGCAGTGTCTAGCAAATTTCCGGTTGTGACAGTGTCGCCCGCTCGTCGCTTTTGGTCTCTTTTTACCGTAGCGTTCGGAACAGTCGTCTTCTTCGTAATTGTTGGATTCGCTTCGAAGGTGTTGCGAGCGCTCGTAGAGGGTCACGTCGCGGGCGGTCTGCGAACCCGGGCCACACTTACTTTAAGCGGTTCGGCGGCTGGCGAATGCCTGGTTCTTGTCTTGCTCGTGCTGTTCCTTCACTTTCGTTCCCGCTCACTCCGGGAGCTTGGACTATGGCAACCGTCACCGTTGCGCGGCTGGATCGTCGCCGGAATTTTCACGGCTCTCTATGTGCTGATGACCTTAGCAGCGCTTCGCGGTCGTGCGGCCTTGAACGAATTGAGCAGTTTTCATCTCTGTAACTCACTGGTTGCTGGCTTGAGCGCTGGTTTTGTTGAAGAGATTTTTTTTCGTGGCTGGGTGATGGGCGAATTAAAGTGGTCCGGCCTCGGTCCAGCCGTTCAGGTGATCGCCTCCGGCATTCTTTTCGGTGTCGCGCATGTTGGGTGGGGACTGCTGACCACAAACATCAATTGGGCCGTTGCCTTCGGTTCCATCACTGCCACCGCGGTGCTCGGCATCCTTTACGCGATTGCCTATCTGGTTAGCCGCCGCAGTTTGATGCCTGTTGTAGTCGGGCACATGACTGCTGACATTCTGCTCGAACCTTGGCTTGTTTTGGCTGCACTGAGCGCAGCGAGAGCTTCCCACTTGTAACCAGGCCGGGCTGCGGCAATTTTTTCTGCCTGATAGGCGACCTGGACAAAACAAGCAGCCAATAAACCACCGTAGTCGCCAAGCGACGAGCATCTCTGACTAGGGCTCGGCGCCGATCTTGTCCGCGGGCGCATGGTACCGAGCAGTCGGTTCCATGCGCAGCAGCAAAGCCCGATTGATCAATGTTCCGGTTTTTCACAACGCACGGTTTGCCGGAAAAGTAGAACCCGCAATAGGCGTTTTAATAAGAGTACTTTAAAAGAAGATCACGTGCTTAACTCGGAACTGCGTCCTTCGACACAGGTTGTCGAGGCCGAATGGTTGACCCCGCGGCTACAAGCCTTTGGCTCAGGAGTGGCCTCGATAGTGCCCAACGGATTTCCCGCTTACGTCCGAATCCTGCACCCGGCTCGGGCCGCAGGCGTAAAGGATGAGCCCGTCATCTGGGCTGAGGTGGCAGCCCGGTCAGGGCGCACAATGCATCGGCTCGTGCAGTTTCATGCAATAGCAAGGACCAATCCGTTCGGTACGGGCGCTCCCTCTCCTTTGGTGTCGGCGCTCCTGAAAACGGGAACCTTCCGCCACATCTGCTGACTGTCCTTTGCGCAATTCTTGCTGAACACACGAGCACAGAGGAATCATGTTGGTTTTGCCTCTCGGACGTCTACGGCTGGATTCCTGGCAGCGGCTGCATCAGTGATCATTTTTACCTCTCCTGGGGACACTTCAGGTAGTGCAGGAGAGCATTCCGTTCCGCCGGCACTGTCGGCGGAGGCACTGCAAGGACCCAAGGTGAACCTTCCACAACGAGAGAATTTCCTGTTCCACGGGCCGCTGCATGCCGCTAGAGAGCTGGGCTGGACTACTCCGTGGGGCTTTGACCCTCAACCACCGAATCTATTCTGGCCGCAGGACCACGCCTGGTGCGTCGCTTCGGAAATCGACCTCTTCTGTACCCTTGTTGCTGGTTCGGAACAGTTGGCTGAGGCCCTCATGGCCGACCCACGACTTGAAGCATGGCGGGTCTTTCCCGGCGACCCAGTCGCCTCGGACAGCGATAAGGTCAACACGTGAAGCAAGGCGACTGTGTTCAACTTAGCAGGCCGCATGGCGGCTGCACTTTGACATATAAGCTTCAATCTCCGCAACACCGACTTGAACGAAGCCGCTGGGCGGCGGGCGCTACGCGCTGGCGGTGAGCTGTGGCAGTGATTCGATAGAGTAGCGGGTCACAGGAGGGTTCCTTGTGACCCATTTACGCAAAGTGATGCTGGAAGAACTCGAGC
>DATJUG010000069.1:0-17924 GCA_035502635.1 Bryobacteraceae bacterium
GGGAAGGGCGCCTGCACGCTCTCGAGCTTTGAGGTATCGCGCTCCAACACCTTCAGCTCTTCCTTTCGGTTCTCCAGCACGCGGCGAGTGACATACACGATCAAGTCCTCGGCCACATGCTTGACCTCTTCGAGATCGGCGAAGGCCATTTCCGGCTCGACCATCCAGAACTCTGTCAAGTGCCTGCGCGTTTTCGATTTCTCGGCGCGGAACGTTGGGCCGAAGCAATATACCTTGCCGAACGCCATGGCGTCGGCTTCGTTGTAGAGCTGTCCGGATTGCGTGAGGTAAACCTTCTCATCTTCGAAGTAATCGACTTCGAAGAGCGTGGTAGTGCCTTCGCACGCGGCCGGAGTAAAGATGGGCGTGTCCACCAGCGTGAAGCCGTTCGAATCGAAGTAATCGCGAATGGCTTTAATCACCTCATGACGCACTCGAATGGCGGCATGCTGGCGACGGCTGCGAAGCCAGAGATGGCGATGGTCCATCAGGAAGTCCACGCCGTGGTCCTTGGGCGTGATGGGATAAGGATGCTCTTCGCTGACGCGCTGAATAACGTGCGCATCGGCGACATCGAGTTCATAGCCGCCGATCGCTCTGGGTTCTGCGCGGACGGTTCCGGTCACCGTGAAGGAGCTTTCCTGGGTCAGGTTTTTCAACGTTTCGAATACCTGTTCCGGCACATTGCTCTTCACAGCGACGCATTGCATCAAGCCGCTGCCATCGCGAATGATCGGGAATACAATTTTCCCGGATTTCCGCAAATTGTACAGCCAGCCGCGAATTTCGACCCGCCCACCTACATGCTTGTGCGCATCGGCTATCGATATTTCCAATTCACTGCTCATGCTTGTTCATTCGTTCGAGTAGTCCATCCATCGCTTTTTTTGCTTCGTCTACAGGGTGGGCCATACCGTCCGGTTCCTTCAATTCGAGCAGCAGCGGGTATTGGTCCGCGCGCGATTGCAGCAGCTTCATCGCGCTGTTCCAATCGATGCTTCCCAGTCCTGGAAACAGGTGCGAGTCGTCGCGCCCATTATTGTCGTGCAGATGGGTCGAGCGAATGCGCTCCTTCATCAACTCGAACTCGGCCTCGACGCCCGGCCCCATGTGCGCGTGGCCGATATCGAAACAGTAGTTCAGGTTCAGGTGTGTTTGCGCGAGCAATCCGTTCAGGCGCTGCGCGGAAGACAGATCGTTAGGAGTGTTTTCGAGCAGCACCTCTACGCCGCGCTGGGCGGCAAAGACGCGAATCTCATCCAACGAGGAGAATGCCGCATCGACCTTGCGTTCGTCGAATTCCTCGTCTGCGACGCCCACGTGTTGAATGAGGTAGCGAAAGGGAACGAACTCCGCGATTTCGATGGCGCGCTTGATTTCATCCACCGTATCGATGCGCCTGGCCTTCGCCGATTGGGTGATGTTGATCACCGCCTGGGGTCCCGAGCGGCCCCACACATCGTCGCTGTACATCGGCGAATGGAGGGAGTGCATTCGCAGCCGGGAATCACGGAACCAATGCCCCAGTTCGGCAATTTGGGCCCGGTCGCGATAGTCGATATGCTGACGCGCACAGAAGATCTCGACCGCCGAGAATCCCGCGTCGTAAATCCGCTCCAACCACACGGTGGTGAGGCGGTGACGGACAAAAAGGTGGGTTGAAAGGACAAGCTCCATCGGTTTTCTTTCTAAATGAGGCGGGCTGCAATGCGGTGCGCGCTAAAGAGACGCGGGACGACTAATACCCGGCCACTTTGCCGTGCTGGCGAGATTCGGTCCCTCCCTCAAGCATCCCGTTCCTTACGACAATTGCCTCCACGCGCGCTTCCACGTCGTCCGGTCCCCCCGGGGGCACCAACTGATATCCCATCTGTTGCAAAGCTCTTTCGGTTTCTGGGGGAAAGGGGTATTGCAGGTACAGCAAATCGGGTTTCCATTGCTCGTGAAAGCGAGGTAAATCTACCGCGTCCTGCACATTCATGTGGAAGTCGAGCACGTCCAAGATGACTTCCGTGACCCCAGTAGTGATTCGGGAACCGCCCGGCGCGCCAATCGCCATGAACAGCTTGCCGTCTTTCGTAATGACGGTGGGCATCATGGAAGAGAGCGGCCGCTTGCCCGGCTCAATGGCATTGGCGTCGCTGCCGACCATGCCAAACATATTCGGCGCGCCGGGTTTGGCGACAAAATCGTCCATCTCGTCGTTCAATAGAAATCCCAAGCCGGGCACTGTGATGCCGCTGCCGTATCCATCGTTCAGCGTGTAAGTCACCGCGACCGCATTGCCTTTCGCATCGACCACATTGTAGTGAGTAGTTTCTGTTCCTTCAACCCAAGAAATGGCCGCGTTCATGGCGCGAGGCAGCCCGGGACCGATCATCTCGCTCGGCGTGGCGCGCTGGGGATCGATCGTTGAGCGCCGCCAGGCGAGATACTTGGGATCGAGCAGCATTTTCACTGGCACGGTGTAGAAATCCGGGTCGCCCATATATTGGCTGCGGTCGGCGTAGAAGCGCCGCATCGCCTCGGCTTCATAGTGTATGGCCTTCACCGAATCGGGGCCGTCGCTTTCGTAATTTGTGCCATCGAGCATGCCCATTATCTGAAGCAGGCCGATTCCGCCAGCGCTGGGAGGCGGCGAGGTGATGATATGGAAGCCTTTATATTCGCCGGTGAGCGGTGACCGCTCGATGACCTTATAGTTTTTCAGATCCTCCAGCGTGATGAGACCGCCGTGCGCGGCCATGGCGGAGGCAAGCTGCTTGGCGGTTTCACCTTCATAGAAGCCTTTGGCGCCATCCTTTTCAATACGGGCGAGCGTCCCGGCCAGATCCGGTTGTTTGAACGTGTCGCCGGGCTGGTAGGGATTGCCGTCGCGAAGGAAAATCCGCCTGGATTCGGGATCGAGCTGGAGATTGTTGTGCGGCGAGTTCAGAGACGCGGCAAAGGGCGCGCTGACGGTGAATCCATCACTCGCAAGCTTCACCGCGGGGGCGAGAAGATCCGCCCACGGCTTGCTGCCAAACTTCTTGTACGCCGCTTCGAAACCGGCTACCGAACCAGGAACGCCAGACGAGCGCCAACCAACGATGCTGTCGCGGGTGGGATTGCCATCGGGCCCGAGATACATGTCACGGGAGGCCTTTTGCGGAGCGCATTCGCGGAAATCGAGGAAATCCGTCGTGCCATCGGCGAGACGAACCAACATGAACCCGCCGCCGCCCAAATTCCCGGCGTAGGGATGAGTGACGGCAAGCGCGAAACCCACAGCAATAGCCGCGTCCACGGCATTGCCGCCGCTTTTGAGCACTGCCAGACCCACATCGGCTGCGATTGGCTCTTGAGCAACGACCATGCCGTGCGTAGCGCGCACCGGCTCGGCCGCCGTAAGATCAGTGGCGAGAGCGCACGCGACGAGGACACTGAATACACTGAACCGGCCGCGTTGCATATGCAATGCCAGTCTAACAACTTAGCTGGCCGAGCCAGCGGATCACCCGCCTGCTTTGGCAGCCTGCGATATGACGCCAACTTGCGCCCAGGCGTCGGCGATGGCCTTCTGTTCCGTGCTGTTAGCGCCATAGCGGCTGCCAGCATGAGTGATGGTCAGATTGGCGAAGGTGGCGAAACTGGAATTCGCTTTCAGGTTGTGATCGACCAGGACGTCATACCAGACCTGGCCGGCTTTCTGCCATGAATATCCGCCCAGGGCGCTTGCGGCAAGGTAGAACGCGCGGTTCGGTATGCCCGAATTGACGTGCACGCCGCCGTTATCATCGCCGGTCTGAACGTAATCCGCCATGGAGGCGGGCTGCGGGTCCTTGCCGAGCTTGGCGTCATCATAGGCCGTGCCGGGCGCCTTCAGTGAACGTAGCCCAACCCCGCTGATGCCGGGCGCGAGGATGCCCGCGCCAATGAGCCAATCGGCCTGATCGACGGTCTGATTGAGCTTAAACTGCTTGACCATCGATCCAAACACGTCTGAAATGGACTCGTTGAGCGCGCCGGAAAC
Organism: Bryobacteraceae bacterium; assembly: GCA_035502635.1. Taxonomy (GTDB): domain Bacteria; phylum Acidobacteriota; class Terriglobia; order Bryobacterales; family Bryobacteraceae; genus Bog-105. The sequence goes on from DATJUG010000069.1 coordinate 4,013, forward strand.
ACCCTGATAGACCAGATTGGCTTCGCTGCCTGTGACGCCGTGGGTCAGCTCGTGCCCGATGACATCCGCCGCAGTCGTGAAGCCGCTGAAGATGACGCTATCGCCATCGCCGAAAACCATCTGCTGTCCATTCCAAAAAGCGTTGTCATAGCTCTGGCCGTAATGGATAGATGCGTTCAAAGGCAAACCGGCGTTATCGATGGAATTCCGCTCGAAAGCCTTTAGATAGAAATTGAAGGTGTCACCGAGGGCATCGTAGGCCTGGTTCGCCGTAGCATCGGAAACGGGCGGCTGACCTTCGGCCCGCAGGAGTTTTCCAGGCAGAATTGATCCGTTTGCAGCGTCGTAAACGCTTCGCTTCTCTTGCGGCGGAGCAAGCAGGGCAGCGGGATGGGGCAACTTCAGACCACCGATCAGAGAAAAGGTCAAGCGGCTGGTGCGCAGAGTGGAATCCGAGGCAAGCGTATGGAGCGCGAAGTCACGCTCCCTAGCGTTGCCGTTTCTTGCAAGATGCGACAGGATATGCGGCGGCATGATGCAGAAGATTGAGTGTCGATGATTGTTACACATGAAGAACCCGGTTCTTCTCCGAAATAGAGTGGGACTATGATACAGCAGAAACGCGCCGTATCTGCAACTTTACCGTTTGGCGCTGCTGCGCCGCCCCGTCTTACGAAGCGTTCGCGCTGTGGGTCTTAATCTTCTGTGCCTCATGCTGTATCCAGCGAAGGAGATTCGCCACGTCAGGCGAAACACCTTGCAGTTCGTGTGAATCCGGGGACATGCTCAGGTGCACGTCATGGGACTGGCCATCTTTGGCGGTGATTGTGATGTGATAATCGTCCAGGTCCGCAGCGCCACCCTTGCGGTTGCTCGCGATTTGTTTGGAAGCCTTGTCCAGTTCGACGGGGTCTACGCTGGTTCGGAGCTGTTCGGCTTCCTGCGGAGCGAGCGTCCGATGATAGGCCGCGCCGGAGCTGACTTCGGCAGCATCGTTCTTTAGATCAATGGTCCCTTTGATGGCTTTTCGGAGGGGGTAACCAAATCCGCCGCTTCTTACGAAAGAGATCTGCATGGCCGGACTCCTACGTCCAGCATAGCCCCGCGGCTGACCTGATGAGCGCGGGGCAACGTTCCCGTTCGGGACGTAACGCGAAGGAGGGCCGGTAGACGGGTGATTAGGCGGCGCTGAGTTTGCGCAGCCGCAGAGTAATCCGGCTCTTGTAACGAGCCGCAGTGTTCTTTTTGATGATGCCCCACTTGGCAGCGCGATCGACTAACGAAAACGTGGCCGGGACCATTTTGGTGGCGCCCGGTGCGTCCTTTTGATCCATCAAGCGCCGCATAGCGCGAATTTGATGCCGCAGACGCGACTTGCGTACGCGATTGATGCCGGTGCGACGCTCGGCGATGCGAACGCGCTTCAACGAAGAAACTGTATTTGCCATGAACCTACTGACCTAATCTCCTAGAAGATCGCCCGCCAACGCCTGCGCAGCCAACCTGGCGATTCCGCTATGTGTAGACCTGGCAACGCTGGGCTGCCAAGCGCTTTCAAAACTTACACATATAGGATAGCCGACGAGCAGGCGGCGAGGCAAGCGAACGGCGGGCGGTCTGCGCGCGTAACGCGATCAGCCGATTTGACAGAACGATCCGGCCGATTCTCGATTCACCTTAGGTAGTTTATTTCCACTGTTCCACGCGGACCTTGTGCTGACCTTGGGCGTCTTCGATGGTGACATGCGAGGGGTGCTGTGAGAGGCCCACACTCGATGCCGGCCAGCTTGCGAAGCCATAAGCTACGAGTTGCGGCTCTATTCCAGTCGGATTCGTCTGCATCAGTTTGAACGTTCCGCCGTCCTCTTGGAAAAAGATCGTGTAGCCGGGCGTTGGGAAAGAGCAGCTTGCTACCAAAACGAGGACAGCCGCCGTGGAATCTTGATAAAAAGAACGCGCAAAGGCCTTGTACTCCAAGTTTGCGGCGTTGCTGAGAATGGGGGCCGGCGCGGGCGAGGCCGATGTTGCTGACATTTTTTCTCCTTGCAGTTCGGAAGGCGAATTGATTCGCTCCGAAGTTGAGTTATTTTGTGACAGTTTTAGGATTCTGTCAATGGTAAGTGGTGTCGGAAGGGTGGGAAAGCGTATCAATCATTTTCTAGGATCAGATCGAGATGGTAGGGCGAGATGTGGCCGTCGCCGGCGACCCTTTCGGCCTCAATTTGCTTGAGCCAGCCGGAATAGGTGAACTGCTGGACGCCGACAGTGCTTTCGTTGCGTTGGATGTGATTCGGATTGGTCCAATCATAGATAGGTGGGACGCCGAAGTTAAAAAAGACGTAGCGAGTGATGAATTTGGGCGGGCGGGCGGCGTTGGCAGCGCAGGAAGCGATCTGCTCATTGGTTGGCGCGTAGGTAGTGATGCAACCGCCTTGGTCGTTCTTTATAATTTCGACTTTCTGCACGGCGCAGAGTTGATCAATGTCGTCGCGCACAACGGGCACCGAACGCCCTGTGCGCTTCGCGGCGGCTTCGGCTTTTTTCTTGAGCCATTGCATGTGGATCTTGGCCATCTCTGCACGAGTTTTTTCGGCTTGAGCCAATTCTAAGCGCGCACAACGGGCAGCAGACTCCCTGTGCGCTAGTGCGTCGGCCTGGCGCTTGCAATAGGCTTCGAGGTTATTGAAGGCGCGGTAAAAGCTGCGCTCGGCAGTGGTTTTGTAGCGGCTGAAGTTGTTGTAGCGCTTGATATGGTGTTCGGTCCACTCGATGGCGTCCGAGGGCAGACCGGATTCAGTTTCGTCGAGACGTTGCTGGTTGCGCTGAAAGATCCAATGGGCGCGGGCGGTTTCAAAGACCAGCGTGGCGGCGGTGGGGTCCTGGGGATTGTAGGAGGAGGTTTAGCTTTGGAGGGTGAACTCCCATTCGGCGCTGTCTTCGAAGGGCAGGACGGTTCGCTCGAAGCGGCAGCCGTGGGTGAGGCGGTTCATAGAGGAGCGGGCTTTGCCGTCGGGGGTGATGGGGCCGGTGGAGCGATTCGGCTTTTCGTGGCCGGGAAAATTTTCTTCGGTGTCGTGCATGGCGCGCGTGTTTTCCGGACTGAGTGTCGCGCGGGGCGAGCGGGGGTGAGGGGTGGGAATGGAGAGAAGGTGTTGATTTACGAGGGGATGGGTTTATTTTGCCAGGCCGTGACTGAGTGCGGAGAGATGGCGGGTGGATGATTTTACCGAACGAAGTGGGTATGGAGCCTGGAACTTTTTCGGGCGGAACAGCGTTGTTATTACGACTCGGGCGAGAAGTGACATCATATCCGAGGGAGGATCACTTGAAGAAGACACTTTGTATTTTGTTCGTGGCCGCTGCGGGGGCCTGTTTTGCACAAGAGACGCCAGCGCCGGCACAAGCGACGGCACCGGCCAATCCGATCAGCACCAGCGAAAAAGGAGTTTACGGGTACATCAGCGGCTTTGTGGTTGCCGCCGCCGAGAAGATGCCTGAGGCAGATTACTCTTTTAAGCCGACGCCGGAGGTGCGGAGTTTTGGCCAAATCGTGGGGCACGTGGCGGATGCGCAATACTTTTTCTGCGCGACGGCAACCGGTGAGAAGCCCCCGATGAAGAACATCGAGAAGACGAAGACGTCGAAGGCGGATCTGGTGGCGGCGCTGAAGGAAGCGGTTGCTTATTGCGAGAAGTCGTATGGGGCGATGACGGACACGGAGGGGGCGCAGATGACAAAGCTCATGAATTTCGACCTGTCGAGGCTGACTTTGCTTTCCTTGAACACGGCGCACTTGGATGAACATTACGGGAACATGGTGACGTATATGCGGCTGAAAGGACTCGTGCCGCCGAGCAGCGAGAAGCAACCGAGCCAAGGGCAGAAGTAGAAACGTGACGCAGCCGCGAAGACGGCGCGGTGAGGTGGCGGCCGTCACGGGAGGCGCGCAGGGCATTGGGCGGCGGACCGCGGAGCTGTTGGCCGAGCGAGGCTACCGGCTTGCGATCATCGATCTGCGTGAGCCGGCAGAGACCGTAGCGGCCATTCAGTCGGCGGGCGGCGAGGCGATGGGACGGGCCGCCGACATTGTGGACGAAGCGGCGGTGGAACGATTTGTTCAACAGGTGATCGACGTTTATGGGCGCGCGGATGTGCTGGTCAACAATGCCGGGATCAGCCTGATCTCACCCGCGGAAGAAACTTCGGCCAGCGATTATCGCCGCGTGCTGGAGGTGAACCTCGTCGCGCCCTTCCTGCTGGCGAAGGCGTTCGGAGAGAAGATGCTTCGGGCGGGCAGCGGGTCTATTATCAATGTCGCTTCGGTGGCGGGGTTGCTGGGCATTGCGGATCGCGCGGCCTACAATGCATCGAAGCATGGATTGATTGGTCTCACGCGGACCCTTGCCGCTGAATGGGGCGGGCGCGGAGTGCGCGTCAATGCAGTTTGTCCGGGGTGGGTGAAGAGTGAAATGGACGCAGCGGATCAAGCGCGCGGGACTTATTGCGATGCCGACATTACCGGGCGAGTGCCGATGGGGCGCTTTGCGACGCCGGACGATGTGGCGCGGGCGATTGCGTTTCTTGCCGATGGTGAGGAAAGCGGTTTTGTGAACGGGCAGGCGTTGGCGGTAGACGGAGGCTGGACGGCGGACGGGAGCTGGGAGTCGCTGCGCTTGGGAAAGCGGTGAGGCCTGGGACTATTCGTCGCGAAGGGCGACTCGAGCGCGGAAGCTAGAAGGCGTTCTTCAGATTCGAATCGAAAAAGTCGAGCATGGCTTGGTACATGGGCTTGCGCAGCGCTCCATAGACGCCGTGACTCTTGAGCGGATAGAGCTGAAGAAAGTATTGCTTGTCAGACTGCTCGAGCGCATTGGCCATCTGCATGGTGTTTTGGAACAGAACGTTGTCATCTTCGAAGTTATGTAAGATCAGGAGCTTGCCTTCGAAGCGGCCGGCGTTACGGACATTCGAAGAGGCATCGTAGCCGGCTTTGTTCTGATCCGGCAGGCCCATGTATCGCTCCGTGTAGATGGTGTCGTAGTTGTGCCAGTCATTGACCGGAGCGCCGGCGACTCCCACTTTGAAGACGTCGGGAGCAAGCAGCAGAGAATGTATGGTCATATAGCCGCCGTAGCTCCAGCCAGTGATGCCGACGCGCTTGGGATCGACCAAACCCATGGCGATGAGATGCTCGACACCTAGGCGCTGGTCGGCAACTTCCTGTTTGCCGAGCTCACGGAAGATGGGCACTTCGAAGGCGTGCCCGCGGCCATTCGAACCGCGATTGTCCAATTGCCAGACAACGTAGCCGCGATGCGCGTAGACCTGAGCGTAGAGATCGTACCATTCGTTGCGAACGCTTTGCACGCCGGGGCCGCCATAGACTTCGACGATGAGCGGATACTTGGTCCCAGGCTGGAATCCGGCGGGTTTAATAAGACGCGCGTAGAGGATGGGTCCATTGGGTGCTTGAACCTGAACGATTTCGGTGGGGAGGATATCGAAATCGTTGAGCACGGCGGTATCGGCGGGTTGCAGAATTGAAAGCTGGTCGCCGGAAGCACTCCTTACGGTGCCTTCCTCGGGACGTTTGAGATTCGAGTAAGAGTCGAAGTAATAGGTTCCGTCGGCGTTCGCATGGATGTAGTGCGTACCGTCCTCTTTGGTCAGGCGGGTGCGCTCGCCGCCGCTAAAGGCGACACTGTAGAGCTGCCATTCAAGCGGGCTGGGCTCATTCGAGGTGTAATAGACGCGCTGTTGCGGTTCGTCTATGGCGGCAATGGTGGTGACTTCCCAGTCGCCGCTGGTGAGCTGGCCGAGCAGCTCGCCCTGATTCGAGTACCGATAGATGTGGCGGAATCCGGTGCGCTCGCTGGTCCAGAGGAATTCGGGACGCGATTTGAGGAGAAAGAGATTGTCGGCGACATTGATCCAGGTTTTGGATTGTTCGTGCAGAACAGTGTGGACTGCTCCGGTGGCTGGATTGCAGAAGAGAAGATCGAGTTGGTTTTGCAAGCGGGTGAAGCGCTCGACTGCGATTTGTGAAGAATCCGGCAGCCAGGCGACGCGCGCGAGCAGGGTGCTGGTGGTGTCGCCGAGGTCCATCCATTTTGTAGTGGGCGACTTTGTGGCGCCGCCCTGAGCGGAGATGACGCCGAGCCGTACGCCGGCGTTCGGAGTGCCGGCTTGCGGGTAGCGCTCGGGTTCGGCGATGGCGCGCTCGCCGAGCAGATCGGCTTGTGGATAGACGAACTCGTGGCTGACATCGAACTGGAAGTACGCGATCTGTTGCGAATCGGGGGACCACCAGGTGGCAGTATGAATGTCCAGCTCTTCCGGATACACCCAATCGAGCTCGCCGTTGAGCAAAGTCGCTGTTCCGCCGGAAGTGAGCTGGCGAACCTGCTTGGTTGCCAGGTCGATCAAATAAAGGTTCGAATCCGAACGATAGAGCACCGACTTGCCGTCGGGCGATAATTTCGGATCCTCTTCATCGATTTCTGTTTTGGTGATCTGATCGAAATTGCCGTTGGGATGCACGATGAAGAGATCGCCGGCGGCCGAGGCCAGGAGGTCTTTGCTATCTGGAAACCATTGGTAGGACGCCGAAGAGACGCGGCGGTTCTGCCAACCGAATTCCGGCGATGGAGCTGGTTGCCTGGCTTGCTTTTCGAGGGTCTCCGGCTTGAACCACTCTTTGGACTGGCGGCCGGCAACAGTGTATAGATACACGCTGTGTTGCTGTTCATAAACGAAGGACTTTCCATCGGGAGACCAAATGGGAGTGATGGGACGGGGAGCATGGTGGGAGACGAGCTCATCAATGGTGACCGGCTTTTTGGCGGTGTTTTGCGCGAGGAGGAGAGCTGTGGAGGCAGCAGCCAGGGCGAAGCAGCAGAGCGTTACGGTTCGTTTACGCACATTTGACAGTGTGGCAGAGACAGTTTTTAGGCATGGGCCTTTACACTGGAGGCCGTGCTGATGCTTTTGCTACTTGCGGCGGCGGCTTTCGCTGCCGGGGCGATCAATTCGATCGCGGGTGGAGGAAGTTTTCTGACATTTCCCTCGCTTGTATTCGCGGGCGTTCCAGCGGTGGCTGCAAACGCATCGAGTACGGTGGCGCTGTTTCCGGGTTCGCTCGCCAGCGCGATTTCTTATCGGGAGGACATCCGGGCGCTCGAAGAGAAACGAATGAAGACATGGCTGACGGTCAGCCTGATTGGCGGCGCGATTGGGGCAGTGCTGCTGCTGGTGACATCGGACAAGACATTTCGGCAGATTGCTCCCTGGCTGCTGCTGTTTGCGACGCTGCTTTTCGCATTCGGCACGCGCGTGAGTGTTTTGTTGCGCGGCAAACTGCATACGAGCAACGCGTTGATGGTTGCGATGCTGTTTCCGATTTCGATTTACGGCGGCTATTTCGGCGGAGGCATGGGCATTATCATCCTGGCCGCATTCCGCCTTTATGGGCTGACCAATATTCACGGGATGAACGGAGTCAAAACGATTCTTGGGGGCTCACTGAACGCGATTGCTTCGGTGATCTTCGTGGTAGCGCACCAGGTGTATTGGCGCCCGGCGCTGCTGATGATGGCTGCCGCGGTCGGCGGCGGGTATGTGGGACCGATTCTCGCCAGGCGCATGCCGGCGGTGGTAATTCGATCGATCGTGATTGCGGTGGGCGCGCTGATGACGATTTACTTCTTTCGCATTGCGCCGAAGTGAGGCGGAGCGCGCCCGGCATTCTCTCCTTGACAGCTTAGGAAAGCTGAACTATACTCCTGATTAGCTTAGGAGTGTGAATTGTCCGGCCAGGCGCAGCTTCTTCCAGGAACCCTCGACCTTCTGATTCTGAAAGCAGTGTCACTCGGCCCTCTTCATGGCTACGGGGTTCTGTTGCGCATCGGGCAGATCTCGGAGCAAGCGCTGCTCATCGAGCAGGGAGCGCTCTATCCGGCGCTGTTCCGGCTGGTGCGCCAGGGCCTCTTGAAGGCAAGCTGGGGCACATCTGAGAACAATCGCCGCGCCAAGTTTTACGAGCTCACCACGGCGGGGCGCAAGCGTTTGCGGGAGGAGACGGATGGTTGGAACCGCCTTGCCGCGGCCATGGGTTCGGCGCTCTCGGCGCAGCCGGAGGAAGTATGAATTTCGTTGCCTACTTTCGCTCCGTGGCCCCTAAGTTTTTCCATCGCACTGAGGTGGAGGACGAGATGGAGGCAGAGCAAGGAGGTTTTGGCCGCCGCACTGGGACGAGCGCTGCGATTGTTAGTGTTTGGATCGGCGGCGGGCTGGTGGTAGGCGTTTTGGCTAGCAAGGTACTGGCATTGATCGTCTATCAAGCAACGCCGCGCGATCCGGTGGTATTGGCTGGTGTGGTTCTGGCGATGGCGCTACTGGGGCTGATGGCGACGTGGGTTCCGGCGCAACGGGCGCTGTCGCTTGATCCGATGAGCCTGTTACGCGAGGAGTGAGAAGCCATGCGATTTCTTGACCTGTTTCGCCGCGCGCGCATCGACGCGGATCTGGAGGAAGAGCTTCGCTCGCACATGGAGCACCGCGCGGATGATCTGGAACGTTCCGGCCTAAGCCGTGCTACCGCCGAACGCCGCGCACGCATCGAGTTCGGCGGCCAGGCGCGGTTCAGAGAAGAATGCTATGAAGCGCTGGGCGGGAATTTTGTCGAGACATTGGTCAGCGATGTGCGCTTCGGCTTGCGCGTGCTGCGCAAATCTCCCGGATTCACCATCGTTGCCGTTTTGACGCTGGCTTTGGCCATTTGTGCAAACGCCGTGGTCTTTGGCGTTTTGAATGCGGTGATCCTGCGCCCGCTGAATGTGCCTCACCCGGAGAGCCTCTACGGAATCGAGCGGGGACGCGATAAGTATGTCAGCCAGTCCTATCCCGACTATCTCGATTTGCGCGATCGCAACCGCAGCTTTGATGGTCTGGCAGCTTATAACCTTGCCTATGTTGGGCTGGACACAGGTAACAATCCACTGCCCGCGTGGGTCGAGGAAGTTACAGGGAACTACTTCGACGCATTAGGAGTTCAGCCGTACCTGGGCCGCTTCTTTCACGGTTCCGATGAGCATGGGCCGAACAGCGCGCCGTATATCGTGCTGCCTTACACGTATTGGCACAGCCACTTTCAGGACGATCGCGGCGTGGTGGGGCGTGTGGTGCGGCTGAACAAGCATCCTTTCACGATCCTTGGTGTAGCGCCACCCGAGTTCAGGGGCACTTTGTTGTTTCTGTTTCCCGATTTTTGGGTGCCGATGGTGAACCAGGAGCAGGTGGAGGGCGTGAATACGCTAAACGAGCGCGGGACCTACGGAATTTTGATGATGTTTGGCCATTTGAAGGCGGGGGTTACTCCGGCGCAGGCGGTCGCCGATCTCAATGCCGTGGGCGCCTATATGGAGAAGACTTATCCCAAATACGACGTCCACATGACCTTTTCGCTGACTCGTCCCAGTCTTGCCGGGGACTGGTTTGGCGGTCCGCTGCGGGCATTCCTTACCGGATTGATGTTGCTAGCGGGGTTGATTCTGTTGGCCGCGTGCACCAACCTGGGCAGCTTGTTCGCCGCGCGGGCCGCGGACCGATCGCGCGAAGTTGCCCTGCGGCTCGCGCTGGGATCGAGCCGCCGACGCATTCTGCGCCAATTGCTAACCGAAGCCCTGCTGATTTCGCTCGCCGGAGGCGCGGCCGGATTATGGGGCAGCGTAGAGCTGTTGCACGGATTGAGCGCATGGTCGCCAATCTCCACCGCTCCTAGCTTTCATGTGGCTGTGGATCCGGACGCAAAGGTCTATGCAGTCGCTTTCGCACTGGCGTTGGTCAGCGGAATTCTTTTCGGCATTGTTCCGGTGCGCCAAGTGTTCCGAACGGACCCGTACCAGATCGTCAAATCGGGATCGACCGGTAGAGTTGGGCGGCGGATTACCGTGCGAGACCTGTTGCTGGTGGTGCAAATCGCGATCTGTGCAGTGCTGGTCACATCTTCGATGGTCGCGGTGCGCGGACTAGCACGTTCGCTGCACAGCAATTTCGGTTTCCAACCACGGAACGCGATGCTGTTGGATACGGATTTGAATATGGCTGGATATCGCGGCGACGCGGCGCCCGCCATGCAGAAGCGCATGATCGATGCCGTGGCCGCCATTCCAGGTGTGATGTCTGTGGGCGCGGTGGACCGGACACAGTTGTACTACGGTGCGAACACCTCAGCCGTGTTTACCGACAAAACAACAGATTTGAAATCATCGAATGCCGCGGCTGATGCCGCGACGTACCGCATATCACCTGGGTACTTCCGCGCGGCGGGCACCGCGTTGCTGTCTGGGAGGACTTTCACGTGGCATGACGACAAAAACTCGCCACGCGTGGCGGTAGTGAATGAAGAGTTTGCGCGCAAGCTCTTTGGCTCAGTAGCAAACGCAATAGGGAGTTATTACAAGATGCCCGATGGAACGCGCATCCAAGTGGCGGGCGTTGTGGAAAACGGAAAATACGCGAGCCTCACTGAAGATCTGAGGCCGGCGATGTTTCTCCCGTTCACGCAGTCGCTTTCGAGTCAAACATCGCTCATCGTGCGCTCGAAAGGCGATCCGCAGCAGCTTGCCCGCGCCATGAAGAGCACAGTGCAGAACCTGGATGCGGGGCTGCCCTTTCAGATCGAGACGTGGAACCAGGAACTGGAGTCGGGAGCTCTGTTTGCCTCGCGTATGGCGACGCTGGCGTTGGGCGTGATGGGCGTGATGGGCGCAATGCTGTCTATAACCGGCATCTTTGGAATGGCTGCTTACTCGGTCAGCAAGCGGCTGAAGGAGCTGGGGATTCGTATCGCCCTCGGCGCGCAGCGCAAAGAAGTTTTGCAATCGGCACTTGGGCGAGCCCTGCGGTTACTTGCTTTCGGATCGGTTGCGGGGCTGCTGCTAGGAATGGCGGCATCCAAGGTGTTGTCCGCCATCGTGTATCACGCAACTCCCAAAGATCCGCTGGTATTGGTTGGGGTTGTGCTGGCTATGGCGTTGCTGGGCCTGGTAGCTACGTGGCTTCCGGCACAACGAGCGCTGTCGATCAACCCTTTGACGCTGCTGCGCGAGGAGTGAATTGGCCTTACCGACAGGCATCTGGTCTATTTAGCTGCTATAGTAAAGGGGTCCTCCCGTCCAATTCGTCCTTAGTTAAGTGGCTGTTCTTCACTTTTCTCGAATTCTCTAAGTTTCGTCAGAATCGAATCTCTGGGTTGTTTCTTTAAGGGCGTTCCGGTACTCGGCGTACACCCTTTTACAAACATGAATCAATTCAACGAACTCTCCCTTTCGCAGTCCGTCCATCAAAATTTGAAGCGGAACTGCTTTGTCGATCTGACACCCGTACAGGCCCAAGCGATTCCGCCTGCAATGGCCGGCGCCGACGTCGTGGCGACGGCTCAAACCGGCACGGGAAAGACCCTTGCCTTCCTGCTGCCGATGATTGAGAAACTTCTAAGACCCTCCGCTCCTGGCGTTAAAGACGCCGTCCGCGGGCTGGTATTAAGTCCAACGCGAGAACTTGCGATCCAAATTGCGGACGCCTTTGCAAACGTGGCCGTCAGTACGGGGCTGCGCGTGGCAGTTGTAGTCGGAGGCTTGAGCGAACCTCCGCAGCTAAACGCATTGCGTCGAGGTGCGCAGCTAGTGGTTGCGACGCCGGGCCGGCTGGAGGACTTTCTGGATCGCCGGCTCATCAAGCTGGATGCGGTGGAAGTGCTGGTTCTAGACGAAGCCGACCGCATGTTGGACATGGGTTTTCTTCCAGCGATCGAAAGGATTTTGTCGGCGTTGCCGGCCGCGCGCCAGAGCCTTTTCTTCTCTGCCACAATGCACAAAGATGTAGAGCGCCTGATTGCACGCCACTCGAGGAAGCCGGTTCGCATCGCAGTAGGCGGCTCGAAGGTGACCACACCCGATCAGGTTGATCTGCATGTGTACGAGGTGGAGGACCACGTGAAACTGGGGCTGCTTCGGCACATGCTGGGCCAGGATGCAGGCTCGTTCCTGGTGTTCGCCCGGACCAAGCATGGCACAGATCGTTTGGCGAAGCGGCTATCGAGGCTGGGTTTGCCGGCGGTGGCAATGCATGGCGACCGCACACAGAACCAGCGCAATCAGGCGCTGGCGGGATTTCGCGAGGGGCGCTACCGGGTGCTGGTAGCGACCGATGTTGCGGCGCGCGGGATTCACATCGACAGCGTGGCTCACGTGGTGAACTACGATCTTCCTCAGGCGCCGACCGATTTCATCCACCGCGTGGGACGGACGGGCCGTGCCGGACAACGAGGTGCGGCATCGACGTTCAGCCTCAAGTCGGAGCGAAGCGAAGTTCGGCGTATTGAGCTCGAATGCAAGGTGCTGTTAGAGCGCCGGCAAGTTGCGTCTGAGATCGTCCGGGAGGCGAATGAATTGGAGGCGGCGGGAATGCGGACAGAGAGCGCCGTTGCTGCGAAGGCGCGCCACGGGCATTTCCCCAAAGAGCGTTCGGGTGCATTTAAGGGGAACAACAGATCCGAACGCGGCCGGCGTAAGCGCTGACCGGGAGTGAGGCGACTGGGGCTGGGCTACGAATTGGATGCAGTATCCCCAAGCATCGGGAAGCCACGGCGACTCTACGAGACATTTGGAATCGCAAAGGCATTCAGCTCTTGGGAACGGGCACTGCATCACTCCTTTTCGAACACGAGCACATTCGGTTCGCTGCGTCCCGGCACATGTACGGTCATGGTTAAGGTTTTCCCATCCTGGGAAACACTGATTTCTTGCGCATCCACTTCCTTTCCGCCAATCTTGTCCCTCAGCTCTACCGTCCTTTCGTTCACCCGCTGGGCAGAAGACACAACTTTCATCCCAGAGCCTACGTTCGGATAATCCTTGCCGTCGAATTTCACGTTTTTTGTCCCTCGCCCCGAAGTTATGAACGAAAGGCCATCACCTTCAAACGGCTTCACCTGCAGGACGTACACAGTGTCCCGCTGTTCTTTCGTGCTCACCCAGTCGCCCGCAAAGCCAGATCCCCCTCCTCTGCGCTCGTACAGATAAACGAGGTGAGTCGTCTTCCGGTTGTCGGCGATGAAGGTGAAGTCGTCATGCAGCGTGTTGCCGTCCTTCGACAGCTTCCAGATCCCCTTGATCTCGACACGGCCGTCCTTCTTACGTACGCCCGTCCACTCATCCGGAGCGACTTCCGTCACGGCAAACGTTGTTCCGAAATTTGCCGGCTGGTCGGTTCCATCCACAACAATCGTCTCGGGATTCCCGCCAAAATCGAACGCGTATTTGTTCCCGCCGAGGCTCGTTACCTTCATCTCGTCGGTCAGCTTGCTCTTTTGCGGATTGAGCTTCCAGTTGCCCACCATCGGATCGTCTGCCGCCCACGCCACACCCGCCGCAAGGGCGGCAAGCGGGAGCAACAGAAATGCACGTTTAAACATGAAACCCTCCTTGGCCCATAGCGGGAGCAAGCTGGGGGCCAACTGAATCGCGCGTGGCGTGGCCGCCGGAAGTCGCTCTAAATTGTCTTTGGATTCGCTGAAAGGCTCAGGCTTTTCGCCGGTCGGCCGCAGTCTGGCATTGCCGCCGACCGACTGTCTCACCAACTTGCGGTGTCCGCAACTGAACAGCGCAGTCGAAAAACGAAACTCAAAAGCTGCGATTCTGTAGGGTTTGACCGCGGCCATGTGGTTCACCTGCCAAGAAGCCTGGCAGTCTCTCGCAATCGCCAAAGTCATCAACACCGACTTGAACGAAGCCGCTGGGCGGCGGGCGCTACGCGCTGGCGGTGAGCTGTGGCAGTGATTCGATAGAGTAGCGGGTCACAGGAGGGTTCCTTGTGACCCATTTACGCAAAGTGATGCTGGAAGAACTCGAGC
>DATJUG010000070.1:0-5313 GCA_035502635.1 Bryobacteraceae bacterium
TTTCAGGATGATCTGGGCGATCAGAGTGATCAGCAGCCCGGTCGCGATGCCCATCACCGGCGCGATAATCAGCCACTTATGCAGGTCGCGCGAATAGGTTGCCGACATGTCCTCGCGGACCAGCGAGGTGTATTTCCTCAGCAGCGGATGTTCCAGAATTTTGGGCACGATTTTGGTCATGAAAATTTCTGGCGGCGGCCTGCCTCGCCCGTTTTCATCCCAGTTTCCGTTCGGGGGCCCGCAGGAAGCCGGCGCGATTCTGAAATCGCGCGAGCTCCACGCGATGAAGCGCCACCAGCTTCCGCAGAATTTTGCGACCGGTCGCGGTTAGTTCGACACGCACGTAGCGCCTGTCCTCCGAGACGATCACCTTGCGCACCAGTTTTTTTCGCTCCGCGCGAGCCACCAGACCGACCACGGCGTTGTGGCGTTCCTGCAGGAATTCGGCCAGTTCGGAAATGGTCGCCCATCCGCGCCCCGTGAACTCGGCGACGCCCAGCATCAATTGATGCTGCTGAGGCGTGAGGCCGGCGGCGCGCGCGGCCTTTTCGCTAAAGCGGAGGAATTGCCTCAAAAGATAACGAAACTGCGCCAGCCGCCATGCGGCGCTCGGCCGGCGCGCTGTACGTGTGACGCGCACATTCAAATTATATCACACTGCGATGTATAAACGCGGATCGACGCTCTCGTGTGCAGGGAAGGCATCTCTGCTACCCGTGACCAGGTTTTTCAAGCGACGGCTCGACAACTATCGGCGGCAGCCGACGAATCAGCGGCCGTGGTCCGGGTAGTTTTCCCAGCCGGTTTTCGAGTCGTATGGCATCGAGAAGCCCATCGCCTCGATCTCATGAATCTTGCCGTCGTAAACCTTGAACACGTGCGCAGCCGGAAGGTCGAACGGCTTGAAGTTCATCGGGATCGAAGTGACGCCGGGAACGCCGACGATCTTTTCGGTCTTGGACTTCATCGGCTGGCGGAACTGCGAGAGGCCGAAGACGAGGCCGGTCTCGGGATCGGCGATCATCACCCGCACGGGCTCGATTCGGGTGATGTAGGCCAGTCCGCCGGTCTTCAGTCCCGCGGCGCAGCCCAGCGCGCCGAGCGAACCGAAGCCGGGCTTCTCCGGAGGCGGGTTGCCCGTGGTCTGCATCCCATTTTCGTGGCGGACGCAATCATCCGCGAAGGGCGCATGGTTCGCGTCCGAAGTGGTGATCGCCGGGTAATACATCGAGGCGATCCGGATCATGTCCGCGCGGGAATTCCGTTCGGAGTCCGGGACGTCCGTCTCGAACGCTTTGCGCGGGGTCTCCAAATTTTTCATCGAGGTCGGGCGGAGATTTCCGGCTATCAAGTGCTCGGCCGTGACGATCTCGCCGTGGCGGATTTTCAGCCGCAGCGCCAGGATGATCGGCTTGTCGCTCGCCTGCATCACGCCCATGAATCCGACCTCTTCGGAAACGGGATCGGGAACGTAAATCTTGAACGTCGTGGGCGGCGCGGACGCCGTCTTCCAAAGCCCTTCGCCCGGATGCATATCCACCGTGTTTTCAACGAATTCGATATGCGACGAAAGCGGGACTTGCGAAGGGTCGTGGGCCACGAGCGCGGCCACGTAGCTGTTGACGGCATCCGTCAGGCACGCCTTGTCGCATGGCGACGGCAGCATTTTGACTTTCGGCGCGGCAAACAGTGCGGCGCTCGAAATCAGCAAAAGCAGGGTTACTCCGCGCAACGTTTTCAAAGATTTCCCCCTTGGATTTTTTTCCGGCTATCAGCCGTGATTTCTTACGGGCACCTTATACACCCGCGGCCGCCCCGAGTGAACCAGATTGTCGTCGCTCGCCTGCGCGCCGCAGCCCCGAGCCAAGTTCGCGCGGAACGGTGCACGGGCTCTTCCGCGCGTAGCAGGAATCATGCTGTCAACGGGAGGCTAAAAAGGGGTTAAATGGCGGAGAAAAGGCGATTTTGGGAGGATTTTGCACTATGAGTCGTCAACCGACCCATGAAGACAAAACCGCGCGGGCTTTCGGAGCGCCATTCGTGTCGTAAACTGGGTTGCGCTCACCTGTGGTAAGCGTAGCTCAGCCGGTGGAGCATCGGTCTGCGGAACCGAGGGTCGTGGATTCAAATCCCATCGCTCACCCCAACCTCACTGAAACAAAAGAGTTTCCAACTGCTAAACCAGCAATTCCCTGCAGTCAGCAATTCTCACCATGCTTTACAAAGGTACTGTCTGAAACCGTCTCTTAGGCACAATGCCTCGCTTGCCTGTAGAGGACGGCGTTGCGTCAGAAATACTAGACACCGGGGGACCAACGGTCGAGGCAGTTCGATTCTGATTCTGTTGGACACAGAAAGACACAAAGTCTCCGTTGAGACTCCGTGGCTTTGAAGGCTTTCCTAAAGGGTTACCGAATTCCCGCATTGCGTGGAATCGCCAGGGGGCTACTAGATCGTGCCAAGTTCGAAGTTTGCTGCATCCTAGCGGACAAGATGCAGCGGGCATGGGTGTTAGGACTCGAATACCCGTTGGGCTGCCGGACGTTCGTATTATAGCAAGGTTTTTAGTGATTACTCCAACAGCAGTCTTCGGGCTCTTTCGTCCCCTTGCCACTATCTCTGAGTGAGTGGAACACAATCCTTCCGCAAGGCATACAGAAGTATGAGCCTGTCATCTTTATACTTTAGCACCAACCTGACGATTGCTAACTCAGCGGGGTCGATGCCCGAGAGGAAAATATCAAGCCCGCCAAAATTGGACGTGAAAAGTGATTCAAGCACTTCCGGTGTCGGATTTTCGACCAGCACATGAACTTCGACGAAATCCTCTTCATGAACTGTTGTGAAACGGAAGTCGAGAAGCTTTGACTCGCTGGTTCCAGCAAAATGCCCCGCCAGAGTTTTCTTTAGTCCGTCGTAAAGATCGCTGCCTAACTTGTTGAGAAACCCTGTGGCTACCGCAGCGAACGCAAAGACCCCGCCCGCGATAATCAGCATCGAAATCGGCTCGACAGCTTTCTTCACGACCGGAGTTGTCTTCGAAGTCGGCGAAAGGCTCCTCAACGCCGCGAGCGTTCGCTGCCCGCTCTCACTCTCGTAGCTTCGATCAAATTCGGCTATGAAGGTCGGGATATCATCAAGCGAAATTCTAACGGTGCGACCGTCTCCTGCTAGCACCTCGGGGGTGTCATTCTCCTCAAAAATCTCAACGTCTGCTTCGATAGCATGCTCGCCGTCGGGGAGTGACGTTACCTCGGCAGAGACGATTCTTCCTATGGGTGGGATTCGCAGGTCATGTTCAACAGTCAACGGCAGGTATCGGCAGTTTATTCCAGCCGCCGTTGATTCGAGGCCTTCTGGGGCAAATCTGTCACCATGCAAGTCCACATGCGTGGTTAGTATTGTTATCCTCGCTTTTCGCATAAGGTCTTCAGCGACCCCCTAAATTCAAACGTAGCAGAATTTCGGTACCGATGGAACGATGCAAAGAACTATGAACTTAACAAGCCGCCGAGCTGCCTGTAAAATGACAAGAACGCCGGAATTTTTTTCAGTGCGTTTCAAGAAAGGATCGCCTCAAGGTCTCGGCGAACGATCAATTCAATCTGCCCCTTAAAAAGCATCGCAAGTGCGGGCAACGTGCCCTGAACAACTACCAGCGACTCGTTCACATATATGGTTCCCGATGCGGCCATCCCCTTGCCCGAGCCGCTGAAATCGCAGCCAACACTATTCCACCTCACCCCCAGATAAGTGATCATGGGTCCGTAGTGAATTCTGAGTTGTTCGATCCGGGCTTGCACACGTCTTAGCGCTTCTTGTTGAGGAAGAGCGTGCGGTACTGACACGCTGAAATTCGGTCGTTCACCATGGCTGCGGTAATTCACGAAGGGAACCCAAAAACCCTATTTCAAGATTTCCTTAACTTTGTCAGGTGTCTGGGGCGAATCGAGAGCCCCTTGCCTTATACGGTCTAGCAGTTCTTTGCTGACAGCCTCGAATTTTTTCTCAATCACTCTTTCGAGTGCTTCCAATTGCACCCCATCCTCGCAGATTTGGACTGCGTCATATCGCACAACTGTTCGGTGTTTGACGAAGGAATGTTCTTTGGGCTCAATAACACAGGTTGTGTCGGAGCGATTCTGTAGACTCGTCAAGTGGCAGTGAATTACGGAGCCGTCCGGCAGCACAGCAATAACAACGTTGAGGTGTTTTCCAAACGCATCCGGGGCGAGAAAAGTGTCCCCCGGCTTCATCGCCCGATTTCGTTGAAGAAAACCTCTTCCCGGGCGCTCATAGCGGCGTCTTGAATTTCTTCGTCGGTCCAACCCTCTTCTCGGAGGATCGATGCGGGATCGATGGGGAGTGAAGAACCATTCGGGTCCTTGAACTCTGGCAAAGCGTGGGCGATTGCCATAAGGTCCTTAAAGCCATAGTGGCCGTAGTGTTCGAACTCGGCCTTCAAGATATCCCGCTCGAACTGACTTAGTTCGTTTGTCGGCGGATTTTCCTGCTTCAAAGAAACAGAATTATTCTCCCGCTGATTGAGTAATTCGCTCCAATGCTGATTCTGAAGCAACTCCGGGGCTCCGGCCTCATTGAGAATACGGCTCAGAACAGGACCGTAAGGCATAGAAACCATGAAGTCCCCGGTAATTGGCCTACCACGTCGAGACAACGCTCGGCGGTCAGAGAAGTAGAGGAGCTTTATCAAGGCGTAGAAATCCATGCGCCCGCCGCTCAGACGGACGAGGTACGCAGCCGCTTGAGCTGCTTTCCGAGGATTGTAATGAAATTTCATAACTTGGGGGCCTTACTACGTTGGTTCCCTTCGCTTACTCTTTTAGCAAAAGACTATGCTGCTGTCAATCTACCGTTGCCTATTTCGAATGTTATCTGCCACTTAGGGGCTTGATTAGGCGTTTGCTGGTTTGATCCGTAGGTCGAGTGATTCAACGGATCAGCCATATTCAAACGTTGTGCCGTTTCCGCTGGACGGATGCGTAGATCGGTGTGCAAGCGGCGCCCTTGTAGACTTCGGCGATCAGGAGGAGCGTGCCGGCGGGCTTCAACACGCGGCGGACTCACGGCAATCATGCCTGCTAATCGGGTGTCTGGCCGGTCGCGACGTCCAACTCGTCCTGGGCCTGGACGTAATCGAGCTGCGATTGTAGAAGGCCGGCCTTCGCATCGAGCTCGTGTTCGGTGGCGAGGGAAGCCTGAGATTGCAAAATCGTGCCGTGTTCCAGTTCCTGTCCGGTCACGCGATAGGATTCCTCGCGGAGGGCCAGAAGCTGCTGGGAGACGGCAACC
>DATJUG010000071.1:0-92208 GCA_035502635.1 Bryobacteraceae bacterium
GTGCTGCCGTCGCTGTAAGTCCCCGTCGCCACCATGGGCAGCGTCGTTCCCAGGGCAAACGACCCATTCGCCGGTGTCACTGCGATCGAGACCAACATCGCTTGCCCAACGGTCAGCGTTGCCGAACCCGCGACCGTCCCCAAGGTCGCCGTGATCGAGGCGCTCCCGACGGCGAGTCCGCTGGCCAACCCGCCCGCGCCGACCCCCGCCACCGACGACGATGACGAACTCCAAGTCACCGAACTCGTGAGGTTTTGTGTGCTGCCGTTGCTGAAGGTGCCAGTAGCCGTAAACTGCTGGCTGTTCCCTTTGGCGATGCTTGCGCTTGCCGGGCTCACCGCAATCGACGCCAATACTGGCACCGTCACCGTTAGAGCAGCAGAACCGACGATGGTTCCTGAGGCAGCCGAAATGGTAGACGATCCCTGAATCAGGGCCGTCGCCAGCCCGCTGGCGCTCACTGTGGCAACAGTGATTGCGGAGGAAGTCCAGGTGGCTGTGCTGGTCAAATTTTGCGTCGTGCCGTTGCTATAAGTTCCAGTTGCGGTGAATTGCTCGGTATGGCCTGCGGCCACCGAGGCCGTCGACGGTGTGACCGCGATCGAGGTCAGCACCGCTGCGGTTACTGTAAGCGTGGCAGATCCCTTGATTGTTCCGGACTGGGCGGCAATCGTCGCCGTACCGGTGGCAACGCTGGTCGCCAGGCCAGCACTGTTCACTGTGGCTACGCCCGTTGCGGAAGACGTCCAGCTGGCCGTGCTGGTCAAATTTTGTGTCGTGCCGTTGCTATAGGTGCCAGTTGCGGTGAATTGCTCGGTATGGCCTGCGGCGACCGAGGCCGTGGACGGTGTGACCGCAATCGAGGTCAGCACCGCTGCGGTTACCGTCAGCGTGGCAGATCCCTTGATCGTTCCGGACTGAGCCGCAATCGTCGCCGTACCGGTGGCAACGCTGGTCGCCAAGCCAGCACTGCTTACCGTGGCTACGCCCGTTGCGGAGGAAGTCCAGGTGGCTGTGCTGGTCAGGTTCTTCGTCGTGCCATTACTATAGGTTCCGGTGGCGGTAAATTGTTCGGTGCGACCGGCTGCCACCGATGCCGTAGACGGTGTGACTGCAATCGAGGTCAGCACCGCTGCGGTTACCGTAAGCGCGGCAGATCCCTTGATCGTTCCGGACTGAGCGGCAATCGTTGCCGTACCAGTGGCAACGCTGGTCGCCAAGCCAGCACTGCTCACCGTGGCTACGCCCGTTGCGGAGGAAGTCCAGGTGGCTGTGCTGGTCAGGTTCTTCGTCGTGCCATTGCTATAGGTTCCGGTGGCGGTAAATTGTTCGGTGCGACCCGCTGCCACCGATGCCGTAGACGGTGCGACTGCAATCGAGGTCAGCACCGCTGCGGTTACTGTCAGCGTGGCAGATCCCTTGATCGTTCCGGACTGAGCCGCAATCGTCGCCGTACCAGTGGCAACGCTGGTCGCCAAGCCAGCACTGCTTACCGTGGCTACCCCCGTTGCGGAAGACGTCCAGGTGGCTGTGCTGGTCAGGTTCTTCGTCGTGCCGTCGCTATAAGTTCCGGTGGCGGTAAATTGCTCGGTATTCCCGGCTGCTACAGACGGTGCAGCGGGAGTGACGGCAATGGAGGTGAGCGAAGGGGCGATTCCGGTTCCAGTCAAGGTCACCTTCTGCGGACTGGAAGCTCCCGTATCGGTGACTGTCAAGGTGGCGGCACGCGTTCCAACGGCGCTGGGCTTAAAGGTGATGGAGATCGTACAAGTGGCTGCGGCCGCCAGAGTCGAGGGACTGACTGGACAGTTATTGGTGGCTGGGTAGTCGGACAGACTGGTGGCAATGGTGCTGATGGTGATCGCCGAGGTCTGTCCATTCGTGAGAGTAACTTTGTGAACCGCACTGGTCGTGCCCTCGACTTGATTGCCAAAGGAAATGCTGGCCGGACTGACTGTAACGGTCTGCGCCGGCGCTGCAAGTGAAAACAGTGCCACGATGCAGGCCAGAATCGACGAGAGTCGAACGTACGGTCTCATCGCGACCAGAACGTTCTCAACATAATTAAGGTATTCAGGAGGCGGTGATCCAGATATAGCTCGATTCGCCGCGGCAGGTTCTTCGCAAAGCATTCCCCTACTTCACGGCGGCGCGTGAGCTCTTTCGCGCTCGCCGCAGTTGGTTCGATTACAGATGGCTCATCGATTGTTGCTGTTGTAATAATCGTTCCCCAGAATTTGTGCGATTACACCGCCGGCCCGAGAAGTATCACGCGAATCAGTTCACATAAGTGACCAGTGCGAGACGTGAAACGGCAAAGTTTTGCGACGACAGAGAAGCCGTAATCCCTCCTTAACGTGGGATGGATTAGCTGCAAGCTTACATCTGATACCGCATTAGAGCAAGTGTCAAATTTCTGTCGTGCTGACGGCTCAGCTTGCGGGTTCTGCGAATCCCAAATAAAACTCCGTTTGGTCGGGCCGCCGGGATTTGAACCCGGGACCTCTTGCACCCCAAGCAAGCGCGCTAGCCAGGCTGCGCCACGGCCCGAAGACTTCAGTCTAACGCACCGCTCGTCTTCTCACCCCGCCGCCTTCTCCTGCCGCCTGTCCGCCACAATCGTCACTTCAATATCGTCGGCCAGGCTCACCACCTGAGTCACCAGGCTCTTGCGCAATAACCGATCCATGCCCGTCCCCGCCGTCCGCGGCAAAAAAATTTGCCGGGCCTTGTTGAGCCTCGCGAAATCAACTACCGCGCGCGCATGGTCCGTTCCAATCAGAATGCGCGTCTCAATATGCATATTCCGAGCGAAATTGAGGTGCCGCTCCACCGCTTCACGCCGGGCCGGTGGAAGTGAGCGCAGATCGCTCTGCTCGGCCACAAACACCGCGAAGCAATCCGAGTGAGTTACATCGGCCACCCGTTTCCCACGTCGAATGAGCATAGCCGTCGATGGGTCCTCGCTGATATAGATCACCACCGCGTCGTGCGGCTCCTGTTCCCGCTCTCGCGCCGAAGGCGCTCCAGTGCTGGCCTGCTGCTCCGCCTCACTCTGCTCAATGCGCTCTTCCACTTCGTGCGCGGTCTGCCTCAGCGCCATTTCCCTGAGCGCCACCAGCGAAGACTCCTTGAAGAAATTCTGCAGCGCCCGTTGCGCCTTATCCGGCGGATACACGACGCCGCGTTCCAGCCGGTTCAGCAGCGCGCGCGGCGTCAAGTCCACCATCACCACATCGTCGGCCTGCTTCACTACCCAGTCGGGAATGGTCTCGCGCACCTTCACGCCTGTAATTTGCGCCATCTGATCGTTCAAGCTTTCCAGGTGCTGAACATTCATCGTGGTCAACACATCGATGCCTTGGTCAAGAAGGAGCAAAACATCTTCCCAGCGCTTCTCCCGCGCCGAGCCCGGCACATTGGTATGCGGAAACTCGTCCACCACCGCCACTTCCGGATGCCGCGCGATGATCGCCTCGGCGTCCATTTCTTCGAACGTCGAGCCGCGATACTCCACCTTCTTGCGCGGTATCATCTCCAATCCTTCCGTCTTCGCGATCGTGTCTTTCCTCCCATGCGGCTCGAAATATCCGATGACAATATCCACGCCGCGAGCCTTCAGCAACTGTGCTTGCTCGAGCATCTGGTAGGTCTTCCCCACCCCCGCTGCATACCCGAGGAAAATCTTCAATTTGCCGCGTTGATCCATTATTTCGCTGGCATTGCAAACCGATACCCGACCCATGGCTCCGTCAATATATATCGTGGATGCGCTGGATCCGCCTCTATCTTCTTGCGAAGCTGACTGACGAACACGCGCAGATATTCCACTTCATCGCCATACTCCGGGCCCCACAAGGTCTGCAGTAGCTTGCGGTGTCCAACCGGCTTATTCGCATTCGACATCAGATGGTGCAGTAGCTCAAATTCTTTCGGCGTTAGCCTCACCGGTTGCCCATGCGCAACCACTTGGCGTGCCGCAAAGTCCACGGTCAAATCGTCAGACACCACGATCGGACGTTCCTGGTCGCCTTGCGACGGCAAGCGTCGCAAATTCGCGCGAATTCGCGCCATCAGCTCATTCACGCTGAAGGGCTTGGTGATGTAGTCGTCCGCGCCCGCATCCAATGCCGCAATCTTATCCTTCTCGCTGTCGCGCACCGAGAGAATCAGGATGGCTGCCTCAGACCTCGCGCGTAGCGCTTTGCAGGCCGCCATGCCGCCCATCCCCGGCATATTCATGTCCAGCAAAATCACATCCGGATTGCTCTCGCGCAGAGTGTCCAGCGCCTCTTCGCCCGTCCGCGCCTCGTGGGCCTCGTAGCCGTTCGCAACCAGCGCCGTTCGCATCACCCGGCGAAGCTGCGGCTCATCATCCACCACCAGAACCCGGCCTGAGCTCATGCGTGCTGTTCTTCCACCTCACTCCGTTCGCGTGCCGGGTGCAGTGTGATCGTGAAACGGGACCCCTGCCCAAACTGGCTCTCGACCTTCAATGATCCTCCATGCGCTTCCGAAATCTCCTTCGCAATCGCGAGCCCCATGCCTGTGCCCTGCACCGCGGAATGATCGTACCGCCCTCGATAGAACTTCTCGAATACCCGCCCCTGCTCCAGCTCGGTCAGCCCCTGCCCCTGATCTCGAACAGAAATCGACACTAGTCCATCCCACTCGCTCGCGGTCACTGTCACTGTCGAGCCTGAGGGGCTGTACTTGATCGCATTGTCGATTAGCTGCTTCAACGCTTGTATCATCAGTTCGCGATCGACTATAACCGGGGAAAGATCGCTGCCCGCTTCAACCTTAATTTGATGCGACGCCGCACGCTCGCCCAACAACTGCACCGCCGCGTCTACAATTTCAACCACCGTGACCGGCTCGGATTCCAGTTTCAACCGCTTCGCATCGATTTGGGCCAAGTGCATCGCTTCTGCTATCAGCCGTTTCAATCCTTCCGTCTCCTGCTGGATCACCCGCAGCAATTCCCGCCGTTGTGTGTCGCCAGCAACCGAACCATCCACCAGCATGTCTGCCGCCGCCGTGATCGCCGTCAGGGGAGTCTTCAGATCATGCGCCAGCGCGTCGAGCATCACCGACTTCAGCTCCTCGCTCCTGCGCACCGCCTCCGCTTGGGTGCCCGCTTCTTGCACTTGCGCTTGTGCCACTCCCACCGCGATGGTATTTCCCAGCGCTTGCAGGGTGGGTTCCGGCAACCAAACATCCCGAAAACCAAGACTGCCGAAATTTTTGTTCCCCAATGTCACCGGCAATATCGTGGTTCCTTCCGCGATATCGTGCTCGACTGATCCATAGAGCGCAACCTTGCGCAGCTTGCTATCGGGAATCGAGGTATGTGACGCAGAGCGGTGAAACTGACCCGTGGCGGTTTCATAGAGAGCTACTTCGCTAAACCCGAACAGCTCGACGCATTTATTCACAATCAGGCGCCGCACATCTTCTCCGCTGCTCAACAGCATCGCCCGGCTCAAGGCATGCAGCTTCTCAGATTCTGTCTGCCGCGCGATCAGCTCATCCCGTTGTTGGCGTAATCGCGCCGCCAAGTGTGAGGCGACGAGCGAAACCGCCAGAAACACCGCCAGCACGATCCAGCCCTGTGGGGCGTCAATCGTGATGGAACCAATGGGCGGAACAAAGAGGTAATCCAGGCACAGCGTCGCGGTAACCGATGCAAGAACGGATGCCGACAGTTTCGTGTATACGCCCGCGAGCAAAACCCCGAACAGCAGCGCGATTGCCGCAACCGTCGAGTTCGCGTGAAAGACGCGTTGGCAAATCACAGCGAGCACAATTATGCCCAACACTGCGATAGCCGTCGCGCGAACCCGCGGCAGCACTGTCCCCATAATCACCTACAGTTTAGCGGCTTTCGAGCCTTTCGCCGATAGACTGGGAACATGTTTCGTTCTGTAGCCGCCATCATGCTTGTCTCATTCTTGTCCGCAGCCCCGCTTGCTTGCGCTCAAGACCTTCACATTTCAGGCGTAAAGATGCGGGCCCATGTCAAATATCTCGCGAGCGACGAATTGGAAGGGCGCGGTGTCGGTACGCGCGGGGAGAATCTGGCAACCGAATACATCGCCTCCCAACTACAGGCACAAGGTCTCGAGCCCGGCGGCGATAACGGCACTTATTTTCAGCGCGTGCCTCTAATCGGTTCCACCACGTTGCCCGCTGCTACCCTGACCATCTCGGGAAAGGGTGAGCACATCCCGCTCTCCTTTGTGCACGATTGGGTTGGCACCGCCTTATCGCAACAGCCGGAAAACGATTTCGCCGCCGAAGCCGTTTTCGTCGGCCACGGCATCTCCGCACCCGAGTTCGGCTGGGATGATTACAAAGGCCTGGATCTCAGAGGCAAGGTTCTGGTCTACTTCACCAATGAACCGCCGTCCACGGATCCTGCATTCTTCGCCGGCCGAGCCCTCACTTACTACGGCCGCTGGACTTACAAATTCGAAGAAGCTGCGCGTCGCGGAGCGGTTGCCGCCCTCATCATTCACACCACCCCAACCGCCGGTTACGGCTGGGGCGTCGTGAGCGGCTCCTGGAGCCAGGAGCATCCTGAACTCACTCTCAAACCCGGCGAACATGGGCTGAAACTCGCGGCCTGGCTTTCGCAGGATGCAGGCTCCAAGCTGATCTCCTCCACTGGTAAAACCCTGGACGAACTGCTCGCCATGGCCGATCAGAAATCCTTCCGGCCTATTCCGCTGGGCGTTCATGTGGTCGGCCACATACCTGTCAAGCTGCGTCAGATCAATAGCCGCAACGTCATCGGCCGGGTGACTGGCGCGGACCCGCAGCTTAAATCGCAAGCCGTCCTGTTCACCGCGCACTGGGATCACCTTGGCATCGGCGTACCGGTCAACGGCGATAAGATCTACAACGGCGCGGTCGATAATGCCACCGGCTGCGCCATGGTGCTCGAAATCGCGCGCGCCTGGGCAGCGCTTCCCGAAAAGCCGAAACGCAGCGCACTTTTCATCTTCGTCACGGCAGAGGAATCCGGACTGCTCGGTTCTCAATATTATGGTGAGCACCCCGAAGTGCCCGCCGGCCTTACCGCAGCCGATATCAATTTCGATGCTTTCTATCCGTTCGGCAAAACGCGCGATGTTTCCGTCACCGGCTCCGAGCGCACCACGCTTTGGCCGATCGTCGAGCGCGACGCCAAGCGCCTCAATCTCACGATCACGCCCGACGCCGAGCCCGAGCAAGGGCACTTCTATCGCTCAGACCATTTCTCGCTCGCCCGCGTCGGCATCCCCGCGTTCTCTATTTCGCAAGGGAGCGATTACCTCGGCAAGCCGGCCGATTTCGGCAAGACCGTCTTTGAAGAATACAACGCGAAGCACTATCATCAGCCGTCGGACGAATACCACGAAGATTGGGATTTTGGCGGCATCGAACAGATGGCGGAATTCGGATTCACGCTCGGGCTGGATTTTGCGGATATGCCCAAGCTGCCGACCTGGAATCCCGGCGATGAGTTTCTGAACGCACGCGAGCGCAGCGGAGTGCGTTCGGGTCAGTAGAGCGTGCAAGTTGCAGACGTCGAGTGCTGGCAATATAGCGATGGGAAAGATCAGGCGGCTTTTTGGGGCTGCTTGAGGCGCGCCGGAGCGAGGGGGGCACCTGTAACCTCGAATGAAAGCTCACAATTGAGTAGTTCCTGGTGATTCAGTTTGGCTTCGGCTAATAATATGTCAAGTTTGTGATGATCCTGGCGGCGTTTTTCGGCGGCTTCGCGACGGGATTCCTGAGCTTTCTTCTGTTGCTGCGATTCGAAGCCAATTTCCTGTTTGCGCTTTTCGGCTTTGAGCTTTAGCAGGTCGGCGAGGCAGCGGTGGAAGGCGCGGTCGTTAGTGGTTTGGTAGCGGAGGAAGAGCGCGAGTTGCTTTTCCTGCTGTTCGAGGGTTAGTTCTTCGTCAGTGGCGCACTGATCTTGCAGACAGAGAGCGCGTTTGCTGAGCCAATAGGATTGCGCCATCTTCTGGACGAGCAGGGTTTCGGTGACGGTGGAAGGCTGGTGCTCGGCGCGGAGGCCGCAGAGAAGAGCGTCGAATTCGTCCTGATCCTCGGAGGGTAGGACGCTGAACGCGCCGGCGAGGCCATGGCGGAAGTTATTCAGGCAGGAGGCGGCTTTGCCAGCTTCGGTGGTGGGGCCGGTACTGTGGAGCGCGTTTTCGTGGTTCGCGCGGACCTGGGCTTCGGTGGACATAGAGTGATTGCTCCTTTGTGCCGAGGATGACGCGAGGTCGTTCGGCAGGAGCGGTTAAGAAGGGTGTAAGTGGCTGAGGGTGTTAGGAATGTTGTTTTTGGCGAATCGGTCACCGGACGAGAGTAGACGGCACGGATGGTTACAGACCGCTTTGCCGGGACGCAAACTTGCTTGACCGGGGATCCGCTCTGGGTGAGCGTGAGTTACGACTTTCCGGCGTAGTCTCCGTATTCCCAGTCATAAGGTACACCGGTATCGCCGAGAATAAACCTTACCAATTCGGCGAAACCCGCTTCAGAGCGGACATCGTTTGAGAGGATCAACACACAGCGCTGGCTGGCGTCAATGCAGACCATGGTGTTGGCCGTCTGGCCATCGTGGCCGCCTTTGTAGAAGCCGTGACCCTGCGGGCCATCGAACACCACAACACCTAAGCCTGCATATAGATCTTTGCGCTGCTCGCTTGCTGGTAAGTCGGGCTGGAAAAGCGGAAATTGGTGGGCGGTGGTGATATGCAATTGCGGTTTTTTCATTTCGGCGCTTGACGCCGCGCTCAGCCCTTTGCCGCTAACCAGGGCAGCGGTGAACTTCGATAGGTCAGAAATTGTGGTGTTCATGGAACCGGCCGCGCGCACCTTGCTGCGCTTGTCATGCGGCTGCGGCTGGCCTCGATCGTTCCATCCATCGGCGACGTTGGGGTCCTGACCGTTACGCCAGACCAGGCTTGTGCGGCTCATCCCCAAACGGTTGAAGATGGCCTTGGTCAGATCTCCGACATCGAGTCCCAGGCCTTGCGCCTTCCGTCCGTGTTCGATGACGAATTGCAGCAGGATGAAGCCTTCGCCCGAATAGCTGAAATGCGTGCCGGGTTCGAAATGGATGTGCAGCTTGTGATCGGGTTCGATGAACCAGAAGTTACTGAAACCGGTCGAATGGGTCAGGCACATACGCGGCGTGATCCGTTCCCAGCGCGGATCGTCGGCGAGATCCTTGTACGGTCCATACTTGTCCGGAAAGACTGGATCGGGGCCATAGCTAGGAAGCGGCTTATCGAGATCGTCTTTAATCGGAGTGTCGAGGTTGAGCTTGCCCTGATCGACCAATTGCATCACCGTGTATGCGAAGACAGTCTTGGTCAATGACGCGCCGTACATGACCGTGTTCGTGTTCAGCGCATCTCCGTTGGCGTTACGGATACCGTAGGCTTGTACATAGCCAACGTTGCCGTGATCGATTACCGCAACAGCCATGCCCTTGGCATGAGTGTTGGTCATGATTTTGCGCACTTCCGCGTCGATCGCGGCGCCGTTCGGAATCGTTTGTGCAACAAGCGTCAAGGGCAGGCAGAAGGGGATGCACGGCACCGCTGCAAGTAGAAGATTTTGGAATGCTTTCATATTGAGGACGCCCATTCAGAGCTGGAAATCGTCTAGCAACGGTACCACGCGCGTGTTGCGTGAGCAGTTGCGAGCTAATTATGGTCACGAATATCGTAGCTGGAATCCTGGAGTCGTTCTCGCACCTGGTGCTTCTTGCCTGCCACAGCGCGTATGATTTCGTTCACTCTTCCCGCGCGAATCAAGTTTCGAATGCGCGCCTCGTCAAACTTCCCCTGGATGAAGTCAACAGGATGAGTACTAATCCAAAGCGGAACACTTTCCAACAATCGATTGTGACAGTCGGCGTCCAGCCGTTCGGATTTATGCACGTCCCGCGGCTTGCTCGGCGTTTACCGCCGCGCCGATGGTCGCGACTTCGTCCCCGCCCGGCACGACTTCCACCTGGTAGCTCTGCAAGGGGCTCAGCTTCACCATCTCATGCAGGTATTCGTTGAGCAAATTCAGATTCAGGTAGCGGGCGTTGAATCCGGTGATAAAAAACTTTCCCGGTCCGGCCATGTGAATGCTGCTCGCCGTCGCAGCCGCCAGTGCCCGGTGCCATAGCTTGGCAAATTCCACGCAACGCGCCTCGCCCTGTTCAGCCTGGTGGAACACTTCGTCCGGCTCGAGGTCCATGAAGCGCAGCCGCATCGCTCGGTTGCCCATGATGCCTTCGAGATGCCCGCGGCCGCCGCAGCCACAGAAATGTTCCTTGGGATCAAGCGTCACCACGGTATGGCCGCCCTCCCACACTCCATCGGCGAACGGATAGCGGCCGAACCCGATGCCCGTCCCCAGCGTCCACACGCGAATCAACCGATGCAACTGGCCGTGCACCGCCGCAATGCCCGCCGCCATTGCGTCCGCATCGTTGAACACAGCAACCGGCACGCTGCCGAACAATTGTCTAAACGCCTGCGTGACCAGCTCCTGCATATTGATGCCTTTGAACTGCACCAGGTTCGGCGAGTCCTCGACGAATCCATTCCGCACAATGCCCGGCATTCCCACGCCGATGTGCGAGGGCGGATCCTGGACGTCAAGCTGCCGCACCTGCTCGACGATCTGTTGCACGATCGTCTCCGCCGGAACCCCGTACAGCGAGTCCGTCACGGTCCTGTCTTCCGGATGCACATGCATCGTACCCACAATGGCGTGGTCGGAAACCGCTGCCACACCAACGCGCTCCGTTATCAGAATGCCTATGCCATGCGCCATGTGATTGCCTCAACTGCGCGACAGCTTATTCAACCCGTTGAACGCAGCAGCCTTGTAGCATTCGGCAAGCGTGGGGTAATTAAATACCGTGTCCACGAAGTAATCGACCTTTCCCTTTAAAATTAGGACCGCTTGTCCGATATGCAACAACTCGGACGCGCCCTCTCCAATAATGTGAACGCCCAGCAACTCCAATGTGTCGCGATGAAAGATCAGTTTCAAACGGCCCGTCGTGTCGCCGCGGATTTGACCGCGCGCAATCTCACGATAATACGCTACCCCGACCTCGTAGGGCACATCCTCGTCGGTCAGTTGCTCCTCCGTCTTGCCGATGAACGAAATCTCCGGGATGGTATAAATACCGAACGGAAAGTAATTCGGGTTAGAGGAAACGGGCTTCCCAAACGCATGTGACACCGCAATGCGCCCCTGTTCCATCGAAACCGAAGCCAGGCTCGGAAACCCGATGACATCGCCCACCGCATAAATGTTCGGCTGCGCCGTGCGATAGTATTCATCCACAGCTATGCGGCCCCGATTGTCCGCCACAATCCCGGCTGCAGCCAGGTTCAGCTCGTCTACCGCCCCTTGCCGCCCCACCGCATACAACAAGGCATCTCCCGGAACTTTCTTATTACTCTCGAGGAACGCCGTCACGCCGCTGCCGGTGTCCTCCACGCTCGATACTTCTTCGTTGAGCCGCATCGTCACGCGGTGATCCCGCAAATGATACGAAAGCGCCTCCACAATCTCCTGGTCCGCGAACTCCAGCAGCCGCGGCCGCTTCTCGATCAGCGTCACGCGCACGCCGAGCGTCGAGAACATGCACGTATACTCCACTCCGATGACGCCGCCACCCACTACGATCAAAGTTCGTGGAATCGTCGGCATCTCCAGAATCTGATCGCTGTTGATGATAGTAGTCGCGTTAATCGGCACTTTCGACGAGGAAGCCGGCTTCGTTCCCGTCGCGATCACGATCTTCTGCGCTTCGATTTCGGTCGACCCGCGCACGCCCGTCACCAGCACCGTCGTCGGATCTTTGAAGCTGGCAATTCCGGTCAGCACCTCGATGCCGTTGCGCGAAAGCTGCGCCTGCGTCACATCGATCTCGGTCTTGATCACGTGCTGCACCCGGAACGCGAGATCCGCCATCGTGATCTTTTCCTTCACCCGATAGCTGACCCCGTAGATATTTTGATAGTTGTACCCGGAAAGATGGAGCACGGCCTCGCGCATGGTCTTGCTCGGAATCGTGCCGGTGTTGATGCACACGCCGCCGATCACTTCCCGCCGCTCCACCAGCGCAACCCGTTTCTTACTCTTCGCGCCCTGGATGGCGGCGCGCTGTCCCGCGGGACCAGAACCGATTACGACCAAATCGTATTGGGGCATGGAAAGATTGAAGTTCCAGTTCCTTTGCGCGCTATGCGGCGCCTCGAAGCGTCATCATTTTCTTAGGTCTTCGGCTCGGCGAGGGACCCCGGCCTCTTCCAGCAACACTCCGAGTATATCCCGCGCCTTAAGCGCGGGTCCCAATCTGTTCGGTCGCTTGAACTACTCGTGTGACGCGGTGTCTTGCGTTTTGTCCGACACCTTGGTCGCGGTCTTATGAATGCCCTTCTTGACCGCGTGAGTGGACTTGGTAGCGCCTTTTTTCACCGCGTGAGTGGACTTGGTGGCGCCCGTCTTTGCGGCATCCTTTGTGTCCTGTCCGGCGGCTTTCAGATCCTGTCCGACTTGCGAGTAAGCTGGAATCGCCATCGATCCCGCAACGAGCAATGCGAGTGACAAAAATGCGGTTTTCATAGTCTTATTGCAGCACAAGAACGTTCCCGTAAGGAGCCACTTGAGGAAAATTAATTTAAATCTAGTAAGTGGCCGCTGCTTACGCAGACCGGTGCATCTGACCGGTAAACCTACTCAGTAGATCGTCCTCGAACGAGTAATCCGGTTTGGGAAATCGGCGCTTCTTGAGATAAGCGCGATAGGTGGTTCTCAGTCCCTCCGCAAAGTCCGTCGGCTTGAAGGCCAGCATCCTTTGCGCCTTCGTGATGATCTCGGTGATCGCAGGCACGTCGAAATAATCGCCAAAATACAGGTTGTGTTGTCCCATCGCATGACCTCCCGCACGCAGGATCACCTCCCGGGGAATCGAAGCCAACCGCGGTTCCTTCACTCCGGCAGCCTTCGCAAGTTCGTGAACCACCTCGTGTTGCGCGAGCGCGCGTGGATTCGCCGTGTTGAACGCGTGCCCCACCGCATTGCGCTGTTCCATGACGCGGATCGCGAGCTCCACCAGGTCATTCACATACACGAATTGCATTAGCCGGTGCCCTTCGCTCGGCACAATCACCGGCCGACCAACCCGAAAACGATCCCAAAAGAATGCTTCTCGGTAAAACGGATTGCCAGGCCCATACACAAATGGAGGCCTCAACGTTGCGATCGGAAACCCGGTGCGCTGGTGCATGCGGAACAGCGCCCGCTCACTCATAGCCTTGTCGCGCGCGTAAGCGCTCGGGTGATCGTCCGGCGCTAACGCGTCGCCTTCGTGGTGATTCAAGCCGTCGCCATAGGCCGCCACGCTCGACATGAACACGTACCGGCCCACCTTGCCGTCGAAAATCTGTGCCGTCGCCTCCACCTGCGCGCCGGTCGTGCCATGCTCCCAATCGTAGGCGTTATCGAACACCGCATCGAAACGAATGGCGCCCACTGCCTTGCGGACACTTGCGGCGTCGTTCCGGTCCGCGACCAGGTTGTGAACGCGCCTTCCAAAAGGATTCCGCGGACGCCGGTGCAGCACATAGACTTCGTGGCCAGCCCGTACCAGATCCGACACTAATAAGCGCCCGATAAACTGGGTTCCACCGATGACCAGGAGCCTTCTTGTCTCCGGCCGTTCGAATCCGTGTTGAGCCTTGACTTTTGCGCCGTTACCAGCGGCAGATCCTGACGGGGACATGGCCACCTACTGATTTAGACGGCGGAACCCCGGCCGCGCATTAACAGGAATTGCTAATTAATCGTAATATTCGAGACCGAGATGCGTAATAAGATCTTCCCCGCGCATCCAGCGCAATGTGTTTTTCAACTTCATTAGCTGGATGAAGATGTCGTGCTCAGGATACAGTCCGGGAGCGGTCATCGGTCCTTTGAAGTAAAACGAAAGCCATTCCTGTATGCCTTTCATCCCGGCCCTCTGCGCCAGATCCATGAAAAGCACTAGATCAAGCACCAGGGGCGCCGCCAAAATCGAATCTCGGCATAAGAAATCGATCTTGATCTGCATCGGATAGCCCAGCCACCCGAAGATATCTATGTTGTCCCAGCCTTCCTTCGCATCGCCCCGCGGCGGATAGTAATTGATGCGCACTGCGTGGTACAAATCCTTGTACAGCATCGGATACAGCTCCGGCTGCAAAATCTGTTCCAGCACCGAAAGCTTGGTTTCTTCCTTCGTTTTGAACGAACCCGGATCCTCCAGCACCTCGCCATCGCGGTTACCCAGAATGTTGGTCGAAAACCAGCCGTTTACCCCCAGCATTCGCGCCTTGAAACCGGGCGCCAGTAGAGTCTTCATATAGGTCTGGCCGGTTTTGAAGTCCTTCCCGCAGATCGGCACCTCATTCTGGCGCGCCAGCTCGAGCATGGCCGGCACATCGGTCGTCAGATTCGGAGCGCCATTGGCAAACGGCACCCTCGACTTCAACGCCGCGTATGCGTAAATCTGGCTGGGCGCGATATCCGGATCGCTCTTCCGCAATCCTTGCTCGAACGCAGCCAAGTTCTGGTGCACCGGAGCCGCTTTATGAAACGATTCCGTCGACCCGCACCAGATCATTACGAGCCGGGTGCAACTGTTGCGCCGCTGAAACTCCCGAATGTCCTCCATTAAGGCTTCGGCCAGTTCCATCTTGTTGGCGCCGCTCTTCACATTGGGCCCATCGATTCGCCGTACATAGTTGTGATCGAAAACCGCCTTCATCGGCTTAATCGCCGAAAGCGGTTCCTTGACGCGTTCCAACAGCGTCGTGTCCAGCACTTTCGCTCGTGCCGCCGCCTCGTAGGCGTTGTCCTCGAAAATATCCCACGTGCCGAAGGACAGGCACTCCAAGGGCGCAAGCGGAACAAAGTCTTTAATGCGTGGCGTCCGTCCCTCGGTTCGCTTCCCGAGCCGAATGGTGCCCAGTTGCGTCAGCGAACCGATCGGCTCGGCCATGCCCAGTTTGATCGCTTCCACCCCGGCGATGAACGTCGACGTGACAGCGCCCATTCCCGGAATCAAAATGCCTAACCGGCCATCGGCGGGCGCGATAGCCACGTTACCCTGCTTTGACAATCGGAATCTCCTCGAAAATCGACTGCGTAGGGGCGCACATCGCCACGTCTCGGCGCTTCCGGCCCTTAGGCGGTCCTACGTTATACTAACATTCGAATGCCACAGGGTGTCACAAGCACCATCTCGACGCTCATTGTGGACGATGAGCAGCTTGCGCTCGCAGAACTGTCCTATCTTTTGAAGGATTTTCCGGAAATTGAGCTTCTCGAAACCGCTTCGAACGGGCTTGAGGCTCTGAAGGCAATTGAAGAGCTGGAGCCGGAACTGGTCTTTTTGGATGTGCAGATGCCCGGCCTGGACGGTTTAGGCGTGATCGGAAAACTGCGCGAAAAAGGAGTTCCGCTGCCTCATTTCGTCCTCACTACCGCGTTCGATCAATACGCGGTGGAGGCCTTTCGCCTGGAGGCTCTGGATTATCTCCTAAAGCCGGTCGAAAAGCAGCGTCTTGCCGAATCGGTTGCTCGCGCGCGCCGCGCATTTGAGGAACACCAGCCCCCCGCCGGCAAGCCGGCTGAAACCGCTGCGCCGCGCCCAGCCGCGCAACGCACCAAGCTGCTGGTCAAGACGAACAACCGCAATCTGATCGTCGACGCGCAAGAAATGATTTATGCCCGGATCGATGACGGTCTCATCACGGTGGTCACCTCTCATTTCGAAGGGCAATCCAATTACCGCACCATCGAAGAATTGCAGTCGAACCTCGACCCTGAATTGTTCTGGCGCGTCCACCGCTCGTTTCTGGTGAACATCAACCGCATCCGCGAAGTGATCCCCTGGTTCAAATCGAGCTTTCAAGTACGCATGGACGACAAGAAACAGACCGAGATTCCGGTCAGCCGCATTCAAACCAAGCGCCTGCGGGCATTGTTGAAGCTGTAACAAACAACGGCCTGTGCGCTCGCGCTCAGGGCTTCACCGGCTGATCCGTGTTCTTCGGACCCTGCTCCTCCGCCAGCCGCACACGCGCGCTATCCAGCTTCTTCTGCACCTTCGCGACCTCGTCCGGTTCCAGATCGGCAGGCGAGCTCACGCTCCACTCCTTCAATGACGATTGCCACTGCGCGATCGCATCTTTCAGCTTGCCCTGCTTGAAATACACATCGCCCAGATGGTCGTGAATTGTCGGATCCTTCGACATGATTTGCAGCGACCGCGTCAATTGCTGCACCGCCTCGTCCAGCCGGTTCAGTCGATAGTAAACCCAACCCAAGCTGTCCAGGTATGCATAGTTGTTCGGCTCCAGGTTGACCGCGCGCTTGATCAGATCCTGCGCTTCCTGCAATCTCACGTTCTGATCCGCCAGCATGTACCCCAAATAGTTCATCGCCTCGGCGCTCGTCGGGTCCAGGTCGATGACTTGCCGGAAGGTTTTCTCCGCCAGGTCGTATTGCTTCTGCCGCTCATACATTGCGCCTCGCAGAAACAATATATTTACCTTGTCTTCCTTCGTCTGGCTCAGTTTCTCGGCCGCATCCAGCACCTTCGCCATCTCGCTGAAGTTCTTGCCCTTCTGGTAAACCTCGGCCATCGCGACATAGGTTTCTCGATCGTTCTTGCCGTCTAGCAGCTTCTTCAACTCGGCAATTGCCAGGTCTGTCTTGCCTTCGTCGGCGAACAATTGCGCACGAACTTCGTCCAGAATGCGGTCGTTCGGAAACTTCTTCGCCGCCGCATCGCTCTCTTGCTGAGCCTTTGGGTAGTCCTTGGCTAGCCGATAGGTATCGATGATTTGGGCCTCGGCACGCCCAGCCAGATCCGGATTCGCCTCCGCCAACTGCCGGAATGTATCGATAGCTAGATCGTATTCCTGCGCCTCCCGGTAAAGCAGTCCCAACTGCTCCAGCATCTTGGCGCGCACGTTTCGCTCTGCGTCGCCGTTACCCCGGTGAGCAGTCAAGTCCAAGAGCTCCTTCAGCTTGGCGATGGCCTCTTGATCTTTTCCCTCCGCCTCCAACAAACCGACCTCACTATAGCGGATGTCCACATCATCGGGGTCGAGTTCCTTGGCTTTGTCGATCATCTGGTGAGCCTGGGCGAAGTTTTTCTGCTCGCGATAGATCTGCGCCATTCCCAGATAAGGTTGTGCATCCTGCGGATTGGCGTCCGCCATCTCCTGGTAAGTCTTCAATGCGTCGTCATATCGTCCAGCGGCCGCTTCGTCTTGCGCCAGCGCCGCTTTCAACTCCACCCGCGAAGGATCCAGCTCGATCGCTTTCTTGTAGGCATCCGCCGCGAGCGAATACTCATGCATCGACTCGTAGTCGCTTGCCAGAATTGAATACGCCCGTGCGGACGGATTCTTCTTGGTGAGCTTTTCCAACAGTCCCGATGCGGTTCGCGCATCGCCGCGGTCCGAGTAAACGCTTGCCAGCCCCGTAATCGCATCTTCATTCTCCGGATCCATCGCGAGCACTTTCTTGAATGCCGCTTCCGCATCCACCGAATTCTCTGCAATCCGCTCCAGCCGCCCGAGCCAAACCAGGCTGTCTATATCTTTCGGATCTTTTTCCGTGACGATCTTATATTGCTCGATGGCGCGCCGGACCATGCCTTCATCGATGTGATTGGCTTGCGCGTCTCCTATCTCCTGCGTGTAGATGCGCGCGAGCACTCGCCGGGAATTCAAGTCGTCGGGGTTCGCTTTCAGCGCGTCTTGCGCTTCCTCCACTACTTCCCGAATCCGTCCTGCCGCCCGGTACAGATCCGCGATGTCTTCCACCAGGAAGGTCGCCGTGGGGTCTTCCTTCATGGCGAGGCGATAGTTATCGATCGCCTTATTGACGTAATCGCTCCGGTTCCCATAAACGCCCGCCAGCTCCTCATATAGATGACCAAGCGCAAAATGGTAGTAGGCGGCCGCTTTCGGTGAACTCGCCTGTTTGGCTGGCGAGGAAAGCGGCGGAACTGTATTGGGCGATTTCGGTTCAGGGGTCTGCCCCGCACTCAGGCTGGCGGCCGGCAAAACGGCCCAAGCAGCAAACCAGAGGCAGGTAAGGCGAAGGAATTTAAAGTGGAGGTGAGGCATTCGACCGCTTCGGTGTGGCGTTGGATAACTCGAATCGAGTTGTTCGCACCCAGTATAGCTCTCAAAATAACGGATGCCTCGGCTCATTCCGGCGTTCCCATAATCACTTCAATTGGTTAGAAGAACCCCGTGACGGTTGACTCGAATTTCGCATTGTGGCCTTTGAT
This sequence comes from Bryobacteraceae bacterium, assembly GCA_035502635.1. Lineage (GTDB taxonomy): Bacteria > Acidobacteriota > Terriglobia > Bryobacterales > Bryobacteraceae > Bog-105. The sequence continues at coordinate 18,377 of DATJUG010000071.1, forward strand.
CGCCGTAATGGGGCCCACGGGCGCCGGCAAGAGCGAACTCGCCCTGCTTCTCGCCGAAGCCTTCCAGGGAGAAATCGTTAACTGCGATTCGATTCAGGTATATCGGGGAATGGATATCGGATCTGCCAAGCTTTCCATCACCGCACGCCGCGGCATCCCACACCACCTGATCGACATCGTGAGCGTTGACTGCGAACTGACAGCCGGCGCCTACTCCCGCCTCGGCCGGCAAGCCCTCGACAGCATCCGCAACCGGCAGCGACTCCCGATCGTCGCCGGCGGCACTGGATTTTATCTGCGCGCGCTTCTCGACGGCCTTTCGCCAGCTCCCAGCCGTCATGAACCGCTGCGCGCCCGCCTCCATACGCTCGCCGAGCGCCGCCCCGCCGCGCTCCATCGGTTCCTTCGCATTCATGACCCAGCCGCCGCGCTGCGCATTCATCCAAATGATCGGCAGAAACTCATTCGGGCATTAGAGCTGACCCTGTTGGCCGGCCAGCCCGCCACCCATGTTCAATCGGCCCCGCGTGATCGGCTTCAGGGCTTCGCAGTTCTCAAGCTCGGCCTCGCCCCGGATCGAACGCTGCTGCGCGAGCGCCTCGACCAACGTTCGGCGGCCATGTTTCACGGCGGTCTGCTGGAAGAAACCCGAACCCTTCTCGCAGCCGGTTTCTCGCCCCAGGCCAAACCCCTCCAGTCGCTCGGCTACAAGCAGGCGCAGCAGGTTCTCTCCGGTCGGCTCCCGCTCGATCAAGCTATATATGAATGCCAGGTCAGAACCCGGCAATACGCCAAGCGCCAAATGACCTGGTTCCGGCACGAGCCCGAGGTAGTCTGGCTGCACGGCTTCGGGTCGGATGCGTCCGTGCAGCAGCAGGCGCGGGAGCGCGTGAAGGCCTTTGTTGAACGCCTCTAAATTCAGACCAAGGTTGAGCCGATGTCTCCTCGCGAGAATGCTGGGCGGTCCGGAGTCTTGCACCGGGCCGCGCTCGGTACGATATCTTCATGCGCACCTTGGCCGTCGCGCTTTTGCTCGTTCTGCTCGGCGTCCCTTCAGAAGCGGACACGCACACGGTGACTAAAACCACCTTTGCCGGGCGGGAGACGATCTATGCGCAATACGTTCAAGGCAAAAACATGCGCACTGAAGATATCGGCCCCGACGGCTCGCGACGGCCCGTGACCATCTGGAACTCTGAACAGAAGACGATGTACTTACTCGACCTACAATCGCAGGAGTATGTCGAACAGGGCCCACACAGTGCGGATTGGATTGTCTTGCTGGCGCAGTGGATTTCTCGGCCTCCGGCCATCCGGGAATCCGGAAAGGTCGTGAACATCTATTACGAGACAATCGACACAGGTGAGCGGCGAGAGTTCCTCGGACGCATGGCAAGCCATTTTCTGCTCCGCGAGCGGCACGTTGCCGAACCCGGCGCGTGTGATTGGACACACGAAAGGGAGAAGGACGGGTGGTACATCCCAGCGGCGAAAGCCGGCCCTGCGGCACGGCCTTACCTGCTCGGCTCGTACGCCGGATCTATCAAAACCATGTGTCGCGATACGGTTGTGAATCACGGCGTTCCGTCACTTCCCGGAATCCCTGTTCTTGAGACTGATGGCTCAATGATCCGCGAAGTCCTGGAACTCTCCAGCGACCCGCTGGACAAGAGCCTGTTTGAGGTGCCCAATGGCTTCAGGAAAGTAGATGCTTTGCCAGGCTATCCGTCCGTGACCTGGTTCCAGCGTCTGGAGAACGACTGGCGCCAACTCGAGCGAGCTTTCGAATCGCGTTTCGAGCCGTAAGAACTCGAGCCCTTCGCGAGGCGTTACGCTGCTAAAGCTGCGCTTGTAAATAAGGTGTGCGCGCTCGAAAGACGTTCCGCTGCGACCCCGCGCTAACATGGTCGCGTGCGGCTGTTTTCTCTGCTCCTTTCGTTCTCGCTTTTATCCGCCGTCCCGGCTTTCCCGGCCACCGTGCTCGTCCTCCAGTTTCAGAACCATTCGCAATATTCCGACCTCAATTGGGTCGGCGAAAGCGTCGCCGAAACGCTCATGAACGAATACGCCGCGGCCAATCAGATCGTACTCGATCGTAGCTCCCGCGCCGAAGCCATGCACCACCTGTCGCTTCGCCCCGGAGCTACGTTCACCAAGGCCACCCTGATCCGGCTCGGCCAGAGCCTGGATGCCGACTATCTTTGTTACGGCACTTACGACGCCAACTTACCCGCCGGCAGCTCGGAGTTAAAGGATAGTTCCGTCCAACTAAGTGCGCGCTTTCTCGACCTGCGGCACATGCACGACGGCCCGGAGGCGTCCGAAACCGGCAAACTCTCCGAACTCTCGCGGCTTGAGGAACATCTCGCATTCGTCACGCTCAAATATCTGGAACCTAAGGCGAACCTGGCGCTTGATCAATTCATGGCGCCCAACAAGTTGATTCGCGTGGATGCCGAGGAGAGTTACGTCCGCGGACTGCTCTCGCCTAGCGGAGATCAGCAGCAGAAATGGTTCATGCAGGCGGCGGCGCTCGATCCTAACTTCTCCAGCCCGGACTTTGAGCTGGGAAGATTGGCGCTCCAAAAGAAAGACTATGCGCAGGCCCTCGCCTGGTTTCAGCATATCCACACGACCGATCCGCACTACTTCGAAGCGCGCTTCAAAATGGGACTCAGCGCCTACGCCGCGGCCGACTACACATCTGCCGCAAATTTCTTCCGTGAAGTTCTCAAAACCTATCCCCTCAATGAGGTCTACAACAACTTAGGCGCCGCCGAAATGCAATTGAATCAGCCCGCCGCCCTGGGCGACTTACATCGCGCCGTCGACGGCGATTCGAATGACGCCACGTATCTCTTCAATCTCGGCGCCGCGCTCTTGAAGAATGGCCGCTTCGATGAGGCTGTGAAGGAGCTGCAATCGGTTCTCGACCGCAAACCAGCCGATTCCGACGCAGCCACCCTGCTCGAACGCGCCCAAAACCACGATTCCTCCGCTGCCAAGCCCGATATCCCCAACCGGCTGAAGCTCAACCTGGACGCCACCGCGTTTCGGCAGCTCAAAGCCATGCTTCAGCCGAAAGGGTCGGAGTAGAGGCGCTTTCGAAACCGAAACAGCCGCAACTTTCGGATGGCCGCCCGCCCGCGCAGTTCGCGAAAATGGGCCTGTGGGAAGCCGATTTCAGCTCAACTTTCCGCTACTCGAGAGCATCAAAATCTTGAGCTGTTAGTGCATATACGCGGGAGGCATTATGGCAACCGCCATTAACCAATTCATGCGCCAGCAATTGCTAACCCGGCGCGATCGATTGCAGGATGCGCTGTCCGAACAAGCGCACCCCGCGAACCTGCACGCCCTGCTGGAAGAAGTCGACAGCGCCCTAGGCAGAATACGAGACGGCTCATACGGTCTCTGTGAGGCTTGTCACGACACCATCGAATGCGATCGTCTCATCTGTGACCCTCTGGTCCGCTTCTGTCTCGATCACTTGAGCAAGCGCGAACGCGATGCCCTCGAACAGGATTTGCAGCTTGCTGCACGCGTTCAGAAAGGCTTGCTGCCGCCCCAGAATCTGGAGCGCCACGGCTGGCACATCTGCTATCACTATGAACCGGCCGGCATGGTCAGCGGCGATTATTGCGATGTGGTGGAAGCCAATGGATCCGGACTGTATTTCATGGTCGGCGATGTCTCCGGCAAAGGTGTCGCGGCCTCCATGCTCATGGCGCACCTGCACGCCATGTTTCGAACTCTCATACCCATGGGTTTCTCGCTTCAATCCATGCTCCAGCACGCCAGCCGCGTCTTTTCCGAAAGCACACTGCCTAACCAGTACGCAACTCTCGTGTGCGGGCACGCTCTCGGCAATGGGGAAATCGAAATTTCAAATGCCGGACATCCCGCTCCGCTCATTGCCCGCAACGGCAGCGTGGAGCCGCTCGAAGGTTCCAGCCTTCCCGTCGGCATGTTCGGCCAGGAAGAATTCTCTCTGACTCGGCTATCGCTCGCGCCCGGCGAGCGCATGATCATTTACTCCGATGGAGTCTCCGAAGCAACGGACGCATCGAACGCCGAATACGGAGCTGACCGTCTGCGCCGGTTGATCGCCGAGCATCGCTTCGCCTGTCCCGCTGATATGCTCGCTGCCTGCCGCGACGATCTCGCCGCTTTCCGGCTTCACTGCCAAAAGAATGACGACGCAACGCTATTCGTCCTGGCTCGCACCGATCAACAGCAGCTCGTTTGAGGCTGCGTTCTACCATGTCTACGGATGTACACGCGCCGCCGACTTCTCGCCGCGGGCTCACTCGCCCTTCTCGCGAGTTGCCGCCGCTCCGGTCAAAAGATTATCGGCGTGGTGCCTAAAGCCACCTCGCATCTCTTTTTTCTTTCGGTTCACGCCGGCGTCGAACAAGCTGCTCGCGATTTCCATCTGGACATCCTCTGGAATGGTCCGCAAAACGAGACCGATTACGCGCGCCAGATTGAAATCGTGGATTCGATGATTACTCGCCAGGTCGCGGCGCTCGCCATCTCAGCCACCGATGAGCGTGCCCTGGTCGCTCCGCTCGAGCGCGCTATCCGCGCCGGCATTCCGGTCACGGTTTTCGATTCCGCCGTGGACATCGACAACTACGTCAGCTTCATCGCGACGGATAACTACGGGGCCGGCTGCACCGCCGCGCGAACCCTCGCCTCATTCATCGGCGATCATGGTCCAGTCGCGATGGTGATGCAGAAGCCCGGCGGCACCTCCACCGTTCTACGCGAGCGCGGGTTCGATGAAACGATGGCCAAGGAGTTTCCGCAGATCCAAATCGTCGCCCGGCAATACGGTATGGCCGATCCCGCCCGCTCCCGCGCAGCCGCCGAAGACATCCTCACCGCGCATCCCGATCTCGCCGGCCTCTTCGCGTCCAGCGAAGCGGCTTCACGTGGGAGTATTCAGGCCGTGCGCAACCGCGGCCTCGCAGGCAAGCTCAAGCTCGTCACGTTCGATTTCAGCAAGACCCATGTCGAAGCTCTTCAGGATGGCACCATCAATGCGATGCTCGTGCAAAACCCATTCCGGCTTGGCTATGAAGCGGTGAAATCGCTCGACGATGAACTCAACGGCCACACACCCGCCAAGCGCCTCGAGCTCCCCGCCCGTGTGATCCTCAAATCCGATCTCTCCAAGGCCGACGTCCGCGCGCTGCTCTCTCCCGAGTGGCTGAAGGATGAATAGCGAAGAGCCTCAGGCTCGAATCATTTGACGATTATCTCGCCTCGACCCTCCCGTTCGCAGCCCTCTAGCTTGACCCTGTAGACATATCGGCCAGGGGCTCCCGTAACATCACAAACCGGATTCTGGTTATCGATGCGCGGGCGTCCGCACGGCCTATCTGAGTCGAATGTGACAGTCCAATTCGGATTGCCCGTGGGAAGCGCCTCCCATTCAATTCCCGTCAGATTCGAATTCCGCACGACTGTAACCTTTCGTCGATCGGTCTTCGTGCGCCCGTTCTCGCAGTGAATATGAATTTTGTGGCAATGCCCGCAAGGCGGTATCCGCACCCAAGCAAAAGCGACCGCTCCCGTAGAAAGAAACAACAGGTATTTTCGTAACATAGTGTCCTCAATTCCCGGTTCCGTTAGACTGCCTTGCTTCGACTCTCGTGTATTCCGGATCTTTCCTGAGAGCGGCAAAATCTTTTATATACGCCACCTCGAACGGCGTCGTGCCTCTTTTGAAACAATCAGCCAGCGTAATCAGTGCATCTTTGTGCTTACCTGATAACTCGAATACGCGCGCTCGTATCAGTTCGGAATCGACATCCGTATCTCCAATGTTGCCGGCTCTTCTAAGAAGCGAGGGCACGTCGCCGGGCGAACCACCCTTCACGCGATAGAGAGCCAGCCGGATCCAGGCGGGACCGTCTGCCGGATCAGTCTGGAGCCGCCGTTCCACCTCCGCAGCCGCTCTTTGGTAAGCTTGCTGGGCTTCCCGCTCGCGTCCATGTAACGATTCGTAGCAATCGGCCAAGTCCATCCAGTTCTGATCGTCGGAAGGCTCGAGTTTGACAGCTTTCTGACTCAACGGAAGCGCTTCGGCGTACTTACTATTCGCCCGCATGGCTTCTGCTAAGTTTGAATAGGCTACGTCGCTGGGCTTTAGCTTCAAACTCTTTTGAAAATTATCCATTGCTTCGGTGAGTTTCCCGAGCTTTAGAAAAAGCCCTCCCAAGTTATTGAACGCCAATGCGGATCCGGGCGCCGCCACAGTCGCTGCGTGAAAAGCTTGCAGTGCTTCGCGATATTTCCCCTGCGCGCTTAGCACAGATCCAAGATCGTTGTACGCCGGCCAGTAATTAGGCCGCTCTTTCCTCAACCGCATGTAAGTTTGCTCGGCATCCGCCCATCGGTTGAATCGATGATAGAGCTCTCCTTGCCAAAGCAGAGTTCTGGGATTAGCCGGATCCAATGCGAGCGCATGCCGGATCTCGTCGAGTGCTTTCTTCTGATCTCCTCTTTGTTCCGCCACGCAGGATAGCGCCAGATGCGCATCCGCCGAAGTTGGATCTAATCGCATGCCTTTCCCGGCATTCGCTTGTACTAGCTCGAGGATTCCGGGATCGCGATTCAAGTCGTAAAGACGGCAATAGGCGATCGCTAACTTGATGTAAGCGGTCGCATACAGCGGGTCCGCATCGAGCGCGATCTTATAATTCTCGATCGCCTCGTTCAACCCATCGTCGTTTGGCCTGTTTCTCAACTCTTCCGCGGTCTGTAGAGATCTGAACGCCTGCGCGGAATGGGTGCCGGGCTCGAGCCCGCGATTCCCCTCCCTTTCCCAGCGAACATCAAGCAGCCTGGCCGCCGCCCTAACAGCGCTTGCCGAGAGCGACCCGATCTCGCCCATGGCGCAAACGATCTTCGACTGCCTGAGTACCGCACTGCTCTTACCGTCCAATACTCTGAGCAGCAACTGAAAGCTCGCGGCCTGCGGAACACCGGACGCCTCCAGTGCCAAATTTGCCCCGAGCGCATCGCAAATCCCGGCGATTTGAGTTGCATCGGCGCCCGACGGCGTGTCATGTGAAGAGACCACGAAGAAGTCTCTATCGAATGCTTCGGCGCGGGAGAGCTCATTTTCAATCGCATCGATCACACCGCTCACCAGCGGCTTCGCGCGAGCATCCATTGTAGGAGGCCAGGGCAGCAGCGCAACAAAGCGCTTGCCCGGAATGGGACGGAACAAATTATGAATCTTACTCCGTTCCAGCCACGCGCTGCCTGCTAGCGCGGCCACAATTCCAGCGCCTGCGGCAACTACGCTTCGGCGGCTCAAGCGCCGGTCTCGCCAGTAGTTCTGCTGCGCAGCGTTTTCAAAAGCGCGGCAGCGTCTTCCCCGCTCCAGGCTTAAGCACCCTTCGACCAGTCGCGTGTAACTCTGCGGCGCGCCCATCGTTTGTATACGGCGCGCTGGCGAACCGTCGCCCCCAAGTGGCCGCCCTTCAGCCATTTCGAATAGGATCACGCCTAAGGCGTAAATGTCTGATGCCTTGGAAGCCTTCTCGCCCTGCCACAGCTCAGGCGCCATATAGCGCGGGGTGCCGCACACCGCTTCGGCTCGAGCCGTCTCGCCCGACAATCCAAAATCCGTGATGACAGCGCGAAGATTTCCATCATCCGTTCCGCAGAGCATCACGTTGTTACCCTTCAGATCGCCGTGAATCACGCCCGTGCGGTGAGCTTCCGCCAAACCCGCACATAACTGCCGCGCGATCTCCGTAGCGTCCTTGACGGATAATTCACCGCAAGTAGACAAACGGGCCGACAACGTCTCGCCTTCCAGCAACTCCATCGTCAAAAAATCAATTTCGCCGTGTTTGGTTTGCGCCGTATGAATCTCGTTCACAAGGCAAACATTTGGGTGCCGTACCCTCAGCGCGCCCTCCAGCTCGGGTGATAACAGCCGCCGGAAACCGGGCTTCGCGGCTTTGATTGCGATCCTCTGGTTGCGTTTGCGGTCGAAGGCCTCGTACACCACTCCCATTGCGCCTTCCCCGATCTCGTTAAGAATTTCGAATCGCTGGGAAATCACCTCTCCCGCTTCAAATGGATGAGCAAGCCTCTCCAGCGCGATCGCTGGCTCTTGCAGAAAACTGCCCATCCGCTGTTCCCACTCCAGCGTTTCAGTGACCTCTTTATATAGGTCGTCGTCTGTTCCTGCGGCAAGCCGAACGTACGATTCACGTTCTTCCAGCTTCAGACGGAGCGCCGCGGCGACGAGAGTCATCACCCGTTCGTCTTGTTCGCGGTTGTTTTCCATGGTTCGGCGGTAAGTCTTTCGAACAGCCATTTGCGAGCCCGATGCCATTCGCGCTGGAGAGTGCGCAAGGGGATATTCAACGCGTCTGCCGCCTCGCTATCTGTCAGGCCGAGAAAAAACTTCAGCTCCACGACGGTTCGCCATTGCCGGGACTCCGATCCCATCTCGTCCAGTGAGGTGTCCAGCGCGGTCGCAAGATCCAGAGCATCCGGATAGTTGGCAAGTACACGCTCCGGAAGCCCATCCATAGGAACGAAGTTGACAGACGCTTGAGCGCGCCAGTGATCGATCAGATAGCGCCGCATGACCCTCGCAGCTAAAGCGAGAAAATGGCCTCTATCCCGCCAATCTATATTTCTTGCCGCGGCCAATTTCAGAAATGCTTCGTTCACTAGGGCCGTCGGTTGCAGCGTGTGGCCCGGCCGCTCTTTTCGAAAACAATGCCCCGCTATCCTTCGCAGATCGGGCATCAACAACTCGAACACCAGGGACTCGGCCCGCTTGTCCCCACTCTTCCACTGTTGAAGTAAGAGCGTTACTTCCCCAGAGTTGGGCGTCAATGTGGCTGCCTCGATTGGCCTAATTATAACGGCAACATCCCGGCGTTGATTTCAGCTCATATCGGCAGCGCTGGCGTTGCTGGCCGGCGGCAGCTCACCCCCACCGCATTTTCTTTTTGATTGGCTGGCGGTCTTTCTCGGAACATCTCGCTTCCTCTATTGAAAGACGATCGCGGCGTCATTGATCGCGTCGCGATCGACCAAAAGGAGAAAAGTCATGAAACGTTTGAGTATTTACAAAAAAATCTCGCCGCTAGTCGCTCTGATGCTACTCCCGGCCTTCCTGAAAGCTGATTGCGTACCGAGCGCTCCAACGGACTACACGGTGCCATTCAAGCTCGTGACGATGAAGAATTATACCGGCACCGCATACGCCAGCTATACGACCGGGTCCCTGACGATCAGCGATTACTCGGGAATCCTGGACTTTGGTACGCTGCTTTCGGCCACGCACCTGCCTCAACTTTTTAGCGGCCGCACGGCGCCATTCTGCCCAGGCAGCTCTGGTGTTTGCCTGAACGAGCAGCCATTCGACATATATCAAGCCGATCAGCTCGGGGTGTCAGTTAATGACAGTAACTATATCTCGCTCAAGGGCGTGACAAACACTATCACCGTGACTCTCACGCTGGAATCGTGGGGAAACGGCACCCAATCGTTCACCGGTACCTGTGACGCCAAGACAGGAGAGTTGTACGGAACGTTCAACGACGATACCTTCGCCGTTATGTCGTTTGGTACCCCGGAGCCGCCTCAGGCCCCTCCCAAGTAGGGAACAAAAAGATCCCGTTCAATAAGGAGAAAAAGTCATGAAACGTTCAATCAATTACACGGCTGTAATCACGGCCGCTCTAGCTTACTGCGTTGCCAATTTGGCCTCGGCGCAAACGATATCTAACTCCAGTTTCACCGCGGAGACACGGACCGCACCAGCTCTCGCGAGCCTGGAAGGCAATATCTACGCGGCGTGGAAAGGCCAAAGCGGCAATCAAATCTGGTACACATCAGGATATCCGGCCTGGGCAAATCAAAACAGGATCGCCGGTGCATTGACGACAAAGGCGCCCGCTTTGGCGGCTATGGGCAGCACTCTCTATGTCGCCTGGCAGGGAGAGAACCCGGATCCCGCGGATAAGATCTATTACTCGACATCTACAGGTGGTTCGACATTCTCAGCCCAGCAGAAGGTTGTTACGAGCTCCGGACAATACGCTGTGAGTACCTCACATCCGGCTCTGGCCGCAAACGGCTCGATGGTGTACCTCGCGTACACCACCGAAAGCGACACCATCATGCTCGCAAGCTACACGGGTTCGGGCGGCCTGTGGACCATTGCGTCAACTCCAGCTTCAGGTGTCACTCCGGACACAGCCCCGGCCCTGGCGCTGTTCGGCAACGAACTGTATCTCGCTTGGCTCGAAGGGCCCGAGGGAGGACCCGATAACATCATGTACGCGAGTCTGTCTTTATCAGCCGGCAGCTGGTCGACGGTCAGCCAGGTAGAGGGGGACGGCTTTGTCGCACAGACCAGCGTCGCGCCCGCACTCGCGGTGAATACCGTACCTAACAAAGAGGGACAGACACCCGGACTCGAGATCGCATGGACGGCGGAGACCAGCACGGGTGCATTCACAATCAACATCTCGCAGTTAACCGGCTCAGGATGGAATCCGCCCGGACCGATCCCACCGGGTCCGTTGACGATTGCGAATGTCTCGCCAGCATTAGTGAATTATGACATCCAAGGTACCGGATGCCCCGATCCTAACCGGACCTACTATTCGTTCGATGTGGCCTACACCGGGACCAACAATGAGATTGGTTTCGCCATTCTGGATCAGTTTTCCATCATGCCAATATGCCACTGCTTTGAGGGTAAATGCGGCTGAGACTGAGGTTGCTCCCGAAACGCGAAGCGCAATCAACGGGCGAGCGGTCCCCAAGCCGTTCGCCCAGCGTCGCGCAAACGCCATCAAGCGTTGTAACACTTCGCGAATGCGTCTCTAAACTTCGCCATCTCCTCTTTTGTTCCCACCGTTACGCGAATCCAATCCGGCCAGACCGGCCACGAACGCCCGATATAGACTTTCTGCTGCGTCATGTCCTTGCGAAAATCCTTGCCTGAGCGCTTGACGTTGATCATGAAGTGGTTGGCTTCCGACGGAATGAACTCCACGTTCTTCGATGCCAGCCAATTGCACGTCTCTTCGCGGATGCCGGTCATGTATTCCCGCCGCTGCTCTACCAGGTTCTTCACTTGCAAGCTTGCGGTCGCCCCGTACATCGCCGTAATCGGCATCGCGCCCGCGCTCCACTGCTTCACTCGCGCCAGCAGATCCGGCCGCGCAATCGCAGCGCCCGCCCGCAATCCCGCCATGCCGTAGATCTTTGAGAAGGTTCGCAAGATCACCACGTCCTGGTCGCGCGCCGCCATATCGGTACAGGGCACTGCCTTCGTCGAAAAGTGAATATAGGCCTCGTCGATCATCACGATCGAGCCCTGCGGCTTGTTCGCAACCAGGTACTCGATGTCGGAGCGGCTGGTCACGGTACCCGTCGGATTATTCGGATTACAGACGTAATACAATCCGCCATTTGGCGCGGCAGCCAGCATGGCCCTCACATCGTGGTCGTAGCTTCCCTTCTTGAGCGGCACCGCCACCACGGGCGCTCCAATATATTTGGCCGCAATCTCGCCCGCCTCATAGCCTGGATCGCCCTTCACGAACGGCCGGTCTTTCGAACAGAACGCCAGCACTGCCTGGTGCAGCGGTGCGCTCGAGCCCGCGAAAATATGGATGTAACTTTGCTGGTCATCGGGATCGAATTTTACGCCGAGCGTACCCGCCATATTCTGCGCCAGGGTATCGGTCGCCTGCCACATGTACCGGCCGCCCTGTTTGATCACTTGATAGATCGCGTCGACCGCCTCCGGGCATGGACCCAGCGGATTTTCGTTAGCGTCAATCTTCACGGCATCCGGTGGAATGGGCCCCGATTTCGATAATTGCGCAAGCGCCTGCTCGTTGTAGAACGGCAGCGCGGCGCCCGCGCTCAAAAGGGTCGCAATCCGGCCGAAGCCTCGCCGGGAGAATCCCCGCCGCAGCAAGTCCGACTGTTGCTCAGCGTTCAAAGCAGGTACCATGCGCCTCCTAAACTAGCTTTACCCCGAATTGTATCGATTTGCATGTAACCACTCGGCTCCTCCGGTCTATCCTATTCCATATGCGCAGACGTATCCTAGCAGTTTCTGGCGTGGCCTTGATGCTGCCGTTCTTCGCGGCCTTCGGCGATCCAGTGAATCAGATCGTCGCCTTCGGCGACAGCCTTACCGATACCGGCAATGCCTCCATTGCGACTCTCGGCGCCGAGCCCGGCGCCGGATATGCCTATCGAAACATCCCCGGCCTGCCATTCCAAGTTGGCGAGTTTACCAATCCGCCGGATCCCGGCGGCCCCTCCGGATTATGGATAGACCAATTCGCAGCCAAGGCCGGACTTCCCGATCCGCAGCCCTTTCTCGCGCCTGGCAGTGGGACGAACTACGCGGTGGCAGGCGCCGACACCGGCTCCAATGGCATCGGCTACGTTTCCGATCAGCTCAATATCTATCTCGCCGGCAAATCCAGTGTCCCCTCCACTTCGCTGTATAGCTTTTGGGCCGGAGCCAATGACATTATCGGAGGCAACAATCCGGTAACTGCTGCTGACAATCTCGAAGCGAATATCGCCACTCTCGCTGGCGAAGGCGGCAAGTATTTCCTCTGGTTCAACGTGCCCTTGCTGGGCAACACGCCGGCGGGCCAGGCCAGCGGCGATGCGGCCGCGCTGAACGCCGCAAGCGGAGCCTTCGACGCGCAATGGAGCACCGACCTGGCAAGCCTGAAGACGGAGTTCCCTGGAATTGTGCTGGTAGGCGTCGATATCGAGACGCTGTTCAACAACATCCTGGGCAATCCCAGCCAATACGGCCTGAATCCAGGCGCCACGCCGCCCGGAGGAGATCCGGACAATTACCTGTTCACATTTGATGGCCTCCATCCGACCACCGCGGGTGATGCCTTGATCGCCGATCTCGCGTTAACCGATTTTGAAGCCGCGACAATGCCAAGCGGCAGCACCGTGCCCGAGCCCACAAGCACGGCCCTGGCGCTGCTCGGCTTCAGCGGATTGTTTGTTGTGATTCAAAAATCAAAAGCGAAAAATCGCTGCTAATGGAGCGCCGTTAGGCATCTTGCGATTTGCGACAACGAAGACTTGGCCGGCATGCAGAATCGCTTGAACGGCTGCATCGTTGATCAGGTCTTCGTCTTCCGCGCTTCCGGTTTCGCGGCCCTTCACCGTGTGGGTGGATTCATCGAAAACGCCTGTTGTCTCCAATGAATCCGAAACCAGCAACGTAAGTACACGTCCATCGTGCGCTGCCGTGACGACATCCTTTAGCCGGTTCGAGGCGCCGGCGCCCACCTTGTGGTTGTACTGCGCCAGGGCTTCGTCTACCTTCTTTTCGTGACAGCGCAACATCGCATCGAGCGCCCGAGCGTGCATCTCGCCGGACTTGAGGCCGTTCGGCGCGCCCTGGACGCAGTCCTGCGCCAAATGGAGATTCGAGCTCAAGGATCGAAATAACGCAACCTCATACTCAACACCAGCCAGCACCACCGGCTCATTCTTGCCACGCAAAACCTCCTCGACTCCACGCTCAATCTGCCGATAAAAGTGCGTGAGATACTCGTCTTTGTCTTCGCGCTCGGAACTGACCGTGAACATCACGCCTTTCGACGACCCGGCACCTGGACCGGGCGCTGACCGTCCTTCCGTCAAATGATCGGGCTTCTCGGTGTTCATGTAGGCGTCAAAGCTGGGCGCGACGTGCGGAGGAAACGGAACCTCTTCGGAGGTGCGCGCTGTGCATCGCAGCAACCGAACATTTTTCTGGCTGAGAGCCAGAATGTAGAAAGTTTTATCACGCGTCAGATCGGGCAACAGCGGCCGGATGTAGAAATGCGGCCCAAGCTTTGCCCGGCTCTTCACCGGCTCTTCGATCCAGGTCACCCGAAACACGTCCGGCGATCGCAAAACCGCAATCGAGCGCCCTTGTGGCTGCTGACCATGCAAGATCCCATCCCAATCCCTGATGCTTTCCAACAGCTCCCGGGCCACCGAACCGTGCTGATGCACTTTCGGCTCCAGCGCGCGAAGCGTCTCTTTCCACTCCAACGCGTTGGTCTTCGCGCTTTGGTTCGGAGGCGCGGTGCTGAGCGAAATATAGGCGCTCAAGCACGGACCCTCCGCAGCCAGGATCGTTTTCAGATCTTTCGCGGTTTGAAATTCAGCCAATTCTGCCTTCAAAGTATCCATACGCTTAGAAGACAAACAGCCACCGATCCGGTTACCAAGGTGTTTGTCTGGCCCTGCACTCCAGGCGAGCGTTAATCCAATTCCATAACTTCGATTGCGCGCCTGTCCTCACCGGCGTGGCGGATTCGAATTTCAACGCGTTGCCGCGGCAGCAACTCCGGAAAGCGCTCACCCCACTCAATCAGCACCAGCCCAGGCGCATCATATATATCTTCTAAGCCGAGCCGCCGTGCTTCTTCCAAGGTGTCGAGCCGGTATAAGTCTATGTGGTAAACACTTACGGGATCGCCGTATTCGTGAATGAGCGTGAAGGTAGGACTGGAAACGTCCTCGGCGCGCGCCGCCCCGCGGCCTTCCGCGATGCCCTGGACCAGCGTTGTCTTGCCGGCTCCCAGCTCTCCGATCAGCAGCACCACGCCACGTTCAGGTAACTGGGGGGCGAGTTGACGGCCGAGAGCACGTGTTTTTTCGTCTGAGCTAGTCTCAAAGCGAAGGACGGACTTCATTCATGGCCTCGGGCAGGAAGTCCAGGAGATCGGTCGCCAGGGTCGCTTCTTCGCCCCAATGCTCTCCGGCCAGCTCACCGCAGCGGCCATGAAGCCAAACCGCGGCGATAACGGCCCGCTTCCAGGCCTCTGGATCCCGCTCTGCTGGATGCCGAGCGGGCGGATGCTGCGCGATGAGTCCGGCGGTCATCCCCGTCAGGATGTCGCCGGTACCTCCGGTTGCCATGGCGGGCGATCCGGTTGGATTCACCCAAGTTTCGCCATCCGGGAAGGCAATGATCGTGCGATCACCTTTGAGTACAATGGCCGCGCCGCTCCGGCTGGCAAGCTGTTGAGCGAGGCCGAGCCTATCGGCCTGGACCTCTTTTGCCGATTTACCGATCAGGCGGCCCATCTCGCCGGGATGTGGGGTTAGGATGCGGGTCTTGGTAGTGGCCGGAAGGTCGCCAGCCAATGCATTGAGCGCATCGGCGTCGACGACGGCCGGAACTTCGGCCTCGGCGTAGAGCCGTTTTACCAAACGCATTGTCTCTTCTTCCGTGCCCAAGCCGGGGCCAAGAGCCAGCACGGTCATTTTATTGAGTAGATCCAGGATCTGGTCGGCATCTGCCAAACGAAGCCGACCCGATTCGGTTTCGCCTAGCGGCTCGGTCATCAGCTCGGGGCGGACTGCGGCGATCATCGGCAGGGCGCTCTTCGGGGCCGCGACCGTCACCAGACCGGCCCCGCTGCGATACGAACCCAATCCAGCCATGGCGGGCGCGCCACTTTTACCGAACGAACCCCCGACAACCAGGACATGACCGTACATTCCCTTATTCGAATCGCAGGGCCGCTTAGCGAATATATGGCGAATATCGGCTGGGGTGGTGAGATTCAGCTTGTAATTTGGGTTCGTCTCGTAAAGTTCAGCCGGGCTGCCGATAGGGACGACGATCAGTCGTCCCATATGAATGTTAAGCGGCGAGAGGCATTGGCTTCGTTTCGCAGCCGTAAAGGTAACCGTATAATCGGCCCGCACGAACTCACCGATCGAACCGGTTTGTTCATCGGAGGGCAAACCCGATGGGATGTCGACAGCAATCTTCTTGGCCAGCGGGAAGCGGTCGTTAATGAGGCGGATGGCGTCGAGCGACGGGCCCTTTGCCGGGCCAGTGAGCCCGGTACCGAGCACCGCATCGATGACGAGAGTGGCGAGATTGGCTTGGTCGGGAAGTTCGCGCACGACCGGACAGCCGCAGACGTCGAGCATGCGCCGGTTCGCCGCGGCATCGCCGCTTAGAGTTTCGGGATCGAAGAGTTCGACGACGGTGAACTGGCGGCAGAGTTTGCGCGTGAATAGCTGGCGAGCAACCACGAACCCGTCGCCGCCATTATTGCCCTTGCCGCAGATGACAACCACGCGCTGTTGTTCGAGAGGAGCGAAGGTCTCGCGGAGGAAATCGACAACGCGGTTGCCAGCGTTTTCCATCAGGATGAGACCCGAAATGCCGCGCTCGATCGTGAGCCGATCGACTTCACGCATCTCCGCGGCGGTTAGAATCTTCACGCGGGCTGCACCTGCCGGGCAAGAAGAAGAGTCATGTCGTCGTGCAACTCGGGCATTCCCGTCCAGCCGCGGACCGCGTCAAAAATGATTCGGATGATTTCGTGGTCGTCGTGGTGGAGATTTCTGTGCACCAGATCGATCAAGCGCTCTTCGCCGAACATCTCGCCATAGGCATTCTCGGGCTCGGTAATTCCGTCGGTATAACAGACGAGCAAGTCGGCGGGTTGAAAGGTGAGTGAACTCTCACCATATGTCGAGAACGGAAACGCGCCCACCACCGTGCCATTGGAATCGAGCGGCGCAACGGTTCCATCGCGAAACAAGAGCGGAGAAAGGTGGCCGGCGTTCGTATAAGTCAGGCTGCGGCTGCTCTCATCGTACAGAGCGAAGAAGAAGGTCGCGTATTTTTCAGGCGAAGTGTGCGCGTAGATCTGCTGGTTGAGCTTGGAGACGAGGTTTGCGGGATCGAGCTCGGAGACATCGCTCGTGTCACCGGGAGGCTGGGATTGACTGACTTGAGCGCGCAGTGCGGCTTGCATAGTCGCCATCAGTAGTGCGGCCGAGATTCCCTTCCCGGCTATGTCTCCGATGGCGAACACCATTTTCCCCTGGACGAGCGCCTGGTAATCGTAATAATCGCCCGAAACCATGCGGGCGGGATCGCAGCGAGCGGTCACTTGCAGGCCACCGCGCGGCGGGGCTTCCTTCGGATAGAGCTGGGCCTGCACTTCGCGCGCGATCTCGAGTTCTGTTTCCAGGCGCTCTTTTTCCTTTTCGATCACCATGAGGCGTTCGAGATTGCCGGTCATCTGATTGAAGGATTCGGCAAGCTCGCCGAGCTGGTCGTGAGCGCGCACGGGAATCCGGTGACGGAAATCGCCGTAGATGACGCGGCGCGTGCCCTCGTAGAGCTGGCTGACGGCGGTGGTGATGCGGTGGGAAAGAGAAATGCCGATGATCAGAGCAACGAGCTCGACCAACAAAAAGAGAATGGCAATCGTGATAAGCACGTCGACTAAAACGCCGCGCAGTATCTCGGAGCTCGAGAAGAAGCTTCGAAATACGGCGGAGGGACGGGACTGCACCCACAGAACGCCGGGATGAGTTTCGCCTGGGCGGTCGAGGTGATAGTGGGGGCGCGTGGAGGGCCAAGCCACCTGGATATCAAAGCGATTGACAGGTGGAGGCACGCGGCTGGCGTTTGGCTCCACCGAGTTCTCGGTTGACGAGATGGTCAGGTCTTCATCTTTCGAATTGTCGTTTACGTTGATGTGCATGCCCCCGGCTGCGATCGGCGGTTTGCGTTTGTTGCGATCACCGGGCTCGACGAGAGCGATCACGCCGAGATGCGGCACCAGGTTCGAGATGGTCTGATCCGATAAGGGAGCAAGCAGGTTGATTTGCTGATTTGGGTTTTCCACCACGTGCGCCCAGGCGTAGAAGCGGCCCTTATTAAACAGGAGACCGCTGACGGTTTTCCAGCCGGGCGGCACTTGCAAGGGTGGACTGTTCGCTGGGAATCGATGCTCACCGGTTTCGTCGATCAGATAGATCATGACGCCGGGGAACTCCTGGCTATGGGCGTCGAGAAGATGCTCGGCGGCCTCGGAACGGAAGGCGAGCGGCACGCCGTGCAAGAAATCGGCGGCCTCGCGAACAGCTTCGATGCGGCGATCCAGTGCCGAACTGGCGAGGTAAATGGCAAGCTCGCTCATCAAAGCCCAAGCGCTCAAAATCACCAACACGAAGAGGAGCATCAAGGGAACAAAACCGAAGAGGCAATATACGAAGAGCAGGCGGTTACGCACGCTCCAGAGGGAGTGTTGTTTCACGTAGCGGACGCCACGAATGAGAAGAATGATGGCGGGCGGAATCAGAGCCAGGAAGCACACCGTGGCGAGAATGGCGTGCCCAGTGAAGTAGAAGAGGAAGTAGAAGGCGAGCGTGATGACAAAGTCGATCCCGGACTTGCCGAGGCGCTTGACGATTGTGCGCAGGGTTTGCCGGAAAGGAGGCATTCCTTTGAGAGTATCGCGCACAACGGGCAGCAAACGCCCTGCGCGCTTGGGAGGTTATCGCGGGGTGCCGATTAGTTTCTATAGCAAAGAACGGGGAGTAGATGTGCTGCCGAGATTGTGCCCGGCGTTTTGATTACGTGTTCATGACTGCGGGAGCGGCACTGGGTTCGGTAGGGGCTTTTCGGCGGAGGATGGCAGCGGAGATGAGAGTAATGATGAGGCCGACGGGCAGGGGCTCCATCAAGGTGTAGGCCATGTTGACGAGGGGGTTTTGATAGAGCTGCTGAGAGCGCTGGATGGCAGCGACCTTCGCGGCGACGGTGGCGGGGTCGAGTCCGGAAGACTGGACTTTGTGAATCTGCGCAGCGAAGTAGCTGTCCATGAAGTGCGGCATGAAGTTGAAGTAGAGGACCTCCCACATGGCGACGTAGCAGACGGTAGTGATGAGGGTGATCAGGATGCCGCAGGCGAAGGCGCGGCCGAAGGAGATTTGGCCGGCGAGGGTGTTGTCGCGGTAGCTGCGGATGCCGAAGTAGACCAGCAGGAACGAGGCCACCATGATGGTGTAGCCGAGAACCAAGCTGTGGCCGGAGCCGATTTTGTGGGCGAGGAGAAGCGATCCGCCCATAAGGACGGAGATCATGAGGCCGGAGATGAGGCCGAAGGTGAGGACGGTTTTCTTCACGTGAGGCTCCTGGTGCGAGTGACGATAGTGCCACGATGCGGTGTAACGGGGCCGGATGTCGTCATTCTTTCGGATGATTTTGCAGGAAATGGAGCGGAAATCATGCTTTCTGTTGACGCGGTCACGCCAGAAGGCCTAGCTCTTTACCGCGCTGGACGGCCTGCGTGCGGCGAGCGGCTCCGAGCTTGTCGAAGACGCGGGCACAGTGCGTCTTGACGGTGTTTTCGGAAACGAAAAGGTGCGTGGCGATCTCGCGATTGCTGAAACCGCGGGCGACCAGGGCGAGGATTTCGAGCTCGCGCGGCGTGATGCCGAGGGTCTGCTGCTGGGCGATATTGGGAGCGAAGGGCCCGACGGTGGGGGCGCCCGCGGGGACAAGCACTTCCTTGACCACGACCGTTTCGCGGATGGTTTCGCGACGCCGCGTGATGCGGAGGCCGAGCCAGATGCCGAAGGCCGCGAAGAGAATGGCGACGAGCGCGCCGTAGAGCTCGATCGAGTGCTCGATGACGACGAAGCGGTATTCGGTGTATTGGAGGGTTGTGATGAGGAGGCCACCGACAAGACCGAAGATGAGGACGTGGCGCTTCATGATGGATTTAGGAAGCGATATGAGCAGTTAGTGTTTTGCCTCCGGGTGCTCCGAGAGACTGAGAACATTTCCATCCGGATCTTTGAACCAGGCAACCCGTGCGCCGGTGGGCGCGGTCCAGATGCCTTGTGAGTCCGGTTTTAGGAAATCGTAGCGTTCGAAGTGAACACCAGCTTGTTCTAATTCCGTTACGGCCTGGCTTATGTCCGGAACCTGCCAGCCTAAAACCGTGCCGGGAACGGGTGGGCGTTCCTTTCCCATGCCCAGGCGCAGCATGATCCCGTTGGCGTCGAAGACCAATGCATAGGGAGGCTCCTCACTGACCAGCCGCAGACCAAGGGTGTCGCGGTAGAATTCCTTGGCGCGAGGAACATCGACGATGGTGACGAATCCGATGATGTTGTACTTTCCAAGCCGGGAGGACATGAGAGTATGATGATCTGATTTGGCGCTAGCCGCAATGCTGCTATTGCGCCATAATATATCGAAATTGCGACAGAGCGGGATTTTAACGAAGTACGATCCGAAGCGCTGCGTTTCGGTTGCGACTCTGGCCTATGAATACGCGCCTGGGTTTCACGTTTCGGAACACGTGCATGGATCGGACCAGTGCTAAAGAATCCTGCTCAAGGGCAAACTCTCGCTGCGCTGTGTGCAGGCATCGGGGTGAGTGTCAGAAGCAAGCAAGATCCTCCTGAGTTCTATCGCACACAACGGGCGACCCAGGCCTTGACGGCCCGGGTGCCCCCGGCCCTGTGCGCTTCGTTGCTTCAGGGAGTAAAGCGGCCACGGAGGCACGTATCGCGTCTGCCGTGTTGCGCCGGCATTCCCATCCGAGAGAGCGAATGCGCGCCGTGTTCAGCCGGACGACCGGAACGTCGCCCTTCCAGCCGCGGTCTCCACCGGTGTACGTGAATTTCGTGTTCCCATTACGTCCCAGCGTCTCGGCTGCGATTTTGGCGATCTCAGTTACGGTTATGTAGTCGCCCGTCGCGACGTTGTAGACGGCAAACGGCTGCGCGGTTCGGCGTTGCGCGAGCAACACGGCCCTTACGACATCCTCAACATGTATGTACGACTTGCTTTGCGAGCCATCGCCAAGGATACGAAGCTCACCAGGGTGGTCGAGCAACTGCCGGACGAAATCGAAACCGACGCCGTGCGTCTGACGCGGCCCAACGACGTTCCCAAACCGAAACGCGCAGCCCTTCAGGCCGAACATGTAGCAGTAGGAGGCGATCAGCGCCTCTCCGGCAAGCTTGCTCGCGCCGTAGGTTGAAATGGGCAGAAGCGGGCCGTGATCTTCGCTGAATTCGAGCGTGCCTGAGTCGCCATATACGCCGCTGCCGGAAGCATAGAGGATCTGGCGCGTGCCGGTGACGCGCATGGCTTCGAGAACCTGCCGGGTCAGAACGGTTCCTTCCCGGAAATCGATGTCGGGATCTTTTGCCGCCCTGGCAATATCCGGGTTGGATGCCAGATGAATGACGACATCGTGGCCGGCCATGGCCATCGTTAACAGATGGCTATCGTTCACGTCCCCACGAACGACTTTGAGAGCCGGGTTAGAGGAATGGTGCTGGTAGTGCCACTCCCGCCCCGAACTGAAGTTGTCGAAGATTGTGACTGCGGTGACGGCGGGGATTGCCAGGAGGGCATCGGTGAAGTGACTGCCGATGAATCCAGCACCGCCGACAATAAACCAGCGCTGGCCGATCGCGATGGCTCCGTTTTCGCCGCGGCTGCTGCGCGATTCAGATAAGGAATGGTTGCTATGGGGTGTCATCCGAGGTGTTAGAAAATTTGCGAACTCGAAGGATTCGGTTTCGGCGCGCGATGCGTCTTGGAATCCACATAGCGTTTAGTTATGTGGACGACACATGGCGTTTGGTCCGCGGTGCTCGGCGCCTCCGCACGCGCGAGAGCGGGACTGTACGGGACCAGCTCTCCAGGATCATCATCCGGTTGAACAATCCAGGCGCGACGATCCGGGTAATAACGGAGGACTTCCTGGTTTTTGGCATCGCCCATGTCTTGCGCCCAAACGACACGAGAGGCGTCGATGTCGGCTTCGTTGTAGACCCATTCGGACGTCAGATAAGCCAGCCTGTTGTATTGCACGAACACGATGTGGCGGCCGGGCTTGGATTGGAGCGCGCGCAGGATATTGGCACGCCAGGCGCCCTGGCCGCTGCCTTGGGCCGACCAGGTGTGGATGCCTGGATTTCTAAACAGGAAATCGGTGGAATCACAAAAGATTCGAACCGGGAGCATCACGACGCAAGCCACCATAACTGCCCGCGAGAGTGCGATTCCGAATTTGCGATTCCATAGCCTGAGGTGACGGACGGCCTGAATGACAATCGCAAGGAAGCAGCCGGTTGCGGGCGCAACGTAGTGCGGATACGCGGCGATGAGCAGGGCAAGAGCGAGGGAGATGGAAGCGCAGACCAGCGGAATCCGGATGCGGCTATCACGCCACCATTTGCGAATCCCGAACAGCGGAACCGTGAGAGCAGGGCCAAAATAGAAACGCCATAGAGGCGCCAGATTAAGCGAGCTGAAAGCAATGGCCTCTCTGGGATCGCTTTTCCGATGCTGGATGCACTGTTCCCATTCGTAATAAAGCCGCAGATCACTGTGACGGTAGACGACGGGTTGAGGACGCTGCCAAGGGAGCGTCAGCGGCCAGCCATAAAGCCGCTGATTGACCGCGTACGGCACAACGAACGGGCTTCCTGTGATGGCCCGGCAATAGCATGCCAGCCCGAGTAGCCCCGCAATGCCGACCGATGCGGTTGGAAGAGCAACGCGCAAAGCGTCATAGAAGCGGCCGTTTCGAGCGTAACGCCATCCAAGAGCAAGCAGTACCGGAACGGCGAACACGAAGCCTTCGAGCGGACGCGAATACGCGAGAGCCACGAGCCCCACGCCGAGCGCCACGCTGTTCCAGAGCGAGGGGGCACGCCGCAATCTGACGCCGGCTCCCAAAACGAGTGCTCCAGCGGCCGCCGCGACGCTTCCTCCCCAGTAACTATTCACCCAGTAGGACGCAACTCCCCACTTGAGGATCGCGGCGATGGCGCCAAGGAGCGCCCAGCGCGCGGGCATCATACCGTAAAGCATCCAGAGCAGTGCGGCGCACATCAGGCCGGACGACAGTAAAATGCCGATCCAGTAATGGCCGAGCAATTTGCCGGCCGCCATTGCGATTCCAAGCGCTGGGAAGTAAGGAGATGCATAGACCGGTTGAAAAAAGACGTGAATGGTTTCGAAGTGCTGCCACAGCGGGTGGGCTGGATTCGCGAAGCGCGCGTGCGAAAGCGTGTCAGCCAAAAGCAAATGACTGAACTCGTCGGGGACCCAGGGCAGCGGAATCGGATTCCACGGCAGTGCGGCAGCGCGGAGGAGCATGGGTGTGAGGAAGGCAAGGACGATGCAAAGAGTTCGATGGGAAGCTATGCTGGCGCCCCATGCTTCCAACCGGTCGAATACTGGAAAGACGAACATGCGCTTCGCTAGCAGCACGAAGGCGATTACGAGGGCCAGCTCAACGAGAGTCCAATCCGTGAGGAATGCTTGTACCACTCCGAAAACGAGCAGCGCAGCCACGATGACGGAGTTCTCGACGAACGTCACCCGGTTTCGCCTACGGTTTGTTCGCGGCAGTGAGATTGGAATCGCAATGGCAGAAGGCGAAGAATTCGCTTCAATGTCCAAACGGTCGATTCCCAGCGCCGCAGTGTGGTCACGCCGATTCGCTCCCGGTACGGAATGAAGACTTCGGCGATGCGGTATCCCAGAAGCGCGGGCTTGAGGAGGAGCTCGACTGGCAAAGCCGCCCCAGCGGCATCAAATGTCACATGCTGGAACATGCTTCGGCGATAGGCCCGCATGCCTGAATGAACGTCGCTCGTCTTCACGCCGAGAACGATCCTGGCGAGAAGAGAAAAGAACCGATTCGCGAGATAATTCGCATAGGGCATGGATTCCGGCCTGGTCCCCAATCGTGACGCATTCACGAGGTCGGCTTGACCCGAGAGCACGGCTGTCGCGAATTGGGAAATGCGATCGGGGGGGTAAGTATCATCACAATCTAGCGTGATTACGACTTTTCCTCGTGCATCCGTGAGGGCACGCATCATGGCGCGTCCATAGCCCTGTGGAGGAAATTGCCGTATCACGCGGGCACCCATGGCAGCGGCGATTTCGGGCGTCCTGTCCCGACTGCTATCGACCACCAGAATTTCGGTATCCAGGCCCGAAACGGCACGTTGGATATCCCCTATCACTTTGGCGACTGCTGCTTCTTCGTTCAGCGTGATCATCGCGACCGTTATTGCGGGCATAGTTGCTCCGTTACGGTCGAGCACGCTGCGGCGTTCAGCCGCGCGGCGACTTTTTGAGCGCTCTCAATACATTGATCCATGTTGATGTACTCGAACTGCGCATTGCGGCCGCAAAGTGTGATCCCCTGCTGTTCGAAATAGCTTTTTAGTTTCTGCAAATGCTCGCGGTAGGTGAAGTCCTGAACGACATAGCCGTACTTGGTGCGGATCACCTTGGCGTAACAGATCTCTTCGGGCCGGACTAGCTGCATGGCGCGAAGGCCATCGACGACACGGTTGAGGATGTCTGAATCGTCCGATGCCCACATGCCGTGACCTGGCATGCAGGTGATTTCGGCCTGAATCAGGGACTTGCCCTGAGGTGTATTCCGCGGGCTGAATATGGCGGGAAACGAAACGCGGTGGAACGGCAGCTCCGGACTGGGGACATAGATGGCGCTGTAGTCGGGAAGGCGTCCGCTTGCAAGACCGATGGTGACGGTCACAAGCGAGTTGAATCGCAGCGAGTCCCCGCATCGTTTTATGTCGTCGGGCACGCCCTCAAACTTGTAGGTCATCTCGTTAATGGGAAGCGTGGAGACCAAGCGGCGGTAATGATATTCACGCTCGCCGTCGGTCACGGCCCACGCATCGCCTGTTCGGCGGACGCTGCAAACATGGAAATTCGTAGTCAGTCTGGGAACACGCCGCGCGATTGCATCGGGCAGGCTCTGGATGCCGCCCCGCGTCGGGTAATAGAAGAAGAGCTGGTGTTGATACCCTTCGGTTTCAACTCCGACTGCGGCTTTGATCACGTCTTCGAGCGGCGGCCTGGGTATGCGTCCTTCCACCCAATCCAGGCTCATCTGCTCAGCCGGAACTTTCCAGATTTTCTCGTTATACGGCAGCAGGTATTTCTCAGTGATGGCAGTGCCGAACGTGTGGTACATCCACTGCCGGAAGTTTTCCGGCGGCGGGTGGGAATTCGATATGTAATCGCGCAGGCACTCGAACCGGTCCTGGGGCGCCAAGTCGAAGAGCCCGTTTTCGAAGGGATACTTGACGTATCGGCCGTCGTAAAAGATCTTGTTGTTTCTACGGCCGCGGTTGATGTTGCCGTCGAGCAAGGACAGCATGAAGTCAAGCGTCTTCGCATTGCGGGAAAAGATGATGTGAGGGCCACCGGCATCGAATGTAAAACCTTGCTCGATGACGCTCCCGCAGTGGCCGCCTGGAAACGAGTCCGCTTCCAAGACCTCACAATCGCCTTCGAGATGCGCCGCGACGGTAAGGCCTGATAGGCCGCCGCCGAGAATGCCTGTTTGGGAACGTAACTTCCCGGGATGCAATGCGGGTGCGCGGCGTATGTGTTGCTCAAGATTCCGCAAGGTTTGATTGAGCGGGGCTTTATTGAGTGAGGCTTCGAGCGGCATGTTAGTCCCTCGCCATCACTACTGAACCGTCATGATCGAAGCGAAATCGAAGTTCGTTCAGGCCTGCGCTACCCATGGCGCGCCTGAGACGTACCGGATCCTCGGCGTAGAAGAGCAAATATCCTCCGCCTCCGGCGCCCACGAGTTTTCCGCCGAGCGCGCCGTTGGCCATGCCGAGCGCGTGCAGATCGTTTATCGGCGCGCTGGTGATGCCGCAGGAACGCGCCTGTTTATGCGCCCAATGCTCGCGCATCAATGCGGCATACTGCCTGGTATCTCCGGATTCGAGCGCGTCCTTGGAAGCGAGCCCGAGCTGTTTCACCAACCGCAGGTTCTGCATCATCGAAGTCTCGGCACACAATGACCGTTCGTGCTGATCGCTCAAAACCCTGTCGGCATCTCGCGAATAGCCGGTAAAGAACATGAGCAGATTGGACTCGAGGTCGATCAAAGTGTCGGTAGAAAGAACGAGCGGTTTGATCTCGACCGATCCATCCGGCCGGAAATCGAAGCAGGTCAGACCACCGACCGCGGCGATGTACTGGTCCTGTTTGCCGACCGCCCGGCAAAGAACATTGATCTCGATATCGCAGGCTTCTTGCGCGAGGGCCTCCGCGGAGGGGTGCTGCCGCTTATGCTCATACATGGCCTTGAGGAGGCCAACGGTGAACGCGCCAGACGAACCGAGCCCGGTACCAGCCGGGACATCGGCGAGGCTTGCGATTTCAATGTGCCCTTGTCCGTCGTGGCGGCTGAGCACCTCCCGGAAAATGGGGTGCTTCACCTCATGCAAAGCCAGGACGTTTTCGACGTCGGAGTATTTGAGGAAGTAGCCGGGCTCAAACATCCGGTTGATGCCAATGTAGATATACCGTGAGATCGCGGCGGCTATTATGAAGCCTCCGCCTTGCTCGTAGAAGCTTGGCAGGTCCGTTCCGCCTCCTCCGAGGGAGATGCGCAGCGGCGTGCGGGTAATGATCACAGGAAGTTCCTTCGAGGAAGTGGCGGATCTCCTTACTTCCTCTCGGACCTGCGGTGGTGTGCAGCTAGGGGCTGATGTGGAGTTACTGCGCGGGCAGCGGTTGTTGCAAGATAGCGAGCACGTCCGCTGGAAGCTTGTCGGCGCCGGCCAGCATCAGACTGACTTGCCAGATCTCCTTATCTGAAAGCGAATCTTTATAAGCCGGCATGCCGGTCAGGCGGATGCCGTTGGTGACCTTCCAATAGGTCTCGCCGGCCGGATCGTCGGTGACGCCCTTGCCTTTCAAAAGCTGCGGAGGGCGTGGATACATGCCTTTCGCGGTTGCCGTTTTGGGCGTGCCCCAACCGCCGTGGCACATCGCGCAGTTGTCGCGGTAAAGATGAGCACCGTTTTGGAGGTCGGCGTCAGTGGCCTGAAAGGGAGCCGTTTTGGGAGCTTCTTTCTCGATACGCGCGTCGAGACCCATGTGAGCCAATTTGCGCTCGAAGGGGATTGGCGATGAGGCAGTGGAGACGGGCGCATAGCCAAAGCGGAAATAGAAATAGATTGAACCGAACACGAGAATGATGCCGACAATGACGCCGAGAATAAATTTCACGAGTCCTCCCTGACTCAAATTGAAGCGCACACTCCCGAAGCTAAAGAGCTTAGCAGGCAGAGAATCGAGGGCAGGTGAGTTTAGCGCCGCGGCGGAGCATCTCGACAGGTTGCCGATTACGGACAAGTAGCGGCCAACTATGTGCGAGATACCAAGCCAAATGCAACCCTGCGCCTCGATCAACTCGGCGCGCGGCTTGGGTGAAGATTACGGAATAGCTTACGGGCAATGTTGCTGTAGCTCGGCTTTAAGGGCCGTCCATGTTACGCCGTTGCGCCGGATCATTAGCTCTCGCGAGTCAAGGCGGCGATCCAGTTCCGCTTGCTGACTTCGGTAAAGGGAAGCTGCTCAGCATTGCATGGTGCGAAGCCTGAGTTAGTCGCGCCGGTCCTGCGCTGCGTGAAAGATGCGCGAGATCTCGACGGCACACTCTGTCAGGCGATAGACGGCTATGTAAGGCAGGGATGGGAATAAAAGCTCGCGACGTCCGCTCATGCGGGCGCTGGCACGACCCATGTGTGGAAAATCTTTCAGCTTGCCGCAACCGTCATAGATCGTTTTCGCCAAGCGGCGGGCTGCTTCGGGATTGTCGCGCTCAATCCATTCGCAGATACGCTCTAGATCGTCGGCGGCTGCTGTTGACCAGCGGACCTCCATCAGGGCTGTAGAAAGCGCCGCAAACGATCTGCCATTTGTTCATGCGTGAGATAGTCGCCGCGTTCTAACGCCGCCTCTCCATGCAACACCGCTTCGATGAAACGCGCGTCATCTTCGAGCAAACGCAAGGCGGCTCTTTTTACAAGTGCCTCCGGGTCGGTCCCTGCGCTGCTGGCAACTTTCGCTAGCTGCGTTTCCTGTTCGGGCGTGAAGTGAACTTCCATGCCCTCAAGATACGGGAAAATCGGCATTTAGGCAAGGCGTCACGCCGGTAAGGGGACGTTGCAGAATCACCCTTTTTGAAAGATCTTTGATCCCGTTGCACCTATATGCGCGAAGCGCCCGAATTGTCTGCCATAGTGGCCGCCATTGGCCGGCCCGGATTTCAAACTGGCCAACGGGAAGACACGATAGGCTGATGGGCGGAGGCTCACGGTTTGTCTAGAACGGCGACGCTTGTCTGTTTACTCGTTTCGGCTGCGCCTTTAGGGTGGGCGCAGGAAGCAGCGACATCGGAACCCGGCACGTTGACCATCGACTTACAAGAAGCGCTTGCGCGCGCGAGTAAATACGGGGCACAGATTGAATCCGCGAACATCGCGGCTGAGCTGGCGAGAGAGGACCGAGTGCAGGCGAAGGCGGCGGCGCTGCCGTCCGTCAATGGATTGAATCAATTTATCTATACGGAGGGGAACGGCACGCCGTCGGGTGTGTTTGTAGCGAACGACGGGGTGCACATTTACAACGAGCAGTTACAGGCGCACGAAGAAGTGCTGTCGCTGGTGCGGCGCGGCGAGATACGAGCGGCGGCGGCGGCGGAAGCAGTGGCACGAGCCAAGGCGGATGTGGCGGCGCGCGGCTTGAATGCGACCGTCATCCAGGATTACTACAGCATTGCCGCGGCGCAGCGGAAGGTGACGAATGCGCAGGCCAGCCTATCGGAAGCCCAACACTTTCTGGACATCACCCAGAAGCAGGAGCGCGGAGGCGAAGCGGCTCACGCGGACGTGATTAAGGCTCAGCTACAAGTGCAGCAACGGGAACGTGACGTGCAGGATGCGAAGCTGGCGGTGGATAAGGCCAAGATCGCGCTGGCAGTTCTCATCTTTCCGAAGCTGGAAGTAAACTACTCGATCGTGGACGATCTTTCGAAGGTGGCAGCGTTGCCACCGTTGCCGGAGGCGACAGTGCAGGCAGCGACGAACAATGCCGATGTGCGAGCCGCGCAAGCCACTGTGACTGAGGCGCGGCTGGGAGTGAGTGTGGCGCGCTACGCGTATTTGCCATCATTCGGTTTGGATGTGTTCTACGGGATTGACGCGAATCAATTCGCCGCGACCTCGGCAAACGCGCAGGACACCGGCCGCAGCACGCTGCCGCATTTCGAGGTGATGCAGCGGCAGAACCTGGGCTACGTGGCGCAGGCGACGCTGAACATACCGTTGTGGAACTGGGGGTCGATTCACAGCAAAGTGAAGCAGGCGGCTTTGCGAGAGCGCCAGGCGGAGCTGGATCTCACGGTGGCGCAAAAGCAACTGGATGCGGAGCTCGCCGCATCGTACCGCGAGGCGGAGACGGCGTTGTCGCAGGTGCAGTCGCTGCGTTCGTCGGCAGATCTCTCGGCAGAGAGTCTTCGTTTGACACTGCTGCGGTATGAGGCCGGAGAAGCCACGGCGCTCGAGGTGGTGGACGCGCAGACGACGGTGGCGCAGGCGCGAGGAGCTTATGATGACGGGTTGCTGCGCTACCGAACGGCGCTGGCGAGTCTGCAAACGTTGACAGGAAGCTTCTAGCGATGAGAATTCGTTTGTACGTGACCGTATTCAGCGTGCTGCTGCTGGCCGGCTGCTCAGGCAATGCGACGCGAAGCGCCAGCGATGAAGCCGAGCCCGCAACACCGGTGCAAGTCGCGGCAGCGAAGTTGGACACCGTCCATTCGATCATCACGGCGGAAGCCGTTCTGTATCCGGTGAAGCAGGCGAACATCATGCCGAAGATCAGCGCGCCGGTGGCTCGTTTCCTGGTGCAGCGGGGCGATCATGTGCGGCAAGGGCAATTACTGGCTGTATTAGAGGACCGCGACCTGATTGCCGCGGCCGAAGAGGCGAAGGAGCTATACCGGGAAGCGCAGGCCAATTACCAAAACACGTCGAACGCGACCATGCCCGAAGACCTGACGAAAGCGAAGACGGATGTGGAGTCGGGACGGCAGGCGTTTGAAGCGGCGAAAAAAGTCTACGAAAGCCGGCAGGCGCTGCTACGCGAGGGCGCGTTGGCGCAGAAGCTGGTGGATGACGCGAAGGTTGCGATGGTGCAGGCGCAGAGCCAGTTTGAAACGGCGCAGCAGCACCTGCATTCGCTCGAGACGGTAGGTCGGACAGAACAGTTGAAGAGCGCGCAGGCACAGATGGACGCAGCCAAGGCTCACTATGAGAGCGCGGCGGCGCAGTTGTCTTATGCGGAGGTGCGCAGCCCGATGAACGGCGTCATTTCAGACCGTCCTTTGAACGTCGGGGAGATGGCGAGCAGCAGCGCGGCTCTGATTTCAGTGGTCGATATTTCTCAGGTGGTGGCGCGAGCCAATGTGCCGGTACACGAAGCGGCTTTCATTCAAGTCGGCAAAGCGGCGATGATCTCGGGTCCGGGCGGCGATCTGGACGGGAAAGTGACGGTGGTGAGTCCGGCTGTGGACCCGAGTACGACCACCATCGAGATTTGGGTGCAAGCGGCGAATCCCAGCGAGAAATTGAAACCGGGCGTTACGGTGAAGGTTTCTATCGATGCGGGCGAGGTGCGCGACGCGATTGTGGTTCCAGCAACCGCTCTTCTCAATTCCGATGAAGGCGGAGAAAAGATCATGGTGGCTGGCTCGGACTCGCTGGCTCATGAGCGCAAGGTGGACGTCGGCGTTCGCGCCGGTGATGTAGTGCAGATTTTGAGCGGCGTGAAGCCGGGCGAGCAGGTGATTACGCAAGGAGCGCTCGGTCTAGACGATAAAGCCAAGATTCAAATTACAGCGGCCGGAGAGGCGTCTGGCCGCGATACGGACGCCAAATGAGCCAGCTCACGCACGCGCCGGCGCAGGTTTCGACGCCGGAGGAAGCTGAGCATTGGACTGCGCGCTTCCTCAAATCCATCCTGTTCATCATCCTCGCGTTGGCCTGTTTTGGCGCGTATCTGGCGTTTAACATTTCGGTCGCCGTGTTTCCGTCGACGAACTTTCCGCGGATCGTTATCGGCGTGGACAACGGAGTCATGCCGATCGATCAGATGGAGGTGACGGTAACGCGCCCTCTGGAAGAAGTCGTGAATTCCGTGCCCGGCCTGGAGCGGGTACTCTCGATCACCAGCCGGGGGTCGGCCGAGATCGATCTGTTCTTCAACTGGAGCCTCGACATGTTTCAGACGCTTCAATATGTCAACGCGGCAGTCGCAAGGGTACAGACTACCCTGCCCTCGACGGCAACCATCACTACAAACCGTTTGACGTTCGCCGCCTTTCCCATCATGGGCTACAGCATGCGATCGGAGACGATACCGCAGACCACGCTTTGGGAGCTCGCGACCTATACGGTGAAGCCGCAACTGAATCGGCTCAGCGGCGTTTCGACTGTGGTGGTGCAAGGCGGGCAGGAACCGGAGTTTCAGGTCGAGCCTGATCCCGAAAAACTTGTCGAGACGCAGGTGACGGTTCCGAATCTGCTGGATGCGATCTCACGGAGCAATTTGATCGATTCGCCGGGTCTTTTGCAGCAGAATCATCAGCTCGTGCTCGGTTTGGTGAGCGGCCAGGCGCACACGCCGAAAGAAATCGGCGGCATTGTTGTGAAGACCACTCCGGGCGGAGTGCCGATCAAGATCAGCGATATCGGGTCCGTGAGCCGATCGGTGAAGCCGGTCTACACGATTGTGACGGCGAACGGCAAGCCGGCGGTGCTGTTGAACATTTACCGGCAGCCGGACAGCAACACCGTTGCGGTTGCCAACGAAGTTCACCAGAAGATCGAAGATCTGCGCCACGTGTTGCCCGGCGGTGTGATTCTGGAGCCGTTCTACGACCAATCGGAGCTGGTGAGCGATTCGATCAAGAGCGTGCGCGACGCCATTCTCATCGGGTTGGTGCTCGCGGCGATCATTCTGGTGCTGTTCCTGCGCGACTGGGGAACGTCGGTGGTAGCCGGCCTGGTCATCCCGGTGACCATCGCGATCACATTCATCGCGCTGCGAGCCATGGGGCAAAGCTTCAACTTGATGACGCTGGGCGGGCTCGCGGCCGCAGTGGGATTGGTGATCGACGATGCCATCGTGGTGGTCGAAAATATCGTTCTGCACCGCGATGCGGGACAGGGCCGTTCGGAAGCCATACGCAGTGCATTGCGCGAGATCAGAGTCCCTCTGGTGGGCTCGACGATAACGCCGATCGTGGTTTTTCTGCCGCTCATTACCATTACCGGGGTTACGGGAACGTTCTTTCGAGCTCTTGCGGTGACGGTTGCGGTCGCGCTTCTCACGTCTTTGGCGCTCGCATTGACCTGGACGCCCGCCCTGAGCCATCTGCTGCTGCGGTCGCGGCACGCTCATTCACGCCATGACGAAGTAGCGCGAACTGGCGTAATGGGGCGCGCGACGCGCCTGTACGCGCGGACCATCAAGGCCGCTCTGGCTCATCCAATTGTTTTGCTCTGCGCCTGCGCGCTGCTCATCGTCGTCTCGTTCTTCTGCTACCGCGCGCTGGGCACGGATCTGCTGCCGGCCATGGACGAAGGCGGCTTTGTTCTCGATTACTTAATGCCGGCGGGATCGTCGCTGGCCGATACAAATCGCGTCCTGATAGGTGTCGAGAAGATTCTTCACTCGATACCGGAGGTGGAAAACACCTCGCGCCGCACGGGTCTGCAGTTGGGTCTTGCGACGGTGACGGAGGCAAACACCGGCGACATCTCGGTGAAACTGAAATCGCATCGCAGCCGCGGCGTGGAAGAAGTGATTGCCGACGTGCGCGAGAAAGTGAATACGCAATTTCCGCAACTCGATACCGATTTCACGCAGATTCTGCAGGATATGATCGGAGACCTCACCAGCTCGCCCGATCCCATCGAGATCAAGCTCTTTTCGGAGAATTTGCAGCTCCTGGAGCAATGGGGACCCAAAGTGGGCGATGCCATCAAGGCGATTCCGGGGGTGAAGGACGTGAAGAACGGTATCGAGGATACAATCAGCGGCCCGGCGATCACGTTCAAGGTGGATCAGAGCGTGGCGGCGCGCGCCGGTTTCACGCCGCAGGAGATTGAGCTGGATGCCAGCGCGATTTTTCAAGGCGAGCCGTCGCCGGTTCCGGTTGTGGTGAACAACCGGCCGTATACGTTGCGGGTCACCTTTCCGCCGGAAACCAGAAGCTCGCTGGAGGCGATTCGCAACACGCTGCTGATCAGCGGAACGGGAAAGGTTGCAACGCTTGGCACGTTGGCGACGGTGGAGAACGATCCGGGTCAGGTGGAGTTCCGGCGGGAGAATCTACAGCGCGATATAGCGGTGACGGCGCGCCCGGAAGGAATCAGCCTCGGGACGAGCGTTGCGCGCGTGCAGCAGGCGATTGCACGCCTGCATGTGCCGTCGTCCATTCGTATCGAATATGGCGGCCTGTATGCGGAGCAGCAGCGATCGTTCCGCGACCTGCTGTTCGTGCTCGGCGCGGCGGTCGTGTTGGTGTTCATCGTGCTGCTGGTAGAGTTTGGCGAGTTTGGCGCGCCAGCGGCAATCCTGGCATCGGCGCTGTTGTCTACCTGCGGCGTCTTCTTCGCGCTGCTGATCACTCGCACGACATTCAATATCTCTTCCTTCATGGGCTTGATCATGGTGATCGGCATTGTGGCGAAGAACGGCATCTTGCTGCTGGATGCGGACAAGAAATTTCGCGCTGCCGGCGCGTCGCCACGCCAGGCGATGATTGAAGCCGGCGAGCGGCGCCTGCGGCCTATTATGATGACGGCGCTTGCGACGGTGGCCGGCATGATTCCCCTGTCGCTCGCCATTGGGGCAGGCTCTCAGATGCTACAACCGCTGGCTATCGCCGTAATCGGAGGCATCTTGGCCTCAATGGTCCTTTCGCTCGTTATAACACCTACCGTTCATTATTTTCTCCAGCGAGATACGCGCACTAAATCGGGCAGCTCTGAACCAGCGTAAGCTAGAGGAGGATGAACTGGCGGTATAGAGCCTATCAGAGCACTAAATTATATGTAATGCCGCTGCTGCGAGGCCGAATTTTATCGTTTGAGATTCATAATCCCTATATAGGCTTCTTTGCGCAACTTACCTGGTGCGCCTCGGTACTCGAATATTGCAAACAGCGCGGTCTCACAGCGCACCTTTCATCGACAAGCCCCAATTATGGAGACCCAGCACGCTCCGCCAACTGGCTTTCTTACTTTTTTGAAGTGGTTGACCCCGGCCCGCGTGTGGATTTTCGCATTTCCCAAATGTCTGAACTATGTATTCCTTTGAAATACCTAAACTGCCGGACCATAGAGGAAACTAGCGAGCTAGTGAAACTTCGTATGCCGCTCAAACAGGAGATTCTAAGCAAACTGGAACAGTTTTGCGGTGAGCACTTTGCGGGCAAGACGATAGTGGGTGTCCATTTTCGTGGAAACGATAAGATAGAAGAGGCGCCGCGGGTAAGTTGGGATTCAATGCGTGAAACGATTGCAAATTATCTGCGTGCAAACCACGATGTACATGGATTGTTTATTGCAACCGATGAACTGCCTTTTCGGGCGTATATCGCCGATTCGTTTCCGGGGTTGGAAGTAATCAGTTACGGGAGGAGCCTGGCAACGGACAGTAAAGCTGATCTCGGCGGCTCGAACTACGCGAAGGGAGAAGGGGCGCTGATGGATTGCCTGTTACTCTCGCGCTGCAGCGCAGCCATTCGCACGACGTCTTTCTTGTCCGCGTGGGCCTCGATCTTCAATCCTAAGCTGCCGATCGTGCTGATGAATCGGCCTTATCCGCAGAAGCTCTGGTTCCCGGAATCGCTGTTGATTTCAAAGTCCATGAGTGAATATCTGCCAGCGGCGCTGTTGCCCAATCGGTTTCACCGAATGCACGTCTAAGATGATTGAAGGAGATTCATCATATTGATCAGGCCGCTTTCGGGGAGGTGGCGCAGAGTTGGCGAGGCTGTTTGCTGGATGGTGTTGTTTAGCACGCCAACCATTTTTGGGCAGCAGTTGAGCGTCCAGCAAATCATCGATAAATCTGTTGCCGTAAACGAAGCTGATTTCAAAGCCGCTGTTCATTTCGATTGGACTGAGACCGATCGGACGGGTAGAAGCTCGAAGACGTCTCGAGTGACGATGATCGAGGGAACGCCGTATTACCGGCTCATTGCAGTGAACGGCAAACCGCTATCGCCGGCGCAGGAAGCGCAACAAGCGAAAAAAGAGCAGCAAGTGGTTGCACAGCGGCGCTCCGAATCGCCCGAGGAGCGGCAGAAACGAATCGAGACTTTTGAGAAGGAACGCCGGCGCGATAACGCGCTGATGGAGCAAATCACCAAGGCGTTCACCTTCAATATGGCGGGCTTACGCAAAGTTCGCGGTTATAGCGTATACGTGTTGAAGGCCACACCCCGGCCCGGCTACCAACCGCCGAGCATGGAGACCCAGGTTCTGACGGGGATGCACGGCGAACTCTGGATTGAGCAGACCACATTTCATTGGGTGAAGGTGATGGCGCAGGTGATTCATCCAGTTTCCATTGAAGGATTTCTCGCGGAAGTGGAACCGGGCACGCAGTTCGAATTGGAGAACAGCCCGGTAGGGGACGGCAGCACCTGGGAAGCGTCGCATTTCGCGATGAAGTCAAATGCGAGAATCTTTCACCTCTTCCCGAGGGAATCGCAAGAGGATGAGACGTACACCGATTACCGGCCGATCAGCGCATCGGGCGAAAAGTCCGAGCAGACTTCGCGGCCATAAGGCCCGGTCTCAGGCCTTCGCGCCGACTTCCTCGGGAGCCGCTACCGACGGCGGCTGGCTTCCATTCGAAGAAACCATCTGCACCTTGATCGGTGGCATGCCCACGACTTCGTAGGTTCCGGATGCAATGGGAATGCCTGCGCGATCGAGCTCCTCGATAATATCGCGGCTCATTTTGCTTTTGATGGTGCGAATGCCGGCGTCCGGCACGATGAAGCGCACGGTCATTTCGATCCAGTTGTCGGTCAGCCGCCAATAAATCAGGGGCTCGAGCTCCGAGCGCTTGAGCACATACCGAAGCTCAAGGGCGCGCAGGGCCTCTTCGCCGATTTCGGCAATCTTCACGGTGTGCTTGCGCGCGGCGTCCAGCAGGATCTGCTCGGCGCGTTTGCGGTCGGCACTGTATGGCACGGGAATGCGCATCTCTTCCCAGATGTAGGGGAACTCGCGCGTGTAATTGTAAACCGGTTTGTCAAAGATGACGGCGTTCGTTACACGCACGATGCGGCCCGTGTATTGCCGCGCCTGCACCCATGCGGCATCGGCTGCATCTCCTTCCGCCGGTTCTCCCATCTCCATAATCACGGTCTGCAGGAAGCTGAGAGCGATCACGTCGCCACGAATGCCGCCCATGGTGATGCGATCGCCCACGGTAAATGTCTTTCCGCGCAGGATGACCAGATAGCCCGCGAAGGCGGTGACCACTTTCTGGAGTGCAAACGCCAAGCCAGCAGTCACCATTCCGGCGGCTGTGGTAAGCGTCGACGGATTATCGAACCACAGCGAGACAATGCCGACTATCAAGACAACTGTCACCGCGATGGAGATACCTTGATGTGTCCAGAACGCGAAGCGCTTGCTGGCGCGGTCCCAGGCGTTGCGGTGCGCGAGCCAACGGAGAAAGCGGCCCAGCAGCATCACAAAGGCGATGAATACAAGAGAGAAGAGAAGTTTCTTACCGTTCTCCGCGTTGACGCCGACCAGCTTCACTCCGAATAACTGAACCACCTGATGTGGTCCTACTAGCTGAAAAACATTTCCCATAGTTAATACCTGTCTTCATGCTAGCGGGCAGGACGCGTACAATACACTCGTAAAATCAGATGCTTGGCTTAGACGACCTGGAAATCGGTTTGATGTTTTGGGCGGGCGAAGACGCCCGAAAGACAGTGCAGCACGTGAAGCGGTTCGGTTTGCGCGCCGGGCAGTTGGGATTCCCCGGCGATTTGAATTTGGAGGGCGCGGCCGAACGCTGGGATGACGCGCTGACGGCGGAACACTTCACCGCAGTGACGGCGGTCTGCAGCTATATCGGCGAAGATTACGCAGATATTCCGACCGTTGCACGCACGGTGGGGCTGGTCCCTGCCGCTACACGGGCCGAGCGCATTGCGAGGACCAAAGCAGTATCCGACGTTGCGCGCGCGCTTGCAATCGACAGCGTTGCGTGCCACATCGGATTCGTGCCGCATGAGCCCGGAGATCCGGTGTATGAACAGATCCGCGATGTGACGCGGGAGCTCTGCGATTACTGTGGAGCCAATGGCCAGTCGTTCACGCTTGAAACGGGGCAGGAGCCGGCCAAGGTGCTGTTACGGTTCATGGCGGATGTGGATCGGCCGAATCTCAAGATCAATTTCGATCCGGCGAACATGATTCTGTACGGCACGGGCGATCCGATTGAAGCGCTCGACATGCTGAGTAAGCACGTCATTTCGGTGCATTGCAAGGACGGAGATTGGCCGCCGATGGACCGGCCCGAAGCGCTGGGGGAAGAGCGGCCGCTGGGGGACGGAAGCGTGGATGTGCCGGCTTTCATCTCGAAGCTGAAAGAAAGCGGGTACAAGGGCGTGTTGGCGATCGAGCGGGAGAATGTTGAAGAGCCGCAGCGCTCGCAGGATATTCGGAAGGCGATCGCGCTGTTGCGGCGGTTGACGGAACGGGAGCGGCGGGCGGGATTGTAGGGCTTGGGTTGAACGATTTTGTTGGCGATCGAGCGCTTGCTGTTCGACAGCGCTGGAGTCGAGAGTCGATTTACTTCGCGACCAAGGGCGGGATGTTATATTTTCTTTACATCTTGTCCGTTTTGCTTCACAATCAGAACTGTAGTACGGAGGAACCAGATGCCATACCGAGAAAAACTCGCATGGCTGTCGCTGACTGCGATGGCTCTCACATTCGGACCTTACTTCGCCTTCGCCGGCCGATCCGCAGCGATGGAGAAGCCGTTGCCAAATCTCCACTTGTTGTGGCTCTTCGCTATAGCCGCCGGTGTTCAGATGGCGATTCTGGGCGTCGGTCGTTTGTGGCTTCGCCACAAGGAACGGTCAGAGGGAAATCTTCAGGCACCGGATGAACGTGATCGTGCGATCGAATACCGCTCTGTTCGCGCCGCTTACTGCGTCCTAATAGGTGGGATGATTCTCGTCGGCTGCGTCATGCCCTTCAACTCAAGCGGCTGGCGGATTATCAATGCCGCGCTTGCCATGATTGTGGCGGCTGAAGTCGTGCACTACGCGACGGCGGTACTTAGTTATCGCAGGGATGCATGACCCCGCGCACCATATCGAATCGGATTCGAGCGTTGCGCTTCGAGAACGGCGAGATGTCGCAGGCGGAATTGGGGCGCCGCATCGGTCTCACGCGTCAGACTCTCGCCGCGATCGAAGCGGGAAAGTACTCGCCCTCTTTGGAAGCGGCCTTTCGGATCGCGGAAGTTTTCAAACTGGACCTGCAACAGGTGTTTCAGTGGAACTCAGAAGATTCCAGATAGCCATTTGCCTGGCGGGCATCAGACAGTCCTAATAAACGCACCTGCGTTCGTCATCTCCTGCCTAGTCGGCGGTGTGAAAACTCGGACGAAAAACTCGGAAATGACAGACTTCATCCGCGTTTGCGGGTCAGGCGCAGACGATTGACTGCGCCCAATCTGCCGCGGGGGCGCTCGCTTCGCCGGGGGCATGGATGGAACCGCGGCCCTCGCGCAGCAGACCGCCTTCGCGGCCGTTGAGCGTCGCTTGGATTTCGGCTATCACGGCGAGCGCCACTTGATGCGGCCCATCGGCGCCGATGTCGAGTCCCATCGGACTGTGGAGCGCGGGCGTGAGGCGCACAGGATCCAGTCCGGCATTGGCCAAAAGCTCCGAGGATCGCTTGCGCGGGCCGAGAATCCCGAGATACCGAAGCGGTTTGGTTGATAGCTCGCGAAGAGCTTCCAGATCCTGCCTGTAGCTATGGCTCATGAGCACGGCTACTGTCCAAGGATCAATGGGAACGTTCGCCGCGGATTCCGCGGGCGGGCGCACAATCAGCTCGTCAACGCGAGGAAACTTCTCTTTGCGCGCGTAATGCGCGCGGCCATCGTAGACCGAAACGCGCCATCCGACAAATTTCGCAAGATCTGCCAGCGGCACAGCATCGTCCCCGGCGCCGAAGATCAGCAGGTGTACAGGAGGCGCCAGTGTCTCCACGAACGCTTGCACGTCATGTAATCCGAGAGCATCAGGACTGTCCAGAAGAATTCTTTCTCCCGCGCGGGCAGCCGGTTCGAGTACGTGTGCGATTGTTCTCGCGCAGCGCGTGGCTCTCACCTCGCGCAGCAGATCGAGAATTTCGGCATGCCCCGGAGTCACACGCTCGAGCAGCACGTGGATGATACCGTTGCAACCGAGACCATAGGCAGCCGCGATCTCGCCATCGGGCGTGGTATCGTACCTGCGAATTACCGGACCGGATTCGGTCAGCCACCAGGCTTTCTTGACCAGATCGTCTTCGAGGCATCCGCCACTCACCGAGCCCGCGCGCTGGCCGGTTCGAGTGAGCAACAAGCGAGCACCGGGCAGGCGGTACGAAGAGCCGGCGGTTCTTACGACGGTTGCGAGCACCGCGGATTCACCCGCGCGTTCGCTGTGGGCCCATAGATCCAGAATCTGGTCGATCTCGCGCATGTCCTGTCCGGCCTTTTACCAGCTTATCGGTTATCCTCATCGCGACTGAGAAGTGAGGCGGAAGCGGCATCGAGAAAGATGGTCGCGTTCGGATGCACGCGTAAGGCGGATGCAGGAGCCGCGGGCGACAGA
This sequence comes from Bryobacteraceae bacterium, assembly GCA_035502635.1. Lineage (GTDB taxonomy): Bacteria > Acidobacteriota > Terriglobia > Bryobacterales > Bryobacteraceae > Bog-105. The sequence continues at coordinate 58,024 of DATJUG010000071.1, forward strand.
GGACCTTCGAGGCAAGCCTTTACCGCCGCCGCTTTTCGCTTGTCGGGAACGATGCACAGGATCTCTTTTGCCTTGAGCAGTTGCTGGATCGAAATGCTAATGGCCTGGTGCGGCACTTCGCTCAGGGATGTGAACCAGCCCTCGCCGACCTGCTGTTCACGGCAGGCTTGATCGAGATTAACGATCAGGTACGGGTCTTCGGCTTCGAAATCGGCAGGCGGGTCGTTGAACGCAAGATGACCATTCTCGCCGATGCCCACGAACGCGAGATCCACGCGTGTTTTTGCTATCTCCTGGTTTATCGCGGTTAACATCTCGCGTTCTGGGCGCGTCCCATCCAGCAGATGGTAAACCGTAATTCCGGTGCGATGGACGATGCGTTCTTTGATGTAGCGTGCAAAACTGGCCGGGTGTTCGATCCCGAGGCCGACGTATTCGTCCAGGTGGAACAACTCGACGCGTAACCAATCGATGCCACGTATTGCAGTCAGGTGGTTCAAGAATTCGATCTGAGAAGCGCCCGTGGCGGCGAGGAGCCGGACCATGTCTTGCTGGCGGAGCAACGTGCGCAGAGATTCGGCGGCGTGATCGGCAGCGGCGACGGCCAACTCCTGCCTGGTCGGTAAAATTCTCACCATCCGCGTGTACACGTCATTTTACTTACGTCACAACAAAATGCGGGCTGGAACGTCTAATAGTCTTGTAGTGTCATCAATTTTGAAGGGCCTCGCATGAAGCCACCTACGGCGCTGGAGCCGAATCCTACAGAATCCCCGGTCAATCTCGACGCGAGCGCCACCTCCACCAATCGCTGGTGGGTGTGGCTGCTGGTTTTCGCGTTGATTGGATTTGGCTGCTACAAACTTTACGTGTACGAGACGGCAAAGAAGCAGGCGCTGTCCGCCCTGACCAAGGGCATGATGAAGCCCGCCAATGTTTCAGTTGTCGCGGCAGCGGCGCGGCGCGGTGACATGCCGGTTTATTTGAAAGGCCTGGGCACCGTGACGGCGTTCAACACGGTGACGGTGAAGACGCGCGTGGACGGCCAACTGACCAGCGTCAACTTCAAAGAAGGGCAGAACGTTCGCAAAGGTGAGGTGCTGGCGCAGATCGATCCGCGGCCTTATCAGGTCGCGCTCGACCAAGCCAAGGGGAATTGGGATCAGGCGAAGGGCACGCTCGCCAAAGACCAGGCAGCCTTGCAGGACGCGCAGATCAATTACGTACGCGACCAGCAGCTCTATAAGGATCAGATTATCGCGAAGCAGCAGCTTGACACACAGCTCGCAACGGCCGACCAGGTTCGCGGCTCTATCGAAGCTGACCAGGCGGCGATTGCGGCGGCGCAGGCGGCCATCGACAGCGCGAAGCTGAACCTGACGTATACCAAGATCACCGCGCCGATCAGCGGACGCATCGGCCTTCGCTTGGTGGATGAAGGAAACATGATTCACGCGACCGATGCGAACGGACTCGCAGTGATCACCCAGCTTCAGCCCATTGCGGTTCTGTTCAGCATCCCCGAAGATCAGCTTCCGCCCGTGCTGCAGAAACTGCGCCAAAACGTGACCATGCGCGCGGACGCGTATGACCGCGATGAGACGAAGCGGCTGGCCGAGGGGACGCTGCTGACGGTGGATAACGAAATCGATACCACCACCGGCACTTCGCGCCTGAAGGCGGTGTTCCCAAACAGCGATTACGCGCTGTTTCCCAACCAGTTTGTGAACATCAGGCTTTGGCTGGACACCAAACGCGGGGTGATCATCGTGCCGGCAGTCGCGATTCAACGCGGTCCCACGGGCACGTTTGTGTACCTGGTAAAAGACGACGACACGGTGGCAGTGAGGCCCGTAAAGGTTGGCTTGAGCGTGGGCAATGACGTTTCGATCGATGAGGGTGTCGCGCCGGGCGATCGAGTGGTGGTGGATGGCGCCGAGAAGCTGACCGATGGGATGAAGGTAACGCTGCGGCAGGCACCCGCCAACGCCAAGGCCGCACGGAGCCAGGCGGAATGAGTCCATCTCGGCCGTTCATTCTGCGGCCGGTCGCTACATCCTTGCTGATGGCGGGCATCCTGATTGCCGGCGCCATCGCGTATAAGCAACTGCCAGTTTCCGCACTGCCCGAAGTCGATTACCCGACCATCCAGTGCTTGACTTTCTATCCTGGCGCAAGTCCGGAAGTGATGGCGTCGTCGGTGACAGCACCGCTCGAGCGGACCTTCGGCCAGGTTCCCGGATTGAAGCAGATGACGTCGACGAGCTCGTTCGGCAGCTCCATCATCACGCTTCAGTTCGATCTGGATCTGAACATCGACGTGGCCGAGCAGCAGGTTCAGGCATCGATCAATGCGGCGGGCACGTATTTGCCGCCCGATCTTCCGAACCCTCCGATCTACAGCAAGGTGAACCCGGCCGATGCGCCGATTCTCACGTTGGCGCTTACCTCGACTACGGTTCCGCTGACGAAGGTGGAGGATCTGGCCGATACCACGCTCTCGCAAAAGATCTCGCAGTTGCCTGGCGTGGGACTGGTGACCATCAGCGGCGGAGAGAAACCGGCGGTGCGCATTCGCGCGAATCCGACGGCACTGGCGGCTTATGGCTTGAGTTTGGAAGACGTGCGGACAGCATTGAACCAGACGAACATTAATGAGGCCAAGGGCAACTTCGACGGGCTCAGGCAGGCGTACACAATCGGCGCGAACGACCAGATTCTTACGCCCGCCGGATACCGCTCCGTTATCGTCGCCTATAAAAATGGCGCGCCCGTGCGGCTGGAGGATGTTGCAACTGTAATTGACGGCCCCGAAAACACGCACGAAGCCGCGTGGATGAACACCACGCCGGCGGTGATCGTGAACATTCAACGGCAGCCGGGCGCGAACATCATCGCAGTTGTGGATCGCATTAAAGCGCTGCTGCCGCAACTGCGCGTTTCGATTCCTTCGGCGGTGGACGTGGCGGTGCTCACCGACCGCACCACAACGATTCGGGCGTCGGTGAAAGATGTTCAATTCGAGCTGATGTTGACTGTGGCGCTGGTGGTGATGGTCATTTTCTTGTTCCTGCGGAACCTTGCTGCCACGGTTATCCCGAGCGTTGCTGTTCCGCTCTCGATTGTGGGCACGTTCGGCGTCATGTATCTGCTCGGCTACAGCCTGAACAACCTGACGCTGATGGCGCTGACGATTTCGACGGGGTTCGTGGTAGACGACGCCATCGTCATGATCGAGAACATCTCGCGATACCTGGAGGAAGGCTATTCACCGCTGCAGGCCGCATTGCGCGGATCGGAACAGATCGGCTTCACGATTGTGTCGCTGACGGTTTCGCTGATTGCAGTGTTGATTCCGCTGCTCTTCATGGGCGATATCGTCGGGAGGTTGTTCCGGGAATTTGCAATTACGCTGGCGATCACGATTCTGGTTTCGGCGCTGGTCTCGCTGACGCTGACCCCGATGATGTGCGCGAAGATTTTGCGCAACAAACCGGAACACGAGCAGACCTGGTTTTATCGCAAATCCGAACGCGTGTTCAATTGGGTGATCTGGCAATACGGGACCACGCTGCAATGGGTGTTGAGGCACCAACCACTCACGTTAATGGTGACGCTAGCGACGCTGATTGCCACCGTAGTGTTGTACATCCTGGTGCCAAAGGGATTCTTCCCGGTACAGGATACGGGCGTGATCCTGGGCGTTTCACAGGCGCCGCAGACGGTTTCGTTCGCGGCCATGGCGGATCGGCAGCAGGCGCTGGCGCGCGTGATCCTCGCGGATCCTTCGGTCGAAAGCCTGTCGTCGTTCATCGGCATCGACGGCATCAACACGACGCTCAACAGCGGCCGTATTCAGATTAATTTGAAGCCCCTGGACGTGAGGCACGCCAGCGCGAATGAAATTATCCGCCGCTTGCAACCGAAGCTCGCACAAGTGGACGGCATCACGCTATTCATGCAGCCGGTTCAGGATTTGACAGTGGAAGACCGTGTCAGCCGCACGCAGTTTCAATACACGCTCGAAGACGCCAAGGCGGATGAGCTGAACACCTGGACTACGCGGCTGGTGGACAAGCTGAAGACGCTGCCGGCGCTACGCGACGTGGCGACCGATCAGCAGAATGGAGGCCTGCAGACGGTGCTGGTGATCGACCGGGATACGGCTTCGCGGCTCGGGATCGGCATGCAGCAGATCGACGATACGTTGTACGACGCCTTCGGCCAACGGCTGGTCTCCACCATGTTCACGCAATTGAATCAGTATCACGTGGTACTGGAAGTGGCGCCAGAGTTTCGCCGCAATCCGGCCGCGCTCGATAACATCTATGTGCATTCATCGAACGGCGCTGAAGTTCCGCTGAGCTCGTTCACGCATTTCGAGCAATCCACTACGCCGCTGACAGTGAATCATCAGGGCCAGTTTCCAGTGGTGACGATTTCGTTCAATTTGCCGGCCGGCGAATCGCTGGGGAGCGCGGTCACTGCCATTCGGCAGGCAGAGCAGGAGATTGGCTTGCCGCTCAGCATTCACTCGAGTTTTCAAGGCACGGCGGCGGCGTTTCAGAACTCGCTTTCGAACGAGCCGCTGTTGATTCTGGCGGCGCTGGTGGTGGTGTATATCGTGCTTGGCGTTTTGTACGAGAGCTACATCCACCCGATCACGATTCTTTCTACGCTGCCTTCGGCGGGCGTGGGTGCGATTCTAGCCATCTTCATCTGCCATGACGATTTCAACGTGGTGGCGCTGATCGGAATCATCCTGCTGATCGGCATTGTGAAGAAGAACGCGATCATGATGATTGACTTCGCATTGGATGCGGAGCGGAACGACGGCAAGACACCGCTCGATGCGATTTACCAGGCGTGCCTGCTGCGGTTCCGGCCGATCATGATGACGACCATGGCCGCGTTATTCGCCGGGTTGCCATTGGCTTTGGGAACCGGAGTTGGGTCGGAACTGCGGCGACCGTTGGGAATTACGATTGTCGGCGGGTTGATTGTCAGCCAAGCGCTGACGCTTTATACGACACCGGTGGTTTATCTTTTCTTTGACAGGCTCGCGAAGCGAGTCACTCGTTCGCGCGCAGCGAGAGCGGCGCGGCATGGCTACACTCAGCCGGTACATGCGGAGTAAGTTGTGAACTTATCGGCCCCGTTTATCAAGCGCCCAGTGGCGACGATGCTGCTGACTGGAGCACTGGCATTGGCGGGCGGACTTGCTTTTCGCTTGCTGCCTGTCGCGCCGTTGCCGCAAGTCGAGTTCCCGACTATCTTTGTGCACGCGTACCTGCCGGGCGCGAGTCCGGAGACCATGGCCTCGGCAGTGGCGACGCCGCTCGAGCGGCAATTCGGACGGATCGCGGGCGTGACGGAAATGACGTCGTCGAGCCAATTGAGCAGCACGGGGATCGTGCTGCAGTTCGACCTCGACCGCAATATCGACGCTGCCGGCCGCGACGTACAGGCGGCCATCAACGCTGCCCGCGGGCAGCTTCCCGCCGATTTGCCCAGCAATCCAGGCTATTGGAAAGCAAATCCGGCCGATTCGCCGATTCTGATGCTCGCGATGACATCGGATATCTACGACCGCCCGCACATGTACGACATTGCGGATTCGATTCTTACTCAGAAGATTGCGCAGATCGACGGCGTAGGCGAAGTGGAGGCGTGGGGCAGCTCGCGGCCGGCGGTACGAGTGCAGGTCAACCCCACGATTCTGAACACGTTCAACCTGGCGCTGACGGATGTGGCGACTGTGCTACAAAACGCGAACGCACACCAGGCGAAGGGATCGGTTGAGAACAACCAGACGCGCTGGCAAATCAATGCGACCGACCAGCTCTTTCATGCAGCGCAATACGCGCCGCTGATCGTGAGCTATCACAACGGCGCGCCGGTGCGCCTGAGGGATGTCGCCAACGTGATCGATTCGGTGGAGAACACGCGCAACGACGGCCTGGACAACGGGAAGCCCGCGATTATCATCGCGGTCTTCAAGCAGGCGGCGGCGAATATCATTGACACAGTAGATCGGATTCTGGCTGTTCTGCCGCAGTTGAAGGCTTCGATTCCGCCCGCCGTTGACCTGCGTGTTGCGCAGGACCGCACTACGACGATTCGAGCTTCGATTCACGACGTCGAAATCTCTCTTTTGCTTTCGGTAGTGCTCGTGATCCTGGTGGTGTTTTTCTTTCTGCGCAACACCTGGGCGACCATCATTCCCGGCATTGCCGTTCCGCTGTCTTTGCTCGGTACGTTCGGCGCGATGTACTTGCTGGGCTACACGCTGGACAATTTGTCGCTGATGGCGCTGACCGTATCGACCGGATTCGTGGTGGACGATGCGATTGTGGTGATCGAGAACATCACACGCTATCTGGAGCAAGGCTGGGCGCCAGTGAAAGCCGCGCTGCAGGGAGCGAAAGAGATCGGCTTCACCGTGCTTTCGATGAGCGCTTCGCTGGTAGCGGTCTTCATTCCGATCTTGCTAATGGGCGGCATCGTGGGGCGGCTGTTCCGCGAATTCGCTATTACGTTGACAATCGCCATCTGCATTTCGCTGGTGGTCTCGCTGACGACCACGCCGATGATGTCGGCGAAGTTTCTGCGGCCGCAGCTGAATGCGCGGCACAATTGGGTTTACCGGGCATGCGAGTACGTGTTCAATAGCGTGCACCGAGCGTATGGGAAGAGCCTCGCCGCCGTTCTCCGGCACCCGCAGCTCACGCTGGTGATCACGCTGGTAACGGTGGCGATCAACGTGTATCTCTACATCATCGTGCCGAAGGGCTTTTTCCCGCAGCAGGACACGGGGCGCATCGGCGGCGCGATTGTTGCGGACCAGGACATCTCGTTTGCGGCAATGCGCGAGAAGATGCACGACTTCTTGAGAATCGTACAAGCCGATCCCGCCATGGCCGATGTCCAAGGCTTTACCGGCGGCGGAACGTTGAATGTCGCCTCTATGTGGGCGCAACTAAAGCCGCTGAACGAGCGCAAAGCATCGGCGGACCAAGTAATCAACCGGTTGCGCGGCAAGCTGGCGCGTATACCGGGCGCGACGCTTTATCTGCAAGCCGCACAGGACATTCGGGTAGGCGGACGCGGCAGCAATTCTCAATTTCAATACACTTTGCAATCCGACAGCCTGCGCGACCTGAACGAATGGGCGCCCAAGTTGATGGACAAGCTGAAGACCATTCCCGCGCTGCTGGACGTGAACACGGATCAGCAGATACACGGGCTCGAGACGCGACTAATTATCGATCGCAGCACGGCGTCGCGTCTGGGCGTGAACCCGGAGGCGATTGACACGACGCTTTACAGCGCGTTTGGGCAGCGGGAAGTCTCGACGATGTACACGGGCATGAATCAGTATCACGTAGTGCTGGAGGTGCTGCCCGAGTTTCAGCAGGATCCCACCTCTCTTGATTCGATCTACGTGCGCTCAAACAATGGCACGCCGATACCGATCTCGACGTTCACGCATTTCAAAACTGCGCTGACGTCGCTGACGGTGAATCATCAAGGGCAGTTCCCATCCATAACGCTGTCGTTCGCGCTCGCTCCCGGCGCGGCATTGGGCGACGCGGTCACGATCGTTCAGCGGGCGGAGCAGGAGATTGGAATGCCGGCGAATGTGCGCGGGGCGTTTGCTGGGACAGCGCAGGCGTTTCAGCAATCGCTCAAGAACGAGCCGCTGCTGATTCTGGCAGCGCTGATTACGGTTTATATCGTGCTTGGGATGCTATACGAGAGCTACATTCACCCGATCACGATCTTGTCGACCCTTCCCTCGGCAGGAGTGGGCGCGCTGCTGGCGCTGATTCTTTGCCAGGAACAATTGACGGTAATTGCGCTGATCGGAATTATTCTGCTGATCGGCATTGTCAAGAAGAACGCGATCATGATGATCGACTTTGCGCTGGAGACGGAGCGCAAACAAGGTATCGATTCGAAGCACGCCATCTATGAAGCCTGCCTGCTGCGCTTCCGGCCCATTATTATGACGACCATGGCAGCGATGCTGGGCGGCCTGCCGCTGGCGCTTGGAACCGGAGTCGGGTCGGAGATGCGGCGGCCGCTGGGGATCACGATCGTCGGCGGATTGATCGTGAGCCAGCTTTTGACGCTCTATACGACGCCAGTTGTTTATATCTATCTGGATCGGCTGCAGCAGTGGTTCGGCCACGCGCGCCAACTCAGCCCGCGCTTGCAGACGATGCTGACGGATAGCCCGAGCTAGCTCGTTTTTCTTAGCCGACACGGTGTCTATCCCTCACCTCTTTGACGATATTCGGGCCGCTCACAATATAGGTGTGAGCTACGCGCGTTTGGTCTTGGGATTTTGTCTGGTGGTTGCGCCGATGTTCGGGCAGTTTCGGGCGGCACCGCCGCGAATGGTAGAGGTGCCGCTGCTCGATTGCTCGGGGCTGCCGTGCGTAGACCTGACGACGGGAATCGGCAAGACGCTGCGGCTGCTGATCGATTTGGGTGAGGCGAACGCGTATCTGGATACGAAGGCGGCGCAGACGCTGGGAGTCGATTTGCAGGCACTGAAAGGCAGCGATGGCGGCGATATCAACCAAGTGCAGCAGACGATTGTGCCCGGAGCGCGGCTGGGCGATTTGCAATTAGGCGATTTTCCGTTCATGGTGTTGGATACTACGCCGCAGCCCGATAAGCCGGGGCAGAAGATTGAGCCGCTGCCGGGCGATGGAGCACTCACGTACGGAGCATTCAAGAATCGGGTCGTGCAGATTGACGCGCAAAACCACGTGCTGCGGATCTCCGAGCCGCAGACGGATGCTCAGCCGTGCCCGCGAGAATGCAGCGACCTGGTGATCAAGCATGTTGGCCATTGGGGGCCGGTGACGCTGACGGCCGATGGTTTCGCCGTGAACGGGCAACCGGTGGATGTGCAGCTCGACACTCTGTTTACGGGAACGATATTGATTTATCCGGGCTCGGTGGAGAAGCTCGGGCTCAAGAAACAGAGCAAAGCGAAACCGAAGGACCTGTTCCCGTATACGCAGGAAGGTATCAAGCTGGCGCGGGCCGACGATGGCGCGGTAACATTTCGCGGCATTGCTTTGCTGCAGGACGGCCCGCTGTATTTCGGAACGAAGGATGCGAATCTTCCGGCGGTTGATGCGACCGTAGGCATGGGTCTGCTGAACCACGCGACGGCGACGTTCGACTTCAAGGGCATGCGTTTCTGGATGGAGTCAGCGGCGGCGGCGCAATAGACCGGAATAGAGTTGGTCCACTTGCTTGAGAAAGCGTTCCTGGCCGAAGGTCTCGGTGAGAGTGCGCTGGGCGGCTTCGTTCATGCGTTGAGCGAGCGCGCGATCAGTGGCGATTTGGACGAGGCGGTTGGCGAGAATTTCCGGCGACTTCGGCGGGACGAGAAAGCCGTTCACACCGTCTTGGATTGCTTCCGCGATGCCGCCGACCTGGGTGCTGACAACGGGACGCGCATACATGACGGCTTCGAGCGCGACCGTCGGGAGACCTTCCCAATTAGAGGAGAGGACGAAGGTGTCGATGGCTCCGTAGAAGGGGCTCATCTCGGCTTGGAAACCTGCGAAGAAGAATCGTTCGCGCATGCCGGTTTCCTCGAGCAGCGGCAGCAGGGTTTCGTAATGGGCGCGATGAGGCGCTTCGAGTTGATGGTCGCCGGCAATGAGGAATGAGGAATCGGGCAGCTTTTCGGAAACCATGCGTGCCGCTTGGATGAGCGTGGGGAAATCTTTCTGCGGGGACACGCGCGCGGCCATTCCGAAGACGTGTCCATGCGGAGGTAAGCCGAAACTTGCGCGCGCGGCCGCGCGATCTGCGACGGGTTTGTAGACGACGCCGGGGACATCGTAGAGGATTCGCGAGCGCCTGCGTCCGCGTTCGATGCCGAAGTTTTCGCAGGTGTTCTTCGAGACGAAGACGAAGAGCTCGACGGGCAGCAGAAGACTTTTCTCTCGACGGCCGATAGACGGGTAGTGATTGCGGACGTGCGTGATGACTCGTGAGCCGCCCATGCGGCCGGCGAAACCGGTGAAATGCGCGGCCAGAATGTCGGAGCAGTGGAGGATCTGAATTTTGCGGTCGCGGAAGCTGGAGGCCAGATGACGGGAGTTCTTCCAAAATTCCGAGGGTTTGGTGTAGCTGGGCTGAACCTGGTTGTATTCGAGGACTTCAAAGTGGTCGTCCGCGAACAGCGCCTGGACCTTGGCGGCCCCGGCGGGTACATAAATCAGGTTCGAATAGCCAAGTTGGCGCGCTGCTTGGGCGAGGCGTAAGGTCTGCAGCTCGGTTCCGCCGATGTTGGCCCATGGCAGGACATGCGCGACTCGGCCGCGCGGAGAATTCGATATTGGCATGGGTTAAAGGGCGGCCACTTATTGGACAACGATGCGGCCATCGCGCATGGCGACGATGCGGTCAGCGAATGCGGCGGCTTCCGGATTGTGCGTGATCATCAGAATGGTTTGGCCGAGGCGCTTGTTCAGGCCACGCAGAATATCGAGCACGGCATTTGAATTGGCAGTATCGAGATTGCCGGTAGGTTCGTCGGCGAGCAGGATCGCGGGCTGATTCACGAGCGCGCGGGCGATGGCAACGCGCTGCTGCTCGCCGCCTGATAAAGCGCGCGGGCGGTGATGGAGCCGGTTCTTGATGCCCAGCAGCTCCAAAATGTTGTCGAAGCCGGGCGGCGGGTTGTGCACGCCGGCGAGCGATTGGGCGATGGCGATGTTATCGCGCGCCGTGAGTGTGGGCAGAAGATTGTATTTCTGGAAGACGAAACCGACTTTCTTCTGGCGCATTTCGGTACGCTCGCTCTCGGTCATTTTGCGCAGGTCGACGCCATCGATCCAGATCTCGCCAGTAGTGGGTGGGGTGAGGCCGCCGAGGACATGGAACAGCGTCGATTTGCCGGAGCCGGAGGGGCCGATGACGGCCAGAAATTCGCCGCGAGCAACATCGAGATCGACACCGCGCAAGGCGGGCACATCAACTTCGCCCAGGTGATAGATCTTGCGCAGGTCGCGGACGCGAATGATCTCGGGTGAGGGAGCCTGCAGCGGGCTACTCATAAGCGAGCGCCTCGATCGCATCCTGGCGAGCGGCTTTGAGACCGGGATAAATAGCGCCCAGAAGCGCTCCGCCGAGCGCGATGGCAGCGGCGATGAGCCACCAGTCGGGGACATTAATGACACGAAGCGACGCGGGCATAAGACTCGTGATAACGGCCTTGCTGCCAAAGGAAAGAATGATGCCGATGACAGAGCCTACCAGCGCCAGCACGACGGCCTCGCGCACGAGAATGTCGAGAATGATGAGCGGCTTTGCGCCCAGCGCCTTCAAGATGCCGATCTCGCGCGTGCGCTCGATGACGGCCGTGTACATGGAGAGAAAGACGACCAGGAAACCGACCACGACTGCCAAAACAGTGATGACGCCGATGAAGGCGCGGAGCTGAGGGATGTTGCTGACGCTGAACTGCGATTGCAGGTCTTTCATGGAGATGGCGCGCAGATTGCCTTTGAGAAGGGTGTTGAGCTGATTGACGACTTGCGGCGTGAGCGCGGGGTTATCGAGCTTGACCAGGATTTGAGAGACGCGCGGTGGGTTCGCATTTCCGGTGAGGCGCTGCAGGGTTGACAGTTGCACAATGAGATGGCCGAGCACGCCACCCCGTACGATGCCGCAGACACGCCAATTGTGATTGAGAAGCTTGATGGTGCTACCGACGTGCAGCTTGTTTTGTTCGGCATAGTAATTATCAACAATGAGGTCGTCAGGCGCCTGCGGCGGGCCGCCGGAGAGGAAACGAAAACCGCTGCTCATCTTTTCAAACTGCGGAACGTCGACCGCGTTCATGGTGGTGATCAGTTCGACCGGCATGATCAGAACACCAAGAGCCTGTGCGACATGCGGCTGGCGAGCGACGAAGGCCACAAATTTCTGATCGATTTGGCCGGAAGAGAGCGAGAATGTGCCTTGGGTGTCGGGCTTCAGGAAGATATCGGCGCCGGTGCCTTTTGCGCGGTCGGCGGAATCTTGCAGCATGCCGCGGCTAAGGCCCATCAACGTGAGAATCGACATGACCTGAACACCGATGACGAGCGCACACAAGAAGGTGCGGACCCAACGGTGTTTCAGATTTTCGATAACGAGCTTATTGATCATGGTTCCTTCACCACTGAGTCTGCAGAAAGTCTCGCGCCACCTTTTCGACGGGCTGATGATCGATCTCAACACGGCGATTGAGATTGCGCATGGTGTTGTCGCCGATGCGGTTCTGCAGCAGCGTTAGCGCCCATCTGACGGTTGGCTGCTGTTCGAGGAGGCGCTCGCGAACAACGTAGCAGGCGGTGTAGGGCGGAAAGGCTTTCTTGTCATCTTTGAGGACCGTAAAGGCCGCGTCGGTGAGAGGCGCATCGGTGGAATTTCCGGCAGCCATATCGACGTTGTTCTGGCGGAGGGCCTGGTACAGCAGACCGAGATCCATGCTTTTGGGCGTGCCATCCACGCGAATCGAGTAGACCTTATTTAAACGCTGGAGGCCGTCGGGGCGCGTGAGGAACTCGAAGCCGATTCCGAGACGCCAGGCGCGCGAGTTTGCAGATGAGAGGTCGGGCGCGCTGAGGCGCTTGGCGTCAGCGGTGCGAACTACCATGGCAAAGGTGTCGTTAAAGCCAAGAGGCGGGAGCCACACCAAGTGGAAGCGTTTGAGGTATTCGTCCTTGACGGCCATGTATGCGCGAATTGTGTCATCCGGGACCGACTGCTTCAGGATGACACTGCCGGCGGTGCCGGTGTATTCGGGATAGATGTCGATGTCACCGTGCAGGATGGCCTCGTGAGCTAGCAGCGTGCCGCCGAGATAGAGTTTGCGTTCGACTCGAATGTGAAGCTTGCGCTCGAGCTGCTGGGCGGCGATTTCGCCGAGGATGAGCTGCTCGGTGAAGTTCTTCGAGCCGACTACGATGACGTTCTTGTGCGAACAGGAGCACAGGAGCGCGAGGGAGCAAAGAACGGCGACGGCGCGCGTCATCTGATGGCCATTCTCCGCTCGATGACGCTCATGCCGGCATCGGCTAGGAGGGCGAGCGCAGCGGCAGGGATGGCGCCTGCAAGGATCTGCAAAGTATCGGCGGATGCAACGCCCCGAAAAATAAGGACGCCGAGGCCTCCGCCTCCGATGACAGCGGCGATGACAGCGGTTCCGATGTTGGTGACGAGCGCAATGCGGATGCCGGCGATGATGGTGGGCGCGGCGAGGGGAAGCTCGACGAGGCGCAGCAGTTGCGAATCGGTCATGCCCATGGCGATGGCGGCTTCGCGCACGGGGCGATCGACGGTGGTGATGCCGACGATGGTGTTGCGCAAGATGGGCAGCAACGAATAGAGGACGAGGCTGATGATGGCGGTGTGGCGGCCGATTCCGCCGATGAGAGGCACCGGAAGCAGGAAGCCGAAGAGCGCAAGGCTTGGGATGGTCTGGAGAACGCTAGCGACAGTGACCGAGACTTGTCGAAGGGCGACGTGGCGGGTGCCGGCGATGCCGAGCGAGATACCGATGACGATGGCGAGAGCAGAGGAGACGCCGACAAGGATGGCGTGCTCGCCGGTGAGCACGGCGACTTCGTGCAAGAGGGTCTTGAGGACGAGCGGGTCCACGCTCCTAATGGTAAACGGAGCGCAGGCGCTCCCTGTAGTAACGGAGCGGACACACGTGTGGGCGGTGGAGTGAGGGGAGAGATTAGGCGGCTTTTTGGACCTCTTGCGGGTGACTCGCAACGCCAAAATTGCGTTCATTGGTGTATTCAAGATTGAAATTTTCCAAAACCTGGTAGTCTACCTTGGCTTCGGCAAGCATGAGGGCGAATTTATGCAATTCCTGTTTGCGTTTTTCGGCAGCTTCGCGGCGTAGTTCTTGAGCTTTCTTGTGCTGCTGCGATTCGAACCCAATTTCGCTTCTGCGCTTTTCGGCTTTTAGCTTTAGGAGGTCAGTGAGGCAACGGTGAAAGGCGCGGTCGTGCGTCGTTTGGTAGCGAATAAAAAGTGCGAGCTGCTTTTGCTGTTCTTCGAGGGTGAGTTCTTCGTCCGTGGCGCACTGATCTTGTAGGTAGATGGCGCGTTTGCGAAGCCAATGGGATTGCGCCATGTTTTCGACCAAGATGGATTCGGTCATAGTGGAAGGCTGATGCTCGAAGCGGAGGCCGGAGAGCAGGTGATCGTATTCGTCCTGGTCTTCGAAGTCTAGGACGATGAAGGAGGCGCCGGTTAGACCGTAGCGGAAGTTATTCTTGCAGGATGCGGCTTTGCCGTCGTCTGTTTTGGGTCCGGTGCTGTGCTGGGCGTTCGGTTGGTTTGCAAGAATTTGGGCGTCGGTGGCCATGTTGGTTGCTCCTTTTGGAGACCGCTCCTTTACAGTCGCGGCTCGGTTGCGGTTTCCGCCGCGATTCGGGTGACGCCGGGTTCGCGGGCGCTGGAAATGAAAAAGCCGGAGCGGCCACAGCGGGCGTTCCGGCGGTTTCGAGATGTTAGAAGCGAGTCAGCTTCTTAGTTAAAGTGTAACATGGAGGAAAAAGCGGTTTGTGGTTAAGTTCTCTAGAATGAGAATGATGTGAGTTGTGACTGGATTTGGCCGCCGTGAAGAATCGCGCGTAAGATGGGTAGATTCAGGCGGTAAGTGGTTGGTTCGGGGAGATTGCTCGCACGTTGGGTGAGCCGAGGCGCAATCCACTTTCAGGAGTCAACGGGTACCTGATGATTGATGTCAAACAGGCGGTTCAAATCGCAAAAGCAAAGGCGGCGGAGATCCTCGGGCAAAGCTCCTCTGATCTTGAAGAGATTGAGAGGGACTCCTACAAAGAACGCGAGGTTTGGAGCATCACGTTGAGTGTGCCCCGGGCTGAGATCACATCTTTAACGCATTTGGCTGACCCCGTGCAGTATAGACGCTTTCTCATCGACGCGAACACCGGGGAGCTGGTCGCCATGAAGTTGCGTGAAGTTGCGTCGCAATGAAATTCGAAGTAACCCGTAATGCCGGTTTATTGATAGATACCAGCCTCCTGGTCCTGTTGGCTGTTGGCTCGGTTAATCGCAGACGCATTGAGAACTTCAAACGAACGCGCAAGTACACGATCAGCGATTACGAGTTGTTGCTTGGTCTACTTAATCTATGGAAGCCGCTGTACACAGTGGCTCATATTCTGGCAGAAGTCAGCAACTTAACTGACCTCCCCGGAGCTGAACGACCGAAGGTCAAGCAGTTTCTAAGACAGACAATCTCACTCTTGACTGAGGCGGAAATATCCAGTGTTCGGGCGGCTGAGGATCCACTCTACCCTATTCTCGGACTCGTGGACGCAGCCATTGCTGCGGTTGCGCGCACCCAACGATGTACCGTGCTGACAGATGACCTTGACCTGTACTTGATGCTGCAGCGCGGCAAGGTCGCGGTCGTCAATTTCACGCATCTGCGCGCAAACGCTTGGAGTCTGATCGGATTTCTACACTTGTTGGCAGAGCCTTTTGTCAACTCGACCGACTTAAAGAACGAACGTCAGGCATCTGGCCGGCTTACTCGGAAGCGAGGCTAAACGCTTCTTCGTTAGCGATGGTATCGGCGGCGTACGCAAGGCAGGCTCGCACGTCGTCGGCGGTCAGACGTGGGTAGGCGTCCAGAAGCTCGGGGATGGTGGCTCCTTCTGCTAGCTTGCGGAGGAGTAGTTCGACTGATATGCGGGTATTCCGGACGACTGGTTTTCCGCCCAACAGGACCGGGTTAATTTCGATCCGATTCATAGAGACAGATCCAATGCGATGGTAACAGGGCCGCCGAAATGCCGCGAGCCAATTTGCGAGACTAGCGGTTGACCTGCGATGTATATCCCCGATCAATTCCGAGAGCGAGACACGGGCGTGCTGCAAGACTTCATGGAGCGTTTCAGTTTTGCCACGCTCGTTACGCAGCAGAACGGCGAAATGATAGCCTCACATCTTCCATTCGTGCTGGAGCGAGACGTTCGGCCGTACGGCGTGCTTCGAACTCACCTTGCGAGAAAGAATCCGCAGTTCGAGCATCTGCAATCCGGGAGCGAGGCCTTAATTATATTTCAGGGGCCGCACGCCTATATTTCCCCGACGTGGTACGCAAATCAGAAGAGCGTTCCGACTTGGAATTACGTGGCGGTTCATGCGTACGGGAGACCGATGCCACTTGGCGAATCCGATCTTGTGGAGCTGCTGCGGAAGCTGGTAGAAGAGCATGAGGGGCCTTCTGCGGAAAAGTGGGATTTCGAACCGGGGCAGCCCTGGATCAAGCAGAGACTGCCGCTGATCGCCGGGTTTGAGATTCCAATATCGAATCTCGAAGGGAAGTTCAAGCTGAACCAGGACCGAACCCCGGAAGACCGCGAAGGCGTTATCGACAAGCTCAACCGGAGCGAAGATCCGCTGAGGCGGGAGATTGCAGTTTTGATGAGGCGAGGCGGCGTTGAAGACGAGTAAAGCCTAGGACAATTAATGAGAAAGTAGCGATTACACTAGCGCTCGCGAATTTTGGCCTTGATCGCGCACCATTTGCGCTTATAAGTTTAAGGGAATGTGCTAATACTCAACAAATTCCTCGGAACTTTCGCGGCGTAAGCGGCTTTATGGTTGCGCCTTAAAGGGCCGTAGCGGACATAGGGAAGGTCGCCATGGACTGGAGTTCAATCGGTAAGGGGCTGCGACTGGCTTATCTGTTGCGGGTGCCGCTATTCTTCCTGTTATTGCTCGCGGCGTTTGGGCCGTTTTCGCTGTGGAGTAACCTGCTGGCGAACCTACTCGACCAAGCCAGGGACGGATGGTACCTGTTTCTGGTGTCGTTTACGGCATTTCTGCTGGCCTTTACTGCTGTAACGACGCTCAACCTGATTTTGTATTACGGCAATCTGCGTTTTGAGGGAAAGCTCGCTCTGGAGCTTTCGCAGAAGCGTCCCTTATTAACGTTCCTTTCGGGTTGTGTGGCGGCGGCGGTTCTCGATACCTGTGTCTACCTGCGGACCATTCCGGAGAGCGGATGGAACAGCGTGCCGCTGGCGCTCGGGGCGGTTGCGGCGTTCGTTTGCGTATTTGCCGCGAAAGTGGTTCAACTCGCGCTGACCGATCCGAAGAGCACGCCGCACCCACCTCCATTCCTGGTGTTTCCGGCATATCTTATCCGGCCGTTGGAACGTTTGTTTGACGATATCTATTGCTGGTCATCGGGCTGGTCGAGGGCTGTGAAGAACCGGGTTGGGGCACTCGGGCAGTGGCCGCTCGAAATACTCAGGCCCGCCGGTCAGGGCTATTTGATCAACGTGGAACCTGCTCCCGGAGAAAAGTTAAGGCTGCAATCCGGGCAAGTTTTTGCTTTGTCGCTGTTCGTAATTGCTTTCTTGTTCTATCTCGGGATTGCTTATGCGAAGGGAAACATCACGGCGGCGCCGGCGAAGGTTCCGGCACTCGCGTTTGTGCTGCTGTTCTTTATCGTGGCGTGTTGGAGCCTGGCGACGTTGACATTTTTCTTCGATCGATACCGGTTTCCTCTGTTGTGGACGCTGGGGATCCTGTCGGCTATCACTCTTTTTGTTCCACAATCGGATCACTTTTTTCGAGTAGAAAGATTCGAGCCAAGGCTGCGAGAACCGCTGACGGCGCCGGCCTACCTGAAGGCCCGGCTAAAAAAGAAGGGCGCGAAGAAACGTTTGATTCTGATTGCGACGCCCGGAGGAGGAATTCAAGCAGCCGCTTGGACGGCTCAAGTTGTCAGTGGGCTAGAGGGCAAGTATTCAGGATTCCGGGAATCGGTGGCGGCGGTGAGCTCGGTTTCAGGCGGCTCGCTGGGGTCGATTATTTACGCGGCGAGCTTCGCAAAGAAGATAAAGCCCTGCGAAGTTGCGCGAAACGCTTTGCAGCCCGCGATTGATGAAGTTGCTTGGGGTTGGACGGTGCCGGATTTCTGGCGCACGATGGTGCCGTGGTTTCGCAAAAACAGGACGATTGACCGCGGCTGGGCGCTTGAAATGAAGTGGGCAGCGATCAACAATCTGGACGATACGGGTGGCAAAAGAGGAACCATGTTATCGGATTGGTCGGAAGCTGCGCGGGCAGGCAACATGCCGGCACTGCTCATCAATTCGATGCTGGTGGAAAGCGGCCAGCCAGTGGTGTTCTCGAATACGCGCTTTCCTAGTACCCCGCGCAACTTCCGAATCAAGAATTTCTACGATCTCTATCCGACGCAACGCGGCAGCTACGACATTCGCGTGAATACGGCAGCACGCCTATCGGCGTCGTTTTCTTATGTTGCCCCGGCTGCCCGGCCAGATCTAGATGCGCCGTTTGCTCCTGGCTATCATTTCGTGGACGGCGGCTATTACGATAACTTCGGGATCAGCTCGCTGCTAGCGTGGCTGGGAGAAGCGCTCGAGGACCAACAAGTTCTAAATGATCTCCGGATTCAAGATCAAGGATCCGGCGGGCAGAGTGCGAAGCCGATCGACATTTTGATTCTGCAGATCCGGCACTTCAATGCGTCAGGCCCTGCTCCAGGGCCGAAGATCGTAGGTTGGGGATTCCAGATTTTGGCGCCTGGAGTTGCTTTGTACAACATGCGCGACTTTGCGCAAAATGCCGTGGCGCATAATCAGTTGCAATTTTTCGCCAGATACTACGCAACGCAGAATATCGATATATGGGATGCGCACGTGGACTATAACGGGAGCGATAAGTGCAAAGACGCTCCACTTTCCTGGAAACTAGATGCAACCCAGCAGCAGTGTATTGGCGACACTTGGAGCAGCCTGTTACAGAGCAAACCAGCCGCGCTGGATTGTATCGACGATTATCTGGCGGGCAAGGATCCCAAGATACATTGTGAAAATCCCGCGAACGAAGGAGGCCAATGATGCGTGCTACCGATCTCGCGGCTTTGGCCGCGCTCGCCACCATCCTTTGGGGCGGCATACTGGCGATAGTTATCGGCAAGTATCCATATCCACATGTGTTCAATCATGACGTGGATTCGCCGGTGATCGCACTCGAGATTTCGCGCGGCGTGGATGACATCAATGCGGTGCTGCACCGCAAGGACTTCGCGAAAAGCGGGCCGGCGGAAAAGAACATGGCGTTGGCCAATGATCTCGACTTAGTATTTATTCCTCTTTATGCGATCTCGATCTGGTCCCTGGCCAGGGTGTTCACGAGCCGGACGCGGCTGTTGGCGCTAGGCGTCGCGGCGGCAGCGCTTTTCGATTACCTGGAAGACTGGCAGATTTACCGCGCACTTGACGGAGCGAGCCCACCTATCTATATCGTTTCCCTGATCAAATGGGGATTCCTGGGGCTGGTCCTCATTGGACTCGGGTGCATTCTGGTGCGGTCCAGGGTTGAGATTTATACGCTCTCTACGAAACGCCTGATGGCGATTGGCTTCTTCGTATCGGGTGGGCTCATCCTTATCGATGTTGCTCTGGGGAAGTGGATCGGCTACTCGCATATCGCACTCGGGAGCGGGATCTTTGCGCTCCTGCTCATCGCGAATGTAGTGGGATTTCTAGGACCTTACCTGAGGATTCGGGGAAGAGAGGCCAAATTTGTCGACAATTTCTGCGAAGAACGCAAGAAACCGGGCCGGGGCTTAATGACCGCGGTTAGAGCCGAGCCTACGAAGTAAGGCGGGCGGCTGCGGGCGGCATTGGAACCGCCTCGTTGCAAAATGAACAGTGATGAATCGAATCCCATTGCTGTTCCTCACATTGTTGTTTGCAGCCGTAGCGCCGAGTTTTCGAGTTTGGGCGCAGAACGTCGGCAATGAAGACTTCGCGCGCGATCCGAAGCAGCCGCTGGATCAGGACTACACGCAGCGGATCAAGAAATACACCACAGCACCGTCTCTGAATTCGCCGTTGACCGACTACCTGCCAGCGTCGAATACCGTACCGACGCCGGCCAAGGTGTTGGGCGATGTCGCAGGAGCTCCGGACATGTTGCCGTACGCGGAGGATGTGTACCGGTATTTCCGGATGTTGGCCGCGGCCAGTCCGCGCATCAAGGTGATCACGATCGGGCATAGCGAAGAAGGACGCGAGATGATTGCGGCGGCAATTGCCGACGAATCGTTGATGGCGCGGGAGAAAGAGAACGATGCACGGTTGGCCAAGCTGGGGGATCCGCGCTTGATCGGGATGAACGACAAGACAGCGGCGGACCTAGTTGCGCAGTCCTTTCCCGTTTACTACATCACGGGTACGATCCACTCGCCAGAAACCGGGGCTCCGACGGCGCTGATGGAGCTGGCGTACCGGTTGATCGTCGACAACTCTCCTTACATTCAGTTCATCCGAACACATATGGTGACGCTGATTACGCCGGTGGTGGAAGTGGATGGGCGCGACCGAATGGTAGACATTTATAAGTGGCATAAGGCGCATCCGGGTGAGAATTGGCCGCGGCTTATTTATTGGGGCCACTATGTCGCGCACGATAATAATCGCGACGCCATGGGCATGACGCTGGACCTTACTCGAAACGTGCTCAACAATTATCTAGCCTGGCACGCACAGGTGCTGCACGACTTACATGAATCTGTTCCGTTTCTATATGACAACACGGTGGGAGACGGACCATACAATGCGTGGATCGATCCGATGCTGGCGGACGAATGGGCGATGCTGGCGTGGCGTAACGTGCAACAGATGCAGAATTTTGGCATGCCGGGCGCGTTTACGCACGGAAATTTCGACACGTGGAGTCCGGGTTACCTGATGTTTCTGGCTGGACTGCACAACGGGATCAGCCGCTTGTATGAGACATTCGGGAACGGAGGCGCGGATACCGAGAAGCGCATCCTTACGCCTGACGAATATTCGAGGACGTGGTATCGCCAGAACCCACCGTACCCAACCGTGGTGTGGTCACAGCGCGATAACAATAACTATGAAGAAACGGCGCTGTTATCTACGCTTTCCTATTTCGCACATAACGGTAAGCACTTTCTAAGCGACTATTACGAGAAGAGCAAACGGTCCATCTTAAAACCGCAGGACGCAGGGCCGGCGGCATATGTTCTGCCTGCGGATGAAAACGTTTTGAATAGGCAGCTTCAGCTTCTCAAGGTGTTGGCGGCGCAGCACGTCGAGATTCAAAGATTGAGCGAAGCAGCGAAGGTGACGATTGAGCCGCCGGCGCATGCACCACGGCCCTCCGATGATAAGCCGAACGCCGCGGCGAAGCCACATGAGGAGACGTTTGCGGCTGGCAGCTACGTGATCCGCATGGATCAGCCATTCTCGCGCGTGGCAGACGCGCTGCTGGATCGGCAATACTGGTCGCCGGAGGATCCGCAAAAGCATCCTTACGACGATACGGGCTGGTCATTTGGCGATCTCTTCGATGCGCGCGCCGTACGCGTAACAGACCGATCGATACTCACAAAGAAGATGGAGCTGGTTTCAGACGTGGACCAGATAGGCGGCAACCTGGCTGGGGCAGGCCCGCTTTACGGGATCAACAATTCAGGTGAGATCAGCCTGGCGGCGCTGGTGTACGCACTGAAAGGCGCGGAGATATCGGTGGCGGAAGAACCCTTCGAAGAGGGCGGCCACAAGTTTCAGGCCGGATCGCTGCTGATCGGTCACGTGGAGAATGCGCGATTGAAGGAGGCACTTGCGCCGCTGGATCTGAACGCTTACAGCGTGGCGTCTTCGCCGAACATACATACGCATGCGGCTGCAGCGCCGCGTATCGCGTTCATGCACACCTGGCTCTACACGCAGACCGAAGGCTGGTGGCGCATGGCGTTCGATAAGCTGCATGTGCCGTACGACTACATCAGCACGCAGACAGCAGCGCGGGAAGCGGAGTTACGCTCGAAGTACGACGTGATTATCTTCGCGCCGGCGGGACAGGTCTCGCCGCGAGCCATTGTAGAGGGAATGCCCATGTGGGGCAACGCGCTGCCGTGGCAGAAGACGGCGCTAACACCGAATCTAGGGAAGATCGATGCGACGGAGGACATACGTCCGGGGCTTGGACTGGCGGGAGTGGCGCATCTGAAGGCCTTCGTAGAGCAAGGCGGTCTGCTGATCACATCCGAGGACACGGCGCAATTTGCGATCGACGAAGGATTTGCCCCGGGCGTGTTCGTGGCGCCGCGCAAGAACGCGAAGGTTGTAGGCAGCGTGCTGAACGCGGTGATGGTGGATAAGAACACGCCGCTCGCATACGGCTATGGATCGAACCTGGCGGTATATAGCGAAGAAGGGCTGGCGTTCACGGTCAGCAACCTGGTGACTCCCCGGCAGATTTTGACGGAGAAAGACTATAAGCGGCCGACAGGCCGGGGAGGGCCGGAGGACGAAGACTTGCCGGAGGGCCGGCCATTCGAACAGCCGCCAGCGCTGCCTTCTCCCAAGCCGTGGGAACCGACACCGCTAAACGAAGAGCAATCGCGGAACAATGCATACGTGATTCCGGCCGAGTATCGCCCGAACGTGATTTTGCGATTTGCGGAGCAGAAGAATCTTTTGCTTTCCGGACTGCTTGAAAGCGGAGACGCCATTGCCGAGCGCCCGGTGGTGGTGGATGCGCATCTCGGGAAAGGCAATGTATTGTTATTTGCGAACAATCCTATTTATCGCGGGGAGACGATCGGCAGTTATGCTCTAGTGTTTAACGCGATTTTGAATTTCGATCATCTGAAGCCGGGAAGGGAGTGAGAAAATGCGCCGCAGATTATTTGTTACAGTTTGTCTCGCTGCAGTAACTGCAGCTTTCGCATTTGCGCAGGGCTATAAGGTCTCCGGGAGCATCTCGATTGGAGGCAGCGGGGGATGGGACTACCTGACCGCCGATTCGGAAAATCGAAAGCTGTACGTCTCGCATGGCACGGAGGTGGTAGTAATTGACCTCGATTCAGAGAAGGTGGTTGGGCATATCGCCGGGATGATGCGCATACATGGAATCGCCATCGCCAATGAGTTTGGAACCGGATTTATTAGCGATGGTGGAAGCAACCAGGTTGTGGCCTTCGATTTGAAAGACCTGAGTATCAAGAACAAAATAAAGGCGGGCACAAACCCGGATGGGATTGTCTACGACGACGCGACAAAACGCGTGTTTGCTTTCAATGGCCGAAGCCAGGACGCGACGGCGATTGATGCATCAACGGGAGCTGTGGCGGGAACCGTCAGCTTAGGCGGGAAGCCGGAGTTCCCGGTGAGCGATGGGAAAGGCAGCGTGTACGACAACATCGAAGATAAAAGCGAGATTGTGAGGATCGATTCGAAGACTCTGACGGTGACAGCGCGATGGCCCGTGGCGCCGTGCGAGTCTCCTTCGGGCCTGGCGATTGACAGAAGCAACCGACGCCTGTTTTCGGTTTGCGACAACAAGCTGATGGCGGTGGTGGACGCCGATTCGGGCAAGGTGATTGCGACACCGGCGATAGGCGAAGGCCCGGACGCGGCGGCTTACGACGCAGGCAACAAGGTGGCGCTTTCTTCGAATGGAGAAAGTGGAACGCTAACGGTGATTCGGCGGAACGGAGACGGATATTCCGTTGTTGGGACCGTAAACACGGCGCAAGGTGCGCGAACCATGGCGCTGGACGAGAAAACGCACAAGATCTATCTTGCGACTGCAAGCTTCGGGGCTGCTCCGGCGGCTAGCGCAGCCAATCCGCATCCCCGGCGTTCGATTCAGCCGGGAAGCTTCAAGTTGATCGTGGTGTCGCCTTAGGCGGAGAATGAATGTATGGCGACAGTCGCGGAGAAACTAAGTTTCCTGGAATTCCAAGCGAAGTATGAAAGCGACGACGATACTTCCTACGAGTATTGGTGCGGTGAAGCCATAAAGAGAAGTATGCCGACCTGGATTCACGGAGCGCTGCAAGCTATCATCTCGGAATTGCTTAGGAAAGCAGGGTATATTGCAGGTTCTGAAGTAGAGCTAAGAATCGTCCCGGATGCGCATCCGAAACCGGATGTAATTGCGACGAGTCGCGATATCGAAGTGCCGTATCCGACCAAAGCGGTCGATGTGGTGGTCGAAATTCTTTCTGAGAACGATGCGATGGCGTACGTACTGGAGAAGTGCCAGGCGTACCAGGACTGGGGTTTTCAATACATCTACGTTGTGAATGCGGGGCGGCGGCAACTGCTGCGATGGACCGGCACCGCGCTCGAGATTTCGAACGAGTTGACGTCGATTCCGGCGGCAAGGATTTGGGAACGGCTCGACGAGGCGATGGGTCGCCGGTCGGCTGGTTAATCGTCGCTCGAGAAAAAGCTTCCCAAGCTGCCGCTGGCGAGGGCGCTGAGCGGGTTCTTTTCATCGCCGGCGTGGCGGTGCTCGGCGGGAGCGAGCTCGTGGCGCAGACGCTCAAGCGTCATGCTCTGCAGGATGACGCGGCCGGGACCGGTGAGCGTGGTGAGGAAGAGACCCTCGTGGCCGAAGATGGCGGTGCGAATGCTGCCGACCATTTGAATGTCGTAAGTCACGGTGGGCTCGAAGGCGACCAGGTGGCCAGACTGGACCTGTAACATTTCGCCTGGACCGAGGTTGAAATCGACGTGATCGCCGCCGGCGTGGACGAAAACGGCGCCAGGGCCGGTGAGCCTTTGGAGGATGAAGCCTTCGCCGCCAAGTAGGCCGGCGCCGAGACGGCGCACCATGGCGATATCGAGATTTACGGTGCTTTGTGCGAACAGGAAGCCATCGCGCTGAACCATGATGGTTTGACCGGCTGCGAGCTCGAAGACCTGGATCTTGCCGGGATAATGGCCGGCGAATCCGACTTCTCCGACGTCTTGATTGGAGCGGAAATAGGTAAAGAAGAGCGATTCGCCCATGAGCTTGCGCTTAAGCGCGCCCATGAGCTTCTCGCCGAGCGATTGTCCGGTCATGCGAGTGGTCCAATCGACGTTGGCAGATTTGTAGATCATTTTGCCGGCTTCGGCGTAGATTTCCTGGCCGGGCTGCAAGTGCACTTTGGCGATTTGCAGATTGTGCCCTTCGATGTCGTAGTTCAAGGGGGCAACTGCCGGCGCGGGGGGATAATAAGCGGCACCCGGGGCGGCTCCGAGCGGCTGACCGCAGTTGGGGCAAAATTTAGCGTTGTCGGCGAGCTGTCCGCCGCAGTTGGTACAGAAGGCCATAGTTCTATCTATGCTAACGAAGCGCGCGGCCACCGAGTTCCCCGTGTTGACAGCGGCGTGCCTCAGGTGCCAGGCGGCGGCTCGGGGGGAAAGAGAAATTTCAAAGCATCACGCATACGAAAGCCCCAGGCTTTTTCGTTGTGACCGGCGCCTTGATCCTCGATGAACTTGAAGTCGTGCTCGGGTTGCCAGCCTTTGGCGACCAGTGCTTCGGCGAGCTCTTTGGCGTTCTTGACACAGAGGTCGGGGTCTTGACCTTCGCAGGTGCCGATGTCGAGCCAGATTTTTTGCGGGAGGTGCTGGCGCAGTTTTCGGACTTCGCGGAGAATCGCGCGATTGGCCCACCAGATTGAGGGTGACATGACGATGAGCTTTCCGAATATATCGGGATGGTGCAGGCCGAGATAGAGGGTAACGAGGCCGCCCAGTGAGGAGCCTCCCAAGCCTGTGTTGGCGCGATCGGGACGCGTGCGGTACTCACTATCGATAAAGGGCTTGAGCTCCTCGACGACCAGCCGCGCGTAATTGCGCGCACGACCGCCTCGACCGCGCCGGTCGCGGACATGAGTGTACTCGGCCATGCGTCTCGGGCCGGCGTTGTAGATTCCGACGATGATCAGCGGCTGGATCTCACCGGTTTGGATGAGTTCTTCCGCCAGTTCGTCGAGTCCCCAGTCATTGCCGGCAAAGGCAGTAGCGGCATCAAACAGGTTCTGCCCATCATGCAGATACAGCACGGGATAGCGGCGGTCCGGAGCCGATTCGTAATCGGGCGGCAAATAGACGATGACATCGCGCGAATCCTTAACAAAGTGGGAGGCTAACGCCTGGTGCAGTTTGATATTGCCGGTGAGAGTGTGTTCCACAGTGGATTCGAGGCACGGGAATCTGATGCGCGGCGAGGAAATTTAGCTCTTGATGAAATCGAGCGCGGCGGAGTTTATGCAGTAGCGCAAGCCGGTTGGTTTGGGACCATCGTCGAAGACATGGCCCAGGTGGGCGTCGCACTTCGCACAACGAACCTCGGTGCGAATTCCATAGCTTGTATCGATGCGATTCTCGACATTTTCTTTGGCGATAGGAGTCCAGAAGCTCGGCCAGCCGGTGCCGGAATCGAATTTTGTGTCCGAAGAGAAGAGCGCATTGGCGCAGCAGATACAACGGTAGATCCCGTGCTCGTGGTTGTTCCAGTATTTGTTTGCGAACGGCGGCTCGGTGGCCGCGTGGCGAGTCACCTGGTACTGATCGGGCGAGAGTTGCTGGCGCCATTCCTGATCGGTTTTCTGAACTTTTTCCACCTGGATGATTCCTTTTCGCTGCCCTGAATCCGTGAAATCGACGAGCGTGATGATTTTCAGAGACTTGGAGGCGAAGGCTCGGCCGAGACTCGTGAGGGCGAAGCCGACGCCCAGACCGCGTTGTAAGAAGGTCCTGCGCTGCATAATTCTATAGTAGCGAGTACCGGAGGGGTGAAACCGAAGCACGGATCGAGAAGGTGGATGAACGAAGCGGGCTGTAAAGAAGAAGGGCGTCTCCCCCAGCGAAGACGCCCTTTGAGCAGGATTGCGAGCGGGTTAGTTAGATTGAGCCGTCTTTTTGCGGCGGAAGCGCAATGCGCCAACTCCCAGCAATCCGGAGCCGAGAAGCAGTAGGCTGGCAGGTTCCGGTACGCCAGCGGTCGAGATCTTAACGACCATATCGTTGTAGTCGAAATCGGTGTTAGAGGACGGTAGATCTTCCATGCCGATGTAGTAAGTGCCAGGGCTCTGCTGAAATACGGCGAAGTGCTGGATATCGGTATCGACATACTGTTCGAACTGCCAGTTAGTCAGCGAGAAGGGATTCAGAATCTGCATGTTCAGGTCCGAATCGGTCAGGAACAAATCGTCAACGCCCGTCGTGCCGTTGTAGAAGAAGAGCCCGTACTCGGCGGAAGGTGTGAAGCTGACGGTGCTGCCCGCTTTGGTGTTGCCGTCGAACAGAATTTGAAATTGATTGGTGTTGTTGATGTTGTACCAACCGAAGACATCATTTGCGGCGTCGCCCGCGACTTGCACCTGCATGGTGACAGTGCCCCCGCCCGTGCTATTGAAGTAGAAATCGCTGAATGCTTTTCCGTTGGATTGTCCGAGGTAAGGAATGTTACCCGGCTGATTCGCCACTTTGCAACCGCTGCTTGCGAGGGCGAGGCAATCGCCGACGTTTTCATTGGCGCCGTCCCAGGAGGAATTGTCCCAATAAGGACGGCTTGGCGATGAATTGTTCCAGGCCTGGTTGCTAAGTTGCGAGGTGGTCCAGTTCTGCCAGACGTTGCCGGAGGCGCCTACGACGGTGACGTTGTCAGCGAGCATGAGGCTGCTTCCGGCAAACATCAGGGCAGCGAGAGAGAGTTTGGTATTGAGCTTGAATGCCATGATCATTTCCTTGCGTGGTTATAAATTTGGAACTGATTCCACGGTAGGAGGAAATTGGGACAAGTTGAATTGGCCGGGACGGACTACGGCGTATCGGAACCACGTAGGCGGGGTTTGCGGAGGGATGTAAGGCAGCGGGCTGGGACTTGTTAGTTTAGAAGTATGCCGATCTTCGAATATTCATGCGACGATTGCGGGAGCAAATTTGAGAAATTGGTGCGCCGGAGCGCGGAGGCCGATGCGGTGCGGTGCCCGTCTTGTGGACAGGACCATCTGACGACGCAATATTCCACGTTTGCGGCGAGATCGGGAGCGTCGAAGAGCGCTTCGCCGGCTATGGAAGATTGCGGTGCAGGGATGTGTGGCGGCGGCATGTGCCAGGGCGGCATGTGCGGCATGAACATGAACTGAGAGCGCGCCGGAAGTCGTCGCCTGCTTATGTTTGCCGGCCGGTGCGGACCTGGTTCAACGGGCCGGAGCGCCACTCTAGTTCTTTCGTTTGCACTTGCATGGGCTGGGCTTGGCGGTCAGCGCAAGAAGAACGAAGAGCCCAAGACGCAGGTGCTTCCGCTGCCGCCGGAGCTGCCGATGGCCTTGCTAGCGGACACCGAGACGCTTGACTTTCATATCTCACCCTTGCTCCGGACAGGCGGCCTGGCAGTGCAGATCCGTGAGAGCCTGAATGATCTGATTCGCGACACACACGGCGAGACCATCATCAAGTTGCGTGCGTTCGTAGCGGGAGCGGGGGATGCGCGGCGCGTGCAGGCGGAGGTCACGCAGATATTTACGGAACGCAAGCTCCCATTGCCGGTGTTGAGCATTCTGCAGATCGGCGCTCTGGGGGATCAAGCGGCGCAGGTGGTGATTGAGGCGGTGGTCTCGACTCACAGGACGGTGAATCCGAAGGGATTGGCCTTCCTGGCGGGACAGATGGGGCCTTCGCTCAGCGCGGCGCTGCAGCGCTTAAACGCAAGCGCCAGAGCTGCGGGAGTGGAGCCGGAGCGAGTGTTGACGTGCACGTGCTTTACATCGCGAATCGAAAATTCCGATGCAACGCGGGCGATGGTTCAGGCGATGTTTCCAAAATCAGAGATCAACGTGGTGGAAGCGCTACGCGATCCGGCGAACGATGCCAGCACTTGCGAAGCGGTGGGGCAACTCACGGAATCGCCGACCGCCGGGCCGGTAGTTTGGCTGAAGAGTTCGCGCACGACGCTGGTCACGTCGCAGCGGCTGGTGTTCACGGGGCTTCAGTTGACATTCGGAGCTTATCTCGATGATGCACATGAGGCGTTTGCGCGATTGCAGCGGGCGGCATCGGCTCTGCAGCCGGTGGAAGTTCCGGTGGAAGTGAACGCGTTCTCGCTCGACGCCTACTCGGGATCAGCGCTGCGGAAAAGCACGTCGGTTCCCGGCAGCGTGTTCACGGTACAGACGGTGGAGGGCCTGCCATCGATCGACGCTTCGGCGGGAATTGAGGCGGTGATGGCGCCAGATGTATCGTCGGCAGTCACGTTGCCGGAGTAGATGAACCGCGCACAACGGCCACCAAACGGTGCGCTCGGGCGAACGCTACAATTGCCCTGAATGGGAACGCCTCTCATTGCTACTTTCGGCGAGGTGATGTTGCGGCTCGCGCCTCCGGCATGGGAGCGCTTGCTGCAATCTCCGAAATTGATTGCAACGTTCGGCGGGGGCGAGGCGAACGTGGCAGTTGCCTTAGCACAGTTCTCAGCGCGCAGCCGATTTATCACAGTACTGCCGGAGCGGAATCCGATTGCGGACGCGGTGGTGGGGGAATTGCGCCGGTTCGGAGTGGAAACGGATCACGTGGTGCGGGCACCCGGCCGTCTGGGGATTTACTTCCTGGAGCCGGGCGCGAATCAGCGGCCCTCGAAAGTTTTCTACGACCGAGAATACAGCGCCATTGCGCTCGCGAAGCCTGGCGTTATGGACTGGAAGAGAGCGCTGACCGACGCCACCTGGTTTCACACCACCGGCATTACGCCAGCGATCAGCGCGCATGCGGCCGAGGTGACGCTGGAAGGTCTTCGCGCCGCGCGTGAGATGGGCCTTCAAACGTCATGCGACCTGAATTACCGCAAGAATTTGTGGAAGTGGGGCAAGAGCGCGAGCGAAGTGATGCCAGAGCTGCTGAAGCTGGTAGACGTGTGTATTGCAAACGAGGAAGATTGCCAAAAGGCGATCAACATTCACGTGGATATCGATGTGGAATCAGGCAACCTGGAGCGAGAGAAATATTCGGAGCTGACCGAGCGAGTGCTGGCGACATTTCCCAACCTGAAGATACTGGCGATTACACTGCGCGAATCGAAGAGCGCATCGCACAATGCATGGTCGGCATGCTTGCACACGGAATCAGGATTTTTGTTGAGCCGGAAGTATGAGATCACGCACATTGTCGACCGGGTGGGAGCGGGCGACACGTTTGCAGCCGGATTGATCTTTGCGTTAACGCATCCAGGATCGTCGGGGCTAACGCAGTTGGGCGGGGAGGCAGAAGCGCTGGAGTTTGCGGTAGCTGCATCGTGCCTGAAGCATTCCTTGCCCGGCGATTTCAACCGATTTACTGTGGAGGAAGTGCGGGCGCTGATGCAAGGCAGCGGATCAGGGCGCGTAGAACGGTAAAGAAGCGCCGCAAATCAGAGCGCTTTTCGAAATGTCAGGTTGATGCGGGAGCGTCCGGTCAGTGGATGATCGCCATCTGCAAGCGGAGCGATGCCGTGATACGTGAGACGCGCGGGACCACCCCACACGACCACATCGCCGCTCTCTAAGCGAATGCGGCGCGGGTGGTCGCTTCGGCTACGGCCCCCGAACAGAAAGGTGGCCGGTAAACCGAGCGATACCGAAACGATCGGCGCGCCGAAGTCGCGTTCGTCTTTGTCTTGATGAAGAGAGAGCCGAGTGCCGGGCTCGTATTTGTTGATTAGACAGACATCGGGGACGAAACCCTGAAAGCCGGCTTCGGCGGCCGCATTTACAGCGACGCGCAGAAAGGATGGAGGCATCTGCGGCCATGGATGGCCGCTCACGGGATCGACAGAATCGTACCGATAACCGCGTCGGTCACTGACCCAACCGGCGTTTCCGCAATTGGTCATGGCAACCGACATCTGCTGTCCGCCTGGAGTGACCATGCGACGAAACGGCGCTGCAGCAAGTACTTGCTGCACACCTTCCTGGAGCGCGATTTGTTCTGCCGCAGCATAGCCGCGCAGCAGAACTGCGCCATCGGCGAGTTGCTCGCGATGTTCGTCAACGGCGGACGCACGGTCAAACAGATCGCGTTGCATGGCCTTCTGATAGGTTATCGGAAGTGAAGCTGGGACTGGGACTCTACCGACACATGCTGACGCGCGACTATTACGACTTCGCGCGCCAGGCGGGCTGCTCGCATGTGATTATTCATCTGGTGGATTACTTCAACCAAGGGGCGGGAAATCCACGCGGCAATCAGCCGACCGGTGGAAAATGCGAAGCGTGGGGCGTGGCGGGCGATCCGCAGAAATTGTGGAGCGTCGAAGAGCTGAGAGCCGTTCGCAAAGAGATTGAGGACGCGGGGTTGGTGCTTGCCGCGATTGAGAATCTGGATCCGGCACATTGGCACGACATCCTGCTGGATGGTCCACGCCGAAGCGAGCACGTTGAGAACGTCAAGACGATCATCCGGCGCATGGGTGAGGCGGGCATTCCGGTGCTGGGTTATAACTTCAGCCTCGCCGGCGTGTGCGGCCGGGTAAGCGGCCCGTTTGGACGCGGGGGCGCAATTACGGTCGGCATGGATGGACCGGTGGATTCTCCGGTTCCGAATGGGACCATTTGGAACATGATTTATGACCCGAATGCGGAGCCGGGCACGCTGCCTTCGATCTCGCACGATGAGTTGTGGCGACGCCTGGCCGGGTTTCTGGAGGATGTTATTCCGACTGCGGAAGCCGCTGGCGTGCGGCTCGCGGCGCATCCTGACGATCCGCCCATGGCGTTTGTCCGGCAGCAGCCGCGGCTGGTCTACCAGCCGTACATGTATCAACGATTGATCGACCTGGCGCCGAGCTCGAGCAATGCGCTGGAGTTGTGCGTCGGCACACTGGCGGAGATGACGGAAGGCGATGTCTACGACGCAGTAGATCGATATTCGAAACAAAAGAAGATCGCTTATATCCACCTTCGGAATGTCACCGGCAAAGTGCCCTATTACCGCGAGACGTTCATCGACGAGGGCGATGTCGACATGGCACGCATTCTGTCAATCTTGAGTCGAAATGGATTCGATGGCGTGGTGATTCCGGACCACACTCCGCAGATGAGCTGTACGGCTCCATGGCATGCGGGCATGGCACACACGCTGGGGTTTATCGGTGGTGTCTTGAAGGCACAACGCACAGAGTAATTGTTGAAGCCATCAGCGATCAGGTACCGGCTAATAAGAGAAACGGTTGACACTGTGGGCGCTTTAGGTCTAACATCAGCCAACAATTAGTCCGGTGACTGACGAAAGAAGCGGTAAGTAAGGAAGTAGCATTAAAGAATTGCCGATAGAGATTTCAGGCACATGGTATGTAAACGGCCAAGCGAACGAATCTCCTGCGCGGCCATGCTCCTGGCAAGTCTAGTGGCGTGCTGCGCCGTGTCCGTAGCGCAGCAAGTCGATGGTGGCCACGCCGCCAATAGGCAAGGCGCACGGGTCACGGGGAAGGTGGTGGAGGCGAGCACGGGTGTGCCCATTCAAGGCGCGCGGATCACACTCGGGGATTGGGTTCTGGACCCGGGGATGGGGTCGAATTACCCTTCGACAGAAACGCAATCCGACGGAGCCTTCTCTCTACCTGAGGTACCTCCGGGCCAATACGGTCTTTCCGTCGAAAAAGACGGGTATGTGGATATTACCCAGAAGATCACAGTTACTCTGGGTGACGATCTGCATATTGGCTTTTCACTCATCAGACTTGCCAGCATCAGCGGCCGGGTGGTCGATGAGGATGGCCATGGCATTTCGGGAATTCGCGTCGGCGCCTGGTCGCTTGCCTATCGTTACGGGCACCCGACACGCTACGCAGTAGGATACGCTGAAACGGATGAGACCGGGAACTATCGGTTCAACGGCCTAAGATGCGGTGTCTACTTCGTAGGCACGGAGCTTCAGATCCTAAAGCCGGAGGTGGGCAGCCCTCCCGAAGTGGAAGTACGCGGGCCCGTGTATGCAAGAAGCTTCTACCCAAACGGCAAGTCGATAGATCAGGCAACCGGGATTCAGGTGAATAGTGAGCAGGTCATTACAGGTATCGAGATTCCGCTGCGAAAAACCGCCGGCTACTGCGTGACAGCTTCGCTAGGGGATTGCGCTTCGCGCCGGGAAGAAGTGGTCTTAGCGCTCCAGCAAGCTGGAACGCCCAGCGAATCCACTGTCGGGACGGGGAGCATCGGGTCTGCCAAGCGTTTCTATTTCTGCGGGGTGCCCTCGGGGGATTACACTCTGTTTGCTATGACGCCGTCTACTCCGCAAGCAGCAAGCTGGGTTGCATCCGAGCATGTCACCATTGACAAGCGAGACGTCAACGCCGGAACACTGGCACTCGAACAAGCGCAAGAGCTGAAGGGAGAAGTAGTAGTCGAGAAAGGGCAGCTTCTGAACCAGCAGCCTCCATCGGTCAGCTTGCAGTTGGAGCCGGTGGACCGCTGGCCGCTTGCCAACGAGGACGTTTTCGCCAAATCGGAAACGTTAGGCGCCTTTACCTTTCACCGGCTCTATTCGGGTGAATATTGGGTGGACGTGACCGGTATCTCGCCCGGATATTATGTCAGTCAGATCTCGGCAGGACGGCGCGACGCTATTCGCGGGCCGATCCGGCTTGGCGAGGGCGACCTGGTAATCACTGTGCGGTCCGATGGCGCCTCACTATCCGGTATCGTGAAGCCAGAACGGGGAAGTGAAGTTCCCGCACCTGTGTTTGTTGTTCTCGCCTCACATTCGTCGCTCGACCTCGCCTATATTCACGACACTCGAATTGATCAGTCGGGCCGATTTTGGTTTAACAATGTGCCTCCGGGCAAATTCGACTTAGTTGCCGTGACAGGTTTGAGCCCTGAAGACGCGGAGAACCCCTCGGTCATCGGCCGCCTCTCGTCCGAAACAAAGGAGTTGGACCTTGCGCCCCGCTCCAGTCTCAATGTGGAACTGCACCCGGTCCAGGCGCCCTAACGGGGCGACCGTCAATCGACGACAAGAACGCGCCGTCGTACCGGGGGATTTACGGCTGTAGAGATATATTCGCTACAGTTGGTTTGCGAAACGGCGTAGAGCGATGCACTCTAAGATCTTTTTCGTCTTGCATGTGTTCCTGCTTGCCGCCACGATCAATGCGGGGCAAGCCTCAAGCGATCAAGACGCAGCCATCAAGAGCCTGACGGAATGGGCGAAGGTCTGCAATAAGTACGACTTCTTATGGGACAAAACATTGTGTGGGCCAACTCTGTTGGTTGACCCGTCAACGCGTTGGGTGGTCACCAATACGGATCCCGGTGCTGGATTTGAAAAGAGCGAGGAAGTT
>DATJUG010000072.1:0-75100 GCA_035502635.1 Bryobacteraceae bacterium
CCAGCTTCGATTGTGTCGGAGTGATCAGTGATGTTGTACCGTTCGAAGACGCTGCGGGTCCGGTGACCAGTGATCTTCATAATGACCGTCTCAGCGACACCAGCGCGACGCAGATTCCGAACGGCGGTTCGACGCAAATCAGGGAACAACAGGTCCGGAACGCCGGCCCGCTGACACGCCAAGTCCCAGCTCTCTCGGAAGTCCCTGATAGGTCTTGAGCCCCGCGCGAATAGATACTCGCTGGTTCGAGGCTGCATCTCGATGAACTTTGCCATGTCGCCATAAATGGGCACGGCCACCGGCTCTGGTTTCCGATTACTTTTTCGTCCTTCCATCCGAATCGTGTTGCCCGGCAGATCCACTTGCGACCACCTGATTCGAAGCAATGCGCCTTTCCGCAAGCCAACGTGGTAGGCAATCACAAACAATAGCCGAAGTTCCTCAGGCAATTCAAAGAGAAGTTTCTGATAGACTTCAGCCTTCAAAAATCCTTTTCTTGGCTCGTTCTCAGTCAGCTTCGGTAAATGTGGAACGCGCGCGACCAACGGCGGGTCGTGATCATGACGTGACCCCAGTTTCCGTCCACTAAGTTATACGAAATCTCGCAGCATAGGTATGCGCATCGCCTTCTTGATGGAAGGTTTGACCACGCAGCCGGGGCTGGGTCAAGGCCGCCGCAGGCGCCCGGAGGGCTTGGCCTTGATCCGCTTCCGGCGGAGTGGTATTGGGAAATGCAGAAGGCGATGCGGCATGTGCCCACTGCCTCGCGAAGTCGTCCGGCATTCGATACGCGAGGGCGGAATGCGGCCGCTGCTGGTTGTATTCGTTTCGCCAGCTGGCGATCTTGCAGCGCGCATCCCAGAGATTCCAGAACCAGCTGGCATTCAGACACTCGTCGCGTAAGCGTCCGGGAAAGCTCTCGACGTGACCGTTCTGCGTGGGTTTTCCCGGCTGGATGTGAATCGTGCCGATGCTTCGCTCGACACACCAGGCCAGATAGTGCCGACTGCTAAGCTCCGGCCCGTTATCGGATTTTAGAAACTCCGGCCGGCCGCGTCGATCGACGATGCTTTGTAAGATCCTCGTGACGCGTTGGCTTGGCATGCTCGTATCGGTCTCAAGTGCCAGACATTCGCGCGTGAAGGCATCCACCACACTGAACACCCTCAGCCGACGGCCGCTCGCAGTCACATCGCTGGCGAGATCAATGGCCCACTCCTGGTTGGGCGCCGAGAGCGTCGGCCGCGGTGTATAACTGCGCGTTAGTCGCTTCCGCCGGATACGTCGAACACACAACCCAGCCTCTCGGTACACCCGCTGCACTCTCTTGGGGTTGATCTGTTCTCCCGCCCGGCGCAGCAGAACGTGAAGACGCCGATAGCCGAACCGCGGCTTTTCCTGGGCCAGTTCGATCAGCCGTTGTCGAAGTACGCTATCGTCTCTTCGGCTCCGATAGCGGCAGCTCGATCGCGGAATACTCATGAGCTCGAAGGCATGCCGCTCGCTGAATGCAAAGTCTGCTCTCAGCCGCTGCACTTCCGCTCTCTTTACTACGAGCGTCAGAGAGTTTTTTCGAATCACCGATTGCAGCGCGTCCTTGTCCAAACTCAGCTCTGCCACCAGGCGTTTCAATCGCGAGTTCTCGTCCCGCAGTTGCTTGACCTCCTGCGCCTCGCTGACCTCCAGACCGCCGTACTTCGCCTTCCAGCCATACATCGTATGTTTCGAGACCCCATATTGCCGGCTTACCTCTTCCACTTTCCGGCCAGCCTCCACCTGCTTCAGCGCTTCGATGATCTGCGCCTCCGTATGCTTCCCTCTGCCCATTCCAGTTCCCCTTTCTTTCGTCCTAAATCGTACTTCGTTTCGGACGGTTTACGGGGCTCACGTCACCGACGCATTAGTTTACGGACCGGACGGTACTACCACTCCCAGATTTGGTCTCAATCGCCCGGAGGGCGCCGAAGTGCTCAGGCGGTTGGCTTTTCCCAGTCAATGGGCAGGAGCAGCTTGGCTTCGGTGGCCCGAAGGTAGCTCAATTCCGAGCGGGTCAGATGCAAACGCGTTTGGAGTCCTCATTTTCCTGAAGCAAGTGCTTCGGAGAGATCCGTCCG
The DNA here is from genome assembly GCA_035502635.1 of Bryobacteraceae bacterium. Classification (GTDB taxonomy): domain Bacteria; phylum Acidobacteriota; class Terriglobia; order Bryobacterales; family Bryobacteraceae; genus Bog-105. Next base: position 2,115 of record DATJUG010000072.1, read on the forward strand.
GATTTTGGACCGAACTTGGAGGCTCACTCCATTCATATGTCCTAGCGTGTGGCGAGTGCCGTGAGCAAATCGGTGAAAGCCAGGGAAAGCTTCTTCGAGGTATTTTCAGCGCGACCATCAGAAAAATGCCAGACCCGGAAAGCTACAGGATCGTACAAACGCTGAAACAATACGAATTTCCCCTTTGCGAATTGCTGCGAGAGGCGAGCACTGAGGATCTGCAAAGCAGGTGCGTTATTCCGTGACGCCACTCTTTGCTGCTGTTGTGTCGCTGCAATAAGCCATTTAATCGCTTTTTGGCCACGCGCTCGGGCCTCAATATCAGAGGAAGTCGGATAATCTCCCTAGCTCAGCTTGAGTCGATCGTAGTTTTCCGGCTCAATGTCCGGCACGCGCTTGAGGACAGCAAGAAACTTCTCGCGATCGCCGCGCGCAGCTCTTTCCTGGAGCCGCTGCCAAGCCGCAAAGTGGTCAGCGAATGCTGATGCAAACACGTCTTCGATTGCGATGTTCTGGGTCTCAGCGATAGCGCGAGCCTGGTCGTATAGCTCTTCAGGGATATTGATGCTCACACTCATGTTCTATTCTCCAGCATTATCAGAATGTCGGATGGAGCATATACGCGGACACCAAACCACCTGCACCGTCGAAGTCACGTGAATTGTGCGTCACGATTGTTGCGCCGCATTGTACTGCCAATTCGAGGATACGCTCGTCATCAGGATCGCGCAAACTGGGCCGGAGACGTGGCACTGATTGTTCGAGGTTGCCTTCACGGAGGAGGTAATCCAGAAAATTGTCGATCTCCTCTGACGTAGGACAACCACATAAACAGATCCAGCGCTGCGGGCGCAGAAGACAGAGCTTTGGCCGCTTCTAAGTCGGTTGGAATGGAATGCGTCGTCGCTTCGCGAAAGAACTCATCGCTCAGCACGATCTCATTTTCAAAGCCGCCTGGCAGCATCTCCTGACTCGGATCACGCGAATACCAGATTCGCGCTTCACGCATGAAATTGAATCGCGCGTCGTGCATGACCGTTGCTATTCCGCTCTGCGTATCGGTGCCGAAGAAAATCGTGGCACCGAACACTCTTTGGAACGCCGCGACGAGCCGCAAGTATTGCGAACCGCCCTGCTGCATCCCGAACACATCGAGCATTTCCGCCGCGCTGCGAAATGTAATCGTCTGCTTCTGCTGTCGAACGGCAAGTGTCGCCAGGAAAATGGGCACCAGCCGGTCCTGTCCCCACGGCACTCATACGTGGGATGACCTGTGACTTGAAGCAGGAACTGACCGTTGCGGCGTTCATGTAAGAGCACCCCTTTCGCGGGACGCTTGATCGGCAGGCCGCAAAGCACGAAGGGCCGGGACGCAAAGCCGAGATTCTGATTGCAGTTTTCGCGATTAAGCCGAACTAGCTGGATCGCCTCGGCCTGGCGAAGTTTCTGTTTCGAAATCAGCAGCTCAGGACGGCTGCGCTTAAGAAGGTCGCCGCTCTCTCAAATCCGATGATCTTTTGCTGTGATGAATGGCTCACCTTTGGTTCGCTCCTCTGGGCTGCGCAAACAGCCGGGTTGAGCGATCCGGGCGAGGGTTTAGGGCTCAGTTTCTCCTGCTCCAGCCAGTTCGTCTTGATCTCATATGAGCTAAGGCACACGGTTCCCGAGAGTCAAAACCAAGTTGACTTGGAATAAAATACGGTGCGCTAATCCAGAAAACATCCGTGCGCTGCATGCCTTTCACACCTAACGATGCAAGCCGCTTGAGGCCTTCTAATCCCAAGGGGCTCTAAAGCAAAACGGATAGCTGCGACCTTTTTCGCGGTCACTTTCCGACAAAAAGACTTGTCAAGGATCGAGATGATTTTCGTATATACTGCGCCGTTACACACGGGTAATCCCGGGCGGACCCTGCCAAATCTCAGCAATACGCGTCTTACGGCAAAGTGGAATCTGCGTAGAGGCGGTCGAGGTCGTCGAGCTTGGAGTATCGGTCTTTACGCCGGTGGCATTCGAGCCGATCTCTTCGACGGCCTTGTCGATCTCGGCCTGGCCGCGGCCCGGCGATAAACACAAAGGCGCTTTCTTCAGCGAATCTCTTGCTGGTCGCGGGCCGATGCCGCTGCTGCCCCGGTGACGACGGCGATCTTGTTTTTCAGTTGAGGCATGTTGTTTCCTTTTCGGCTAGGGCGCTGCCGTTCAGACGCGCCGGGGCTGGAGCACCAGGTCGGTCGCTTCCTCAGCATCTTTGAGGAGCGTGTTGCGCGGCGTGCCTATCTGCGCACGCATGGTAAGACCACGAGCAAAGTCCGTGACTTGGATCGCGCGCGCGGCTGCCGGAAAGTCAGGCGGAATGTCTCCCGCACTGATCCCGTGCCGGAAACGGTTCTCCAGAAGCGCCGCGCCGCCCGCGACAGTGCTCTGCAGAAACCGCTGGACCTCGGCGTCGTTCACAAGCGGCGCGACGCACATCAGAAGGCAGCCCCGGGCGGACCCTTTCTCGGTCGCACTTTCGACGTTGTACCTCAGAAAACCCGCGATCGAATCGCGGAGACTCTGTGGCGAGAGGAGTGCCTTCGCGGCTGCTGCGCCCTTCCGTTCTGCGTAAGCCTTCAGGGCGCGCAGGAATATCGTTCGTTTGTCGCCGAAGACGGCATACAGGCTCGGCCGCCCCACACCCATCCCTTCGACGAGATCGTCAATCGTCACGCCGTCGTAGCCCTTCGACCAAAACACCTGAGTGGCTTTTTCCAGCGCTCCGGTCTCATCGAAGCTGCGCGGTCTGCCACGGGGCCTAAAAGTATTCTGAATCATTTAGTTCAAAACTCATTGACATTGGTCATTGCGTCCCACAATATATAACTGACTAGTTCAAAATTAGCAACCGCCCTGGTATTGCGGGGCTTCACGATTTCAACCTTTACCACGGAGATGTCCATGGAACATTCGATCGCTCTCGTCACCGGCGCTACGTCCGGGCTCGGTCAGGCGGCAGCCCGCCTGCTTGCTAAAGAGGGGTGGCGCGAGATCATCGTCACCGGGCGCAGCTTGGCCGGGGCCCAGCAAGCGGCCGCTCAACTCGAGTCTGAGCACAAAACAGTGATTTTCACGCCGCTGGCGTTGGATCTGGACAAGTCGTCCAGCGTTCAGTCGGCCGTTGCCGAGCTCGACAAGCAAGGCCAGCCGATCGATTTTCTGCTGCTCAATGCAGGGTTGGTTCCCTTCAAGAAGCGCGCTCTCACCGCGGCGGGGATCGAGGCGTCTCAAGCCCCGTTGATCGGCCATCACCAACTGACTATCGGGTTGCTCAATGCCAACTTAGTGAGTCCCGACGCGCGGATTGTTATCGCAGGTGCAGAACCTGCCCGAGGGGGCGTACCCATGTTCAAATACACCGACGTGCCAGCCTTCGCGGCTAAACGGCACCAGGGTAATCGAACCGCCGCTGTTGAAGCGCTGATACGTAGCGGGCCGAACGTAAAGTACGTGGCCAATAATGCGTATGCCGACGCCAAGCTCATCGTCGCCTGGTGGACCGCGGCGCTGGCCCGCCGGCTGCCCGCTGGCATGGCCGTGTACGCCGTGTCGCCCGGTGGCGCGACCGGCACCAACGTGGTGCGGAGCGCTGGCTGGGCGTTGAAGCATATCTTTATCCCAATTGTGAACCTCATTCCCGGTACGAATCAGACGCCGGAGACCGCAGCCGGCCGGTATATCCAGGCATCAAGGTTTGGAACCGATCTCTCGGGGCAATTCTTCGCCTCAGCCAAAGGGAAGTTCTCAGGCCCAATTGAGGTGCAGCTCCAACCGCACCTTCACGATCGCGCCAACCAGGAAGCCGCGTGGCAGGCCGTAGTCAAGGTCTCTGGCGTTGATCTCTCGTCTGTCAAACCCGCGCCGCCGGCGGTTCCGGCGATTTAAAGGAGAAATACACATGCAACGGTACGAAGGTAAAAAGGTGGTCATCGTCGGCGGCACAAGCGGCATGGGGCTCACGACTGCGAAGATGCTGCTGGCTGGAGGCGCGCGCGTTATTGTAACGGGCCGCTCGAAGGAAGGCCTGGAATCGGCGCAGAACGAGCTTGGAAATGACGCCATCGTGGTTTCGAGCGACGCGCGGTCGTTGACGGATCTCGACGCACTCGCCTCCCGGGCGAAGGCCGAGTTCGGCAATCTCGACCTGCTGTACGTCAACGCAGGGTTCAGCATCCGGGCGCCTCTCGAGATCATCACCGAGGCCATCTACGACGAGATGTTCAATCTGAACGCCAAGGGACCGCTTTTCGCGGTGCAGAAGTACGCCGCTCATAAATCGCGGAGGCTCTGTCGTCTTCACGACCTCGATCGCGAACGAAAAAGGTATGCCCGGCCAAGCCGCATACGGAGCGGCCAAGGCCGCGCTGCGATCGTTTGCTCGGACGCTCGCCGCCGAGTTGCTTCCGCTCGAGATTCGCGTCAACGCGGTGACGCCTGGTCCCATCAACACGCCGATACTCGACAAAGTGTTCCCCGATAAAAACGCGGTCGCCCAGATCAGGGAGAAGATGATCGGCATGGTTCCCATGAGGCGGTGGGGGATGTCGGAGGAAATCGCAAAGGCCGTCCTCTCCTCGCGTTCGATGCGACCTTCACTACCGGCGCCGAACTTCCGGTCGACGGCGGATGGTCTCAAATCTAAGGCTTTAATGATGAACGGTCTAACGCCTCCCTCCAAGGGCGCACCTGCTCAGCCAAATCAATAGGTAACTCCCGAAAGCAGAGGAGCAACAAGATGCACAACCTCGTAGTGAGCTGTCTGGTCGTTGCTTGTCTCGCAGCGAACCTATACGCCATCGTGACGATGCGGGTGTTTGACTTAGCCCGCTCGCGCAAGCATCTCCTGCTCTATGGCATCCCCTTCGTTTTGTGGAGCACTCTCATACTTTTGGGATGCAAGCTCATCGAGATGATGCAAAGATTCGATGAAGAGGTAGCTTGATGGCCCCTTAAGATGACTTTTTGCAAGTAGCACTTGGAGCGACTCAGCTGACTGACTTGACTAACCGCACAGTGTTTGCCATCCATATCGTCGTGTAGTCCTAAGCCTTGATCGGAAATGTCGCGGCGCAGAGATGCCGGGACGGATTAGCAAACGGTACGCCGTCACATGCTCTATTAAAAGTCCAGAGTCGCCGACTGTCCGTAACAGACGCGACTTTGGCTCTAAAGCTTTCGCTCGTATTCCCCGTCATCGATTTCCTGGTTTGCTCGCCTGGTTTTCTCCGGAACGGTACTGCTCGTCAGTGACATGCTCCAGCCACTCGACAACCTTTCCGTCAAGCTTTTCCTGAATCGCGATATGTGTCATGCCAGTTGTGCTCGTTGCCCCGTGCCAGTGCTTTTCGCCGGGTGAGAACCAGACCACATCGCCTGGATGTAGCACCTCGACCGAACCGCCATCGCGCTGCGCCCACCCACAGCCGGCGGTAACAATCAGCGTTTGCCCAAGCGGGTGCGTGTGCCAGGCCGTGCGCGCACCTGGCTCGAAGGTGACGCTCGCGCCTTGTACGTATGCGGGATCGGGCGCTTGGAAGAGAGGATCGATTCGTACAGCACCTGTGAACCACTCGGAAGGTCCTCTTGCAGATGGCTGAGATCCAGCCCTTTTGATTTCCATTTTGTTGCTCCATCATTTTTCGTTCGTACGCGACAGCCATTCGAGAAGTTGAATGAAAACTCCGTCAGGGTCGGTGGTCACAATTGTTCGGATCGGTCCGAAGGATTGGGGTTCTTGATCTCACTTTCGAGCTTTGATGCCGGCCCACTTGCCATCTCTCTTCTTTATGCCCAGCTTTCAGGCTTAGGGCTGCAGCAGCGTTTTGATGGCCCGGCGCTCATCCATCGCGCGATAGCCTTCCGCGACTTCACTGATCGGCAGCCTCAGATCAAAGACTTTTCCGGGATTGATCTTCTCCTTAAGGACCAGATCAATGAGGTGAGGGAGGTACCTGCGAACCGGCGCTGGGCCGCCGTGAAGATGGACTTCAGCAAAGAAGAGTGCTTGCCCGTCCAACTCGACACCGTGTGGAACGCCGACGTAACTCACAAAGCCTCCGGGACGTGTCGAACGGATCGCTTGCAGCATGGATTCCTGCGTGCCCACGCACTCGAGCACTGAGTTAGCGCCGAGTCCATTCGTCAAATCTTTGATGCGCGCCACGCCTTCCTCTCCGCGTTCGGCCACAATATCTGTTGCGCCAAACTCTCGCGCGAGCCTTTGTCTGGATTCGTGGCGGCTCATCGCGATGATCCGCTCAGCACCCATTTGCTTCGCTGAAAGAACAGCAAGCAGGCCGACGGCGCCGTCGCCCACGACCACCGCCGTTTTTCCTGGCTTCACGTTCGCTGCGTCCGCCGCAAACCAACCCGTGCCCAAAACGTCGGACGTCGCAAGTAGATTTGGAATCAGTTCCCTGGAGGGAAGCTCGCGCGTCGGAACCAAGGTGCCGTCAGCCATAGGGACACGCAAGAACGGCGCCTGTGCGGTGCTCATAAACTCGCGTTGCACACACGAGGATTGGTAGCCGTCTCGGCAGATAGCACACGTATTGTCGGACGTGGCGAACGAGCCGACCACGAACTGGCCAGGCTTTATGTTTTTGACGTCCTTACCGACTTCCTCTACGATGCCGCAGTATTCGTGGCCCATGGGAGTGGGCGGCTCTGCAAAATTACCGATGCCCCGATAGGGCCACAAATCAGACCCGCAGATACATGTGGCCGAAAGGCGAAGAATCGCATCTGTCGGCTTCATGATTGTAGGGTACGGCCGATCTTCGAAGCGAATATCGCGCGGACCGTAGAGCATAGTTCCTTGCATAGATAAACTTCCTGTTCAGATTCTTTCGTTCAAACCACTGTCATTCCGCCGTCAATTGTAAGAGCATGGCCCACGACGTAACTCGCTCCGGGACTGCAAAGCCACAGGACCGCCGACGCAATCTCTTCGGGCCTGCCCGCGCGGGCAATAGGAACGTGCTTCGCTATATCGTCGTACGCCTGTTCGTCCCCGGAAACCACATCGCGGGCTACTTGAGTGTCTATCAGTCCGGGATTGACGGCGTTGACGCGGATGCCGTGCCTGATGTATTCAAGCGCGGCCGTGCGCGTGAGGCCAATAACACCATGCTTCGATGCAATGTATGAAACGATGCCGGGATTGCCGGTCAACGCACCGACGGAAGCATTGTTGACGATGGCACCGCTGCCTTGCCGCTGCATCTGTCCCAACTCATACTTCATGCAACTCCACACGCCACGCAAATTCACGCCGATCACGCGGTCCCATTCTTCGCGCGTGCTATCCGCGGTTGGAGCAATACGGGCCATCACGCCGGCATTATTGAAGGCCGCGTCGAGGCGCCCGAACTCGGAGACAACGCGATCCACCATCGCGGCGACTTCGTCATCGTCACTGACGTCGCACCTGACCGCGATTGCTTTCTGACCGGCGACCGAAAGCTTCTCGGCTTGGGCCCTTACCAGGTCCTCCCTGATGTCGGCCAGCACGACAGCCGCGCCCGCCTCGGCGAACGCCTTCGCAGTTGCCAGTCCCATGCCCGAAGATGCGCCGGTTACAAGCGCCACCTTCCCAGTGAAATCTAGTGGGTTTTTGCTCATGATTATATCTGTCCTTTTTACGGCCTGAGCGCCCTCTTTGCCGGCGCCGTGTGCAGCAGAACCTGTGCTCGGGGCGGGTGTGCGCCCTGGGGCACTCATCTTGACGACGAGATCCGATCCAGCAAATTGCGCGCTCGGTCACTGGACTTGTTGCGAGTGAGTCGACCGCCACTCGCCTGGGGAAGTCCCTTTCCATTTGTGAAAGGCTCGGATAAACGAGTTGGGATCCTCATATCCAAGCAGGTATGCGGTTTCGTTTAATTCCAATGAGGGTTGCCGCAGATAGTGCTGCGCCATTTCGTGGCGCGCTTCTTCCGTCACGGCGTGAAAAGTAGTCCCGTCCTCAAGCAACTTGCGCTGCAGGGTGCGGGCACTCATTCGTGGCTCCACGGCCACATCTTCGAGTCGCGGCCGCTGCCCCGCAAGCGACCGTTTCAGAATTGCCTTCGCCTGTTGTTTAAGCGATGCGTTTGCGAGGTAGTGCCTCAGTTCGGCTTCAAGCTGTGGAGCGATCACTTCCAAGAGATCTTCGTTGTGCGTTATGAACGGCTGATCAAGATCTTCTACTCGGAAGAAAAGCTGATTTTTCCGCGCTCCGAATTTCACGGGACAGGCAAAGAACCTCTCATAAGGGCGCTGGTCTGGAACCCGGCAGCGTAGTTCCACGTGCGATGGATGGATGTTACGACCGATCCCACGTCTGCCAATCGTCACTGTCCAAGCGAAGCAACTATCGATCCAGATGGGCGATTCCATCACTTCCGTCAAGAGCCACACAAATTCAACCGCACACTCTGTACCGCGTTCCGACAGCCGGATTTCTTGCGGCGAAGTCAGCCGTTTATATCGAGCGACGCGGTTCAGGGCATCACGGAACGAGCGAGTAAACAGTGCCGCGATAGCGATGGGACTGTAGCTCTCGGGTCGCTCCTCGGAGCCGAGCCTCAGGCCGATAGCTGGATCGCCACTAACCTGAGCAATGGCGTCGTACAAGGCGCGCATTTCTTCGGTGAGCAGCCAAATACGGGTTTGCTGGAACAACTGAATTGGCAATCCCGCCAGTCTCAAAACTGCATTCGGGGAGATACCCATACTCTCAAGTTGCCGCCCATCACCGAAAGAACTCGAAAACGATCTGACATCTCTAGACCAGGTTTGAGGGCGACACGTACTCCCTAATTGCCCTCTGAAGCCAGTCTAGACTCGAACGGAACAACCGTCACTCGCAAAACCGCCGAATAGCTTGCAAGAGACGCCAACCGAAATGTGACCCGCTATGGACAGTTAATTCCCCTCGAGCAACCGTACGGACATCCCTTGGTGGTGGATCGACCCGCCCTGGTCGGGATGTGTTTACAAGAGTGAGGCGAAATGTCCGGATTGCTCCGGGATCACGCGCCCTACGGAAGCTGGCCGCCGCTTCTAAACTTCCCGTGTTCAAGTCTCGCGCTGCCCCTATCGGCGTTCGGTCAGTGCGGCTTTAATTTGCTGCCAGGGGGAACGGCATCACGACCAGAACGCCTGGCTACCAGATCCTGTCGAAGTAAGTCGGTTAGCGTGTACCATGAACGCGTGTTCTCATTGAATACAACGAGTCACTCGCTGTGATAAATAAAGTGTTCCGATCTTTGCCGCCGAATTTGATATTGCCCGTCCAAGGCTTGTTGATGGGAATGTAATCGATCTTTTCGCCATTCGCGTTGAACACAGTGACGCCCTTGCCAGTCAGATACAGGTCGCCTTCGTCATCAATGGTCATGCCATCCGAGCCCATGTCAACGAACAGTTTCTTGTCGCTCAACGTGCCGTCCTGGTTGATGGAGTAGCTGTAGGTCTTATTGCCTCCGATATCCGCGACGTAGAGCCGCGTGCCGTCAGGAGTTCCGACAATGCCGTTCGGTTGCTTCATGTCCTGGATGACTGGAGTAAGTTTCTCGTGATCGGGGGTCAAATAATAGACATACTGACCCGGCTGCTCCATCCCACCGCGTGTCCAGTAATCGCGTTTATAGAAAGGATCAGTGATGTAAATTCCGCCGTCTGGCCGAACCCAAACATCGTTCGGCCCGTTTAGTTTCTTGCCCTCATAATCCTTGACAAGCACGGTCACTTTCTTGGTTGCCGGATCGATCTCCCACAGTTGGTTGTGCAAGTCAGCGCAGGCGTAGAGATTGCCGCTGCGATCGAAGTACATCCCATTAGAACGCCCCGAGTCGCTCATGAATGTCGACAGCTTGCCGTCGACTGACCACTCCAAAATGCGGTTGTTCGGCTGATCGGTGAAGAAAACATTTCCCTGCTTGTCTGTCGCGGGCCCTTCGGTGAATTTGAAGGAATCGGCTAGCAATGTGAGTTTCGCGCCGGGAGCGGCGATACCTTTGCGGAACGCGGCTGAGGATTGGGCATCGGCAGCGCAGGTGACGAGAACGGAGAGAAGCAATTGAGTTCCCATCCGAACAACTACGGAGTGTTGGACCATGTTCTACATTCTAGGTTCGCCTGTTGACGGACCGTGTCGTCGCGGGATGTGCATTCCGGCGCACACCGATTGGTTACTACGAAGGACCTCACCCAAGCTATATCAAGACACCGCAGTTATTAGGGACTCTCGATCTTCTCTGCTAGGGTCTGGAAAAACGGAAGTGATGGAGTCGCCCTCCGAAGTTCAGGACACTTCGCGCGATGATTCGAAGAATTGAGAAAGCACTTGCTTGCTGAACTCGATCTCATCTCTAGTTCCCAGGTCTGTCACAATCTCCAACATGCCTGATCTGTAGGAGCATGCGAACGTTCAGTTGCTTTCTGCCACATTCGTAGGCAACTCGGAAGCTAGGATTTCGAACGTGTGGTCGGGAAGGGACGGGTAATCCGTCCGTTGGCGTCACGGTTCGATGCCGATGTTGTCGTTTACAGCGAATCGGAGCTTCTGCTTGCAGCCGAGCTAATATTCCGTCGGCGAAGATCATGGGGCGCCAACTTCTCTATTCCAGCAGCCTCGGCCGCTCTCTTGACGATCTCCCAAAGCACCTTGGGCGTCATACCCTGGCCCCAGATCATTCCTGCTTTGTTTATCGCTCTAAATAGACATCCCGCCTGGATTCCACTTGCTTCGGTCCAGCGATCGAGCGCCTCCTTAGCCCAGAGTGGAATCGGTACCGTTCGAATGTGACCGGCCTTTCCATGAAGGTCGATGATCACCCAGTGGTCTTCTCGGCGCTGAATGGACGCTGCCGAAAGAGCAAGGAGTTCACCGCGCCTCAATCAGCAACCAATCAGCAGAGCCAGGATGGCGTAATTGCGTTTGCGCCTAAGACTGTCGCCATGGGAGTTCAGCAGGAGTGAGCGGCCCTGATCGGCGGTGAGCCAATTTCCCAAGCGCACGCCGATCCGACGTACGCCCTTGACTCGGCGAATGCCGGCGGCAAGTTCCGGACTGAGCAAGCCCGAATCGGCTGCCTCGTACGCCACACGGCGGACCGCCGCCAAACGGAGGTTGATCGTTGTTGGAGCGAGGTGCCGTTGCTCCAAGTGGATTCGGCATCGGAGAACGACCGTGCGATTAAAAGCAAGTCGTGGTTCCGAGCAGTGCCAGTCAACGAACTCGTTGATCGCATGATCGTGCGTTCGCTGGCCGCTTTTCGAAGTCAGGCTGTTCAGCACAGTAGACTTCGTCTGTTCGAGATCGGGTAGGGCAAGAGATCGCTTCGGTGGTCTCCTCTTTCTCCGTTGTTTGGGCATTCTGAGCGGCCTCCTGCGCCGCCTTAGTCAGAATGCCCATATACTCCACCTTCGCCCTAAGGTCGGATCTATCCGCCGTCCGCCCAAAGGGGTACCGATGATTGACTTGGGGATTTGTCTACAATCATCGAGAGTTGTATCCGCCGCGCTGAAGCGACACTTCGAGGTGCAGACGTATGTCGATAGGCTCCTGTTTATTTGGCAGTGTGGTGCTCGCGTGCCTGTTGAGCGCCGCTGCCGGTTGGGCTCAGCAGCCAAGCGCAAGTAGCGTGAAGAAATCTGCCCCTGTTCCCGAAATCGCGTACCCGTCCGGACCGTTCGGCATTGGCCGAGTCGGTTTTGACTGGATCGATACTGCACGCCCTGACAACTACGACCCAGATCGCAAGCGCGAGCTGATGGTCTATTTCTGGTATCCGACGGCGAAATCGGTCGGTGCCAAGGGGCAGTACCTTCAAGGCGCGGCAGCAATGGACGCCATGCCCGCAATCCACGCGTTGATTAGCCAGGAGTTTGGCAAGTGTTGGGCCCCGATTGTTTCCGGGGAGATTTCGTCGCATGCTGTTAATGGCGCACCGATCGCCAGCAGCCGCACTCCATTTCCGGTTGTCACTTTCTCCCACGGGGCCGGAGGCACAGGGTTCGAATACACCGTGCTGCTCGAGGACCTGGTGAGTCATGGATGTGTCGTGGCCAGTATTGAACACACCTACACGGCGAAGGCGGTCTGGTTTCCAGACGGTAGGGTCAGCACCGAGCGCAATGATTCGCCGCCCGCGGGGTTATCGCCGGCTGAGCGTCTGAGCTGGATGATGAAGCGAGCCTCAGTCAGGATCGATCAGGGCGCAGCCGACGTTCGCTTCGTCATCGATCGCATGAGGCAGCTCAATCACGACAAGCAACACTTCGCGCTTGCCGGCACGATTGACCTGAAGCGGCTTACCGCGATGGGACACTCGGCAGGTGCGGAGTTTGCTGCGCGTGCTTGCCAGCAGGACTCCCGAATCTTTGCCTGCCTCGATCTCGACGGGGCCATGGTGCCCATCGCGGCGCTTCCGGTCTCCGGCGATGACCGAAAAATACTCCAACCATTATTGTTCCTAGAAGCCTTTCACCCTGAGAGCAACATGCGCGGCCCACCCGATCAGATTTCGGAATGCAAGAAGGTCAAGGAAAAACAGCTTCGGGAACTGCGCCGGGGTTCGTACGACGTCGTCTTGCATTCGCCGGGGATCGCCCATCCGAGCTTCAGCGATGTGCCGCTTCTCCTCCATGGCCAAGATGGATTTCCTGAGACCCCGATCGTTCGGGATGTGTTTACTAATTGTCAGCTCTCTGGCCGCTATACCGGCTTACGTCTAAGTGATGATCTGCAACGGCACTCCACGGCAACTTCCGGTTTGAATTGGAATAACGGCGGACCCGTGGGCGGTCTAGTCAATCAGATCCGCGCCAAGCGCCTTGCCCGTGAACTTGACCGCGAAGAGCTAGTTCCGAGATGACCGACAACAGCAAAGTCGCACGGTGCGACCCCGCTCGTCTTTATGCCACGGCAGGCGGTCCAAACCACGTAGTAAGCGCCTCCTCAAGTTGCTCCTGCGTTTGGTCTCCCACCCATGCCACATATCCGTCGGGCCGCAACAATACGGCTCTGGGAGCAACTACTGATCCTAGTGCTGGAAGTTCCCAGGGACCGTCGTATTTGCCGGCGACATGTTGAACACGATCCGCCCATGGGGTAATGTCGAAAGCATCGGCCTGCCCAAAGCTGAGGAGCACTGGCCGTGCCTTATGTAGGAGCGAGAAGGTCCGCAGGATGCCGTCTGTAGTGACCAAGTCGAGATCGGGCATGCGACGGCCGAGAAGTGGGTGTCCCTGACCGAAGTCGTACCGAATATCCAGACCAGAGGTCATCGCGACGTATTGCATGCGAGCCTGGTAATTCTGTAGCATCTCGGAGATCATGTCGCGCAAAGCCGCGCTACGATTGTCATCGCGTTCCATCGCCGTCAGCGCCATGGTGTTGCGTAAGACGCGCGCACCGACTGGATGGCGCTCGGAGTGGTACGTCGCGAGCAGGCTCGCCGGTGACGTCCCATGCAGGACCTGGGCCAGTTTCCAGCCCAGATTCACCGCGTCCTGCATACCCAGGTTGAGTCCCTGTCCACCAGCCGGGGCATGCACGTGTGCTGCATCGCCGGCGAGGAGGATGCGTCTGTTCCGGTACGATGCTGCCTGGCGCGTCATATCAGTAAACCTGGAGATGTATCGCGCGCTGCGCAGACCATAGTCCGTTCCGTAAACCGAAAGGAGCGCCTGACGAACATCACCGAGCGCCGGCTCGCCATGCTGGATCTCCTGTTCATTCAGTACCACTCGCGCATGCTTGTCGCCTTTGAGTTTGGCTATAGCGCTCATGCCCTTTCGGCCTCCGCGAACGCCCCATTCAGGCACATCGGCGGTCTCCACTTCCGCAATCAACCAGCTCGTCGTCGCATCGTGCCCAGGAAACTCGATCCCAGCCTTCTTGCGAACCATACTGCGGCCTCCATCGCACCCGACGAGATAACCGGCCCGCAAGGAACGCCCGTCAGACAGAGTGATGTCAATACCGGTCTCGTCCTGTGCGAAATCCATCACCTGCGATTCGTAAGTGATCGGGACGCCAAGCTCGCCGACCCAGCCGGCGAGAGTCCGCTCGATAAGCGTCTGCCATAACGCCAGAAAGTAGTTGTGGCGAGTTGGCAGGTCACTCAAGTCGAGGCTTTTACGCGCAAAGGGTGCCTGCAGTGCATCTGGCCTTGCGAAATGAAGCGATCGGCAATTCCCCGCTGATCGAGGAGCTCGATTGTCCGTATATGTAGTCCACCTGCACGCAGGCCGGCGAGTTCGTGACGATCGCGCTTCTCGATGATGCTGACGTCAATCCCCGCTAGCGCCAACTCCCCCGCCAGCATCAGTCCCGTCGGCCCACCACCAGCGATGACCACCTCGTGCTCAAGCGATGACTTCTTGATCTCCATCCCCTAAGTTCAGGCATACGGTTGACATTATGCGGCGCTACATGGGGTCTTGCCGCAAGCCCCCAACGCGAGCTAACCTGGATGTAGGGACCAAGTCCAAGTTGACTTGTGGTCGGCTTTGCTGAGATTGGCCGCAAACTCGCGCACGAGGAAATGCGGCTAGTGTGGCCGGCAAGCTTTTACCGATCTCGCCCCAGGGGCCGTTAAACCGCCTTACGAGACATTTGATGTGGTATCTATTCGCACCGGAAGTTGCGTGCGTCTTGCGGGTCGCCGCTACCGATGTACTGAGCGTGTGTGGGGTACGCACATAGAGGGCGGCTGCGTCCGGGAAATGCTTTGCCCGTGCTGACGATGAAGTCAGGCGCCGTACCTTTCTCAACCCAATTGACGACCGCGCTAAGCATGTCGAAATGGTCGAGTGATGGGCCGCCACCGCAGTGTGCCATGCCGGGAACAAGGAAGATACGGCTCCACTGCGCGACTCGGTCGGAACCGCCATCTGTTGCCGCGAGTGACTTGTAGTAGTCGAGCGTATCGAGTGCGGAGAACCACGGATCGCTGCCGCCGTGAAAGAAGATGAGCTTACCCCCGTTCAGGGAAAACGTTGAAAGATTTGCTGACGCAGGTTCCACGAGGGGATCGGAGGCATGCAGCGCAGCCTTATCGACATCGAGTTCTGTTGCAGTGGTGTACGGCCCGAACAACCCGTTCCGCCCGATTGCGAGCAGACCCGGCACCGCGCCCTTCACGGCGATCCCGGTGTCGTAAAGGAACCCGGGATACACCTGAGTCCCGTAAGCGTTCTTTGGTCCGGCGAAAGCCTTCTTCACGGCGGCGATTCTTTCCGGCGCGATACAGCTATCGCTTTGCCCAGCTTTGCACGCGAGCACAGCGGGATCGAAATCGCAGCCCAGCGGATCGAAGATCATGCCGTCGGCCAAACCGTCTTTCGCATCGCATCGTTTCAGGAGCGCATCCATGAAAAGCTTGCGGTCGCCGTCTGTCAAAAATTTGTCGATCTGCGGCGCGCCGGATGCATCTTTGGGTGAAGCCTGGTTGTAGGCCGCCGGTATCCATTGCCCGATTGCGAGGTTTGACAGGCCAGTGCGCATGGCCGGGTCTCCCGAGACGATTCCATTGAAGACGGTCGGATAACGCTGCGAAAGGATCATGCCCTCACGGCCGCCGGTGGAACAGCCGACAAAATAGGAGTACGCCGCGGGTTTGGCATAGTAGTGCGCAATGACTTGCTTCACAATTCCGGCCACTTCGGCATTGGCAAGGAAGGCGAAATCAAGATAGGCCTGCTGGTCGCGCATAAACGAGAAGTCGAACGGGCCGGTCTTGGCCTTGTGTCCTGTGTCCGTGCTGGCGACGGCGAACCCGCGCGAGAGCGCCGGCTGGTCTCCCGCATAACTAGCTCCCGTGGGGTAAGCCACGACACCGTTGCCGCCCCCGCCACCCTGCATCATGAAGTCGCCATTCCACGCCTCCTGATTCGGCAATGCAATGGCGAAGCCGATTCCGAACTCCTGGCCGTCGACGCCTTTGCGGCGATTGATGATACCGTCCACACGGCAGTGTGCAGGAAGAGGTCCGATCGAGGGAGAGCCCGGATACCCTGGGGGAATGGTTTTGCCGGATGCGATCAGTTCAGTCTTCGTGATCTCGACGCCACTAATTTGAAGGCGTCTCAACTCCGTGCAGCCATCCAAGTTTTGGCCTCGCGGGGCCGCGAAGGCGCAGAATGCCGCCGTCACTATTGCAAGCCTCTCGTACTTCATCTGTTCTCATCTACCGGTTGCATTACTATGACCATGATCGGAGAAAGACTACCATGCGACTGATTGGATTCGCGATACTCATGGCGACAAGCTGCTGTTTGGCGCAGGACTCAGGTAATTTTAAGCCCGCGGCTTCAAATGTCCTGGACGCGCAATATCCGCGAGTTGACAGCAACTCACGCGTTCAAATCCGATTCAAAGCACCGGATGCAACGAAAGTGAGGGTCAATTTCTGGAGCGGACCTAAGGCGGACATGCAGAAGGAGGCGGACGGGTATTGGACGTTTAGCACGCCACCTATGGCTCCCGGGCTTCACTACTACACCGTCATTGTGGACGGGGCAGAAGTGAGCGATCCAGGAAGCACAGCCTACTTCGGCGGAGGCAAATGGGCAAGCGCGGTGGAAGTCCCGGAAGCGGGTGCAACATATTATCTGCCGCAGGATGTCCCACACGGGCAGGTGCGCCAAGTTTGGTATCACTCGTCGGTAACGGGCACTTGGCGTCCGGCATTCGTGTACACGCCGGCGGGCTACGACTCGCATCCGAACGAGCGCTACCCTGTTCTCTATTTGCAGCACGGCGGCGGCGAGGACGAAACCGGATGGACCAGGCAGGGGCGGGCCAACTTCATCCTGGACAACCTAATCGCGAACGGAAAGGCGAAGCCGATGATCATCGTCATGGCAAATGGCTACGCGCGGCGCGCTGGGCAGCCGGTTCCGAATCTCGCAGGCAAAGGCTTTGGGTCACCCGAAATGAGGAAAGCGATGGAAGACGTGATGGCGGCGTTTGAGGACGACATGACGCAAGTGTTGATTCCGTTCATCGACTCCACTTATCGTACGCTGAACGACCGTGATCATCGTGCGATGGCTGGGCTTTCGATGGGCGGCATGCAAACATTTCACGTCACCTTCGATCATCTCGAACTGTTCTCCTACATCGGCGGGTTTAGCGGAGCTTTGAATCCATTCGGCGGAGAAAGCGGCAACTTCGATACTAAAACGGCGTACCACGGTGCGTTAGCGAGTTCGGCCGCGTTCGCGAAACGCGTCCATCTGCTCTGGATCGGCGTGGGAACCGAGGAGCCACCGCAGATGAAGGCGGGTATTGAGAAGCTCAATACGTCGCTTGAAGAAGCCAAAATTCAGCACGTCTTCTACGAATCACCCGGTACCAACCACGAGTGGCAGACCTGGCGCCGCGACCTGAACGACTTCGCACCCCGGCTGTTTCAGAAGTAGCGGCTACTGCTCGATTGAGATGACTGGAACCGAGCTTGACTGAACCGTCACTTCACCAGAACCCCGCGTCCCCTTGCGAATGAATAGACGCAAATTGCTGCGACCCGACCTGTTGCAGGCTTTGCGCGATCTTCATCCATCGTTCATCCGTTGGCTGGCGGTTCCTTCGCTTCGACATACAAGTGGAAAGAAAGCATCGGCCAATACGCCTCGCGGGCTCCGAATGCTTGCCGCAGCAGCGCAAGGCAGCCGGTCAAAATGCTCGCTGGAATAATCTGGATTGTGAGTATGTGAAAGGACGTGGGATGCAAATGGTCAGGGGACACCTTGCCTGTGCGGGAATGCTTATTTTGGGCCTAGTTCCGCGATCAGCCGCCGCCCAGAATTCTGCGAATCTCCCCTACATGAATCCAGAATTGTCGCCGCAAGAGCGCGCGACTGATCTGGTGCACCGCATGACTCTGGAAGAGAAGGCGTCGCAGATGCAGAACAACTCCGCGGCAGTTCCGCGCCTCAACATCGCTGCGTACCAATGGTGGAGCGAGGCCCTCCACGGAGTGATCAACGAGGGCGTAACCGAGTACCCGGAGCCAATCGGCCTTGCCGCCACCTTCGATGCGCCGGGAATTCACACCATGGCCGCGCAGATTGGAATTGAGGGGCGCATCAAGCATGTGCAGAATGCGCGCGAAGGGCACACCGGCATCATGGGAGGCCTCGATTTCTGGTCGCCCAACGTCAACATCTTTCGTGATCCGCGCTGGGGCCGCGGACAGGAGACATACGGCGAAGACCCTTTCCTCACGGGCCGTATGGGCGTTGCTTACGTGACCGGATTACAGGGGGACGACCCCAAATATTACCTTGCGATCGCAACCCCCAAGCACTACGCAGTACACAGTGGACCGGAACCGACGCGGCATTTTGCGGACGTGGATGTCAGCAAACACGACGAGGTCGATACCTATGAGCCCGCATTCCGTGCGGCAGTGGTGGAAGGGAAAGCAGGGTCGGTCATGTGCGCATACAACGCCATCAACGGTGAACCGGCATGCGCGAACCAGTACCTGCTTCAGGACCAATTGCGCGGCAAGTGGGGCTTCCAAGGGTACGTGGTGTCCGACTGCGACGCCGTCCGGGACATCGCCGCCAACCATCGGTACCGTCCGACACAAGCTCAGGGCGCCGCGATCTCCGTGATCCGGGGCATGGATAACGAGTGCGTCACCTTCACTTCGCGCTTTGGCGATCCCGTTGACAAGGCTTACATTGATGCGGTCCAGCAAGGCTATCTGCCCGAAAGCGATGTGGACACTGCACTCATTCGCCTGTTTACCGCGCGTATCAAGCTAGGCATGTTTGATCCGCCGGACCGCGTGCCCTACACCAAGATCGATGAGAAAGAGCTCGACAGCCCGGAACATCGCGCCCACGCGCGCAAACTCGCGAATGAGTCGATGGTTCTGCTGAAGAACGACGGACTGCTGCCTCTGAAGCCGTCCATGAAGAAGATCGCCGTCGTTGGTCCACTGGCCGACCAAACCAGACCGCTGCTCGGCAACTATGCCGGCCAGCCCACCCATATCGTCTCCATTTTGGACGGGCTCCATGCCGAATTCCCAAACGCAAACATCACCTTTGTGCCTGGAACACAGTTTCTGCGGACGGACGGAACTCGCATTCCAGACGCGCTTTTGACGACCCCCGACGGTAAGCCTGGCCTGAAGGCAGACTACAACGGAGGCATGGCCGGAGGACCAGGCCAAGCAGCCAATACTACCCCGCTGGTCAGCCGCACGGAGGCAAACGTCAATGTCGCAAGCGCCAACTTGCCAGCTGAGATTGCCGGAAAAAAGCGTTTCGGCGTGCAATGGTCGGGAAATCTCACGCCCACGGAATCGGGCGATTATCTCCTCGGCATCCGCTGCCAGGGATTTGGAAGGGTGACGGTTGACGACAAGCAGATCGCATTAGCCTTCGGCGGAGGGGGCGCACCTGCAGCGTCCGTCGGCCACGTCCACCTCGAGAAAGGTCGCAAGGCCGCGCTCAACATCACCTACGGCACTAACAACGGGAACCCGCATGCGGAACTGATCTGGGAGAAAGTGAAGAACGGCCCATCACCCGAAGCGGTCGCAGCCGCGAAGAATGCCGATGCTGTGATTGCAGTGGTCGGCATCACCAGTCAGCTCGAGGGCGAAGAAATGCCGGTGAGCGAACCGGGCTTTGCCGGTGGAGATCGGACTAGCATCGATCTGCCGCAGCCGGAAGAAGAGCTGGTAGAAGCTGTGGGTGGTACCGGGAAGCCACTCGCGGTCGTTCTCATGAATGGCAGCGCGCTCGCCGTCAACTGGATCAACCAGCATGCGAACGCCGTCCTTGAAGCCTGGTATCCGGGCGAAGAGGGAGGCGCAGCCGTGGCGGAAACCCTAAGCGGCAAGAACAACCCCGCCGGCCGCTTGCCGGTCACGTTCTACACCGGCGTCGATCAGTTGCCCAATTTTGAGGATTACGGAATGGCCAATCGGACCTACCGGTACTTTACTGGCAAGCCACTCTATCCTTTTGGCTACGGACTAAGCTATACGAAGTTTAATTACAGTGAGCTCAGCGTGCCCGCGCAGCCCGTTGCAGCGGGAACGCCTGTGAACGCCGAAGTAACCGTCACGAACACCGGCAAGGTGGCGGGAGATGAGGTCGTCCAACTCTACCTCAAGTTCCCCGCGGTGAAAGGTGCGCCGCGCATCGCTCTTCGGGGCTTCGAGCGCATTCATCTCGATCCCGGCGCAAGCCAGAAGGTTCATTTCGAGTTGAAGCCCCGCGATCTGAGCATGGTGACTGAGGAAGGCAATCCGATCATCGCTCAAGGCGATTACACCATCAGTATCGGAGGAGGTCAGCCTGAAACGGGAGCGCCGAGTGTCAGCGGCCATTTGCACATCGACGGCCAATATGCCTTGCCAGAGTAGCGCGTGGATGCGCGTTCAAACTAGAATCGCAAAAGCCGCCAAAGGGGAAGTCTGACGTCCAGGTGCTCTACCGTCCGCGTTGCGCGCCAACAATGCGGCGTGATTAATGCACCTTACCAGGCGAGTTCTCTAAAATCGCGTTGGAGAACACCGCCGTATCCGACTTATCCGGTAAATGCGAACAAAACCCTATGCCCGCGTAAAACGGGTCATCGAAGTGCAACGTTATCGGAGGGCCGAACTGGTGCATCGGCTCACCCTCCAGACTAACGAAGAGCGCGATCACATCGCCGTGCTTCTCGATCCCGATGCGCTTTGCCATTACTTTAGCCAGCGTTCCTCCAAATCGAAACTCCTGGTCCGTCATGAGCGCGTTGGCTTCCGGTCGCTGCGCCAAGTGGATCATGCCGGTACCGTGCTCAGCAACTACAGCTTCTTTCGAGTCGTCCTCAAGACTCTGGCGAATCACGAGCATTGCCTTGCGGTCGCCATAGCCGCTCGGATTTGGGAATGTAGGGTCGGCTGCGAGAGACACGTCGCCGGACATTCTGCGCCAAAGATAACGGAACTCGTCGCGCGAGTACCACACGTTATAGCCGGCCGAGTTGATGGTGTAGCGCTTCGTCGCAGAATCATAGTTGGCACTACCAGGAACCAACGCAGCGCCGATATCAGATTGAGCCTGAAAGATGCCGATCGGTGTATCGTAATTCCTGCTTGGGCGGTGGAAGTCAGGGGGCGGCGAAACCTGCTTGTGTGTAGGAGAGCCCGGCTGAGCCCAGTCCGGCACCGCGGGCTTCGTCGCCTCGGCTTGCGCATAGATGCACTCTGATCCGATACACGTCATCGCGATGAGCAGCGCAGAATAGACTCTAATCAAGATCATCCTGGAACTCTAGCAGACAAAGAGGCCGAAATGAAAACGCTCCTGAAAACGAACGTCGCGCTGGCAGTACTTCTGGTCGGCCAAATCTCGAGTGCTTCGGCGGCATCTGTAATGACTACTCGGCTTGACGATCCGAAGGCCGTCTATCTGACGGCGGATCAATTCGGCTCCCATCGCGATGGAAAGAATGACGACAGCCCTGCAATACAGGCCGCCATCGATAAAGCCGAGTCTAATGCACGTGAAGGGATCGTTTTCATTCCCTCCGGTCGCTACCGGCTGAGCCGAACTGTATATGTTTGGCCGGGAGTGCGCGTTTTCGGCTACGGTGCGAGCCGCCCGGTTTTCGTCCTCGGCGACAACACGCCAGGCTTTCAGAATGGATTGGGCGTGATGGTGATGTTCACTGGACCTCGGCCGGCCGATCCCTCCCGCGGGGGCGGCCGTGTTCCGTTTCCGCCGCAGGGTAGCGTACCCCCGAACGATGCAATCGCGGACGCAAATTCAGGCACCTTCTACTCGGCGATGAGCGATATAGATTTCGAAATTGGTGAGGGGAATCCCTCCGCAATTGCCATCCGCTTCCATGTCGCTCAGCATGCCTATCTTAGCCACATGAACTTCCACATAGGATCTGGCCTCGCCGGACTTACTCAGGTCGGCAACGAGGCTGAGGATCTGCACTTTTATGGGGGACGTTACGGGATCCTTACCGAAAAGACCTCGCCGGCATGGCAGTTTACATTGATTGATTCCGTGTTCGAAGGCCAGCGTGATGCCGCCATTCGCGAACACGAGGCAGCACTCACACTTGTCCGAAACACGTTCCGAAACTTGCCGGCTGCAATCGATATCGATCCACACTATTCAGATGAGCTGTGGGTGAAAGATAGCCGCTTTGAGAACATCTCCGGGCCTGCCGTGATCATTAGTAATGAGAAGAGCCCACTTACTGAGATCGGATTTGAGAATGCAGTTCTAAACGACGTTCCGACCTTTGCGCTCTTTCGCGAGAGCGGGAAAAAAATAACCGGCGAGAGTGGGGCGTACCGCGTCGCGAACTTCAACTTCGGCCTGATTGTGCCCGGTGAAGGAATGACCGGCAGCATGGGTATGATCTACGATGCGAAGCCGTTGAGCAGCATCCCGTTGCCGCTACCACCGGCAATACGGGCATTGCCACCCAGCGAGGAATGGGCAAACGTGCACGGCCTCGGCGTCGCTGGAGACGGCGCGACCGACGATACTGCTGCCATTCAAAAGGCAATCGACACGCATCGCGTTCTGTATTTCCCCAGTGGCCATTACAGAATTCGCGATACGCTCACACTCAAACCTGACACGGTGTTGATCGGTCTGCATCCCACACTTACCCAATTCGACCTGCCCGATGCTGCTCCAGGCTACGCGGGTGTGGGCACTCCCCGCCCGTTGATTTCCGCACCTCCTGGCGGTTCAAATATCCTGAGCGGGTTCGGCGTTTTCACAGGAGGAACGAACCCGCGAGCCGTAGGCGTACTTTGGTCAGCAGGCGAAAACTCGCTTATAAATGATGTGCGCTTTCTTGGCGGTCACGGCAGCGGCACCAATCCTTATAACAACAACCACACTGCCGATCCAGATCTACACAAGCGCTGGGATGCGCAATATCCAAGTCTTTGGGTAACGCATGGCGGTGGTGGCACGTTCGCGGATATCTGGACACCCGACACCTTCGCCCAGGCGGGATTCTATGTCTCGGATACTAAAACGCCCGGCCACGTGTATGAGTTATCCAATGAACACCACGTACGAAATGAAATCAAGTTCGATCACGTCGAGAACTGGGATCTCAATGCGCCGCAGACCGAGGAGGAGGCTGGCGAAAGCGCCGAAGCGCTCTCACTCGAATTCGACCGGTGCAAGAATATCATCGTCGCCAATTATCACGCGTATCGCGTGACGCGGTCCCGAGCTCCGTCCCCCGCTGCTGTCCGCCTTTATAACTCCGGCAACATTCGTTTCCGTAACGTGCTTGTAAATGCGGAGAGCGGATATGCAACCTGCGATGAAAACGGCTGCGGAACTTTTCTCAGGGTCAGCAAGTTCCCCTATGACAACGCGATTCAGGACATCACGCATAATCTCGAAGTCCGCGAACGCAACTTCGCGGTCCTCGATATCCCGGAGCGACCCTCTAAACCGCCTATTCCGGACGCCTCAGCGATCTTAGAGCCGGGCTCACGCGTCGAGAGACTCGCACATGGTTTCTTCGCCATCTCCGGCGCAGTTATTGACGGTTCAAGTAAACTTTATTTTGTCGATCACCACGAACAGCGCATCTACGGTTGGTCGCACGCGGAGGGACTTACAATCGAGCGCGATAACCCACTCGATCCCGTAAACCTGGCCATTGATAAGTCCGGCAACCTGCTGGTTATTTCGTCTGCCGGTCCCGACGGGACCGTTTATTCATTCCGGCCGGGATCGCCAAAAGATCAGCTGACCGTGCTTACTCCAGAAGAAAGTAAGCCGCGTCCAGGGTCGCTGGTTGCACTACCCGTTAATTATTGGAACAACGGCGAATTCAAAGATCAACTCGACCTGAAGACGCTGCAATACACAACGCTCGCAGAAATGTTTGCTGAGGATGTGTCGACGCCAAGACGCGATCAATACGTTTCAACTGACCGTAGCGTCGTCATCCCTGCCGCACGAGTCTTCCAGCAAGGTCCTGCAGACACAATTGCTGGTTGGCGGTTCTCGGATAACCTCGACACGTATGGCTTCATCACTGCCGTCCCAGGTCGTCGTATCTACGTCAGTAGCAGCTCGGAAGACATTACGTATAGCGCGGTCGTGGGCACCGACGGCACACTGAGCCAGTTACAGCCGTTCGCGAATCGGGGAGGTGAGTGCGTTGCGGTCGATCGCCAAGGTAATGTTTACGTTGCTAACGGACAGATTTTCGTTTACGCCCCTACAGGCCGTCAGATTGGGGAGATCGACGTGCCAGAGCGCCCGCTCGACATTGTCTTCGGTGGGAGCGACGATCGCACCCTGTTTATTTTGTCCCACCACTCGCTTTTCGCCGTGAGGGTGCGTTGATGCTAATCGTCGTTAATAATTACTAAATCGTAAACTTGCTGCCAGCCCTGCACGAGCGGTTTCCTTACGCAGCCGTGATGAATTAGGTTCACCAGAATAACTCATGGCTTCAACAAAGCGTCGATCCCAGCTTGCGCGATGGCCTCGTCGATCTCCGATTTTGCGCCACTCGCGGCCATGGCTCCAATCGTTTGGCCGTCCACCTTGATAGGCAGCCGCCTTGGTTCGGAAAATACTGCGGATAGTCGAGAACGGCTAGTCAGTCCAGCACGAATCGAGCGGGCGCCACCCCAGCTACTAAGTCGTGCTATTCAAGTGGGAGGGCGAGTCTCTTCACTGCGGCATTTTCGCGGATCACTTCGCCAGCCTCTCGACTGTACAAAGCTACTTCTGCGGCGATCGAGCGCCCGAGAATCCGCTGATCGATATTGCCAAATGGTCCCGGCACCAGCGTTCCCAACCCACCGGCCTGGGCCGGTGTGTGAGCATTGCCAACGATGATGCCGGGCCGAAAAATGGCGAGGCGCGTAAAACCGATCTGGCGTATGTTGTCTTCCTTCATCGCGATTACGCGGGCATATCGGAACGGGCTACGCGCCGAACTTCCTGCTGCAGAAATGGGCAGAACTGGGCGATTCCGGCCTAGTGGCAGCAGAGCGCGAATGCGCCAATGACACCAAGTTCAAGTCGTTTCAGTTCTTCTTCGGACCAGCGCGCTGACCCGGAGCGACACCGACACAGCTGACCGCGCTAACCGGACCCTGGCTTAACAGCTGTGCGGGCAATATCCGCCGTGCGCTCGCAAAAGTCAGCGGCGGCGGTGTCAAGGACTATGTTGCGCACCGGCGGTCGTGCTGCAATGCGCTTTCTGGTGACCATCACCAGTTCCCGGCATTCCGGAACTGCTAACATCTTCGCGACCGCAGCAGCGCCGACTTGCCCGGTCCCACCAAGGACAATTGCGGCGAAATTGCGATTCATAAACAAGGACATTTAGTCATCAGTGCTGCTAGTGACGCCGAATCTGCTGACGACCGAGAAGAATCGACGGCGTTTATCGGAGTGATATCCATATATCTTCGGCTAACGGGCCGAACGCGTGTAAGCTTTCGGCCCAAGACTGCCATGAGAACCGCTCACGTGTCACTTAGGAGAATCGATGACTAATCACCCGCCCGACCAGACGCTATAAACCGCCGCACTCTGCTAGGGCTCGGAACGGCTAGCGCGTTCGACAGCCGCAACTCTGAAAAATCTCGGCCTGGAGGGCAGCCGGATTAACGAACTCAAGAAAGTTCCTTACCGTGATTTGCTGGCCGCTGGCACAGCCGCAATGCAGGCACTGGCTAAGCAAACCGGTGTGCGCCGCATGGGTTGGGACGTGATCGCCGATGACCAATACGTGTTGCGTGAGTTTTGCGAGTGGGCAGCGTCGATTCCATACATCGCCGGAACCGTGATGAGCGAGTTCAACAGCAATCTCGCCAAGGGAGAGCTCACAAAAAACGATTGGACCGCGAAGGAAGTAGACGAGAAGCTAAGGGGTGCGTTTGGCGACAAGAAGGACGAGGTTGTGGCCGAGTTCAAGAGGGTTCAACCGCAGAAGAAAATCCAGGATGTGCTCTTCCTGGACACGACTTTCCGGCCGAGCGCGAAAATGGTGCTCGCACGAAAGCTGGAGAACGCGAAGGCCCCGGTGTTCAACTACATCTTCGCGTACGAATACCCGATCGATGGTGGAATTACTTCGTTCCATTGCTCGGAGATTGCGTTCGCGTTTCATGCTTTGAGCGAGCCGCACATTCACCTGGCGACGGGCCCAACACCTGCGGGATTGGCTTTGCAGGACAAGGTCTCTCAGGCGTGGGTGAATTTTCGCGCGAACAGGTAACTCGTCCCAACCGGGCCTGTCCTGGGAACCCTATACTGTGGAGGGCAAGCAAACTATGGTCTTCGAAACGGTCAGCGAAGTCCGCCGCCTGGATGACGACAAGCTCCTGTCACTCTTACCGCCGCCTGCCTTCCGGTTCTGACGCGCAGCTCTTCCGGGCGCCTGGAAACAGTTCGATGCCGTCATACCGGACTCCTAAACACAGTTCCTCTATGGGATCAGCTGTGAGTAGTCCTGATCGGTTTACTGATAGTGCGCTCTCTGGCTGAAAAACCGGCTTTCGGGACATTGAAATGATAAACGCTCATCGGAAGCGGGTGAGGAGGCCTGCCCCGATGAAACAACAAAAATCAAAGCCGAAGAGTCCTCCGAAGCGCGTATTGCGACTTCCCGACCTGGATCACACCAAGATGTCCGTCTTAAATACGCTGGGTTCGCCCCAATCGCAGCGAGCCTATGACATCGCGATCAACGACTTCACTGCTTGTACTGCTCAGAGCCACGGATCGCATTTCAACAAGACGGTCGTGCTTCGGTATCGCATTCAGTTGGAAGCGAAGCATCTGGCCCCGGCGACAATCAATCTACGTCTGGCTGCTGTGCGGCGGCTCGCCCACGAGGCTGCCGATGTGGGCCTGCTAAGCCCGGATCTGGCGGCCGGCATTCGCCGTGTTAAGGGTGCCAAGCGTTTGGGTGTGCGGCTCGGCAATTGGCTCAGTGCGGATCAAGCCAAAACGATACTGCAGTGCCCAAACCGAGAGGTGTTGATCGGCAAGCGGGACCGAGCCATACTGGCAGTGCTGCTCGGGTGTGGTTTGCGGCGCTCTGAAGCCGCTCAACTCACTTTCGAACATCTCCAGCGCCGGGATGACCACTGGGCCATTGTCGACTTGTTCGGGAAGGGCGGCCACATTCGATCTGTTCCGGTTCCAGATTGGGTGAAGACTGCCATTGATCGCTGGACGAGTGCGGCGAAGATTGAGTCCGGCTGTCTATTTCGCTGCGTCACCAAGTACGGAACGGTGTGGGGCGACAGCATCACCGAGAAGGTGATCTGGCACGTTGTTCGCAGATACGCCAGACAAAGTGAACTTGGGAAGATTGCACCCCACGATCTGAGGCGCACGTGCGCTCGTCTGTGTCATGACGCAGGCGGCGAGTTGGAGCAGATCCAATTTCTGCTTGGACACCTCAGCGTACAGACGACGGAACAGTACCGGGTTGCAAGCAACCCTTCCGGTCGGCTGTGAACCACCACATCGGCATCGAACTGGAAGAGGATTGATCCGCAAGCCGCTCATGTGCTCGAGCCCACCAGTTTTAGTTCGCGATTTAGAAGACTGGTGTTGCCGGTCAGTGTCTTGAAAGGGGACTTATCAACGGGTGAGATGACGTTAGCAAACGCTGCGCCATCACTCACGGTAATCTGCCCGATCCGTCAAACTTGGGACTCTTCTCTCGATACACCTCGGTCGACGCCACTTTGTGATTTTGGATATATGCCACCGCCAAGCTTGGCACATCGCTTCTGTCAGCCATTGTGAGACATGCGCATAAATTTCGGCACGGCCATCACTCGTCGCCGCGATGGTCTGCGCGGTCGATTGCGGCCTTAATGTGCGGTAGCCGGGAGCATGATTGCGGACGGTCTGACAGCAATATCAACATCTTCGCGGCCCCAGATTCTCACCCTCATAACTTCGCCCAGAGCCCTCTTTTAGCGAACTTGCGTGGCCCGCGCGCACAGATGAGCCGTCAAAACCAGCCGCCGGACGGTTCGAGGCCATTGAGGCGCAGATACGTGACGAGATTGCCGTATGCAAGGCATCATGATTCGGAAGTTGCGTCATGAACATCTTGTTCGTCTTGTGACCCCAGAAGTCCGCGGGGGTCATTGAGGCGCCCATCGGAGAACCTCTCGTACACGCCATCGCAGAACGTAAACGCGCTTTTGAGATATGCGATGATCTCGCTCTTCGAATCCTTGCCCTTAGCCGGAGGCTGCGGCGCTTCCCCCTTAGCGCTCGAACACAAATAGTGAGATATGTCCGCCACATGAGTCAGAATCTCGGCAAATGAGCGGACGTCTTTCGTCGACCGATAGCTGTACTTCGCTTCTGGCATCGTCTCCGCGGCCTTCATAATTTTGTCCTGCATGTTGAGGCGAAAGATGGATAGCGTCTTCGTCAGCGGATTCGGTGCCGTTGGCGGCTTGGGAAAGTCCGGCGAAATTTGGGCATTGACCAACGGAGCCAGGACGAAGATAGATACTATGCCAACAGGAATCAGGACGCGCGCAATGTATCTGAACATTTAGAATCCTCCAATACGTTTACGCGATGCGAATCGGTAACCATGGATGCTTGCAAAGCGTTTGCATTGCATCGGCGTGTTGCTCTTGCGCATGTATTCGTCCGATCGTCCTCACTTTCGATTCACTGCGCCTAGCTGATATTTAGCGCTTGGTCGGGCGGCTGAACTATCCACGGGTGCCCATATGCAGGACGAATCGTAGCGAAATCGGACAGCTGCCTGCGTTCGTATCCTAATGCGGACACTTCATCTCAGCTCAGATCGTAGCAACGTACAGTTTATTCGGGTAAAGGGCCTCCACGACCTTTCGGATGACCTGTGTCCCATTTTCGCCATTCGTGAAAACCACGACTCCGATTCCTTGCGACGGAACGAACATGACCAAAGTTTTCACTCCCCAATCAGAGCCGCTGTGATCTAGAATCTTCACTCCATTCACGATTTTTACTCCCCATCCCAAACCCATGCCGGCCGTCACGTTGCATTGAGCCGATTCACCGGCTGCGTGGCATAGTTTTTGCAGATCTTCCGGCTTCACCATATCTCGCGTGATGGTTGCTCGTTCTGCAGCAATTGCCGCTGTCTGGCCCTCGTTGCGCATCACGCTGACGACGAACTTGGCATAATCGCCCATCGTGGTTCGCAACAGGTCCGCGCCATTCCATTTGGTCGCGACAGAGTCGATGGGTTTTTCTCCGTTGGGCCCATGGGGGACCGCCAGCCGCCCCGCATACCAATCCTTGGCTGTGTACGAGGTGTCCTTCATTCCGACGGGATCGAGCACCATCTCCTGCGCGAGCTCGTCAAAAGGCCTGGCCAACTTCCTTTCGGCAAACGCCCCAAGATAGTTGTATCCTTCGCCGGAATATCCGGTTTGGGTGCCGGGTTTCCACCTGATCTTTAGTACTCCCCCCGTCATTCGCCGCCAGTTCGCAAATCCAGTCTGGTGCGACAAGCACAACCGGGGGGTCAGTAATTTGCTGTAAGGGTCATCCTCTATATCGGGGTCGACCCAGATCTGCGACATCGATTGATCCAACGAGAGTTTTCTTTGAGACGCGAGTCGCAGTATGGTCTCCGCCGTTATTGGCTTTGTCAGAGACGCAACGTTGTACAGCGTTTTTTCAGTCGCCGCGACTCCTGGACTCTGCTCGCCATAGACCGCACTCCACGCCACTTTTCGATTCGCGATATAGGCCACCGCTACGCTTGGCACATCGCTGTCTTTCAACCATTCCGCGGCATGCGCATCAATTTCAGCGCGGCCAGTTTTGGTGGCTGCGGCGGTCTTCGCAGTGGATTGCGCTTCCTTATGTGCCGTAGCCGGGATTATGCCTACGCACGATGCGACGGCAACCACCAACGCCTTCGTGGCTCGCCGGATCTTTGGTCTCATGACTTCTCCTTGCCGATTCGTCAAATTTATTCTTCACGCAGAGCGGCCATGGGATCGATCGAAGCAGCCCTTTTAGCAGGCAATAAACTCGCCACCAGCGCGATTACAGCCATTGCGGTGACCGCGACTGCCCCGGTCAATGGATCCCAAGGCTTCAGGCCATAAAGCATCGAAGCCGCGATCTTCCCGGCACTCAAGGCCAGCGTCGTTCCAATCGCAAGACCCGTTCCTAGCAATGTCGCGGCTTCTCGCAAAACCATCGCAAGAATGTCAACACGATTGGCCCCGAGTGCCATACGCAAACCAATCTCACTCCTTCGCCTGACAACCAGGTACGAAATCACACCGTACAGCCCGACCATGGCCAGCACGGTCGCCAGGACGCCGAAAAAGCCCGACAAAGTGGCGACAAGCCGCTCGCGCAACAGGCCGTCAAGTATCTGTGTTTTGAGCACGCTGAAATCCATCACCATCCCTGGATTGATCTGGCCGGCCGTGGACTTGATCGAAGAAATCAGCGCCGGCAAAGATTCATTCGAACGGATCATCAATGTAGAGCGTTCTTGCGGTCCGTTTGCCTGCGTAAAGGAGACGAAGACCATCGGCAACGGGTCCTCCCGCAAACTGTAATACTTTGTGTCGTTCACAACTCCAATCACCTGATATGGCATATCCCGCTTGCCGGAATCGTAAAAGGTTCTTCCGAGCGCGTTCGTCTTTCCAAAGAACTTAAGCGCGAATTCCCGATTTACGATGGCTTTAGTCAAAGCGGCAGGCTTGTCTGCCTCATTGAAGTCCCGACCCGAAATCAACTCCATCTGCATGGTTTTGAAATATCCGGGACTGACGCGGCTGAGGCGAACATCCTGCCTTTGTGGACCATCGGGGATATCTACGTTACCGTCCCATCCCGCTTGGCTCAACGGAGGGAACAGAGTCTCCGCGGCCGAAGTTACTCCGGGGAGTGCTTGAATGTGAGTGAGCAGTTCCCGCTTGAATGCCGTCTGGCTAGCGTCCGGTAGCTTCAAGGGAGAATAATCAAAATTCGCAATTAGGATGTGATCCTGCTGAAACCCGGTATCCACCCTCATGAGATTCTGAAAAGTCCGCGCGAACAAAAGAGCGCTCACAAGAAGCACCGTAGCGAGTGCGACCTGCGATACCACGAGGGCACGCCTTAACAAAACGCTTTCCCCAGAAGCTGAAATTCCCCGGCCGCTCGCCTTTAGTACGACGCCGGGCGCTACCCGCGAAGCCCTGAGCGCGGGCGCCAATCCAAAGAGGACCGTCGCCAGCACTGCTAATCCCGTAACGAAACCAACTACGTGCCAATCCAGCGTTAGCTCGAGAAAAACCCGGTCCCGCTGGGTGCTCAAGTACGTGATCAGCACGCGGCTCAACATCTGCGCCAGCGCCACCCCAGCCGCTGCTCCCAAAAGCGCAAGCAGTAGGCTCTCCGTCACTAATTGCCGGATCAAACGTGGCCGGGAAGCGCCAAGAGTCGATCGCACGGCCATCTCCCGCTCCCTCGCGCTGGCCCGTGCCAGCATGAGATTTGCGAGGTTCGCACAGGCAATCAGTAGAACCAGACCGGCGAGACCAAGCAACAACCAAAGCGGCTCCTGGTAATTGCGTCGCAGCGTAGAGAAACCATTCGCTGCAGCAACAGCTCCCAAACGGAAAGAGAGGTAATCTTTCCGCGCCGGGCCATCGAATTGGGCCGGCACGGTAGCGGCAAAGATCGCCGGAGAGATGGCTGCCAACTGGGCAGATGCGCGTTCTATTGTCCAGCTCGGCCTCAAGCGCCCAATTGTTGTGATCCACCATGCCACCGGGTCCCTCGATGGGCCTTTTGCGGAAATGGTTGCCTCTGCGCAAAGCGGAATGGCAACATCGAAGCTCCTTCCCACCTCGATGCCGGCAAAATTTGACGGCGTTACTCCCATGATCTGGAACGGATGACCCTCCAGACTGATTTTTCTTTCCAAGATTCCACGGTCGCCGCCAAACTCACGCTGCCAAAAGCCATAGCTCACGACTGCGTCCTGTGCACCGCAGCCACGGTAATCGTCCGCTGGAGAGATCATCCGTCCAAGAGATGGCTGCACACCCAAGACGTCAAAGAAGTTTCCGCTCACCATGAGCGTATTTACCGGGCGGCTTTCGATACCGTGCCCAGCATTCAGACGGGTGGAATACAACGCCGCAATTTCCGAAAATCCTTGCTGCTGTTGACGCACTTGATTCCAAAGGTCACTAGTGAGATCCGGGTGATCGGAATAAAAATCTCCTGTGCAGCAATGAGGGGAATCTACGATGCGTACGGCCGCCAAACTGTCGGGCCTGGAAACAGGAAGCACGCGCAACCGCACGGCATTTAGAAGCTGGAAAATGGCTGTATTCGCGCCAATTCCAAGTGCAAGCGAGAGAATCACTACGAGCGAAAAGGCGGGGTTCTGAATCGATACTCGCGCTGCGTAACGCAGATCCATCCAAATGCGCCCTATCTGTCCGCCCGAGCTGCTCCCGACCGGCGGCGGCAATTCGGAATGCACTGTCGTTTTTAATCCGCTGATCAAAGCAGGATCGTGCAATTCCTGCAGCAAAGCTTCGTCTGCCTGTTGCACAGTTAGATCGGAGGCCAGCATCGCCTCCCTACGATCCTGGAGATGTTGGTTCAATTCTTCTACAACTTCCGCTTCTCGCGTCGCCTCGAGCTTGAGAACGGCAATCGCAGAGCGTATTTCGTCTCTCCAGTCACGCATGTTCCGCCTCTGTAATGCGCTGAATGGCGTCCACGAAATCGCGCCAGGTAGACTGCTGCGCCTTCAGCATTTTCTTGCCACATGCCGTCAGCTTGTAGTAACGGCGCCGCCGCTGGCCTGCCTTTTCCACCCAACGTCCAGCAATTAATCCGCGCTGCTCCAGCCGGTACAGCAACGGATAGAACGATGCAACGTTAAACGTGAGTACGCCTGCCGATCGGTCCTCGATGAGTTTGCTGATCTCATAGCCGTGTCGCGCACGATATTCGATTAGAGAAAGAATCAGCAGTTCAGTGCTGCCCCGCTTCAATTCGCGGTCCATTGCTGCCGTTGCCATATGTACTGTTACAACATATGTTGACAACATCTGTCAAGACAACTGCCAGAGATCGAAAATGAACGACCGTTTTCCGAAAACGGTCACAACCCGCTCGCTTCCCCATGGTTAATGACCATCCGTCTAGCAGACATTTCGCTAGAGAAGGATTGGTCATCGGCCCCAAGGCACCCCCTACGTCGGGTGGCCAGTAACCTGCAGGAGGAACTGCCCGTTACGCGCTCATGCAGCAGAACGCCTTTGGCAGGGCGCTTGATTGGCAAGCCGCACAGGACGAACGGCCGCGCGGCAAAGCCGAGGTTGGGAGCCTCTCTTTCACGATTCATCCTGACCAGCCGGATAGATTCCGCTTGGCGAAGCTTCTGCTTCGATATAAGCAAATCACCAGCAAGTCTTGACGCGATGCCCCCAGCCGCTTCAAGCCGGCCGGATATCGCTCGTACTTCAGTCAACGCTTTCTCGATCACGAATCGCGGGCGCGAACCTTGCTTTGTGCCACTAATGTGCCATTCGAGACTAACGGCACGACCCGATCAAGCACTTGCAGGGTTGCTAAATGCCTGATTCCACTAATATTCGCGCGGGATGATTAGCTTGAGGTGCTAGCGGGTAACACCGTGGGGGTTCAAGTCCCCCTCTCCGCACCAATTCTCATTGAAAATCAATCATTACGAGTCTGTGAGTTACTTGGCAGCAGGTGAGCAGCTCGGAAAGCAGGCCACTTAGTCATTTCACGCACACAGCTCGCCACTGGTCATT
Organism: Bryobacteraceae bacterium; assembly: GCA_035502635.1. Lineage (GTDB taxonomy): Bacteria > Acidobacteriota > Terriglobia > Bryobacterales > Bryobacteraceae > Bog-105. Next base: position 35,972 of record DATJUG010000072.1, read on the forward strand.
GCGGCGAATACGTGGCGCCTAGCGTAAGCGTGAACGAGTTTTTCTTAAATCCGAGCGGCGGGTCATTCAAATAGTTATCGATGCCGCCCACTGTGAACCCGAAGCGGCGATACACCGGAAACGTCAGATTCGCATTGACGACGGCCGAAAAAGCATTTGTGTCGTTCCAGGCAGGAATGTAATCACCTGGTTCTGTAAACACGATCGTGTGAGGAAACTTGTAAACATGAGTCTCGGCGAAGGCCGAGCCGATCAGCCTCTTATTCTGACTCGAGATGGCGAACTGCTGATTGATGTAATCAACACCGGCTTTTCACGTCGAGTTCTTGTTTCGGATTCTTGAGCACAACGAATCCAATCCCACCGCCATAGTCCTGTTGCAAATCCAATCCTTGCGAATAGTTGTGATCGAGGAGCGCTTGAGCAAAACCGAACATCCTGGCCGTTGAAATACCAGTCCTGCTCTACGCCCAGATGAAGAATCGAGGTCTTCCGGCAGCATCGCTCTTGAACACCAAGGAAGAATCGCTCGAGCTGACGAGATGCCCGACAAACTTCTCGCCGTCCTTACAGATGAGAACATCGGGGGCCGCGGACGGTTGCGGGCCCGTATCCTGCGCGTTCGAGCAAAGTACTGCCAGCAGAACGGCTCCGGTTAGTGTGGACGCGGTGTTCATGGCCGGCGACTCATCGGGGTTCGGAGGGCGGTAATCTTAAGGGCGCAGCTAGTGTGAAGCTGAGCACCGACTCAGCGGGAATTTCGACCTGCTTGTTTCCGGTCAGCACGCCTCCGATGAACCCGGCGCCAGCCCCCGCGAGAGCGCCGCTGGCTACCCCTTACCGCCTCCTGCCAGGCCTCCAATCAGAGCTCCAGTTGCGTAAAGCGGTTCTCGACTTAATCCCGAACTGGCGCTCGTGAATGTCGGCAGCCTCAAAGATCAGCCAGCGCTGCCGCTCTTCCCTGCCCGCATGGCGGCCATCGTCCTGGGTGTCTTCGGCGTGCTGGCGATGGTGCTCGCTGCAACCGGATTATTCGCTTTGATGGCTTACGCCGTCTCACCACGCACTCGCGAAATCGGCATCCGAATGGGGCTGGGTGCGCAGCCGGCTCAAGTGCTTTCTTCGGTGGTCAGACGTACTATGGTGCTTTGCGCCGTCGGTATCTCGCTGGGAACCGTCATTACGCTCGCTGCCAGCCGGCTGCTCTCAGCCGTGCTCTACGGAATCAGCCCGCGCGACCCCGCCACGTATGCAATTGCTTTTGTAGTGATGACGGCGGTCGCGCTGCTGGCCTGCTGGCACACCGCCCTTCGCGCAGTTCGCATCGACCCGGCGCGAACACTGCGGGAACAGTAATCGAATAGTCTTGGCAGCTATTGAACGGGCTGCGGGCCCGCTCCTACCAGTACCGGTAAATTACGCCGGTATTTGTGTTCAGAACAAAAATAGTCTCGTCATTTCCGATCGCTATCTGGTTTCCTAGGCCCCAGTCGATCTTTTCATAGCCGGTGTTCAGCTCAGTTTTATTACCAAGTTCGTAGAGCGTTCCGTCCGTGCTCGCGATCCATACCGTTCCGTCAAACGAAACAGCTACCTGAGCCGTAGGCGAGGAGAAAATATTATTCGGCCAAGCTCCCAAGGTTTGCGTTGTAGAATTCCACTGGTACAAGACACCCGCGGAATCCACGCCCCAAATATTGTTTGCATTCCCCACCGCGATCTGAGCCAGCGATCCAGAAACATACATCCAACTCTGTGTCTTGGCGCTGTAGTAATAAACCTGATGCTGCGCATTGACGCCCCAAACAGCTCCGTCTGCGCCCACCGAGAGTTGCACCAGCTCGCCTGGTATCCACGTCCAGCTCGAGGTGGAAAAGTCATACGTGAACGTCTGGCTTCCCGAATTGATTCCCCAAACAGATCCGTCACCGCCTACCGCGATCTGGTTCAATTCGCCGGGAATGTACTCCCAGCCTCCGCCGCTCGGGTTCCAGCGCCAGATCTCGCCTACCGCATTCACGCCCCAAACATTCGCGCTCGACCCAACCGCAACTTGCGTCAGCTCGCCCGGAACATTTTGCCAGGTCTGTGTTCCCAGATCGAAATGATAAATCCGATTCGCGGAATCGACGCCCCAAGCCGTCCCATCAACGCCCACCGATATTTGCGATAAAGATCCCGGCACTTGGTACAGAGCCTTGTAGGCGTGCGTCGGCCCGAACAGGCTGTATGCCTGGTCCGAGCTGTTCACCCCGGCAACTTTCCCGTTTGCGCCCACCGCGATTTGTGTCAAAGCGCCCGGAATCCAATTCCAGGCTTGCGTCTGCGCATCCCATTGAAAGATGAATCCGTCCGGTGTTATCGCCCAAACACTGGTCCCATTCCCAACCGAGACTTGTGTGAAGACGCCCCCTGTTGCGACCCACTGATTGAGCAGCCGGTCATAGTGATAAGCCGTCTGATTTCCGAAACCCCATAGGTCACCGTCCACACCTACCGAAAGCTTTGTCAAACCGGTAACTGGCCCGCTAGCCGAGTTACTCGCTATCGCCCGAAGCTGGCCCAAGCCGGGGTTATACCAGTAAAGTAATTGTGTCGACCCGGACACCGGCCCCAGTCCATACACCGAACCATCCGCTCCTGCCTCGATATCAATCAACGGCTGTCCAGCCCAGCTCCATTGCGTTGTCGAATCGTTATGCCAAACCTGCGACTGGGCGTTCACGCCCCAAACGTCGTTATCAGCGCCCACCGAGATCTCCGTGAGTGCTCCGGAAATGTCCGACAGCAGGGAGTGGCCGCCGTAAAGCTGGAACGTAAAAATCTGTTGCTGCCCATTAATCATCCACTCCACGGCGCCGCTACCGGGCGCGATCTGCACCACGTCTGTCACCTGGTGATTGCCGAAGAGCAAATCCTGGACCGTCACCGTCCGCGAGCTCGGAAGCTCCCAAATCCCTCCACCGGCATCCACAGCCACCTCCACCACATTGGGATCCGTAGCGTTCCATTCGAGCACCGTGGCCCGGCTCACCTGATTGCTTGCGCCTTCCGTCACCCACAAATATCCGGAAATGGAAAAGCCTGAAGGAGCAAGCGCATAAGGCATGCTGCTCCCCGCGGGGAGCGGAAACTCGCTGATAGCACCCACTGGCGCGGGCGGAGGGAATTCGCCAATATTGCCGCCCGTCGAAGTAATGCGCCCGATCTTGTTTGCTGCCTGTTCCACGAACCACATATTCTGGTCCGGCCCAAGCACGATGTAACCCGGCTGCGAGGACGCCGACGGCAGCGAATATTCGGTCATGCTGCCATTACTCAACATGGCGCCAATCTTTCCCGTAGCTTGTTCGGTAAACCACACCGGGACCCCGCCCGTATACTGGCCGGCGATTCCAAAAGGCTGGCTGTTAGGCGTGGTCACCGTATATTCAGTGATTACGCCACTCGACCCGATTGTGCCAATTTTGTTAGCGGCGGTTTCGGTAAACCAAATGTTGCCGTCGCCGCCAACCGCGATGTTTGCGGGAGACGAGTTGGGAGTCGGTATCGTGTACTCCGTGATCGAGCCGTCCGCTGTAATGAAGCCAATCTTGTTCGCCGCCATCTCGGTGAACCACGCGGAGAAGGACTGCGTCGAAAGCCCCGCCGTTATGCCATACGGCCCCGCATTCGCCGTGGGAATCGAAAACTCGGCGATGTTGCCGTTAGTCAAGATGCGCCCGATGTAGTTTCCTCCTGTGGCTGTGAACCATAGACTTCCATCCTGAAAATCCAACACAATTTGTTGCGGATGGCTGCCCGAAGGAAGCGCAAATTCTGTGACGATTCCGGAATCCGTGATTCGCCCGATCTTGTCGCTGGACGATTCGGTGAACCACATCGCGCCATCTTGTCCAACCACAATTCCTTGTGGAGTACTGCCCGCCGTGGGCAACGTGGTTTCGTTGAAGCTAACGATTTGTGCCCCCACGCTCCACGGAAAGACCATCGCGATGAACACGACGCACGCGGGCAACGCGGCTCCCGCTTTCCGAACGCTCACTTGCTTCGAGCACAGTTGCATGATTCCTCCAGCCAACCCCTAAGTTCGGGTATGTAGGATTCATTATCCTTCAAATCGGGGGAGGCTGGATTAATCGATCGAGGTTACACGCACTAAGGTAGAAATGAGACGAGTGTATGCCCGCCCTCGACCGGTCCCAATGCCCCGCTGTAGAAAGCGTCCCAGGCAGGTCAGCGGAGCTTGGGTCTTGAAGGGCACACGCATGCCCGTATCCGCGATCTTCGAAAACCTAGCCGCTGGCGCCAATATCGATGACATCATGGAGTGGTTCGACGGTCTTGACCGCGAGAAAGTCAAAGCAGCAACCGAATTCGCCGCGGATAGCCCGCAAACAGACCCTGCCCACGCTGCGTAGATGCGCATTCTTCTTGATCAGGGCACACCCGTTCCGATCCGTCGCTTCCTGGTTGGTCATGAGATCCGCACAGCAACGCAACAGGGATGGGACAGGCTCAGTAATGGCGCGCTGCTGACCGTCGCTGAACAACACGGCTTCGACATCCTCCTGACGACCGACAAGAACATACGTTTTCAGCAGAATCTTTGCGAACCGCAGAATCGCGCTCCAGGGAAAGGCCATCTCCATAAAGACGACGGACCCGGGCAACATGGCTCCCGCTTTCCGAACGCTCACTTGTCTCGAGCACAGTTGCATAATTGCTCCTTCCACCCGCTAAGTCGAAGTACGCGCGAGCCATTTTCCTTCAAGAAAACGAGGCGGCCTTAATCAATCGAAGTTACGCGCACCAACATAAAGATGAGAAGAACGGTATGCTCGTCGCGGCATCAGCTCACTCAAGTCGGGACCACAGGGACAGGAGTCGCTCAAACTAGACTAAACTAGTCCATATGGAAACAGTCGGCTCCTTCGAGGCGAAAACGCACCTCTCGGCTCTGCTCGACCGAGTCGCCAAGGGAGAAACCATCATTATTTCGCGGCACGGTGTTCCTGCCGCGAAGCTCGCACCCCTCGCAGAACCTGAGCAAAGGATGAACCATCAGCAGATCGTCGAGGAAATGCGGGCGTTGCGCAAACGAGTAAAACCTGGAAACATGAGCCTCCGCGACATGATTAACCAGGGTCGGCGCTTTTGACCGCTGTAGTCATAGATGCATCCATGGCCCTGGCCTGGTGCTTCCGCGACGAAGCAAGCAGCGAGGCCGATGCGGTCCTGATAGCCCTCGAAGGGAAGACTCTACTTGTGCCCGCCATCTGGGCGCTCGAAGTCGCCAATGCCATACTTACCGGGCAGCGCGCGAAACGCCTTGGGCAACGCGAGGTGAATACGTTCACCATGCTGCTTCAAAATCTTGCAATCGTTCAGGACGTTCTGCCGATCACAGAGTGTATGGCCAGGGTCCTTCCCCTTGCTGCAAAGCACAACCTCTCTACCTACGACGCAGCCTACCTCGAACTCTCTCTCCGCCGCGGTGCCGCGCTGGCGACACTAGACCGAAACTTGCAAGGTGCCGCCCTGCGCACCCGCGTCCCGATCTTCCGGGGCGCCGCCGGCCACGACCGCCGCCCGTAACCGCGCGCTTTAGCCGCTTCCTCCGGCAAGCCGGCCGGTGACAGAAATCCTCAAGCATATAATCCCCGCCGAATCAGACACCTAAACTGCTTTGAGGCATCCAGGACGCGATTCCAAATGGGATCGTCCGGCCATGAATCCCAACGCCGGGAAACACCACGAACGCCTGAACGCTCGCCGCAAATTCCACGACCTGTTCAAACCGCGCGGCGAAAAAGTCCACTCGCACGATAGAAGCGACCGCAGCAACGTCATCACTCGAATACCTCCCCGCCCTGCTCGCCCTGCCTTCGGCCAGCACATGCCCTTCTGAGGAAGCGTCGCTTTCTCAAATCCGCCGGACAGCCGCCGCGCTGCTCCGGCGATTTTCATTTCTGCTCAGCGCAACTGCACGAATTCAAAAGGAGATTCATGTCTACCACCGCACAAGTTCTCGCCAATCAGCTCAACGCACAACGCAGCACCGCCCCTGTTACCCAATCCGGTAAAGCCGCATCCTCGCAAAACCATTTCCGCCACGGCCTCGCCGGCGCCTTCCGCGTGCTGCCAACCGAGAATCAGGCTGAATTTGACGAACTTCTTACCAACTTTCGCGCTGAGCACCAGCCCTCCACCATTACCGAATCGATCCTCGTGGACAACATGGCCCAGCACTACTGGCTCAGTCAGCGCGCCCAGCGCCTGCAAGACGTAGCCATCGGCGCGGATCCCTCGGAGGAAAAGCAATTCGCTCTGTACTTGCGTTACCAAAGCGCCAACGAGCGCGCTTTCCACCGCTGCCTCAACGACCTTCTAAAGCTGAGGGCCGAACAGCGTAAGCAGGAAATTGGGTTCGAATGTGGGACTTGCAAAATTCGCGCGATGGGCTCGGACAAGGTACCTTTTGGGTCAGGTTTGGGAGAAGCGAATAAGACTTTGCATTACGAAGCTACGGCGTGAGGACACGCAGAAACGCCGCAACTGCGCCTAGGCAGGCGCAACATTATTTCAGGGGAAGAAAGTTTGGCTTAGCCGGTGAGTTTGAGCAGTTGATCCACTGTCAACGCGAGTACGCCGAATATGAGATGCGCCATGATCTTGCTGGCTCCGCGCACCCGGACCACGCGTGCACCGAACTCATCTTTTAAGCGGCTATAGACCCGTTCCACCATCGTGCGCTCCTGAAAGCGCTGCTCCTCGGCAGGCGTAAAGGGAAGCGATTTGCGTGCATAGCGCTGAGGCACTTTGCGTCGCTTGTGATATCGGCGCAAGCTCGCCTGCACCTGTTTGGGAATGGGCGCTTCACAGCCACGCACGGCAATCAGCGGAACGTGACCCAGGCCGCGGCTGTGGGCGCGATGTGGTTCGCATCATAAGCGCAGTCCATCAAATCGTAGAGCGAGGTCACGCGCTGCGCTGTCATGGTGGCCAGCGGAATGGCCACTTGCGAATCGTGCAGCGAAGCAGCGGTTAATAAGCAAGAGATCGGTATCTGCCCATCGGCCCCATCCAGATTCAGTTTGTAGCCGACCCAGCATTGCTGGTGTTCGCTACTACCCTTTTTCACGCCTAGGCTGCAGTGACGGGGAAGCTCGCACAGCATCTGCGCCAAACTCTGGCGCCGCTGGCGTGGCAAGCGAGTTCCACAGAGCGCCGCTTGGCCTGAGCGCGGGCGGCCCCGTTTGCGTTTTGCGTTCGCTTTGCGCTGCGGCGAGGCTTGCATCCGCTGGCGCGCTTCGATAGCGGTGGAATCCCGCGCGATATGGCCGATCAGCCGATCCTGTTGCGTGTGCCTGATCAGGGCTTCGTGTAGACCTGCGGCAACTCCGTCTCTGCAAACTCCTGGAAGGCACGCGAGAAGGTCGATTCATGCGGAATCTGGCGTGCGCTCGTCCAGCCGCACAGGCATCGCAACTGCCGGTCTGTACGCAGATGCTGCAGCAACTGGCGTGTCGTGCTCAAACCGTACACAGATTTGGCGATGAAAGCCGAGGCCAGCGCCTGGCGATCTTTCGCTGGCCGGCCCAACCAGCCACGTGCGCAGGGTAGTTGCCGGCTTAACCGAATCATCTCCAGTACTGCTATCAACAGCCGTGCCCTTTCCCGATGCGGTCCTGTTTCCGTCTCTAAAATCCCAAACAACGTGCTTGCAACAGATCCGCGTAATGCATCAGCCGTGCGCGTGGGTTAATCTGCATAGGGGCTCACTCCTCGTTTTTCTTGGCACTAATATACTTGCCGTTCCCGTGTTGAGTGGGGTAGAATGCTATCTCACCTCAGGAGGCCGTTAGTGGCTGGCGAAGTTCCGTCTGGCGAAACTTCCGTATTTCATTTCCTCGATATCTTCGCACTCGGGTGCGGACTGGAAGCGTGCGCTGCACTTTTTCAAGGCAGATCCTTATGGTTAGTAGCCGCTGGCGTTATTGGGGCAATAGCGTTTCACCTTCTCGGAACGAAATGGCAGTCGATACGAAAGTTTCTTAGACCTGGTTTGTCCATTGCGCTTGATCGTATAGCGAAGGACAGGCGCTACCGACTCATAGCGCTCGTGCTGGTAGTCGGGTACTTTTGCGTTCGCCTGACGCACTATTTTCTTAAGCCGAATGCACCCGTAGAAAAGAAAAACACTGTCTTGAACGGTTCGCCATCCCCAGCTACACCCACACCAAGCAATACATCGGGGCCACCGCAATTCTCAATAACTCTAACGGGCGTGGCGTTTTGCACGACCAATATTGGCTTTAGGCCGCCGATCACTCAGTTCATGACACTCATTGAGAATGTGACAAAGCCGGGCCAAGTTGGGATAGACACCTTGTATCCCGTTGATATCGAGATCTGGATTCGGATTACTAACAGTAGCCCACGGCCATTCGTTGTTGATAGCTACGACGTTGAGTTTAGGAAGGAGAACGGGCGTTGGAGCAAACTCTGCCGTCTTGACACCCTGCATCATCGGGTATTTTCGTTGGATACAGGAATTGCTCACGCCCAACAGGTTGATTTAGAGGCGTGCGGTTTTGATCGGCTAATAAGTGAAAAGGTTCTGAAATGGGATGATAAGCCAACTGAGGGTATTGCATTTTTCGAAGTTGCGAGAGGGGACACGTCGGATTACTTCAATGCCAGCAAGGCTCGAATAACTGTTCATACCGCAGACGGTCTAGATTTACCGAGCGAGACATCTGTTGCTGCGACTGGATCCGGAAGCCTTGGCAAGGCAGAAATGGTATTTATGATGGGCCAAGTCGATCTCAGTCATGCCAGAAGGTTGAAGCACGCCCCTGGTTGCTTCTGGAAACCCTAGGTTTAAAGATAATGAGACAAAAGGCGAATTATTGCTTGGGCTTTCGTTTGATGCGTCGTCGCTTGCGCCCCGGTGCGCTTGGATTGCCGTTCCTGGGCGATTCTCTCTTTGCCTGCTCAACCAATTCGTCTAGCCGTTCCTTTGGAACCGCTATCACGCGCCGCATGACGTTCTTGAACTGCTCGAATTCCGGCGTCGAATCAAACGAGGGTTCCTTCATAAAACTCCCGAAGCGGGCTTGCGCTTGCCGCGCCCGCGTCTCTTCATCTTCAGCACGGGCGCATCTCTGGTCCAGAGTCTACTTTGCCAGTAAGTTCCGCATACGTCAGGCGTCTGCCAACAATGTTTCGCATGACCAATGTGAAACGCTCAGCATCACTAAGATCGCGATGGTTGAATCTGAAAACTTGCTCATCCACGTAGGACTGAAGGTGCACCGGATCAACACTAACGTAAGTGCCTTTCAGTGTTCTCTTGAGCAGAGACCAAAAATTCTCCATGCCGTTCACGTGAACATGGCCCTTCACATAGCCTTCGAGTTTGTTAACTACTTGATGCGTGAACTGATTGGGAGTCAGACCCTTGTATCCATCGAATTCGTCTGTAAACAGTGTCGAACCAGGAGCGAGATTGCTCATCAAGTGTTCGTGCACGTTATAGTAATCCCGCGTGGGAGATACAGCCGCCCGCACTTCGCCATCACGTTCCAGCAGTCCCAGCACTACAAGCTTATTACCTTTTTGCCCGTATTCCTTTTGGATGCGACGCTTCCGACTTTTATGCATGTTCGAAACTCTTCCGCCGATGAAAGTCTCATCCGCTTCGCAGTGCGCTCCGTCTCCGCCGATCTTGTTGAACCCAGTCTCACGCGCAGCGAGTCTCAGCCGATGGAGCATGAACCATGCACTCTTCTGAGTGACTCCGAGACCGCGATGCAATTCATAGCTGCTAATGCCGTTTTTGCAAGCGAACAGCATCCACGCGGCGCAAAGCCACTTCTCAAGCGGAATAGGCGAGTCCTCAAAGATCGTGCCAGTCTTCAACGTGAACGTAGGACGCTCGTGTTTCCCGTAGCACTTCCATACCCGAGCCTTGGCCAGCCACGTGACCTTCTCGGAACCGCAGCGCGGGCATTTAACAACGCCGTCCGGCCAGCGAAGTTCAATCATGAACTCCCGGCAGTGCTCAAAATCCGCGAACCACAGAACCGCGTCTCGAAGAGTCGTGGGGCTTTCCATGGATCAAGTATGCATCAGATCGCACGGTATGTCAACTATATTAGTGCCTTTTTCTTTTGTCTGGAAACAACAGATTACAAAGACCAAGCCCCTCTCTTGAAACATTTCAGCGCTGCTTTGTTCTGATTCTTAATTTTGCAAGTGGCTTGAATCGCAAAGGCTTAAGGCCGCCGCCGAATCCCGCCGCGAATCCGCCGAAAAACGTAAACAGGACCTTCACAAATTGAACGTTTTGCTCGCCGAAGCCAAGGTCAACCACCAGGAACTGCTCAATTTGAACCTTGAATACAGCAACGAGCGCAATTTCGGTGTTGCGAGCCACTCGCAGGAGGCTCAAAAGGCCGCGTAAACGGTCCGCCCGGGAAGCCATCGTGTCCCGGGAGAACATCACGCCCGCGCGTGAACTACTCTCACAGAACGTGTTGACCCGGTTTGCACCCCTTTTCTGCCTATTCGCTCTAGCCGCCTTGGCCCAAACCCCTGGCGATCCCGAACTCAATGCCGCCTACAAAGCCCTCGCGCAGAAGGACTACGACTCCGCCATCGATCTTTTCCGCAAAGGTCTCGCCCAGCAACCCGCCAACGCCGCCGCGCACAAGGATCTAGCCTACACATTGCTCAAAGCTGGTGAGAATGCCGATGCCCGCGACGAGTTCGAAGCCGCCATGCGCCTCAACGCTGCCGACGAGACCGCGGCGCTCGAATATGCTTTCCTCGCTTTCGAGACCAAGAAGCCCATCGAAGCTCGCCGCATGTTCTACCGCCTTCGCTATAAAGGGTCCGCCGCCGCTCGCGCCACCGCCGAGCAGGCATTTCAGAACATCGACAAGCCCCTCGCTGACGGCATCGCCCGCTGGCAGCAGGCGCTCGCGCAAGCACCGAATCCCAACGATATTTCCACCTTCAGCGCCCATTGGGAGTTGGCTCAACTGGCCGAACTCCGCGATGAGCTGCCGCTCGCGGCGGAGCAATTTCAAATTTGCCGCAAGTTGAAGCCGCAACTGCCCGAGCTGTTGCTCATCCTGGCGCGTGTCTGGCAGCAACTGAATCGCGTCGACGAAGCCCATGCCGCGCTGCTAGCCGCTTCCCGCTCGTCCGATTCCCGCACTGCCGAACTCGCCCTCGACCAAATGCCTCCACGCTACCCGTATCCCTACGAATTTCTTGACGCCCTCAAGCTCGATCCGGAGAACGCCGCGTTGCGCCGCGAGCTCGCGTTCCTCTATCTCGCCATGCACGACGACCATAAGGCCATCGAGCAGTTTGAACAGGTTCTCGCCATCGATCCAAAGGACCGGCTAGTCCGCCGCCAGCTCGACAGCCTGCTCGGCCTCAAGTCGCGTGCCAGCGACGGCGCGTCTCCCCCGACGGCTTCTACGGGCGCCTCCGCGGGCGGCACAGACGTTAAGACGATGGGCATGAAGAGCTTCAAGTTGGGCTACATGCGCGATGCCATCAACTATCTCCGGCAAGCTCACGAACAGGATCCCGCCGACGCGCAGGTCATGCTCAAGCTCTGCTGGGCTTATAACCTGTCGAACGACGACGCCGATGCGAAACCCTGCTTTGATCAGGTGCGCCATGCCGGCGATCCGCAAGCCGCCGCCGAAGCAACCAAAGCCTTCCACGCTCTAAACGGCGACGCGCTGCCGCAGACCACCCTCTGGGCGCTCCCCATGTTCTCCTCGCGCTGGATGGATCTCTTCACCTACAGTCAGCTAAAGCGCACTGTGCCCCTCCCCTGGGCCCAAGTCAACAAGCTCGTCTCGTTTTATCTATCGGCGCGCTTCATGGGCGACATTAGGGGCGAAGTCCCCTCTGCCTTCGGCGCCGGTTATCTCTCGGAAAGCTCGCTCATCTTCGGTGTCGGAGTCTCATCCAAAACCTGGCATCACCTTACCGGTTGGACGGAAGCGGGCGAATCGGTCAATTATCTCCCTGGCCGCCGTGACGAAGGCTATGCAATCCCGGATTACCGTGGTGGCGTAAACTTTGCGAAAGGTTTCGGTCAGTTACTCGGCGGCAACACGCCCGGATTCTTCTACGAAACAACAGCCGACGCCATCTATGTCAGCCGCTTCGATAAGGACTGGATGTTTTACTCGCAGCACCGAGCCGGCCGCACGTTTCAAGCCTGGGACAAAACCAAGGCGCAATTACTCATGAACGTCAATTTCGTCAAAGATGTCAAGAGCCAGTACTGGGCCAATACAGTCGAAATCGGACCCGGCGCCAAAGTTCACCTTCCCGGCATGCGCCCCAATGTCTATCTCTCGGCCGATTTTTTGCGCGGCTTCTACTTACAAGGCGATTATTACCCGCCCTGTACCTTGAAAGGGTGCTCACCGCAATCCAGTTACAACGACATCCGAGTAAGTTTCTGGTACGCCTTCACGAAGTAACATGACTAGTCGACTTATCTGCCTCGCAGTGTTGCCAGCCATCGCCGGCGCGACCACGTTTCAGGTCAGCGGGACAAATCCGGCGCCCTGGAGCAAAATCTTCGCCTCGGTTGGTATTCAACCATCTATAACTAACTCGGCTCAGATCGTAGTCGCGGGATCCAAAGCCGGCATCGATGCAGCCGCGCTCGGTGATCGCCAGATCGTTGTCCTCGAAGGAGTAAGTCCCCTCGCCCGGCAGTTAGGGTTCGCAGAAAAGACGGCTACCGTCACCGTGCGCCAGATCTGCGATACCCACGCGCCCAAGATGCAGATCTTTTGGGAAGAGCCCCTCGCCGTACCCGAGGTCCAGGTCCCGGAAGAATACCAAATCTTCGCCACAGAGAAGTGGAAGCACATGCCGGTTCTGGCCGGCAAGCGAACCGATCACGGCGCGATCCTCTGGTTAGCGACCGCCCCCGGCCCGAGCGGATTTGAGCGTTACCCATACTTGATGCAAGCGCTCGTAGACCTCGGCCTTTCTCTCCCCCTGGGCAGCAGCAATCTTTGGGCGTTCTTCGATTCCTCCTATCGCATCCGCGCCGATGTCGATTATCTCGCCCGCCGATGGCGGCAATCGGGCGTCGGCATACTTCACGTCGCCGCATGGCATAACGTCGAGGCCGATCCGGCACAAGACGCCTATCTGAAGTCTTTGATCGAAGCTTGTCATCGCAACGCCATTCTGGTCTACGCCTGGCTGGAGCTGCCGCACGTCAGCGAGAAGTTCTGGGCAGATCATCCCGCCTGGCGCGAGAAAACCGCGGTCGGCCAGGACGCGCAGCTCGATTGGCGCAAGCTCATGAACCTCCAAAACCCCGACTGCCATCGCGAAGTCGCCCGCGAAATCGGGGCCCTCTTACAGCGCTTCGATTGGGACGGCGTTAACGTTGCGGAGCTATACTTCGAGTCTCTCGAAGGAGCTTCCAACCCCGCCCGTTTCACTCCCATGAATGACGATGTGCGCCAAGCCTTCCGGCACGCCGCCGGTTTCGATCCCAAGCTGCTGTTCGATTCCTCCTCGCCCTACTCGATCGCCAAGAATCCCGATGGCCTTCGCAAGTTCCTCGACTATCGCGCCGCGCTCGCCTCCCGCATGCAAGCCGATTGGCTCGATGTCATCGATCGGCTGAAAGTCTCCAAGCCCTATCTCGATGTCGTCCTCACCCACATAGACGATCGTTTCGAGCCCGGCATTCGCGATGCCTTGGGAGCCGATGTCGCGCGGAGCCTTCCCCTCATTCAAGCCCGCAAAAGCACCTTGCTCGTCGAAGATCCCGCCACCCTCTGGAATCTCGGACCCGAACGCTACTCAAAACTCGCCGGTAAGTACCACGAATTAACTTCGGATCGCGCCCAGATCGCGGTAGATATCAACGTCGTCGAGCGCTATCAAGACGTCTATCCAACTAAGAAACAAACTGGAATTGAGTTACTCGAGTTAGTACACGAAGCCGCCGCATCTTTCGCCCACGTCGCGTTATATTTCGAAAACTCACTCGAAAAACAAGATCTCGCGCTATTGCCTGCCGCCGCAACCACCGCGACCATCGCTGCCCAAGGAGCAGGTCGATTCCAACTCGATGCGCCGGAGCCCACGCGCTTAGCCTGGCAAGGTCCGGTCGAGCTGGACGGCAAGCCATGGCCGCTCCAGAGTGATCGATACGTAATCGCGCCCTCAGGCAAGCACACGCTCGCTCCCGGCGCCGGCCGTTCACCCGTCACCATATCCGATTTCAACGGTGATATTCGTTCAGCAACCACCACCGCCGCCGGAGTCGATCTCGCCTATACCAGCCGCAGCCGCGCAGTAGCGATGCTCGCTTCTCCAGTCTCAGCAGTCGAGATTGACGGCGCGCCTTTCTGGAAAGCCGGCGGCGACGCCGCAAGTTCCGTCCTCCTGCCGGCCGGCCGGCACGTCGCAACCTTCCACGCTGCTAAGCCGTCACCGATGCAACCGTTGTCAACTGCCCACCCTGCGCCTGAAAACGTTCCATCACGTCGCGCTCAGCCGTCGGGCTCAGGCTCTTGATGGCATCGGTCACTACCTCTACCGACGCGCCCAGCTCGAGCAGTCCAAACGCCGCGCATTGCACGCATAACTCGGTCACCACGCCGTACACTACGAAGCGTTCTGCTTTGAGTAAGTGAATCAAGGGCTTCAGGTGCGGATTGGTGAAGCAATCCAGCTTCTGTTTTTCGACAATGATCTGAGCGCCGTCCTTCGCTTCCGCGGCGTCAGTCAGCACCATCCGCTTATTCAATAAAGTGACAGCCGCTTTCTGCTGGCCGTTCGTCCCGGCCACGCAGTGTGGCTTCCAACTCTTGAACTCCGGATCGTCTTCCGTGTGCGCGTCCATGGTCGAGATAATCTGAATCCGGTTAGCAACTGCGAAGTTTGTCAGCTCGGCAAGCGATTTGACAATCGCCTCTGCCCCCGGAACATACAGCGCGCCCGCCGGATAAACAAAGTCCAGTTGGGTGTCCACGTCGAAGAATACGGTTTTCATTAATCGGGCACCAAAGAGCGCACAGGGCGTTTGGTGTCCGTTGTGCGCGGCAAAAACTGATACTTATCCCGAAGATCTTGCGCCATCTCGAGTAATCGCGGGCTGATCTCAACCGGATACGGCGGCGCTTCATCAATCGAATGCAGCGCTTTCGGCAATGCCCCGACAGCGAATTGCGCATGTCTCTGGACGGCTTCCAGATCAGGCAAAGGCGCCACCATCTCGCCGCGGCTGATCACCGGCCGTATCAGCGGCTCTCCTTCGAAGTCGCTGTTGCATTCGCTATACAGCGCGACCACGTCGCAGTGCGGGTACCGGTAGATCTGTTTCGCGCCCGGCAGCGTGCTCTTCTCGTCGCTGAATTTTGCCGTGTAGTGGGTCTCACCTCGGCGCTGCAACTCCACCAGCTTGTACACAGCCGAAAGCGTCGGTGCATCGGAGGAAGTAGCCAACGCCGTGCCCACGCCGAACGCATCGAAGCAGGAGCGGCATCGTACCAGTTCGGCGAGCCGATGCTCGTTCAGATCGTTCGTCGCAAAGATCTTGGCATCGCGCAGGCCAGCCTCATCCAGCATTCGCCGCACCTCGCGTGAGAGCGCCGCCAGATCGCCGCTGTCCAGACGCACTCCCCAAAGCGGCGGTCCCAGGCGGATCGCCAGTCGTGCCGCTTCGATCGTGTCGTAGGTGTCAAGTAGAAACACCGTCGATTCGCCCAGCAGCTTCTGTATCTTTCGGAACGCCTCTTCTTCAGTCGGGAACGCCATGGTCCACGAGTGCGCCGTAGTCCCAAACACCGGTATGCCGAAGCGCATGCCGGCTTCCGTGTTGCTGGTCCCCGCGCATCCGGCTACGTAAGCCGCCCGCCCCGCCAGCACTCCCGCCGCCGGAGAATGCGCTCGCCGGCTGCCGAACTCCACCACCGGTCGTCCCTCGGCCGCAATCACGCAGCGTGCGGCCTTCGACGCAATCATCGTCTGAAAGGCAAAGGTCGAAAGCAGATATGTCTCCACAAGCTGCGCTTCCAGCAGCGGTGCGCGGACAATCGCAATCGGCTCGTTCGCAAACACCGGCGTCCCTTCGGGCAGAGCGAACAGGTCGCCCGTGAAGCGCAGATCCAACAGAAACTCGAAAAACTCGGCGGGTGCGTTCTTGAAATGCGGCAGCGAACGCAGATAGTCGATCTCATCCTTGCGGAACTTCAAATCGAACAAATACTCGACCGCCTGCTGCAGCCCCGCGGCCACCAGGAAATTACGATGTTCGGGCAACCTCCGCACCGACAGCTCAAATGTTGCCACGTCGCTCGTCTTGCCGGCTGCGAAGTAGCCAGCCGCCATTGTGAGCTGATAAAGATCGGTGTTGAGAGCAGACATGCTGGCCTGGTGTGCGGCACCCGCCGCGCCCGCCTACTTTTTGGCAGATGCCGTCGGCTTAATCGCTTTGCTTGCCTCCAGCATATCGTCTACACTCTTCGTGTCCACCTGGTAAAGCGATGCCTCGTTCTCACGCCGAACGATATAGCCGTCCGCGCTCTTGGCGAATTCAGCCTTTTCGACCCGCTTTCCATCGTTCGACGTAACCGTCACCGAGAACGCCGGAGTGGTGAAACCGCCGGTCACGAACTTGGCCGCCGAGAGGTCGCGCAGCTTGTCGATGAAAGCCTGCACCGAAACCGCATCCATCGTTTGGCTGCCCAGCTTCCAATCGGACCCGCTTCTTACGTACGTCTTATCGCTGGCGCCCTGCTGCAACTCGATCTTGGTCGGGTCGGTAAAGCCGAAATCGAAGATCTTCTTGTTCCGGAAGTCGTCGACGGGTTTGTCGATCTCTTTGCCTAAGTCAGCCGATACCTTATAGAAGCCGTTTACTACGCTGCTCTTCGCGTAATAGTCGTCTTTGTTCTTGCGGATTTCAAGTGTCTGCGTCCCGGCCGCGTCGCTCACCTTTACTGTCCCAACCGGCTGCCCGGATGCGTACGCCGCATCCACTTTCTTGGCATCCTCACCTTTAACCGACAGATCCATCTTGGCGTCGGTCAGCTTCCGAAGCAGCTCCTCCACCTGGAAGCTGTCTGCGCGGTATGGCCCAGGCTTGAGGATCTGCCAGTCATTCTGGTTGTTCTTCCCAAACTCGATGTCGGACTTGCCGGAGACCAGCTCAATCCTCGTCAGCCGGTTCGAATCGAACGTGAGCAGCCGCTTGTCGCGCAGGTCGTTCGCGCTCTTGTCGAGTGAGCTCTTAATAGATGAGGACACGGCGTAGACTTTCGGGTCGGAGTTCGCCCGTGCATACACCAAAGAGCCGGCCGGCACATCGTCGCCGAGGAAAAGCTGTTGCGACTTGCCGTTCTTCTCATCCACGGTCACAGTCAAGCTAGGATTTGTTAGGCCGTATTGGCTCAAGTCTTTAGGCTTGTCTTCGACCACGTTGTCCGCGCTCACCGGATTCAATGTGGATGCGAGGCCGTTGGCCGCATCCTGATCGGCCGGCAGCGATTCTGGGGCGGTAATCGACCATCTGCCGTTCTGGTTTTGAAGCACGACCGTCGTGCCGTCCTTCTTTTTCAGGTCTATTTCTTTGATCTGCGCCTGCGGAATATCGACCAGCTTCGGCGATGCCGGCACGTTCGACGACTCTGCCGATTGCGGGTGCCGTTTCGCCCACCAAACTCCCCCGCTGAGAGCAGCCAGAATAGCGGCGGCGATCAGAAGATTGCGTTGCTTCATGCCGCTCTGCGTTTTAAGAAGATCACCAGGCCCGCGACGATAATCAGAATCGGAATCGCAATCAGGTCCGTATATGCGAACACGTTCATCTGTCGTTGGGTTGCGTTCAAGCGCCGGTCTTCTGCCTCTTTCGGGCGAATGGAAATCAGGTCTTCGTCGGAGGAAAGCCAGTTCACCGCGTTCAGCGCCAGATCGCGATTGGCCTGAAAGCCCAGCATGCTGTTGGTAAGGAACCCGGAGTTGCCTATCACTACAAAGCGGCCCGGAGCGTTCGGCTTACCCGTGTTATAAGTACCCGCCGCTCCAAGTACGAACGGCCCTTTCTTGTTACTCGGGTCGGAGGGATTCACCTCATTGGTGTTGAGCTTGGTGGTTGCAATCGCCCGGTCACTGGTCGAAAACAGCTTGTCCACGGTGGTCTTATCGCCGTTCTTTACGGTCAGCGAGCGCGCCACCGGAAATCCGGTAAAGCTGTTTTTCAGGTCGTTGACGATGGGCTGCGATTCGTAACTGTTGACCAGTGGAATCTCCGGTCCAAAACCGAAAAGCTGCCCCATCGGATTCTCTTCCAGAACAAGATCTTTGTCGACGGTAACTCCCCAGCTCTGAAGCAAATCATCCAGCCCGCTATTCTCCGCCACATGCTCTTTCCCAAAATCAAGCGGCGGATCGAGCAGAAACATGACCCGGCCGCCGCCCTCGACATAATTCTTGATAGCGCTCACTTCGTTGGGCGTGTAGTCGGCTTGCGGACCCGCAACTACCAGGACGTTGCAATCGCTCGGAACGGCGGTTTTCTCGATCAGCGTAATTGTCTGTGCCTGGTAGTTATCCCGCTCGAGCAAAGTCTTTAACTGCGAGAGCCCGTTGCTGTCGGTGTCATCTAGCGGATGCTCATGGCTGCCGCTGACAAAACAAACTTTTCTGACGCCTTTCTCATCTTTGAGAAATGCGCCCGTGATGCCTTCCTCCGTCAACGACTTCGCCTCTTCGCGGCGGTTGCCGAGTTCCACGAAGGCCGTTCCGGCATAGCGCAGGCCATAGGCACGCGCAACGGTAGGCTGCTTCTGGTAATCGATATACTGCACGTGGATTTTCGGTGAAAGGTTCTTGTAACGATCAAGAATGCCGCGAGCCTGCCCAAAGTTACTCGCCTTATCGATGTAAGTGATGGTGGCGTCGCCCTTGAGATTCTTGACTAGCTTCTGAGTTTCCTGGGATAGCGTGAATCGCTTGTTACTGGTCGTATCGAAACTCTTGTTGTAGCGGTTCCCCAGCCAGTTGACCAGCACCAGAATCGCGATCACTACGATGCTGTAAAGCATCGACGTCGCGCCGTAGCGCGCTTGCCGGGCGGCGATGGTGTCTCGTGAAGTCTTGGCCTTCGGTGTCGTATTTTCGGTGTTCGGCTCCGCCACTTATGACCTCCAACGCAACGATTCGAGCGACCGAGCCGTTAGAAACAAACCAAAGAAAATCATAGAAAGATAGTAAATCAAATCTTTTGTATCGATCACGCCGCGCGAAAAACTATCCATGTGGCTGACGATCGACAGGTAATTCAGAACCTGCACCGTATCGGAGTTCCCGAACGAAGTGGTCCAGTTCAGGATCCAGAGCACCAGCGCCAGCGCGAAGCCGATCGCGCCCGCCACAATCTGATTTCGCGTGAGCGTCGAGATGAATGTGCCGAACGCCAGCAGACAACCGCCTTGCAGGAGAATACCCAGGAATCCAGTGGCGACCGGCTTCCAATCCGGATTGCCGTAGAGAAACAGAAACGAGTAATCGGCCAGCAGGACCACCAACAGCGCCCCGTACATCAGCACCGCGGACAGCCATTTGCCCATGATGATTTCGAGATCATGAACCGGAGAAGTGACCAGGAGTTCGATCGTTCCTTGCCGCTTTTCTTCGGCGAACAAACGCATGCTTATAAGCGGAATCAAAAACAGGCCGACCACCGCCATGTTCGAGAACAAAGGCGCAATCACCTGCTCATTGACGTTCATTGGGAACGTTTGCCCGCTCATCTGGCCCTCGATCGATGCGCGCACAAAGGCCGCGCTGATGAGGTAAGTGAAAGCGCCGCTCAGAAACGCAAAAATCGTCAGCAGCACCCAGGCGATGGGAGATACAAAGTACGCGTAGAGCTCGCGCCGGCAGATTGTCCAGATATTTCTCACAGAGTCCCCTCCGTAGCCGCTGCCGGTGCTGTAACTGGCGGCGTTGTAACTGCTGGATGGGAACCGGTCAATTCCAGGAAGACTTCTTCCAGGCTGAGCGTCGTCGATTTCAGCTCCAGCAAGTTCCAACCCGCATGCACCACCGCGCGCGCCAAATCGCCGCGCACATTCTGTCCCGATGGATTTTCGACCTCGAACACGAAACGGTCGCCCGCAGCGGCCCGATCAACGACCCTGCTGACGCCTGCCACTTGCTCCAGCGCTTGCTTCACCGCCAGCGCGTCCGCCTTTCCCGCCGTGTCTACCTGCACCTGAATGGCGCCGCCGACTCCGGCGCGAGCCTTCAGATTTTCAACTGAATCCGTTGCGACCAGCCTGCCTCGATCGATAATAATGACCTTCTGGCACACCGCCTCGACCTCGGGCAGAATATGCGTGCTCAGTACGATCGTGTGCTCGCCCGATAGATTCTTGATCAGTTCCCGCGTCTCGTTGATCTGCTTCGGATCTAAGCCCGACGTGGGCTCATCCAGGATCAGCACGTCGGGATTGTGGATGATCGCCTGCGCCAAGCCGACCCGCTGCCGGTATCCTTTCGAAAGCTTGGAAATCAGTTTCGATTTCGCATCCGCAACCGCGCAGCGTTCCATCACCTGCTGGGTGCGGGCCTTGATCTCGCCGCTGGGGACATTCTTCAAACGCGCCACGAAGTTTAAATAATCTTCGACGCTCATCTCTGGATAGAGCGGCGGCGCTTCGGGCAGATAGCCGATGCGCTTCTTTACCTCGAACGGCTGTTCGAACACATCAAATCCGGCCACTCGCGCCCGGCCCTCGGTAGGCGGCAGAAAGCACGTCAGAATGCGCATGGTGGTGGTTTTGCCGGCGCCATTCGGGCCCAGAAAGCCGACAATGTCGCCCTTCTCCACCGAGAACGAGATGTTGTTCACAGCGACATGACGCGCGTATTTCTTCGACAGATTTTCAACCTGAATCATATGTAAGAAAACACAATTAAGACGTGCGGTAACCGCAAGCGTTTGGTAATCGGCACTGGCTCACCGGGCTGATCCACTCAGGCACTTAAGCCCAAGCCAATAATTTGAAATCCTGCATCCACAAATAATATGTTTCCTGTAACTCCGCGCCCCAGATCGCTCGCGAGAAACACGGCCGCGTCCGCTACTTCCGCGGGATCTGTATTCTTGCGCAGCGGAGCAGCGGCTGCGACGTTTTCCAGCACTTTCGAAAAATCTTTGATGCCACGCGCCGAAGCCGTCTTCACAGGGCCTGCGGAAATGGCGTTGACACGGATCTTCGAAGCGCCCAGTTCACTCGCAAGATACCGCACGCAAGCCTCGAGCGCGGCTTTCGCCACACCCATTACATTATAGTTTTGAACCACTCGCGTGGACCCCAGATAGGTCAAGGTGGTGAGCGAACCGCCATTTGCCATCAGCGGAGCAACCGCACGCGCGAGCGCAATGAGCGAATAGGCGCTCACCTCTTGAGCCAACAGATAGCCATCGCGGCTGGTCTCGAGAAACGGCCGGCTCAAGTCCTCGCGATTCGCGAACGCAATGCTATGCACCACCGCGTCGAGGACCGGCGCTGACTGTCTAAGTTCAGCGACCAGCGATTCGAGCTCGTCCTGCTTCGTCACATCGCAATTGATGATTTTGGAAGCTTTCAGATCGGCCCCAAGCTCTTCCACGGTCTGCCGCTGGCGCTCGCCTTGATAGGTGAGCGTCAAGGACGCCCCTTCGCGAACGAAAGCCGAGGCAATGGCGTAGGCGAGGCTCCATTTGTTGGCGACACCCAGCACCAGGGCCGTCTTGCCAGCGAGCAGATTTGGCATGAAATGGTCATTGTAACGTGCGGGCACGTAAGCACTTTGTTAGGATGCGTTGCAAATGCCCGAACCTCTTGCCCGCGCGCGGACCATTCCGTCGAAGTGGTACACGGACGCGGCGTTTCTCGAAACCGAAAAAGAACGGATCTTCTGGCGCACTTGGCAGCCAATCGGCCATTCTTCTAAAGTGGCGCAACGCGGGTCTTATCTAGCGGCTGACGTCGTGGGCGAACCGTGCGCGGTTGTGAGGGGTAATGACGGCATTTTGCGCGCGTTCTCGAACGTATGCCGTCACCGGGCGTCCACCATCCTCGAAGGCCACGGTTGCGCGAAGTCGCTGCGCTGCCCATATCACAACTGGACCTATTCACTCGACGGAAAGCTGCTGGCCGCGCCGGAGTTCGAGGGAGTGGAAGATTGGCGGCAGAATGAGGTGCGCCTGCCGGAGATGCGCGTCGAGGATTGGGGTCCGTTCGTGTTTGTCAATGTAGATTCGCAAGCACCGGCCTTGAGCGAGGTGATGGGCGATATTCCGGAACAGGTGGCCGCGCTCGGTTGCCCGATTACCGAATTGCACTTATCGCATCGAAAAGACTATCTGATTCGTTGTAACTGGAAAGTCTATATAGACAATTACCTGGAGGGATATCATCTTCCCGCGGCGCATCCATCGCTTTTTCGGGAGCTGGATTATAGTGCCTACCGTGTAGATACATTCCGTTATTACTCATCTCAGTACGCGCCGATCCGCCCTCCGCGCCCAGGCCGCAACGAATCGCGCCGATATTCTGCTAACGATGCCGGCAATCGCGCGCTATACTTCTGGATCTTTCCGAATTTCATGTTGAACGTGTATCCGGATAATCTCAGCAGCAACATCATCCTGCCGATAGGCCACGATCAGACGCTGACTATTTTCGAATGGTTCACCTATGGAACTTGCGAGCAGGCACGCGAAGTGGCTCCAGAAACTGTCGCCTTCAGCGACGAGATTCAACAGGAAGATATTAAGATTTGCGAGAACGTGCAGAAGGGCCTCGGCTCCCGCACTTACGACCGCGGCCGCTATTCAGTTAAGCGCGAGAACGGCGTGCATCATTTCCATTGCTTGATGGAAGAATTTGTGAACGCTTTTATTACCCCGGCGTCTTCACCCCATCCTTCAGCATCTGGATCGCCTTCTCTAATCTCCTCGCCCGCGTCTCTTCCTTCTTCGCTTCCGCAATCCAGCGGCAGTACTCCTTCCGATGTGTGTAACTGAGCCGCTCAAACGACGCGATCACGCCTGCCTTCTTCATCGCCGCTTTGACTTCGGCGGGCACTTCGAGCGTTCGCTCCTCTTCGTCCTTCCAAACCTCGATCTCGACCGTATCGCCCACGTCTTTGCCGGACTGCTCGCGTATCGCTTTCAGCATCGGCAGCATGTGTTGCGGCGCGCCGTACTTAATCAGCGAACCTGCATATGGCACGCCGTTGAACGTCGCCTTCACCGGCACCCTCCCGCGCGTCCCGAATTCTTTTTCGACATCGTATGGAAACAGGACGTAAGCGCCCCCGCCATCTCCTGCTTCAATCTTTGCCTTGAATCTGTATTTCTTCATGGCCAGTTCTCTATCCTGTCAGCTTTCTATCCTGTCACGAACCAAGCCATCTGTGGCAGAATGCTTGGGTGCTCCAACGGGTGACTGAGCGCAAAGAATGGCAGTTCTT
Organism: Bryobacteraceae bacterium; assembly: GCA_035502635.1. GTDB lineage: Bacteria > Acidobacteriota > Terriglobia > Bryobacterales > Bryobacteraceae > Bog-105. The sequence continues at coordinate 59,519 of DATJUG010000072.1, forward strand.
TGGCGTCCTTCCGAAAGCCAGCCCGGGCCTCGCCGCCGCCTGGTGGACAGCGCTCTTGCTTCGCGGACTTCTGCCGGCTGCGTTCGCCATCGCGATGGGAGTGCTCATCGCTGCCATACGAAGCGGTCATGCTCTTGCCGGTCCGCTAGCGCTCGTCGGCGTGATTTTCATTCTCCTGCAAGTGCTCAGCCCGATTCATAACGTAGTCAGCTCCAACCTCGGCGACCGCACCGCCGCCTGGCTCTATGACCGCCTCACGGAAGCCTGCGTGCGTCCGCCCGGCATCGGGCATCTCGAAGACCCGACACTTACCAGTGACCTCACCGTCGCGCGTGATTTTGATCTCGGCATGACCGGCCCCCCACTGGCGATCTCGATGGACTTCATCGCGAACGGGATGGTCGAGATGATCGGCGGGCTCGCGTCCGCATTGATACTCATCGCCTATGCATGGTGGGCGCCCATCGTCCTCGCGGGCGCGTGGCTCGCGACCCACTGGCTGCTCCGCGAAAGCGCGGTCTGGTTCGACCGCAACACCGAAGAGGTGCGCGGCGCGCAGCGCGACGCCGACTACGCCTATCGCCTGGCCGTGGACCCGCCTGCCAGCAAGGAACTGCGGCTGTTCGGTCTCGCCGGGTGGACCATCGACCGCTTCATTGTCAGGCGCATTCACCTGCACGAATTGCAGTATGCGGCCACTCGCCTGCGGGAACGGCCGGTGATCTGGAGCCTGCTCTTGGTTGTGTCGGCGAACGTATTAGTCTTCTGGTCGCTGGCCAGCGCCGCCGCTGCCAGCCGCATCAGCCTGGGCGAGGCCGTTACCTACGTGCAAAGCGCGGTGGGCGTGTCGATGATCGCGTTCGGCGGATTCAGTTGGGCGCTCGACGGCGCGTCCGCTCCCGTGGCCGCGGTGCTTCGGCTCGGGGAAGCGATGCGCCGCGTAGGCGCGCTGCCCATTGGCGATCGCTCCGCGGCAGGAAAGCCCGCGCGCGAAATTCGTCTGCGCGATGTGACGTTTGCGTACCCAGCGGCCGGCTCTACTGCCGCTCCGCCCGTGCGGAGCCCCCATCAGCGGGCTTCGACTCACACGACAACCGACGGGCCTGCCGTTCCCTCGCCGCCCGTGCTGGAGCATTTCGATCTCACGATCCCCGCTGGCTCCTCACTCGCCATCGTTGGACAAAACGGCGCGGGCAAAACCACCATCGCGAAGCTGTTGTGCCGGTTGTATGATCCGCAATCCGGCGCGATTGAGATTGACGGCGTGGACCTTCGCGAGTTCGACTTAGCATCGTGGCGCTCGCGTGTCGCCGCCGTGTTCCAGGATTTCATCCGTTTGGAGCTGCCGATGCGCGACAACGTGGCCCCGGCGGGCGCGCCCGACGAGGTGATCTCCACAGCACTCGAAGCGGCGGGAGCTACGAATCTGGCTGCTTTGGACACCGTGCTCGCTCGCGGATACACCGGCGGGACCGATCTGTCGGGCGGCCAATGGCAACGTGTGGCCCTGGCCCGCGCGCTGGCCGCTGTCAAGCTGGGCGCAGGCGTCGTGCTGCTGGATGAGCCGACCGCACAGCTCGATGTGCGAGGCGAAGCCGAGATTTTCGAGCGCCTGCTCGCCGCCACCCGGCAGTGCACAACCATTCTCATCTCACATCGGTTTTCAACCGTTCGCCACGCGGACCGCATCTGCGTGCTCGAGAAGGGCCGCGTGATCGAACTGGGCACGCACGATGAGCTAATGGCTCTCGGCGGGCGCTACCGAACGATGTTCGATCTTCAGGCGCAGCGCTTCACCGAGCCCGAGGAGGAAGGCGTGACGTATGACGTCCTCTAACCCCCAGAGCCCCGCGATCGAGCCGCTGCCCCCGACGCTTTCGTCCATGTGGCGGCTCTGCAAACTCGGCTATCGGCACGAACCGCGCTTGATGGTGGCTTCGCTCGTGATCTCTCAGTTGGCGGCGTTGCCGGACGCGCTACTGGCGTTGTGGCTGATGCTTCTCGGCGAAGGCGTGGTTCAGCACAGGGCCGGCCTGGTGGAGGGCTCGGCGATCGGGCTGGGCGTATCGGCCGCGGCAACCTGGTTTCTTCGCACCGTCAGCACGCGCTTGCAGCGCCGCTTCCGCGACAAGGTGACCATTGCGCTCGAATCGCACGTGGCGCAACTGCAGGCGACCATCGCTACCGTCGCGCATCAGGAACGCCCAGAATATCTCGACCGGCTCTCCATGCTGCGCAACCAGGTGTTCGTGCTCGACCATATGTATGCGTCGCTGTTCTCCACGCTCGGGTGGATGCTGCGCCTGGCGGTCACGATGGCGCTGCTCGTCTCCATTCATCCAGCGCTTCTGCTGCTCGCCGTCTTCGCGTTGCCCACGGTGTTGACCTCTTCCTGGCGGCCGGCCATCGAAAGACAAGCGCAGGAGCGCGGTGCCCAAGCCAACCGGCTTTCACGCCACCTGTTCACTCTCGCCACTACCGCGGCGCCGGGCAAAGAAGTGCGCGTGACCGGCATTGGAGAGCGCCTGATGCGAGAGCGGCGCGCTGCTTGGCAGAGATGGTATGCGCCGGTTGCATCCGCTCGCTGGGCGTCGGCGTGGTGGCACGCGTTGGCCTGGGCGATCTTCGGCTGCGCCTATGTGGGCGCGGTCGTGTTCGTATCGGTAGGACTCCGCGCACCGGCTGCCTCGGTCCTGTTGGTGCTCGCGGCCGGCGCACGGCTGTCGGCATACATTGGCGCAACAGTGGGCGAGATCGGATTCCTGCGCGGCTTCTGGGCGGATGGCTCGCGGCGCCTGGCATGGCTTGAGGATTACGCCGCCTCGATCGCGGCATCAGGTGATTTGCCGGTGCCTTCCGTGCTGCGCGATGGCATTCGACTCGAGCATGTTTCCTTTTCCTATCCAGGCACATCGCGGCTGGTGCTGGAGGACCTATCGCTCACGCTGCCTGCCGGAGCGGTGATTGCAATCGTTGGCGAGAACGGCGCGGGCAAGACGACGCTGGTGAAGCTGCTCTCGAAGCTCTACGAGCCTTCCTCCGGTTCCATTCTGGTAGATGACACGCCGCTGGCTCGCCTTCCTGCCGGCGAATGGCGAGCGCGCCTGGCGGGCGCATTCCAGGATTTTTTCCGCTTTGAATTCAGGGCCAGGCACACGGTTGGTTTGGGCGACGTTGCCCGGATCGAAGACGAGCCTGCGGTGAACACCGCTGTCGATCGCGCGGGCGCCGGCGACGTGATTGCGCGGCTCGCCTCGGGCCTCGATACGCAACTCGGTCCCACTTGGCCGAGCGGCGTGGATTTATCTTTCGGCCAGTGGCAGAAGCTCGCGCTGGCCCGTGGCTTCATGCGCGACGAGCCGCTTCTGCTGGTGCTGGACGAACCGACTGCCGCGCTCGACGCCGAAACCGAACATGCGCTGTTCGAGCGATATGCCGCGGCCGCACGCGGCGAGAAAAGCGCCAGCGGCCGCATCACGATTCTGGTTTCGCACCGTTTCTCTACGGTGCGGATGGCGGATTTGATCGTGGTTCTGGATGGTGCTCGGCTCGTCGAAGTCGGCACGCACGAGGAGTTGATGGCGAAGCGCGGCCAATACTCAGAGCTGTACTCCATTCAAGCCGCTGCCTACCGGTGAAGGTGGCCTACTTGCCGCTTCAACACAGAGCCGATTTGAGAATGAAATCGAAAATCAGCTCGGCTTGCTTTACGCTTGATGACTCCCCATCTGCTGTCAAGATCCAAACAACAGAGCACGGCGGATTGCTTCCAGTTTGCCCGTTAACCAGTAGATGAAAACCCGGGCGTCTGACGGCCTACATCCCGGTACCGTATGCCGGGCGCGCGATGTCAGTGGGCTACCAATCAGGGGCGGAGGCATGAGGCGATCTGAGCCCGGCGTCGATTCAACCTAACATCCGGTTTCTATTGACGGTACGATGCACATAGGATCGAGAGAGGTGAGGATCAACCCGAAGTCGTTCGCCACAATTGGGCGTCAGACGCCATACCTTGCCTGGGCTGAGAAAGGCTTAACGCCCGGCGCAATCAAGGCTAGGGTGATCGCGACCCTGCAACCACACTTTGAGAATTCATCGGTTCTATCTGACCTGTCTATCGAAGTGCTCAGTTTCGAGGCTGTCCTCATTGACCGCCTTAGCAGCGATCCTTGGGCTGCCGCCATGTTTGCTGGCGTTCTGTCCGAGTATCGCGGTGCACTAAATCAAGACCAACGCAAGTGTCTAGACGCGCTCACGGCTTGGGACGAGCAGATCGCGCACGCAATGTCAGAGTTTTATTCGATGTATCTGGTGGAAGCCGACAAGGCCGGGCTTGAGTTAGACGAGTTTCGTGTGGAGCTTCTGCGGAATATCGGTGGGCTGCTTGAAGCCTGTGTCCAGCCAAATCTCAAGGCACTTCTGCACCAGGTGCGGATACGTCGCGCCAAAAGTGCTCATAAGGCGCACCTGGAGAACCTAAAGTTCGGCGAAGTCGTTGAAGAGCTCAGTAGGACCCTCTGCGTCCCGGACCTACTCGCGCCTCCGCCTTGGGCGCTGAAGGTACATGTGCTTCGGAATATCGCCCAGCACCATTCAGCATTCAGTCGGGGCGGCCGTATTGTGGCCAATTACCGAACCGGCCAGCGGAAAGTGCAAATTGAATTCACCAAGGAGGAACTGCTCGAGGTTGCCCGAAAGTTAAACCAGGTTCAAGGAATACTCCGGGCCGCACGGACTATCTTCTATTTGGACAACGCGGGTGAGATTCAGAATCCATGGGGAAGCGATCTCCGGCCGGACGTGTCGATTCTCTTCTTGACCGCAGCGATAGCAAGCCAAGGATTTGAGGCTGTCGATTTGAACATCTCCGATACACTCGCCCACCTTCAAGTTCGGGATGTGACGGGAGGCGATGCCCGGGACCGGGGCATCCACGCTTCCCAGTTCCTCATTCAGGTGTGGGTGGCGTGTCGTACACCCAAGGTTCAGGTCACCTACATCGATAAAGATGGACGAGTTCGACTCCTCGCTGAAGCGAAGAACAGCGATTGTGAGGATGTCGCCAATGGGCGGACTCCGTTCGAGGTACTTGCGAGTCGCGTTGTCTTTAGAGTGCCCTCAGTATGTTGAAGTCCAGCGCTTAACGTCTGTTTCGATCACATAGCTGTGATTTCAACGGCGGCAGAGAGCGTGCCGGATTGAGATCGTATAGGCGTCATGTCTCAGCGCTTTCCTCGTGAAAACTCCGATTACCGGATGTGTTTTCGCGGGTAGTTTGTCGGCCGTCCGAACAGAAGACTGGCGAGGCTGTCCGGTCAAGCGGAAACAGCGATAATCCTAGACCGGCTGTGGACACACGCAACATGCTGGACCCACAGTCGCGCAAGAAGGGACCGCGCCGAAAATCCGGGTTGCCGCGGTAGCTTTGCCTGCCACTATCCGCGAAGAGCGGGATTCGCAGCCCTTGCGCATAGTATGGAGAGCGGTCTCAATGCGCCGCGCTTCATACCGCCTGAAGATGACCCATCCCAGTGCGCCGAGAAGCACAATGCCACCGGCGACCTTTGGCTGAAGATGGCGAGCTGTACTCCATCCAAGCCGCTGCCTACCGGTGAACGCGGCCTACTTGCCGCTTCAACACAGGGCGGATTTGAGAATGAAATCGAAGATCAGCCCGGCTTGCTTGACGCTGAGGGACTGGCCCATCAGGGCGGGTAGAATCTGTGGTCCTATTAAAAGATTAATCAGAAAATTCGCGTCAATGGTCGCCGGCAATTCGCCGGCGCGAATCGCTTCCAGCACCACCTTGCACCCTTCGGCGCGGCGCGGCAGAAATACGTTCTCGTAAAAGGCCTTGCGCAAAGACGGGTTGTCCTGAATGGCTAGCATCAGCCGCAGAAACACTCGGCCGTCCTCGGTTTTCAAGAAAAGAGCGATTCGAGCCGTGTAGTTTCGCAATCGCGCCAATGGGCTACCGCGCTTGCCATACGGCAAGAGCTCGCGCGTCCTCTCTAAATAAGCGTCGAGCAGAATCGCTTGCTTGTTGTCCCACCATCGATATAACGTGGCGGTACTGACGCCGGCTTCTTTCGCAATCTGCTGATTGGCCACTCCCTCGAAGCCATGCCGCTTGAGCAGCCGGTAAGCCGCTTTCAGAATGGCCTTTCGAGTCTTCTCGCTCCGGGGCCGGCCCGGCGCGCGCGGCGCAGCGACGGTCTTTGTCTTCATGGCGGGTACCCTCAATATAATAGAAACGAAATGCATCGTTTCGTAATTACCGCGCAAGAGGGCATGAACACTCCAGGTGCTGCGTGAACGGCTCCTGGAGGCCGGGCGCCAACCCCTGGCTCATTGCGTTTGTGGTATCGCTCGCGGCCTTTATGGAGGTGCTCGATACCAGCATTGCCAACGTTGCTCTTCCACACATCGCCGGGAACATGGGAGCGAGCAGTGAGGAAAGCACCTGGGTCCTGACCTCGTACTTGGTCTCGAACGCGATCGTCCTGCCAATCACGGGCTGGCTCGTATCGCTGCTGGGGCGAAAACGGTTTTTTCTCATCTGTATTTCTTTGTTTACGGTCAGTTCGCTGTTCTGCGGCGTCGCGCCAACGCTTGCCTTTCTCTTGATATCCCGCGTCATTCAGGGTACGGGAGGGGGCGGTCTGCAGCCCATGGCCCAGGCGATTCTCGCGGACACGTTTCCGCCCGAAAAGCGCGGGCTCGCTTTCTCGATCTATGGCGTAACGGCGGTGGTCGCACCCGCAATCGGCCCTACCCTCGGAGGCTGGATCACCGACAACTACAGTTGGCGCTGGATCTTTCTCATGAATCTGCCCGTTGGCATCCTGACTATTTTCCTGGTGGTCACATTTATCGAGGATCCTCCCTTTCTCCGACGAGTGACACTGGCAAGCGGCAGAATCGACTACATCGGCTTCGGGCTGTCGGCCATTGGAATTGCTTTCCTGCAGATCGTACTCGATAAAGGGCAAGAGGACGACTGGTTCGGATCGAATTTCATTCTCACGCTGTCGGTCATTGCCGGCGTTTCGCTTGTCAGCCTGGTCGTTTGGGAGTTGCTCGTCAAGCACCCGATCCTGGATGTTCGGCTGTTCAAGAACGTTAATTTCGCAACTTCCTGCGTGATGATGTTCATGGTGGGAGCGGCTTCTTTCTCGACTACTGTTTTGATGCCGCAATTTCTGCAAAATCTCTTGGGATATACGGCCGAGAGCGCCGGCATAGTGCTTTCTGCCGCCGCTGTCTTACTGCTGATCGAACTTCCGTTGGTGGGGCAGTTGACAGGCAAAATCCAGGCCCGTTACTTAATAGCGTTCGGTTGGGCGGCGCTGACGCTTGCAATGTTTTTTTCGACGCGGCGTATCGATCTGCAAATCAGTTTCTCTTCCGCCACCTGGTTACGCATTGCCCAGTATGTACCCATGGGATTTATCTTCATTCCGGCGACGATGGTGGCGTATCTCGGGATCCCGCAGGAAAAGAGCAACGCCGTTGCGGGCCTGATTAACTTCGTACGCAATATCGGAAGTAGCGTAGGTACTTCCGCCGTGACAACCATGCTGGCGCGGCGCGCGCAGTTCCATCAAATGATGTTGGCGAGCCACACAAACTCGAACAACCCTGCATTCCGGAGTTCGGTGGCGTTGCTTGCCGACCGGCTCCGGCGCGGCGGCGTGGACCGCGCGGAAACGCAGGCCTACGCGACGGTGTACCGATGGATGCAGAACCAGGCGTCGACGCTCTCCTATATCGACACGTTCTGGCTGCTGGGCGTGGTTGCCGGGATCATGTTCTTGTTATCGTTCTTGCTCAGGAAAAACAACCCGCGCGGAACGGGGTCCACGGCGCTTGCACATTAGCGTGGCGAACCGCCTCTTCGGCTCCATTGGAACGGCACAAGTCCGATATTATTGAGATTTCCAATTCGCAACCACTCGAAGCGGATTGACGAGAGTTGATTAACCAGCAGTAAGCATTAGGGTAGGCGCATGGCCACTACAACAGAAATCGCAAACGATGTGTTCCGGATATCCATTTTCGTTCCCGAGATCAATCTGGAGTTCAGCCATTTTCTCGTAAGAGATGACGAACCGCTTCTCTTCCATGCGGGACTGCGCGGCATGTTCCCAGTGGTGCGCGAGCAGGTCTCGCGTCTCATCGACCTCCCGAAGATCCGGCACATTGGATTCAGTCATTTCGAGTCAGATGAATGTGGAGCTTTGAACCAGTGGCTCGAACTTGCGCCGGAAGCACAGCCAGTGTGCGGTTTAGTAGGTGCTGTGGTGAGTGTGAACGATTTTGCAATCCGGCCAGCCCGTGTCTTGACAAGAGACGATCTGTTGCCGACCGGCCGGTACCGTTTTCGATTTATTCCCACACCGCACGTTCCACACGGGTGGGACGCCGGTGTTCTCTTCGAGGAATCTCAAGGAACATTGTTCTGCTCGGATCTTTTTCATCAATGGGGTCATCGCGAAGCGACAACTGCCGACAGCATTATCGACCGATGCAGAGATGCGCTTCTCCAGACTGAAGCTGGTCCGTTTGCGAACTACGTTCCATACACGCACCACACTGGCCGGGTGCTCGAGAGTCTGGCGCAATCCAACCCGAAGACGCTTGCTATCATGCACGGCTCGACTTATTACGGCGACGGAGCACAAGCGCTCCGGGATCTAGCGACCGTAATGCGCGATGTGCTCGGCCCTAAAGCCCGGGAGGGTGAGACCACATCCATCGGAACGATCAAACGCGAGGACTCTGAACAGCTCTAGTTAGGAGATCAAAGCCGTGTCCCGCGGCGTCTCGATACGCCGCCCTTCATACCGCCTGAAGATGACCCATCCCAGTGCGGCGAGAAGCACCGTACCGCCCACTATTTTGGCTTCGAAGATCGGCACGGAAGCTGTCTCCGGCGGCGGCAGGAAGGACAGTGCAATAGCGATCAGCGTCACCGCGAGGCCGGAGAACGACGCCATCCGGCCTACGAAGCGGAAGCCTGCGCCGAAGATGTAGACAAACGGGATGAAGGTCGCAATCACGGTCATATCCACCATGATTTGATAGGTCGCGCGCACGGTTTCGCCGAGCTGCGCCATCAACAGGAAGAGCGTAGCGCCTACGACTTGAACCAGCAGCGAGACATACGGCGTCCCCCAGCGTGGGTGCAGGCGCGCGAAGGCCGCCGGCAGATAATGATCGAGCCCGATGGCATAGGGCAGGCGTGTATTGCCGGCGATCCAGGCATCGGCTTGCCCCGCCACCGCGAGGCCGAGCATGGCGGCGAGCGCGATCGCTATCCCAGGAATGCCCAGCTTTTCCGCACCCGCGGCTCCAGCTTGCGCAAGACCGGTCATGGGGCTGATCTGTTCCGGCTGCAGCAACACCAGCAGCGCGGCGGTGCAGACAAGGTAGAACACCGTGCAGCCAACACCGCTGATGACGGCGGCGCGCGGCAGGTCCCGGCGCGGATTGCGGATTTCGCCGCTGACGATGGGCGCCAGCTCAAGACCGACAAATGCAAAGGCGATCTGAGACCAGAAGTTAAGCGTGTCGAGCGATGGGTGCGGAAGCAGGTCCCAATGGCCGGTGACTGCGCCGAAGCGAACGCCCGCAACCGCCGCCAACGCGCAAATCACGGCGCCAATGATGAAGGTGGAGCTGCCGCCGAGCGCCCACAGCCACTTCGCTATCTTGAGCCCGAAAAAATTGCTGAGGAACGCGATCCAGAGCACGGCGAGCGTAGCGGGCAGCGCAAACGCGCGCTCTTCGGCGAAGCGCTGTCCAAGTGCGCCGAACACGTAGGCCGTCATGCCGACGCCCGCCATCAACAAAGATGGCAGGTAGAGGATATTCGAGACGAAATACGACCACGCGCACAGAAACGCGTGCCGGTCGCCGAACGCGCGCTTGGTCCAGACGTACATGCCGCCTTGTTCCGGAAAGCGTTCGGAGAGCCGCGCGATGACGACGGCCGAAGGAAGAAAGAAGAAGAGCGCCGCAATGATCCACAACAGAAACGAGCCCGGACCGGCATGCGCTGCAGCGGCGACCCAGCGCAAGCTGATAATCGCGCAGACATTGAAGAAGACGAGATCGCGCAGGCGCAACTCGCGGCGGGGCGCGGCGGCGGGCGCTGGCGAGGTACCCACCGGAGTCGGCATGCATCCGCCAGCGTACAACGATTTGTCAGGTTGCGATTACAAACTCGCCTTTTCGGGAGCGGAGGACACGTCCGAAGGGATGGCTTTGAGGCGGAGAATGCACCACGTCAAAACCGCCAGGTCCATCGATAACAGGACCAGGCTGGTGAGATCGCTCGCTAGCGGCGGAATGAGCGAACGGATGAACTCCGCCAGGCAATCCACAATCTGCAGCGACAAGGCGAGGATGAAGAAGACGATCCAGATGAAGGTGTTGTGGGCGACCACGATTTTATTGGCGCGAATGAACCGCTGCATGAACCAAAGAAAAGTCGCGCTGGCGGACGCAGACCCAGTCAGCAGAAAGATGCCTATGAACGGCGCCATGATGGAGTTCCCGCCGGTGTCGGTGGGTTCTACCGTGAGACCCAGCAGTAGCGCGCACAGGCAAGTGATGAACAGGCCGGAGACCAGCCGGATCATCTGCAAACGGCGCAGCTTCGCTACCGGCGCCTTGCTCTCTTCAAAGACGTCCCACGCCGCGAGCGGATAAAGCGGCGAGAAAAAGAACAGCGAATAGATGAAGACGCGGCTGGTTTCGGGCGTCTCCCAGCCCAGATACCAGGAAGCGGCGTCAAAGAACAGGTTCAGGACACAATACAGGGTGATGAAGGCGTAGACGCGGTGCAGCTTGAGAGAGAGCACTCGGACCAGCAGCAGGCCTTCCATGACCGTGACTGCCATTTGGAGCCATTCAATGGCATGCTTCAACATTCGCTAAGACTATTTGAACGTACTAGGCCGTCGGCGTTGGGATTTGCCTCGCGCGCTCAGGACGGTTCGGGCCCGTTGTGCGCGACTCCACATCTGATCGCGGCGGCAACTTGCGGCCGTTACACAAAGGATGGAACGCGGTTTAGGGTCGGCGCGCCTGAATCTTCTGCGCCGCCAGCTTTTCAGCGGTCGTGAGTGCGTCTGCAGCCGAGACCTTCACGTCGGGCTCCACTCCCGTCCCTTCCCAGTTTGTTTTCGTCACCGGGTTCACCGCTTTGGCAAACGGCACTCCAATCATGAAGTAGTCGGCCACTGGATGGCCGGCCACGGGATGCGCCCCACCGCCGGTGGTTTCCCCCACTACGGTCGCCCGCTTCTGAGTCTGCAGGTCGTAGGCGAACTCCTCGGCGCCTGAAAAAGTGCGCTTGGATGTCAGCACGTAAACCGGCTGCTTAGCCATTCGCTCGCCCGGCACGTACGCCAAGGTCCAATACTGTTCCGTCGAGTTCTCTTTACGGTTATACAGATCATTCAGATGGGTGCGGCCGTCGAATAAATAACTGGCAATGAACGTCACCATCGCCGGATTACCGCCTCCGTTTTCGCGCAGATCAAAGATCAATGCATCGGCATTCGCCAGGAAGCTCATCGCGGCCGCCGCAGTTGGGGCGCAAACGGCTGGGTCCATGAAGCCGTCAAATTTTACATACCCGATGTTGCCGAACAGAATTTCGGCCTTTTGAAACGCGCAGTTGCCGTGCTTCATTTGCTGGTGCATTCGCGCGATTTCGTCCGGGCTCGGCTTCTCTTGTTCTGGCGTCTTGAAGGGGTTGAAGTCAACCCTGATATGCCTGTCATGGCTTACGGCGCGGAGATCTTTCGTGAGTTGCCCGGCCAATGCGTCTCCGTCGGTGATGTGGTCATACTCACCCGCTTTCTGGTGTGCGTCAATGGCATCGGTCATCTGCTTTGCTAGTCCCGCATCGACGTAGTATTCCTCCAAATCGGCGTTGACGCCCTCAATGACCCGTTTCCGCAGAGCGGCATCCAGCGTGACATTGACCGGTACCACTCCTGGAGGGAGCGCTCGAAGACCGAAGGTTTCAACCGTAGGAGGGTTTCCGTCCTTCACAATGAAGCTGCCTAGCGCCTCCGTCGGCCCGCCTTTCTCCTTCACGCGGAAACGGATATGTAGTGGCTCGCTGCCTTCGATAGACAGCAGATCAAATCCACCCGTCTGCCGGCGAAACGAGTTCATGCCATCTACCGACTGCGACGGATCAATGTTCTTTACATATGCCTCGATCTTTGCGGTGTCGCCGCTGTTAAAGGCATCCAGCCAAGCCTGCAGAGTATGTCCGGCGGGCGTATCCGGAATTGTCGGCTGAGCGAGTGCGTAAGCCGCGGCCAGAAAAAACACAGTGATGGTTCGGTAGGGCGGTACACAAGTCATGGCGACTTAGACGCAAGTGGAGCGAATTTCGTTCGATTGGTCAATAAAACGGCCATTGGCCGGCTCCGGATCGCACGAGGGCGGTCCCGCTGCGCTTCTACGTCTCGCTCGATTCCGTGAGCACCGCGAAACAGCTCGCAAACGCTAAGTCCATAAGTTCATCCGTCAACTCGAACGGCAGTCGCTTGAAATGGATGTAATCGACGCACTGCGAGATTAGATCGCGCGGATGGCATCTGCGAAACTTTTTTCCAGTTGTCGTGTAATGCCTATAAATAAACCGGTCGAGCAGTTCGGTTCGCACATCGAGCCCCTGCGATTCAGCGAACTTGTGAAAGATCTCGCGGAATTCCTGCTCGTCAGGACTGCGCACCAGCATTTTATATTGGATGCGCCGTAGGAAAGCTTCGTCACCAAGCTGGTCCGGCGTCAGGTTGGTCGAGAACACAGGGAAGGTCTCGAACGGGACGGTCATCTTGCCACCGTTCTCGAACGAGAGATAGTCGATGCGGCGCTCCATTGGAATGATCCAGCGATTGAGGATTTCCGCCGAGGTGGCTTTCTGCCGGCCAAAGTCATCGATCAGGTAAATTCCGTTGTTTGCCTTCAACTGAAATGGCGCATCGTATATCCGTGAAACCCGATTGAAATTGAGATCGAGCATATCGAGCGAAAGCTCGCCGCCAGTTGCGATGAACGGTCGTTTGCACCGTGCCCAGCGGCCGTCGATTTCGTGGTGATTAGCAGCTTCATTGTCACCCCCGGTGGCTTTGTGGTAAATCGGATCAAAAAGCTGGACGATGTTTCCCTGTGCTTCGATCGCATAAGGGATATAGATGTCGGTAGTCGAGATGTTGGCCAAGGCCTCTGCGATCTGCGTTTTGCCATTGCCCGGCTGTCCGTAGATCAGAAACGATTTCCCGGAACCAACCGCCGGACCAATTTGGTCGAGCATTGCGTCAGAGACAACGAGCTTGGAGTAGGCGGCCGCGAGCCGTTCACGTGTGAGCCAGTCCGAGGGCGTTCGCTGTGCATACACCGCTGCCGTGTATTGCGCAATCGGTACAGGGACGGGGCCTACATATTGATTGTTTTCCAGGTAGTCGCGTGTGACGCCTCGGCCTCCTTCGGTCAGCGAGAGCACAGCCGAGACCGGACCGTACCCCCTCGAGCTCTTCACCTGAAGATGGCGCTGCAGCTTGAGATCTTCGATCATCCGCTCGATCAGGCTGAACCTGAGACCCATGAAACGGCAAAGATCACTGGCCAAGAGGTCGCCTTTGAAGTACAGGAATTTGAGGATTAGCTGCTCGATGAGAGCACTTGGAACGCCCGTATCTTCAAGTGCTGCAAGCGCTAACGGCCTGAATCGTTCGCTCCTCCTAGACTCCTTCGGCACAGGTTTGTCCGGGTTAGTTTTCAGTTGTTCTTCTTCTGTGCTGTCGATCAACGCCGGTGAGTCGCTGGTTGCCATGGCCATCCCTATGCGTTATCGGTCTACTTAGATGGTTTTTCCGGCAAGGCCGGCAGGCAACGCATTTCAAACTGTCGGACTCATTACCAGAAGAATCCGAATGGCCAGTTGATGCGTCTAAGGGGTGTAGGGAAGGACCTCAAAAAAAGGAGGTTGAGAGATGTTTAAGAGGATCGGTTTTCTAGTGCTTGCGTTGGCGGCAATGTTGGTGTTGATAAGTCCTGCTCCCGCCCAGGCGGCTGTTATTGGATTTGGAGTCGGCGTCGCGCCCGGATATGCAGTTCCGGCGTATCCCTATGCTTATGCGCCTTACCCCTACGGCTATGACTATGGGTACTACGGATATCCGTACTACGGCTACGGCTATCCCTATTACTACCCCTACGTTGGTTTCGGGTACTGGGGCGGCGGCTGGGGTCGTGGCTGGTATGGACGGGGCTACGGATACCGTGGCGGTTATGGCTACGGCGGTCGTCGATACGGTTATGCTGGCCGTGGATACGCAGGCGGCTTCGCCCGCGGTGGCGGCTTTGCCCGATCTGGCGGTGGCTTTGCCCGATCTGGCGGTGGCTTTGCCCGCGGTGGCGGGTTTGGCGGTGGTGCTCGTGGCAGCTTCGGTGGCGGCCATGGCGGTGGCGGCGGTCACAGATAAGCCCGACAACGCATTGGTTCAACAGGCTCCTTGGGTCATACGGCCCGGGAGCCTGTTTGTTTTTGCAGAGCACCCATGATTCAATAAAGTGATCGGCCCTTCTTGCGTTACCGCGCACCCGATCCCCCACATCAACGATTAGGAGACAACCCTGGAGCAAGCAGTTCTCGCCCTGGAAGACGGCACACTCTTCGAGGGCGTCAGCTTTGGTGCGCCCGTGCGGCGGACGGGCGAAGTGGTGTTCAATACCGCCATTACCGGTTATCAGGAGATCTTCACGGATCCGTCGTACTGCGGACAGATCGTGGTGCTGACGAATCCGCAGATCGGCAACTACGGATCGAACGAGGCGGATTGTGAAGCCGGCGCCCCGCACATCGAGGGCCTGGTGGTGCGGGAGATTTCGCCCGTCGCGAGCAACTGGCGTTCCGACGATAAAGCGGAGCATTTTCTTGCCAAGCACGGCATTCCGGTGATTGCCGATGTGGACACTCGCAAGCTGGTGCGCCTGCTGCGCGAGCGCGGCGCCATGCGGGGAATCATCGCCGTGGGAGAGCCGGACACAGACGAATTGGTCCGGGCGGCGCGCCGTGCGCCCGCCATGGCCGGACAAAATCTGGTTTCAAGAGTTTCGACCGAAAGCAGCTACGAGTGGACGCGCGGCGTCGAACCCGTATCGGCCTCCGATATCGTGCCGCCAAGCGATCCGGCTCAATTCCACGTCGTCGCCTACGACTACGGAATCAAGCGCAACATCTTGCGTCACCTGGTGCAGATCGGTTCGCGCGTGACGGTCGTTCCAGCCGGCACCGGCAGCGAAGACGTGCTCGCGTTGAAACCCGACGGCGTCTTCTTGTCAAACGGACCCGGAGACCCGGAGCCGCTCGAGCGCCAATCGAGCGAAGTGCAAAAGCTGATCGGAAAGGTGCCGGTATTCGGCATCTGTCTGGGCCATCAGATACTCGGGCTGGCGTTGGGCGGCAAGACCTACAAGCTAAAGTTCGGCCATCATGGCGCGAATCATCCTGTGCTCAACCGCAACACGGGTAAGGTGGAGATCACGTCC
>DATJUG010000073.1:0-6863 GCA_035502635.1 Bryobacteraceae bacterium
GAGCCGGAGGTGTAAATCACATAGGCCAGGTTTGCCGGATGCAGCCGCCGGCCCCCGGCCGCTCCCGCTTCGCACGGCCACCCCTCCGCCGGATCGAGCGTCGCCAGCCCCGCATGGCGCTCCCTCAACACCGCTCCCAGCACCTCTCGGCAGAACAGCGCCTTCACCCCCGCGTCCCCCAGCATGAATGAAAGCCGCTCCACCGGATAGCTCGGATCCAGCGGAACATAGGCGGCCCCAGCCTTCCATGCCGCCAGCGCCGCTATCACCATCTCCGCACTCCGCTCCAACGCCACCCCCGCTGCGTCCTCCGCCTGCACTCCTAACTCCCGCAGACGTCTCGCCAGCCCGTTAGCTCGCCGGTCTAACTCGAAATACGAGACCGAGTGCTCGCCATGCACCAGGGCGATAGCTTCCGGCGCCTTCTCAACTTGCGCTTCAAATAAGCTAAGCAATGTCAAGTGCGAGAACTCCACGTTCTACCTAACTTCGATGTGGCGCTTCAGCGCGGTACGGCGCTCAGTTGAGACCAGTTTTCGAGCAGTTGCGCCTGTTCTCCTTCTTCGAGGATGTTCATATGGCCGACAGCCTGGTCGGTTTTATACGCAATGTGCTCTAAAACGCGAATGTAATGACGGGCCATCTGCTCGATACGCCACTCATCGAACAAATCGCAGTCGAAGATCCACAAAAACCTGAGCTCTTCGTTCTGTTCCCAGGCATACAACTCGAAGTGGGTACGGACGCGAAGCTCTTGCCCCCGCACTTGGCTGACCGCAAGATCCTGCAAGTCAGGCGCACGCCATGGCGTATTCTGCAACGCGAACATCACCTGAAAGATAGGCGCAGCGTCCAGCCGCCTCTCCGGGGCCAGTTCCTTCACCAAGCGCTCAAACGGCACGTCCTGATGCTCATAAGCGTCAAAGGCCGTCTGCCGGACCTGCGCCAGCAAATCGCGAAACGCAAGCGAGGGCTCGACGCGAATCCGCATTGCCAGCGTGTTTACGAAAAAGCCGATCAACTCTTCTAATTGCGCATCCTTGCGGTTTGCGACGGGCGATCCAATGACAATGTCCTCCTGCCCGCTGTATTGCGAAAGTAAAACCGCGAAGCCGGCCAGTAAGGTCATATAAAGAGTTGCCCGGTTCTCCCGGCTGACTCGCTTCAGAACGGCCACTAATTCCGCTGGAATCGCGGTTTCGAAATCCTTGGCGCTGAACTTCTGCGCTCCTTCGAGCGCGCGGTCGGCGGCCAACTCCAAATGCTCCGGAATGTCCTCCAGTTGCCTGGTCCAGTACTCTAAACCTCGGGCGAGCACGCCCCTCTCCAGCCATTGCCGTTGCCAAAGCGTGAAGTCCGCGTACTGCAAAGGAAGCGGTGCTAGCGGATTCTCACGGCCGTCCTTGTAAGCTTCGTAGAGCTGAGTCAGCTCGCGATTAAAGATTCCTTCCGACCAGCCGTCCGATGCGATGTGATGAATGGTGCGGAGTAGAACGTGCTCGCGCTCGCTCAACTTAAGAAGTTTGGCCCGGATCACCGGACCGTGCGCCAGATCAAATGGCTCGTTGCCCTCGCGCCTGAGCTCGTCAGAAACAGTTTCAGACCGAAAGGGCTCATCAAGCGAGCTGATATCGACTACCGGCAGGTCGATTTGCACGTGGCGGTCGACGATCTGCACGGCTTGCCCGTCGTCTTCTTCAAAGCGCGTGCGCAGCGTCTCGTGGCGCGCGACGATCGTGTTCAGCGCCCGGTGCAGCGCAGCTATGTCCAAATTTCCTTTAAGCCTCAGCGCGACAGGCATGTTGTATTCGGCACTGGCTCCTCTTAATTGATCGAGAAACCAAAGCCTCTGCTGCGCGTAGGAAGCAGGAACCCGCTCGGGCCGGGTCTGCGGTGTCAGCGCCGGCTGGCAGCTTCCCTCCCGGCCGAGTTGCTGCGCAATTCGCCGCACCGTGCCTGCTTCAAGCAACCCGGCAATCGAGAGTTCAACGCCCAAAGCCGCACGCAGCCGGCTCACCAGGCGCGTGGCAAGCAACGAATGACCACCCAGATCGAAGAAGTTATCTTCAATTCCGACACGAGATACGTTCAGCAGGTCTGCGAACACGCCGCAGAGTATCTCCTCTTGCGCCGTCTTAGGAGCTGTGTAGAGCCGGTCTTTCTCTAGTACCGGTTCCGGCAGGCGGCCGCGATCGATTTTGCCATTTGGCGTCAAAGGCAACGAAGGTACAACGGCCACCGCGCCCGGCACCATATAGGCAGGCAGTTGCTCGCCGAGTTGCTGCCGCAGTTTTGCGCCGTTTAGCTTGCAGTCTGGGGCGCTAACCACATACCCGGCTAGCATCCGCTCGCCGGAATTATCCCGGCGCACCACGACGACTGCTTGGGCCACGCCCTCTTGCTTTCCGAGCGCTGCTTCCACTTCACCTATCTCTATACGGTATCCACGAATCTTTACCTGGTCGTCGACGCGGCCGGCAAACTCCAGATTTCCATCGAAACGCCAACGTGCTAGATCTCCCGTACGAAACATGCGGCTTCCACTTGCTCCGTATGGATCTGCGACAAAACGCTCAGCCGTGAGTGCCGGGCGATGCAAGTAACATCGGGCGACGCCCGGGCCGGCAATGTATAAATCGCCCGGTACGCCAATGGGCGTGGGTTCCAAGGTTGAATCCAATACGTATAGCTTGTAGTTCGGCGCGGGGCGGCCGATGGGGACAATCGAATCCGACAGATCGCGAGGCGCTTCATACCAGGAGGCGTCGATGCAGCCTTCGGTTGGACCATAGGCGTTGAAGACGCGCGACGTGCATTGCTGGCGGTACAGTTTGTGTATCAACGCCGGATCGATTACATCGCCGCCCATGATGACGACATCGGCCTGCATGCGGGTATGATTACTCCAGTAATCAGTCAGCGGCGGACTCATGGGCAGCACAGTCGGCAAGTAGCGGTTTACATAGCCGGGGAAAAGATCCAATTGACTCACTACCCGGTTTGGAATCATGACTGCTGTTCCGCCTGAGCATAAGGGATTCCAGAGTTGTTCATTAACCGGATCGAAACTGATCGGGCTGATTACCGCATAACGTGTCGCCGCATCGAAAGAAAAATATTCATTTAAGCTCGATATCTTGTTCACTAGAGCTTGTTGGGAGATAACAACCCCTTTAGGGCGTCCCGTGGATCCCGAAGTATAGACGACATACGCGGCGCTACTGGGCTTGTAAGTTACGCGCGCCCCGCTCTCTTCCTCATTGACACCGTGCAAACTGTTCAAAAATTCGGCCGTATCTTCGTCATCTAGTAATATGCGCCTGCAATCGTAGGGGAATTGAGAGGACAAACCAGTCGTGCTGATCACGCATGCCGGCTTGCTGTCATCGAGGATTACAGACAGGCGCTGGCTGGCTGCGTCTGAATCGATGGGCAGGTACGCGGCACCCGATTTGGCTACTGCTACGAGCGCAACCGCCAGATCGACAGAACGCCACATGAAGACAGCGGCCAGATGCTCGGACCCGATGCCGTTTCGCGCTAGAAGCTGCGCGAGGCGGGTTGATCGCCGATCAAGCTCCGCATATGTTATATGTTCGTCGCCCGAAGATACCGCGATTGATTCCGGAGTGCGTGCAACTTGCCTCTGAAACAAAGCCGCAACCGACAGCTCCGGCGTCTTGTGCCGGATATCGTCCGATTGCGCCAGCACATGGTTGCGCTCTTCCTCCGAAAGGAACGAGATGGATATGAGAGGCCGGTCGATGTTCTCGGATACGGCGTTCAATATCCGCCGATAATGCCGAGCCAGTTGTTCGATCCGCACTTGATCAAACAATTCGCCATTGTAAAACCAGTAAAACCGGAGCGACTCGTCCGGTTCGATGACCGTGTGCAACGCGAGGTCGACGGGAATTCGAAGTCCGCCCGTCTGAATAGATTCCACGTGTAAGCCCGCCAGACTCGGCGGTGTTGAGGGTGCGTTCTGCAGCGCAAACACGATTTGAAGGATCGGCATCGCGCTTGCGCTCCGGGAAGGCGACAACGCCTGGATTATGCGCTCGAACGGCGCTTCCTGGCGCTCGTAAGCTTCCAACGTCGCGATTCTGGTTGCCGCGAGTAACTCCCGGAACGTGGCCGTGCTGTTTGCTCGCACACGCATCAGAAGCATGTTCACAAAAAAACCGATCATGTCTTCCAGTTGTGCGTCTTGCCGGTTGGCAATGGGAGTAGCAATCGTAACATCCTGCTGCCGGCCATAGCGCGATATTAAAACTGCAAAGCTCGCCAGCAACGTCATATATAAAGTCGCTTGATTTTCCCGGCTCAGACGTTTCAATGCGGCGGCTTCGATGTGAGGCAAAACGGTCTGGAGCAATTTAGCGGAGAATGCCTGCTTATTCGTTCGTGGCCTGTCCGTCGGGATTTCGAGCCGCTCGGGCATATGCTGCAGTTGCCTCGTCCAATACTCCAACCCTTCATCTAAGGCTCCGCTCTCGAGCCAGTTCCGCTGCCATAAGGCGAAATCCGCATACTGCAGCGGCAACGAGTTCAGCGGGTTTTCCCGGCCCTCGCGATGCGCTGCGTACAACTCCGTCAATTCCCTGCTGAACACCGCTTCGGACCATCCGTCATACGCGATGTGATGGATCGTCCGGAGAAACACGTGCTGGCATGCGCCGGTCCGCAGAAGCTTGGCCCGGATAATAGGACCACGTGCAAGATCGAAGCTTGTAGTGGATTCGCGCTCAATCGCGGCTTCAACTGCGGCCTCCTGCGACTTTTCATCCAAACCGGTCAAGTCAGCGCGTTCAATCGCGAGACGCGCCAGCGGCTCGATTACCTGAATCGGCTCGCCTTCCACTTCCTCGAAATGCGCTCGCAACGCCTCGTGGCGGCCGATGATGGTATTGATTGCGTATTCTAGGGCCGCCGTATCCAGTTCCCCGGCAAGCCGCCACGCCACCACGACGTTATATTCGCTGCTGCTGCCTTTCAGCTTATCCACAAACCACAACCGGTGTTGCGCATAAGAAAGCGGCAGCCGATCCGGCCGTGCTTGCTTCACCAGAGCAGGTTGTTTGGTGCGCGCCCCTCGCAATCGGATTGCGAGCTCTCGAACAGTCGGCGCGTGAAACACTGTTGAGACGGCAATGCTCGCGCCCAGCAGCATGCGGATTCGACTGGTCAGGCGTGTCGCCATGAGCGAATGCCCTCCCAAATCGAAGAAGCTGTCCGTTGCGCCCACGCGGTCGACGCCTAGAATCTCGGCAAAGATATCGCATAGGATTTCTTCCGCGGGTGTGCGCGGAGCGCTGTAGGTTTCGAGAGCGGATGGTGCTCCAGGACGCGGCAATCTTCCGCGATCCACTTTGCCGTTCGCCGTCAGCGGAAACGACGGCAGCACAACGATGGCCGATGGAACCATATGCTCCGGCAGGTTTTGACGCAGCCTTTTCCTAAGTTCCTGAATCAAGCCAGCGGTCTCCATGCTCTTGCCCGGCGAGTTGGCAAAGCGCTTGTAGTAGCTGGAGGGCCGGGGTTCCATTCGGGGCGCCGCGCTCCATTTCGTATTGAAAATAGCCTCGAAGAAGCCATCGCTGCCGGCGGGCTTGCAAGTAAGCTCAACGCGGCGTTCTCTTGCCAGCTTCAGGATGCAGTTTGGATCCTCGCCGGTTGCGGCGCCGATCTGCCCGCGCACCGTCTCGACAAATGTGTGCGCTCTAGCGGCTTCGATGTATTCCACCGCTTGAACGGCTTTCGACGCCCGTTTATCGGGGATTTGTCGAACGCCCACGGAAAGGCCTAAGTTCGCCGAAAGGCTTCTCTCGAGTTCATTACGCCAAGCTCCGTCCGCAGTCCAAGCTATCCAGCGGGCTGGCACGTCAACAGCTTCCCGCTCGCCTATTTGCAAGATCACGTCATATCGGAATCGGCTAAGCTCGTTATCGTAATCGCCCGCTTTGGGCAGAATTTTCACGCGCCCGATGTCTGCCCACCGCTTCCCAAGTTCCTCGAACAGGCGGCCATCCACGACGAGCTCTTCTTCGGTTCGCACCAGGCGTGCAATTCGTCCTTTCAGGTCTTGCGCAGTTGTAGCCGGGTCCGCTCTATGCAGCTGGACAGATGCGTGATAGGCTTCGAGCAGAGATAGATTCCGCACGTCTCCAACGAAGATGTGTCCTCCGGCCCGTGTTACTCGTATCGCTTCCTTCAAGGCCCACAAAAGATAATCAGTGTCTGGGAAGTACTGAATGACGGAGTTGATAATTACGAGGTCGACGCTGGCGTCTCCGGCGAAACTCAGGTCATGTGCACTGACGTGCTTCAGTTGAACGTGCCGTAAGTCATCCCGCGAGGCTAACTCCGCGGCCAAGCGGCTCACCACGACTTCGGAGAAATCGCAGCCGATGTAAGTCGTGCAACCGGCGGCAAGATGTTTCAGAAGTAGACCGGTGCCGCAACCGATCTCGAGAATGTCCTTCCCTTGTAAGCTTTCGATCCGGCTTGCGGTCTCTTGCACCCAGATAGCCATCTCATCGCCAGGTAATGGGAGACCTGTGTAACTATCGATCCATCCAGCCAGGCTGGAGTTGACCGTTTCCGCGCCGGATTGCGAATATATCGAGTCATATAGCTGGCGCCATTGCTCGATTTGAGAATCCGAGTTACTCCCGTCCGGCTTCAGTTCTGCCACAGTCACATAAGCAGCCAGAGTACTGCTGTCGCCATCCACGGTGACGACGGCATCCTCGACACCGGGAAAAGAGCGCATGGCGGCTTCGATCTCGGGCAGCTCGACACGGAAGCCGCGAATCTTGATCTGGTGATCGAGCCGGCCTTTATATTCCAGGCTGCGGTCC
>DATJUG010000074.1:0-43991 GCA_035502635.1 Bryobacteraceae bacterium
ATTCCGCAAAGCGATCCATGGATTAACGCGCTGTTCTGGGTATTCCTGGTCTCATCCATATCGCTCACGATAGGATTTCTGACGCGGCTGAACACCGCGATTGTTTATCTTTGCCTGACCTCGATTCATCAACGAAATCTCTATATCAATCACGGCGGAGACACGTTCCTGCGCGTGGCCGGGTTCTTCCTGATCTTCGCTCCGGCTGGAGCGGCGTTCTCAGTGGACCGCCTGATCCGAATCAGGCGAGGGAAAGAAGGCGCTGAAATCCAGCCCCGAAGCCCATGGGCGCAGCGCATGATTCAGTTCGAATTGTCGCTGATTTATCTCACTTCGTTCTGGTGGAAATCGATGGGCGACCCCTGGGTCAATGGCACCGCGCTTTACTATGTCACGCACCTCGAAGAGATTCGACGATTTCCGATACCGGGGTGGATCCAGCAGCCCGTCATACTGAAGCTGGGAAGCTGGTTCGCGCTGGCCCTTGAATTCTCGCTAGGAGTCTTGATTTGGTTCAAGGAATTGCGGTACCCGTTGTTGCTGGCCGGGCTCCTGTTTCACTTGACGCTGGAATACGCATTGAACATTCCCATGTTTCAGTGGGATATTATTTCGGCCTATATTCTGTTCGTCGATCCGGCCGATCTTACGCGTGCCTGGAACCGGCTGCGCGGCTTGCGGCTGTTCGCAAAATTCCCACTCGATAAAGAAAGCGGCGTGCCCGAATGGCCCAGCAAAGCGAAATCAAGATCCTGAGCGACAACCGCTCAGCCGGCCACAACTATCACCTTATGGACCGCTATGAGGCCGGCATCGCCCTAACCGGAACCGAAGTGAAGGCCGCCAAAAACGGCAAGGTGCAGTTGAAGGAAAGCTACGCCGAGGTGAGCGAAGATGAAGCTTGGTTGATGCAAGCCCACATTAGCGAGTATTCGCACGGCAACATCATGAACCACGCGCCCGTCCGGAAGCGAAAACTGCTGCTGCACCGCTCCGAGATTGAAAAGCTGCGCACCGAAACGCGCGAAAAAGGCCTGACGCTTATTCCCACCCGCCTCTACCTGAAAGCCGGCCGGATCAAAGTCGAAATCGCGGTCGCCAAAGGCAAGAAGTTCCACGACAAGCGCGAAGCGACTAAGGCGAAAGAAATGCAAGCCGAAGCCAAGGCAGCGTTGGCCAGGCGTGCGCGGCAATGATTTCCTCCAAAATGCAAACTCAAATTGAAACCTCACCCGCCGAAAGTCTGAGCGTTGACGCGCTCGCCATCATCTGTTTCGAAACGGACGCGAATCAGGTGGCCGAAACCTCTGAGAGAAATGCGGTCGCCTCCAGCACCACGCCCGACCCGGAGATCGCGGCTCAATCCGGTTGGCTCGCCGATTTGCGCGCCACCGGCGAATTCACCGGCAAGCTCTACGAGACCGCCATGCTTCATCGCCCCCAGGGCGTCAGCGCCAAGCGCATCGTGGTGGTCGGCGGAGGCAAGCGCGACAAATTCTCGACCGTCGAAGCGCGCCGCATCGGCGGCGTTCTGGTTCGCAATCTCAAAGGCAAAGGCGTCCGCAACATTGCTTTGCTGATTGCCGCTGAGCCTGCCGCCGATTACGTGACAGCCGTGGTAGAAGGCGCGTTATTGGGCGACTGGGAACCCAATAAATATAAGACCGACCCCAAGAAGGCCGACAAGCAAGTCGATTCGTTCACCGTTACCGTGCCGGGCGGAGATTCGAACTCGCTCACCGCGGCCGCGCAGCGCGGGCGAATCATCGCCGAGTCGCAAAACCTCACCCGCGATTTGGCCAACGAGCCTGCCAATAAACTCACTCCGGCAGCTCTCGCCGAAGCGGCGCATCAGATGGCCACCGAGTTCGGGCTCGAATATGAGTGCCTGGATCAGGACGCCATGGCGAAGCTCGGGATGGGCGCATTGCTGGGCGTTGCGCAAGGCAGCAGCAATCCGCCGTTTTTGGTTGTGATCAAATACCGCCCTTCCATGCTGCCCGGCGGCCCGTCGAGCGGCGATCATCTGGCGCTGGTTGGCAAGGGAGTGACATTCGATACCGGCGGCATCTCCATCAAGCCGTCCGAAGGTATGGAGAAAATGAAGTACGACATGGCGGGTGCGGCCGCCGTCATCGGTGCTATGCGCGCCATCGCGCAGCTCAAGCCCGCGATTCCCGTCACCGGCTATGTCCCAACCGTCGAAAATATGGTCAACGGAAACGCGCAACGCCCCGGCGACATTGTGACCTCGCTTTCCGGCAAAACCATCGAAGTGCTGAATACGGACGCCGAAGGCCGGCTCATCCTGGCCGACGCCATCACCTACGCCCACCGCAATGGCGCGACCCACATCGTCGATGCGGCTACTCTGACCGGCGCCATCGGCATCGCTCTGGGGCACTATAACGCCGGTGCTTTCACCAACGATGAAGCATTTCTAAAGCGCTTGCTCGCAGCGTCGCGAGAAGCCGGCGAAAAAATCTGGCAGCTTCCGATGGACGAAGAATACAAGGATTACCTCAAGTCCGCATTCGCCGATCTGCCCAACATCGGCGGCCGCTATGGAGGCTCCATTACCGCCGCCTGGTTCTTGCGCGAATTCGCCGACCCCACGCCCTGGATTCATCTCGACATCGCCGCTACTGCCTGGCTGGATGACAGCAAATCCTGGATGGCCAAAGGCCCCACCGGCGTCGCCGTTCGTACCTTCGTGCAGCTCGCTTCCCGCTGGGATCGCGCCGAGTAACTCGGCCACGCAAATAATAACAACGCCGAGCGCAACCTATCTCGTAGTACTAAACCGGTGTTACTTTTCCCTCCGCCGCTCATCCAATCGTGGTTACCCTCTAATCCTCAAATGCTTAAACACAACGCACATTACAGAGCGAGTGGGCAAAATAGACCAATCAGTCTCTCGGTAGGTCTTGAAACTACCATGCGGCGGCTCGGAACCGCGATTGCCTGTCTGGCGATTTTCATTGTGGTACCAGTCAGTCGCGCAACCTCGCTCGACCCACGAATCGTTATCGGCGACCCCGCCACGGGAACCCCGACAGACTCCGCGAGTTTCTCGTTCCGCTCGGACGTTCACGGCGGCGGGATTTTTCAGTTCGTCAATGATAGCGGGCAGACCTGGACGACTTTAGATTTCTTCGTGACCCTGCCGAGTAGTGACACTATCACCTGCGGCTCTCCGTTTTACGGGTTTTGCGGCTTCACTACAACGAGCTCTGGAGACGGTCAATCGCAGTTCGATATCGGCTTTGAACAACCAACTAACGCCGGAATCTTACCGGGCGCCGCATTCAGCATCGATCTAAATGACCAGGGTGACTCCGCGAATGCTGATAAAGGCGGCTGGGGGCCTTTCACCCAGATCACCGCTATCGCGAACTTCGATATTCCCGAGCCCTCAGCCTTGCGGCTCGCCGCTGCCGGGCTGCTCTTCTGTATGCTGATCGCGGCCTACCGGCGCGCTTCCGCCTGAGACTCAAACGTTCGCAGCAGCTTCTGAAACTCAGGTATCGATCGGAGCGCCTTCAAGTCGGCGTCGGCCTTTGCTTCCTCGACTGAATATCCGTTCTCCAGCGCTTGTTTCAGAACCGTCAATGCCTGCTGGGATTTCCCGCTCAAGGCGTTTACCACTGCCTCGTCGTACATAAGCTGATTGTCGGCAGGATCGATTGCGCGCGCCTGCCGAACAAATTCCGCGGCCTTTTCGAGATCGTCCTTCCTGACGTAACACATGGCCAGATAGCCCATCGTGGCCGAGTCCTGGGGATTCACTTGTAACTGCTGGTAAGCCAGCCGTATCGCATCCCCATTTGCCTTCGCGGCCTCTTCTTTCTGCCCCGCTTGCCTGTATGCATCGGCTAAGTTGGCCATATATTCTATGTTATTGTCGTTGATTTGGGCTGCCTTTTTGAAATTAACAATCGCTTCGCGGTAACGCCCAAGAGCAAAATAAGTGGTTCCCAGATTCGTGTACGCATCCCCCGAAGGCTCCAGCTTGATTACTTTCTTGAACTGCTCGATCGAATCCTGTAGCCGGCCCATCCGCCAGTAAGTGGCGCCGATTCTGTTATATTCTTTTCCATTACTTGGATCTAAGTCCGCCGCATTCTTAAATTCAGCCAAGGCCCTGGTATTACGGCCCATCCGATAATACGCGAGGCCAAGCTGATCGTGGTTATACCAGTAATATGGATTTAAATCCACCGCCTTCCGCAAAGCGCTCAGGGCGGCTTCACTTTGCCCTGTGGCGAGATAGGCCCTCCCGAGCCGCAGATATCCGTTGTCCGAATTCGGCTCCAGCTCAAGAGCCCGCTTCAGCTCTTCCACCGCTTCCGCATTCTTGCCGGTAGCAGTGTATACGCTACCCAGCGTGAAATGCACCTCGGGAAGATCGCTCCCGCCGCTCGCCGCGTGGCGTGCTGCGTCCAGCGCTTTCGCCGCCCAGAAACTCTCGCGTTTCGTGCGATAAATCTGCAAACTGGCATCCGCCACTCCGGTCCACGCGAGTGCGAAAGAAGGATCTTTCGCGCAGGCCTGCTGAAAAAGATCAACCGCCCGCATCGCCCCGTCCACATCGCGCTTTTCCTTCAGCAACTCACGTCCCTTTAAATAGAGGTCGTACGCTTCGGGATTCCCTGTCGGATGTGCCGTTATATTTTCAAGGCTTGGTTTTGCGGTAGTGCGTGCGTCGAGCGCGCCTGCAATTTGTCCGAAGATGCCGTTCTCTATATCGAGAAGCGAATTTGCGTCGCCGGTGAACGTATTCTCCGCAAGCACCTTATGGTGTCCGGCATCGAGTACCCTGCTGTGCACAACAATTCTGCCGTCATGGCTTCCGATGCTCCCATCGGCAATCACATTCGCTCCCACCTGGCGTGCTATTGCTTCAACAGGCTTTTTCAAGTCGGCCCGCTCCACCGCTGCCTGCGAAATGGGGTGCACATCCTGCAAAGTGAATAGCCGCGTCGCAACCGCATCCGTAATCCCTTGCGCATACGATCGCAGACCGTTATCGGACCCTGCGGTTTCGAATGGGAGGACAGCTACGTACTTGCCTTTGCTCAGCGGCGGCAGCTCGCCCGTTCGCCGCCTCAGCGCGATGACAGCTACAACGGCGAGCACGGCGACGGCCGCAGCCGCATAAACCCATCTGCTGTTCCAACTCGCACGCTTGGATCTCGCCGCCGTGTGATCCGCGCGTAGATCTTGCGACAGCTCGCGAACTGTCGCATAGCGTTTCTCCGCTTCGGGCTCCAGACAGCGCAAGAGGATTCTTGCGAGCTTGTCCGAAATCGCAGGATTTGCAAGCTTCGGACTCGGCGCTGCTTGTGAGAGCCGCTGGCGAAGATCTGGTGTGTCCCCAGTCGCCATCTCGTAAAGCACCAGGCCCAGTGAATAGATGTCGGTCCGGTGATCGATGGCTTTCCCGGCCAGTTGCTCAGGAGCCATATAGCGAGGCGTTCCCACCACGTGCCCGGTTTGCGTCAGGTGCGCGGATGCCTCGTGATCTATGGTTTGCGCCAATCCGAAATCGGCGATGCACGCCTCCCCGTTTTCATTCATCAAAATGTTCTGAGGCTTAAGGTCGCGGTGAATGATGCCTTTGTCGTGCGCTGCCTGCAGCCCTTCGCACACCTGCTCCGCGATCCGGAAGATCTCCTTCTCATCCAGGCGCCCCCGGTGACCCATGTAATGCTGCAGGTCTTCGCCCTCCACCCAGGCCATCGAGATAAACCGAATTCCTTTGGCTTCCCCGAGATCGTGAATCCGCAGCACGTGCGGGTGAGAAATTTCGCTAGCCAGCCGAATTTCTTGCTTCAGCCGCGCGACCGTTACCTCATCATGGGCGAGTTCGGGGCGAATGATCTTCAAGGCCACGGTGCGATTCAACTCGAGGTCCATGGCCCGGTAAACCCGGCCCATTCCGCCCTCCCCGGCTTCCGCTTCGATTCGATAGCGCGAGCCCAGCATCTGCCCGGCTTCCAATCGATCCCGTCGACTCGGCGCCGTAACCGTTGCGGTACCCTGCGATGCGCCACTCACGGCCGGTCGCGGCGCAAGCCTCGTCTGGTCCGCTGCGACGGCCGCAGTTTCTTGGCCCAGAGGCGCGCCGCACCTTTCGCAAGCAGCAGCATTGTTCGAGTTGTGCGTTCCGCAAACAGGACAGAGCATGCCTGGCTCACAGATCATCAGTCAAGATTTGGGTTCTATGTTGAGAGTATCCTAGAACCGGCCCGGTCACCACTCCCTTGCGCGGCTTCTCGATTTCGTGGATAATTGGAGACGGAATCGAGACTTAGTGTCCGCGCTCCCGACCACTCCTGTCATCTCCGGCTACTCCTTCGACCGCTCACCCGATCTGACGGATCCGAAAGTCCGTGAACAACTGAGCGGCAGCGCCATCAAAGCGTTCGTAAAGATCGCCCGCAAATGGGAGCTCACCGAATCCCAATCGCGCGGATTGCTCGGCGGCATCGCGTCTTCTACCTTTCACGCCTGGAAAACCGAGCCGAAGAAGCAAAAGTTGACTCAGGATACCTTGTTGCGAATCTCGCTCGTCATCGGTATTTACAAGGCTCTCCATATCTACTTCGGTGAACAATGGGCAGATCGCTGGGTGACGCTCGGCAATCGTGGCTCGCTGTTCGGCGGCGCCGCTCCCATCGACTACATGATCCATCACGGGCAGCCCGGAATGTTTCAGGTGCGCCGGATGTTGGATGCCTGGCGTGGCGGCCGTTGACCGATCTTCCCGTTCGCGCGTTCGATTGGGAAAATTCGCATCGTCTGATCCCCTCGCGCTATAGCGAAACCGGAACCGTGCTCTCGCCGCTTGCCGGCAGCAACCGCGAGTTGGACGATCTCGTGCTTCTCGACGGCGCAACCAATGACCGCGTTCAGGCTGAACAGCGAGGCTCTATCGGCATCAGCACCTTCGAGCTGGTCTACGCCATCCCCAACGCGCACGTGGTGAATGCCGCCTACACGCACCCGAACGAATCCGGCTCCCGATTTAACGATCACACCCGCGGCGCCTGGTATGCCGCGGACTCCCAAAAAGCCTCCATCGCCGAAGTCGTCTACCACAAGAGCCGGCGTCTGAGCGAGATCATCGTCCCCGATGCCCCCTATCAGCGCCCTCCGCACGACGTCTCTACCTTCGATGATTGGCTCGCGAACTTCCGCGCGGACTTCCACGTCCTCGAGCCGCGCGAGCAATTTCCCCAGTTCCTCGAACCCGAGCCCGTGCCGCAGTGTTACGCCGCCTCGCAAGCGCTCGCGCGGGACTTACTCAATGCTGGCTCAAATGGGCTGGTATACCCGAGCGTGCGATATCGCCGTGCCCAGTGCATCGCGTGCTTCCGGCCCGCGCTGGTCTACAATCCGCATCGTTCGCAACGCCTTGAGATCGCCTTCACCGCGAACAAAGCAGGCTACTCTACCGCTGTCCGCCGTGTGCCCTTTTAACTTCGGATTAATAATGTGCCCGAGGCAACCTCATGCCACAATGCGGGAATGTCGAAGTTCTCCGTTCTTCTTCTGCTCGGATCTTTGTCGCTCCCAGCCGCTTCTCTGCTTCCGCCCGAACCTGACCAGCACCTTGCGCGCGAGATCTACGCCGAAATGATCGAGAGCAAGTCCGGCTTCACCACCGGTGCCACCACACCCATCGCGGAATCCGTTGCCGCGAGGCTCAAAGCCGCAGCTTTCCCGGAAAGCGATATCTTCGTCGGGGGCGCCATCCCCACCAAGTACAATCTCGTCGTCCGCTATCACGGCTCCGGCACGCAAAAGCCGATTCTCTTGCTGGCCCACATCGATGTTGTCGAAGCCAGGCGCGAAGACTGGAGCATGGATCCGTTCCAGCTAATTGAGAAGGACGGCTATTTCTATGGTCGCGGCACGTCGGATGACAAAGCGCAGGCCGCAATCTGGGTAGCGAACCTGATCCGCTACAAACGCGAAGGCTTCCGTCCCGACCGCGACCTGATCGTCGCGCTCACGGCTGACGAAGAGGGCGGCGGACCGTACAACGGCGTCGATTGGCTGCTCAGAAACCACCGCGATTTGATCGAGTCCGATTTCGCTCTCAACGAAGGCGGCAAGGGCGAAATGATCAACGGTAAGCGCATCGCCAACGAAATCGGCCTCGCCGAAAAAACGTATGCCGATTTCCGCTTCGAAGTCCACAACAAGGGAGGCCACAGCTCGCGCCCTGTTCCCGATAACGCCATTTACCATTTAGCGGGAGCCCTCTCTCGCCTGGCCGCCTACAATTTTCCGTTCCAGTTGAACGATGTCACGCGCGCCTACTTCGCCCAACTCTCGAAGATTGAAACCGGGCCGCTGGCAGCCGATCTCGCCCAGGTTGCACACGGCGATGAGAAAGCAATGGAGCGCGTCGCCAAGCAGTCGCCCGGCATGAACTCCATGCTGCGCACAACCTGTGTGGCCACCCAGCTAGAAGGCGGCCATGCGCCGAATGCGCTTCCGCAACTCGCAGCGGCCAACATCAACTGCCGCATCTTCCCTGACGACACGGTCGAGCACGTGCTTGCCGCCCTGAAGCAAATCGCCGCGGATGATCAGGTGATCGTCAGCATCAAAACAGCCGAAGCGAAAGCGCCACCTTCACCCATGCGCCCCGACATCATGAACGCCTTTGCCCAAATCACGGACACCATGTGGCCGGGCGTGATCGCCGTTCCGGAAATGTCCACCGGCGCATCCGATGGCCGCTACCTGCGCGCGGCGGGCATTCCAACTTATGGCATTCAAGGTTTCTTTCTCGACCGCGACGACGTCCGCGCTCACGGCCGCGATGAGCGCATGCCGGTCCAGTCATTCTACGAAGGGCAAACATTCTTATACGAGCTCGTCAAGCGGCTCTCGAGCGAACCTATGGCACACTAAAAGCTCGCGAGGATGGACGATTCAGCCATAAAGCAATCGACGTTGTCGCAGTATCGCGCCGCGATGGAGATGCTCGGCCGCGCCATTGAGCTCTGCCCGGACGATCTCTGGTTCAGCACCCAATATCGAAACCGCTTCTGGCACATCGCTTATCATTCGCTCTTTTACACGCATTTCTATCTTCAACCGTCCGAAGCTGAGTTCCAGGCGTGGAGTAAGCACGTGCCGAACTCGAATTACCTTGGCCGCAGGCCATGGGCGACGAACGAGCCGTTCCAAATTCCAGACCCGTACCTCAAGCCGGACATACAGGAATATCTCGCATTCTGCCGGAGTGAGGTCGAAAAACAGGTGCCTCTGCTTCGTCTCGAAGATAGTTCCGGATTTAGCTGGCTGCCGTTCAACAAACTCGAACTGCAGTTCTACAACATTCGCCACCTGCAGCACCATACCGGCCAATTGATTGAGCGGCTCAGAGCAGCAGCCGATATCGGCATCGGTTGGGCGCGGTCGGGTTGAGTGTGCCGGATGTTCAGGGCTTCATCGCCACTTGATGAGCGTCTCGGAGGCTTGGAACTTCAACACCTCATCGAGCTTCAGTGTATAGTTATAGGCGATCTCTTCAGGCGTTTCACCGGCATCCAGGCACTCAGCCACCAGCTCGGCAGGCACACGGGTCCCCTTCAGAACAGGTTTGCCGCCCAAGCGATCAGGTACCTGCTCGATGCCCGGATAATCCCTGTAAGGATTCGTCTTCACGCTTCCATGCTATCGATGTTCTGCTCGGTCGCAAGCAGCCGAAACGGGAATGCGGTTTCAGTGATGCTCAATTAGCGGATCTCAATGAGGCGATTCGTAAACCGGATGATCCGTTTGGCGAGCTGCGTATTCGACTGCCGCGAGAATGTCCTCCCGTTGGAGATACGGATAGTCCTCGAGAATTTCCTCGTAGCCGGCGGCGGAAAGATGTGCAACTTCGGCCGGCTGGCGTGTTGAGCGCAGATTGACGTTTGAACTCCAGGCTGTATCAGCCCTTGTGATTTCGCACCAGACCGGACACAGCCCCGAGTTGTACCAGACTTTCGTTCTCAATCTCTGACAGACGCTGCCTTCGCAATCCCTCCGGTAACGTCGGATGTTGAATCCGTGGCGGAAACTCATTGTACGTCCGGCCAAGCAACTCTCTTCCGGCAGCTTTCTTCCTGACGCCGCCCCATTGCTTAAAGAAAAACGGCACGTTCATGGCGTGGCACTGCTTTTGAATCGAAAGCACCCAGGCCTCTTGTATAGGTCGCGCACCCGGCCCGCTTTCCCCGCCCACGATGACCCACGAAATGCCCTGCAAAGGCAGCTCACCTAAATCTTCCAGAAGCGGCTCTACTGACAGAAATCGAACGGCTGCAGGCGCTGCTTGCAAGTCCGCGATCCTCGGTAGGCCGTACTTGCGGTCCTCCACCGAAACGCCCCACCAAATATGATCCTCCCTTGCAGCCGAACTCAACGGCCCGCGTAGCATTTCGCGCAACCGTCCGGACCGCTTTGTGAGCACTTGATATGTGTGCCAACGAGCCAGCCGCATCGTCGCAGCCACCCGTAAGATGTAAAGCGGTGGGATCTTTTCGTGAAAAAGATCGCTCATGGAGTTGACGAAAATCATTCTGGGCTCGCGCCATCGGAGCGGCTCGGCTAGTTTTTCAGGAACGAGTCTCAAATCAAAGCCCTCTTCGAACGGATGATTCTCCACGCCCCGGAAGCGTTCGGCAAATCGCTCGGCATAACAGTGTTTGCAGCCCGGACTGATCTTCGCGCAGCCGCGAACCGGGTTCCAGGTTGCGTCGGTCCATTCGATCTTCGAGAGTAGAGACATAAACGTTACTCGAAAGGCAAATCAGGTTGGTCGGTACCGTACTTCAGTACTTCGTCCCAGAACCTATGAGCCGTGCGGTGCCGAGAGAACAAAGCTAAGCAGTAGAGCGGTAGGTTCTTCTCATCCGACCTGACCCATTTCATTCGGTTGTATCGCGTTGGAAGATACCCCAGCGATTCCATACTCCTCGAGAATTCCGTCGCAAGGAACCTTCTGAAGTCGCTCCTTCTTGTACCTGCGGCCTTCCACCGTTCCCTCCAATGGGCGTTTCCAAGAGCCTCATCAATCTTGGAAGAATGGCCTTCGACGTAGTGATCATAGTTCCGATTCGCGTCCATGCCAATCGCAAGCAGCACAACGAAGTCCATATACATTTTCGAGAGTTCTTTCAGGCTCTCGAATTTAAGTCCGAAGTCGAAGGGATCGACAATGCAAAGGCTTAGAACGCGGTTCTCAGGCGACGCTTTGGGAATGGCCTGCACAATCTGGCCAATGTTTGCGTCGCAATTTCCGAGAATGTATCTCACCTCCGCATCAGGCGCGAACCTTTCTGATCGCGCCTTCAGCGCTGCTAGCAGAGCCCCACTTTCCTCACAGAAAATGTATTTGTCGAATCGGCAGGTTACCGTCAGCGCAATAATGGGCGAACCCTTCAGTAACCTGCGTGTTCCCTCCACACGGCTAAACCCTCCTCCCGCGTAGAGATCGATATAAACTCGCTGATCCCACTTATTCTTCATGCCGCTGGAAAACAGCTCATCGTAAAGGGCCAGAATGCGGTACTTCTCCTCGGCCCAGTTGCCGACGACCGCGCAAAGTGATCCGTCATCGTCCACCCTTAGACTGTCCGAAGTAGAGCCCATTGGATATATTGTATTGAACATTTGTGGATAAAAATGTCGCGGCGGGCTGGGGGAGGCTAGTAGGAGTCACCAACTTAGTCCGGCAGTCCGTAACCTTCCCGAACCCCGCACACCGCTAGCATCTCCTGCAGCCCAAACCCTCATAGGATGTATGCCACCGGCACACTCCTGCCTACGTAGATACAAATGTATATACTCAAAGCATGAGAACCAGCCCGCTGCCCCCATCTCGCACAGCCGTAGCGAAGTGGGGCAATGCGCCTGCGATCCGAATTCCCAAAGCAGTCATGCAAAAAGCCAATCTGCGCGAAGGGGACACGGTCCATTTTGAAGTCGACCGCCCCGGTGTAATCGTGGTGCGCGCTGCCGCAGTACAGAAATCGCTTGAGGACCTGGTAGCCGGTATCACTCGGAAGAATCGCCACGCCGAAAGCGGCTGGGGGCAGCCGCAAGGCCGTGAGGTCTGGTGAGTAAGTCCTGG
Organism: Bryobacteraceae bacterium; assembly: GCA_035502635.1. Classification (GTDB taxonomy): domain Bacteria; phylum Acidobacteriota; class Terriglobia; order Bryobacterales; family Bryobacteraceae; genus Bog-105. The sequence continues at coordinate 12,143 of DATJUG010000074.1, forward strand.
ATACCCCAAGCTGGCGATTTGATCAAATTAGACCTCGAACCGCGAATCGGGCACGAGCAAGCCGGCTGGCGCCCGGCCCTGGTGATCTCCGAAGGCGCCTATAATCGGCCCGCAGGTCTCTGCCTCGTTTGCCCCGTTACCAGTCAAGTAAACGGCTATCCCTTTGAAGTGCGGCTGCCTGACCGCGGCGGAATCGCGGGCGTAATTCTGTCTGATCACGTCAAGTCCGTAGATTTTAAAGCAAGGCATGCCAAGCTCATTGACACAGCGCCCAGAGAGGTTTTGGATATCGTCCGCGGCTATGTTGCGCTCCTAATCGGCGCGAAATGAATTACCCTTCGGGCCACAATACCCCGAGCGCCTCCAAACCGGTGACAAATCCGAAAAATTTCCCCAACCCCCTTCCCCTTCATCCACTTACCCACCTTTTCCACACCCCCGAAGTTCGTTTCTGCTCTTGGCCGTGCTATCTTCCGGCAGGCTCACGCGGCGGCCATCCCGCTCGTGGGCCATTTCTGCAAACCGAGCCGCGACTGTAAAGGAGCGGTTACGAATTCCAAGGAGCCGAACCATGTCCACTTCCGCCCAAATCACCGCGAACCAGAAGAACGCCCAGCTCTCTACCGGCCCCACCTCGCCCGATGGCAAGGCCAAATCTTCATTGAACGCCGTCAAAACCGGCCTCACCGGCCGCACCGTCCTGCTTCCCGGAGATGACGCTGCCGCCTACGAAGCTCACGTTGCCGCCTTCTTCGCGCGCCACCAACCGACTGGCGAAGAAGAACGCAACCTCGTTCAATCGTTAGCCGATACCGAATGGCGCCTGTTCCGCATTCCCGCCCTCGAATACGGCATCTACGCCGTCGGCCGCCTCGAACTCGCCGCCGAGTTCCCGCAAGAAGACCCCGCCATCCGAAGTCATCTGATCGAAGCCAAGATCTTCCTCGCCTATCAGCGCCAGCTCAACAACCTGTCCATCCAGGAATCCCGTCTCCGCCGCCAGCGCGAAAAAGACACCGCCGCCCTCCGCGAGCTACAGCAACTCCGCAAGCAGCAGCAAGCGAAGCGTCTCAACGAAGCCGCCCGCCAGTACATCGCCGCCGTCCATGAAGAGCGCCACGACCTCTGGGAACCGGACGAAAATGGCTTCGAATTTTCACTCGAAGAAGTCGAAGTCCGTGCCATTGAAATCGAGCCCGATCTCTTTGCCGAGTGGGCGGACGCGAACGCCGCGCTCGAAAACGCCGGTGCCAAGAACACTACTCCAAAGGCCGCTTGACGCGCCGCGCGTGATATACTCCCTCTATTTTGGCCGCGCACAACGGAACGCCCTGTGCGCCCCCGCCGCTAATTCCTGTCTTTGAGGAGCACCCGCATGTCAAAACTGTTGCCGCTCGTTTTTCTGATGGCCGCCTCCGCCACTCTTATTGTTGCCCAAGAATATGGGACCGTGCATGCACCCAAGCTCACTCCACAAAAGAGCGGCACCACGCAACTGCTTATCGCCGTGAGTCCGGTCAACTCCCGCATCGTGTGGGCAGCCGGAACCGGCGGTACATATGTCCTCACCACTGACGGCGGTGCAACCTGGAAAGCCGCTGTGGTCCCCGGGGCCGAAAGCCTGCAGTTCCGCGACGTCTACGGCGTCAGCGACAAGATCGCCTATCTCTTGTCCATCGGCGATAACACGACAGATTTTCGAATCTACAAAACGGTCGATGGCGGCGCCACCTGGAACATTCAGTTCACGAATCAAACCGCGAATGCCTTCTATGACTGTTTCGCGTTCTGGACTCCCACTCGCGGCATCGCCCACAGCGACTCGGTCAACGGCGTCTTCCCCGACCTCCGCACCAGAAACGGAAGCACCTGGCACTCTATCGCCGATAATATGCCGCCCGCATTATCCGGCGAAGCCTCCTTTGCCGCTAGTGGAACGTGTGTAGCAACCGAGGGAGAAAGAAATGCCTGGATCGCCACCGGCGGCTCAACCGTCGCTCGAATTCTCGCTACTAGAGACGGCGGCGACACTTGGGCCGCGTTCGATACTCCGCTCGTGAGTTCGCCGAGCGCCGGCGGAATCTCGGTCGCCTTTCGCGACGATTGGCATGGCGCTCTGGGTGGCGGCGATCTCGCCTCCAACAATTCGGCTGAGATGGCAACCTCCGATGATGGCGGCCAAAGCTGGATTCTGACCAACAAGCCGCCTGTGAAAGGAGCCATTTTTTGCCTCGCCTATATCCGCGGCAATTGCCGCCGCGACGCTCTATCCCCCGGCGACCGTCGCAGCAACTGCCATGACGACAATGATGATCACCGCGATCGCGCCATCGTCATTACCGCCGAAACCCAGCCGAATTTCACCTCTGGATCTGCCGCCTGGACTCCTGATGAAGGCCGCACCTGGTTTCAATTACCCGAAGCGAGCGGTTACTGGGCCATCGCCTTCGCCGATCCGGAACATGGATGGTTCGTGGGCAATGGAGGAAAGATTCTAAAGATTAGCTTCTGACACACTCTGGCGCATACAGTATTCTAATCGGCGGAGGGCGTCTGGATGCAGCTTCGTGTTCTGGCGTTTGTGCTGGCAGGTGGGAAGGGAACCCGGCTTTATCCGTTAACAAAGGAACGTGCCAAGCCGGCGGTCCCCTTCGGTGGCCGTTACCGCATTGTAGATTTCGTTCTGAGCAATCTCCTTAATTCGGGCATCTATTCCATCTATGTCCTGACCCAGTTCAAGAGCCAATCGCTGCTCCAGCACCTGCGCGAGGGCTGGGAAGTCAGCGGCCTGCTGAAAAACAATTTCATCATCCCTGTTCCCGCGCAAATGCGCTCGGCTCAGGAGGACTGGTATCGCGGCACCGCGGATGCCATCACGCAAAACGTGAATCTGATTGAGCAGGCCGACCCTCACGTCGTCGTGATCTTCGGCGCCGACCACATCTACCGCATGAACATTCGCCAAATGATCGAGTACCACGTTGAAAAACGTGCGGGCGTAACGGTCGCCGCGATTCCCGTGGAGAAGGAATATGCGTCGGAATTCGGCGTAATCGAGACCACGCCGGAAGGAAACATCATCGGCTTCCACGAAAAAAAGGCCGACGCGCCAACTATGCCGGGCGACCCCAATCGCGTCTACGCCTCCATGGGCAATTACGTTTTTTCGACCGACGTGCTGCTGCGCGAGCTCTATGACGACAGCAAGAACGAGCAAAGCTCTCACGATTTCGGCAAGGACATTCTTCCTTCGCTCATCGGACGCGCGGACATGTACGCCTACAATTTTCAAACTAACGTGATTCCGGGCGATCCCATCGGAGCCCCCCAGTACTGGCGCGATGTCGGAACTCTGGATGCCTATTACGAAGCCAGCATGGACCTGCGCGCCGTCTCTCCGGAGCTCAACCTTTACAACCGGCAATGGCCATTGCGCACGGCCGGCTATTTCGATGCTCCTGCCAAGTTCGTCTTCGACGAAGAGGGCCGTCGTGGCATGGCGGTCGATTCCATCGTCGCCGGAAGCTCCATCGTTTCCGGCGGATTCGTGAAAGGCTCGGTGCTTGGACGCGGCGTAAAGGTGCATACCGGCGCCCGGGTTGAGAATTCAGTTATCTTTGATAATTGCGACATTGGCCGCCATGCCAAGGTCCGGAACGCCATCCTGGATAAGAACGTAAAGATCGAGCAACACGCCGAGGTCGGTTATAACCTGGAAGAAGATCGCAAGAAATACTTCGTCACCGAAAGCGGAATCGTAGTGATCGAGGGGTACCAATCGACCGTCGATATCGCTACCCTGCAAGTATGAACCGGCGCTACTTCATTCGGCTCGGCACGGCAGCGCTCGCCGCAAGCCCGCTTTTCGCGGAAGAGTTTGATTACCCCTGGAAGCTCGGCATCATCACAGACGAGGTCGATCCCGATCTCAGCCGTGTTCTCAGCAGCTTCTATCCCAAATATCAACTTCATTGGGCGGAAATTCGCAATCTCAAACTGGATGGGAAGACCCGTTACGTCTACAACAGCGCGACACCCCAGCAGGTGAAGCAGATCAGGAAGCAACTGGACGATGCGGGCGTCAAACTCTCGATTCTCGATACCGGCGTTTACAAGATCACGCTGCCCGGGACCCAACCGGTAGGTGAAAATGCGAGCGACCTGAATCCCGTGCAGGGTGAATACGAAAAGCAGTTGGAGGATCTCAAGCGCGGTGCCGACGCGGCGCACATCCTGGGAACCGATCGGCTGCGCATCTTCACTTATAAGCGCGTTGCCGACCCCAATGCGATTTTCGACCGCATTGTCGAAGATCTACATAAGGCGATTGCTGTCGCCAAACAACAGAGCGTTACCTTGCTGGTCGAAAACGAATTCGATTGCAACGTGGCCACCGGAACGGAAACCGCACGGCTATTTCGAGCCATCCCGGATCGCACCTTGATGCACAACTGGGATCCCGGCAACTGCTACATGGCCGGTGAGCAGCCGTTTCCGAAAGCCTGGGATCAACTGGACCACAGCCGCATCAGCCACATTCATCTCAAAGACGCAGCCGGCAAGTCCTGGAAGCCCATCGGCGGAGGAGAGATCGACTTCGTGGGCCAATTCCGCGCCCTGAAGCAGATGAGTTACTCAGGAACCATGTCTCTCGAGACCCACTACAAAAACCCGCAACACGATCCCTATACATCGAGCGTCGAATCTATGGACGGACTCGTGAAAGTACTGAAAAAGGTGTAGTCATGCAAAACGATCTTCAAAACCAGGGCCGGCGCGATTTCCTGAAAACAGGTGCAATCGCCGCCGCAACCATCGCCACCTCAACGCGCAAAGTTCTAGGCGCTAACGATCGGGTCCGGGTTGCGGTCATCGGTTTAAGAGGCCGCGGTTGGGATCACGTGAAGGGCTACAAGCCCATTCCCGGCGTCGAGATCGCCTATTTCTGCGACGTCGACGACAACGTCATGCGCAAGCGTTGCGCCGATGCCGAGCAGATGGGCATCCCCAAACCCCAGACTTACGTGGATGTTCGGAAGCTGCTCGAAGACAAGAATCTGGATGCGGTTTCGATAGCTACGCCGAATCATTGGCACTCTCTCATCGGTATCTGGGCTGCGCAGGCCGGCAAAGACATCTACATCGAAAAGCCTTGCTCCCACAACTGGTGGGAGGGCCGCCAACTCGTGCGCGCCATCGACAAATACAAAGTCATCTGCGAGCACGGCAGCCAATGCCGCTCGAGCGCCGCAATTGTCGACTCGATGAACCAAATGCGCGACGGCCTCATCGGCAACATCTATATGTCGCGCGGTCTCTGTTATAAGTGGCGCGACACCATCGGGCACGCGCTGCCTGAGCCCGTTCCGGCCGGCGTGGATTACGATTTGTGGACCGGTCCCGCGCCGCTCAAGCCGTTTACGAGGAACCGATTCCATTACAACTGGCACTGGATCTGGGACACCGGCAACGGCGATTTAGGCAACCAGGGAATTCATCAACTGGATCTGGCGCGCTGGGGCCTGGGCGTGGGACTGCCCTATAAGATCACCGCGATGGGCGGCCATTTCCTGTTCGATGACGATCAGCAGACCCCGAACGTGCTGACGGTTGCCTACGAGTTCCGCACGCCGGAGGGCAAGACCAAGATGATGAACTTCGAGGTGCGGGGCTGGATGACCAATCACGAAGCCGGCATCGGCACCGCGGAGTTCGGCGGTGGCGGCGTTCCCGCGGCTGGATTGGCCTCTGCGAAGCCACATCAGGGAACGGGCCTTGGCCCGGCGAGTGGAAAACCTGGCACCATCGGCAACATGTATTACGGCTCGAAGGGGTATCTCGTCATCGCCGATTACGACTCGTACAAATCGTTCCTGGGTGACCACAACGAGCCTGGCCCAGCGAAGCATGTCCCGCTTAAGAACGAGCACTTCGTCAACTTCATCGAGTGCGTCCGCAGCCGCAAAGCCGAAGATCTGCACGCGCCCATTCGAGAAGGTTATCTTTCGACCACGCTGGTCCACCTGGCGAACGCCTCGTACCGGCTCGGCCGCACCATCAACTTCGATCCCGAAACCGAGTCCGTGATCGACGACTCCGAAGCAACCGAGCTGCTGAAAGGCACGTACCGGGCGCCCTACGTAGTTCCGGAAAAGGTTTAGTTCTCGACGCCACGAGTTGACACGACGGCGCGCGAGCCATTGACACACCTAAACATCTAGGTGTATGCTGGCAATCAGGATCATCGACCTAGTTGCCATGCCGAAAAACGACTTACAGGGCGCTCTCGACCTGCTCATTCTCAAAACGCTCTCGCAAGTTGGTTCGCTGCATGGGTACGGGATCGTTCTACACATCCAGAAAGCCTCCAATCAGTTGCTGCAGGTGGAAGAAGGCTCGCTCTATCCAGCCTTGCACCGCATCGAGCAGCAAGGTTGGATCAGCTCCGAATGGGCGTTAACAGAAACGAATCGTAAGGCCAAGTACTACCGGCTCACCGCGGCCGGACGAAAGCAGTTGCGAAAGGCTGAGGAAGATTTCGCGCAGCTAGTGAAAGGCGTCTCTACCGTGTTGCGCTATGCCTGAGGTGAATCCATGTTGCTGATACGGCGCATTGCCAATCTGTTTCGCCGTGCGAAACTGCAAAGCGATATCGAAGCCGAACTGCGCGCGCATATCGAACTGCGCGCCGACGACAATCTCGCGGCCGGGATGACCCCCGAGGAAGCCCATCGCGACGCACGCGTCCGCTTTGGCAATCTGCCCCTGCAAGCAGAGCGCACAACCGCGGTCGAGCTGAATCAAGTCGTCGAAAGCCTCTGGCGCGATGTCTACTACGCCGTCCGTCAACTGCGCCGCTCGCCCGGCTTTGTCGTGACTGCCGTAACCACCTTGGCGCTGGCGGTCGCCGCCAACGTGGTGGTGTTCAGCGTGCTCAATTCACTCGTCCTGAACTCGGTGATTCCCGGCGACCCCGGCCGCCTCTTCAATGTCGTGCAAGGTCCTCATGGTTACGACAACCAGTCGTACCCGGACTACCTGGATTACCGCAACCAGAACACCAGCTTCAGCGGCCTTGCCGCCTACCGCGTCGGGCAGGTCGGGCTCAACGCCGGCGCGGCAGCCTATAAGTGCTGGAACTACGAAGTCTCCGGCAACTACTTCGACCTGCTTGGAATCAAGCCGGCCTTAGGCCGCTTAATTCATGCGACCGACGAGCATGGCCCTGATTCGGCGCCCTACATCGTCCTGAGTGATGCATTCTGGCGGTCTCGTTTCAATGCCGACCCGCGCATTGTCGGCACAACAGTTCGCCTGAACCAGCATCCCTTCACTATCGTTGGCGTCGCCCCTGCATCCTTCCACGGCACGGATGTGTTTCTCTGGCCCGACTTCTGGATGCCCATGGTCAACGAACGGCAGGTGGAGGGTTACGACTTCTTAAGTAAGCGTTTCAATCACGGCATCTGGATAATCGGGCTAATCAAGCCTGGCATTACGTCACAGGCCGTTACAGCGGATCTGAACGTTGTCGCGGCCCGTTTAGCCAGGCAATATCCAACCACAGACGACGGCATGAAAGCACGCCTTATCAAGCCCGGCCTGATGGGTGATCAAGTCGGCGACGCCGCGCGTGCGTTCGTCTCCGCCATCATGATTCTGGCTTTGCTCGTGTTGGTCGCTGCGTGCGCCAATCTGGCCGCTATCTTCGCTGCGCGAGCGGCCGATCGGTTCCGCGAACTCGCAATCCGCCTGGCAATCGGCTCCAGCCGCTGGCACGTGCTTCGTCAACTGCTCACAGAAGCAGTCCTTGTCTCGCTATTGGGTGGGTTCCTGGGCACGTTGTTGGCTACCGCCCTGCTTCAGTTTCTAAGCCGATGGCAGCCGTTCGCGGATTTTCCCATCCACGTGACGGTTATTCCCGGCGCCCGTGTGTACTTCATAGCTGCTCTGCTGTCTCTCGCGAGCGGCGCCCTGCCCGGCTTGGTTCCCGCACGGCAGCTCTGGCGCACTGATCTGGTTCAGGCTATGAAGAACATGGCCGCGTCAGCAGGCGGCCGGCGTCGCTTAGGCTTGCGCGATGTTCTACTCGGTCTTCAGATCGCTCTCTGCGCGCTACTGCTGACCTCCTCGCTCGTCGCGCTCCGCGGCATGCAACGCTCCTTGCACGCGCCGCTGGGTTTCGATCCGCACAACACCGTGCTGGCCACGACGGATATGCACATGGCCAACTACTCGGATGACGCCTCAGTCGATGTCCAGAAGCGCATTCTAAATCAAGCTGCGGCGATTCCAGGCCTTATAGCGGCCGGCACAATTAGTGAAGCGCCGCTCGGGACTGGCGGCAGCACTACGCCGGTCTATCCGCCCGGTACGGTGGATTTCCGTCCCTCCAATAGCGCTTTCGGCGCAAAATTCTTCTCCATCTCGCCTGGCTATCTGCGTGCCGCCCGCACTGGTTTGCGCGCAGGCCGCGACATCACCTGGCACGACGATAAGCGGGCGCCCGGCGTCGCCCTCGTGAATGAAATCTTCGCGCGCCAATTGTTTGGAACGCCGCTCGCGGTCGGCCGCCGCTTCTTGATGGCTGACAAATCGTCGCTCGAGGTCGTCGGAATCGTCGAGGATGGCAAGTACGATTCTCTGACCGAGCAACCCCAGGCAGCCATGTTCTTACCAGTGGCTCAGCTCCCGGATAGCGATACCACGCTGGTTGTGCTCTCGAACTTGCCCGGGCCTGAAACGGCCGCCACGCTGAGTGACATGCTGGGCAAACTGGATCCGAATCTGCCGTTCACGATTGAAGGTTGGCCGCAGGCGATGGCGCTTGCGCTCTTTCCCGCTCGGGCGGCCACCGTGGCCCTGGGCGTGATGGGTTTGCTCGCGGCCATGCTCGCGGTAACGGGAGTGTTCGGAATGGCCGCCTACTCGGTATCCAAACGCAAGAAAGAATTCGGTATCCGCGTTGCTCTTGGAACACGGCCGTTACAGCTAATCGGAACCGCGCTTGCGCGCCCAGTCGTTCTATTGGTGATCGGTTCAGCCGCTGGATTATCGATGGGACTCTTGGCCAGCAGGCTATTGGGGCAGATTGTCTACCATGCAACCCCGCGCGATCCTCTGGTCTGGAGCGGTGTGATTCTTTGCATGGCGCTGCTCGGAATCTTGGCTACTTGGATTCCCGCAACGCGCGCTCTCAGCGTCGACCCGGTCAAGCTGCTCAAAGACGACGCATGAAGCTCAGCGCCGCAACGGCTCGACATTCACCCAACAGCGCTTCTTCCACGATTCAAGCCCTTTCTCGGCCAACTGAACGCCTTTCGCGCCTTCGAACAGGTCCCAGCGGAACGGCTCGTTCTTCACGACGTGCCGCAGAAACAGTCCCCATTGCCGCTTGAACGCATTCTCGAACGGCATCTGCTCCGGCACTTTCTGCCATCCGTCGAAGTAATCCACGGCGCTCGGTACGTCCGGGTTCCAGACCGGCCGCGGCGTCGCCCCGTAAGGTTGAATCCAGCAGTCGCGCAGTCCGGCGACCGCCGAACCTTTTGCGCCATCCACCTGAATTGTCAGCAAATCATCTCGTCGCACGCGCACTGCCCAAGACGAGTTGAAGTGCGCGACAATGCCGCCCTCGAGTTCGAACGTCGCGTAGGCCGCATCGTCTGCGGTGCACTGATACCGATGACCGGATTCGTCCCAACGCTCCGGTATGTGCGTCGCCCCCAGGCACGAGACGGCTTTCACCTCGCCGAACAAGTTGTCGAGCACATAGCGCCAATGGCAGAGCATATCCAGAATGACTCCGCCGCCGTCCTCTTTGCGGTAGTTCCAGGACGGCCGCTGCGCCGGCAAGACATCGCCTTCAAACACCCAATATCCGAACTCTCCACGAACAGAGAGAATGCAGCCGAAGAAATCCAAGTCGCGCAAGGCTTGTAGCTTGAGCAAACCAGGCAGCCAAAGCTTGTCTTGTACCACTCCATGTTTGACGCCCGCCTTCACCGCGAGCCGGTAAAGTTCCAAAGCCGATTCGGTTGACTCCGCGATGGGCTTCTCGCAATACACGTGCTTGCCGGCCGCAATCGCAGCGCGCACCGCTTCCGCACGCCGGTTCGTCGTCTGGGCATCAAAGTAGATCGTGTATTGCGGATCTGCCAGAGCCTGATCCAGATTGGTCGAGTAGGGAAGGCCGCCGAACTCGCGCGAGATCGCTTCCAGCTTGTGAGCGTTCCGGCCCACCAGCAGCGGGCGTGGCATGACTGTTTCGTCATCGCTCAGCCGTATGCCGCCCTGCTCGATGATGGCGTAGATGGATCGCCGCAGGTGCTGATTCAGCCCCATACGCCCGGTCACACCGTTCAGGATGATTCCGACTTCACGCACGTTTTAACCCCGTTGCCGCTGAGCGCCTTCGGGTAGCGGCGGTGCATCCACGCCCGCTCGCGCCAGTGTGCCATCCAGTTCCTGCCGCCAATGCGCCACATCCCCGGCTGGTCCGTAACAATAGATCATCCGCATCGGCATTGCGCCCGTATTCGTCAACTGATGAAATACACGCGGCGGAATATAGACCGCCTGCCCGGCTCTGACGGAAGCCCGCTCCTCGCCAAGGCACATCTCACCGCTGCCCTCCAGAATCAGATAGATCTCTTCCTGGTCTTGATTGTGCCAAGGGACTTGCCCTCCGTTCGGGTCGAGCGTCACATAGCCGAGAGAGAAATTCGCCGCTTGAATCGGGCTCATTCCGCCCACCAGATTCTGTGTCAAACGCCCGGCCGGATAGCTTCGGCCGGCGATTTGCGAAAGATCTGCAATCCTCATCGGTCCTCTTATAGCGTGCGCAAATGAAATCCGCCGTCTGCATGGATCACTTGTCCCGTGCAGTAATCGAGTTTTCCATCGGCGATCGCGCGAACCACCTTTGCAACATCTTGCGGCTCGCCCATGCGCCTCTGCGGCACCAGCCCGTCCGCAATCTTCGCCTCATAGCTGGCGGCAGCGGGCGCGATCATATCCGTGCGAACGATGCCCGGCTGGATCTCGAAAACCGGAATGCCGTGCGCAGCCAGACGCGCGGCGAACAGTTTCACGGCCATGCTGATTCCCGCTTTCGCCATGCAGTAATCGCCGCGATTTGTTGAGGCCGTGAAACTCGATATCGAGCCGATAAACACGATTCGCCCGGAGCCACGCTCGAGCATCCGGCGCGCAATCTGCTGAGTAAGAAAGTATGGACCCCGCAAATTCGCCGCCAGGATCTCATCGAAGCTCTCCGGCGTCGCCTCCAAGATGTCTCTACGCTCCCGCGGCGCCATCGCCGCGTTGTTCACGAGCAGATCGACTGGACCCACTCGTTTGAGCAAGCGGTCGCATGATGCAAGATCCCCAAGGTCGCATTCGAACATGCCGACTACCCGGTTCGAACGATATGTCGCGATAATCTCATGCGTGCTCGATAGCTCTTCGACGATCGCGCGGCCAATGCCCCGGCTTCCGCCCGTGACCAGCGCAACTGGCTTCGGCGCGCTCATGGCTCGCAGCGCGGCCTTCCCGCCGACAACGCCAGTCCCACGGCGACCACGACCAGACAGCCGATCACGTTGTACCAAAGGAAAGAAATCTTCGTGAATAGCGCGGTCGCGAAGATCGCGGCTTCGCCCGCCAGCACGCCCCAAAACGCCGCCGTGCCTCCCACGTTCTTACAGAAAAACGCCAGCACAAATACGCCCAACATTCCTCCATAGAAAAAGGAGCCGACGATGTTCACACGCACAATCAGCGCCCCGAATCCGCGCGACCCCAGAGCCGCGAACGCAATCGCATATGCTCCCCAAAATACCGTCAGAAACCGCGAGGCCAGCAGGTAATGGCGGTCGTCCCGGTCCCGCACGAAGTAACGCTTGTAAATATCCACCACCGAGACCGTGGCTAGCGAGTTGATTTCGCCGGACGTGGATCCCATCGAGGCCGAAAAGATTACTCCGATTACCAGCCCCACCAAACCCACAGGCAGGTACGACTTCACAAACGACAGAAAGATGTAGTTTGTATCATCGAACGTCTGGCCGCCGTGCAGGCGCTGAATGATTTGGAGACCCTCCTTTCGCCGCTCTTCGAATTCGCGTTGCGCATGTCGGAAGCCGGTGAGCGCTGGAGCGCTCTCATGCTGCGAATCACGCATGGCGTCAGCCAAATGAAACGCCGCATCCCGGCGGCTCTCAAAGGCGCGCTGGTAATTCGCCTCGGCCGGTTTCCAGGCAGCGGTCGCCGAAGCGCGGCTCGCTTCCACCGGCTGGAACACCATCGGCGTCACCACGAAAAGCGACAGCACGAACACCATCACTCCAATGAACAGGATGAACAACTGCATCGGAATCTTCGCCACCGCGTTGAACAGCAGGCTCAAGCGGCTTTGCGCAATAGACCGGCCGGTCAGATAACGTTGCACCTGGCTCTGATCGCAACCGAAATAGGCAAGGGCGAGAAACCCTCCGCCGATCACGCCGCTCCAAACGTTATAACGGTCATCCAAGTTGAAATGCAGGTCGACAATATTCAGGCGTCCCGCCGCCCCGGCCAGATGCAGCGCGTCGAGCACAGAGATGTTTGGCGGCAGCGCGTGGATCATAACGATGACGCTCGTAACCAGGGCGATGAAGATCATACTCATCTGCTGCACGTCGGCCCACGTCAGGGCTTTGATGCCGCCGCTCGCAGTGTAAAGAATCACCAGTGCGCCGATCACTACTGTGATGAGCCGGTCCGACCAACCCAATACCGCCGAAAGAGCGACCGCCGGAGCGTAGAGGCCAATGCCGGCGGCGAGCCCCCGCTGGATCAGGAATATCAACCCGACCAGGGCGCGGGTCTTCGAGTCGAAGCGCTGTTCCAGATATTCGTAGGCCGTGTATACCTTCGCTCTGTGAAAAATGGGAACCGCGGTGGCGCAAAGAATTACCATCGCAACCGGCAGCCCAAAATAGAACTGCACGAAACGCATGCCATCCACGTAACCCTGGCCGGTCGTGGAGATGAATGTTATGGCCGTTGCTTGCGTCGCCATGATGGAGAGCCCCATGGCGTACCAGGGCATGGTCTTGCCGGCCAGCAGGTATTTGTTGACCGTATCGCTGCCGCGGCCGCGATAAAGCCCATAGGAAACCAGCGACGTGAGCCATGCAAAGAGCACCACCCAATCGAGCGCTCTCATAGCAGCGCTTTCAATTTTGCCACCTGTTCCCGGCTGACGAGCCCCGCGGTCGTGTGCGGAAAGCGCGCTGCACGGCCCGCGTGAAATTCGAAGTCTTCCGAATGGTTCGCCATTTCTGTCAAGACCGACGTCTGCAAGCCCACCCCAATCAGTATCCTGATTTCCGGTTCGGCCGCAGCCCGCCATTCCAATAACCGCGCCTTACGCTGCTGCCAGCTTCCATCTCCACCGCTGGTCAGAATACGGTCGATTTGCGGAAGAGTTTTGGCTTCTCGTATGGCCGCTACTGAATCGCCGACATACTCGAAGGCGCGATGAAGTGTCGCGCGACGGCCGGCTACATCCGCGAGCACTTGGCCCATGGTCTCAAGATCCAGACTCCCATTCTTGACGAAGCCCAAAACGAAACCGTCGATCGGCAATTGCGCCAACTGGCGTGCCGAAGCCTGCAAAGCGCCGATCTCGCGCGGGTCGGAAGCGGACATGGAGGCATTCTCTCGCAGCATCACCCGCACCGGGATTGACACGGCATTGACGACCTGTTCCACAACCTCCGGAGTCGGCGTCAATCCTCCGGTCTCGAGCGCCCGCACCAGCTCGATGCGGTCAGCTCCACCCAGTTCTGCTTCACGGGCCTCTTCGACCGAGGTGACAATCACTTCCAGGAGCTTGGGCATCAGTATCGGAACATCTGAGTGAGCGCGTACAACGCCGTGATCAAGAGCAATAGATAGCAAAGCACGGCCGTATACACTCGAGGCCAACTGCCCAGGAACGGCGGCGGCTCATCCTTCACCTCGCGTTCGGGCACAATCTGGCGTTCCATCCTGTTCCAGGATGCGCTAGAAAACTCGGCAGTAGCAAGTTAATGGGTTCGAGTTATACTCTGGAGGTTCAAGCATTTTCCGGGCGGGTCGAATGAGTAACGATGCGCTCGTGTGTTTGAAAGCGAACAATGCTTCGTCGGCTACACTAATAGATCGTGGGAAATTCAACCACACGCCAGGGAACTAATGTTCTTGTCGTTGACGATGAAGAATCGCAGCGGGAACCTCTCGCTAAGATGATCTCCACATGGGGCTTCAACGTCGAGACCGCATCCGACGGTCAGGAAGCTCTGGACAGGCTGGGCGGCTTCTCAGCGAACGTTATCGTTACGGACCTGATGATGCCCCGTATGGACGGGTTCGAGCTCATGAAGCGTTTGGGTGCGGATGGCAGTATGCCGCCGGCCATCGTTCTGACCGCGTTCGGCAACATCGAAACCGCCATTCAAACTATTCACGATCTCGGCGCGTTCTGGTTTCTCGAAAAACCGATTCAGCCGGCCGCGCTGCGTGTGCTTCTGGAACGCGCCGCCTCTCAAAGCCAACTGGCCGAAGAAACGGAGCGCTTGCAGCGCCAGTTGTCCTATCAAGGCGTGCTGGTGGACATGGTGGGCACCTCGCCGCAGATGCAGCAGGTCTTCTCAGTCATCCGGCAGGTAGCGCCGAGCAAGGCGGCGGTCTTGGTAGCCGGTGAGAGCGGCACCGGCAAAGAATTGGTTGCGCGCGCGATTCATCAGCTAAGTAACCGGCGCGGTGGCCCTTTCGTCGCCATCAACTGCGCGGCCATGCCGGAGACGTTGATGGAAAGCGAGCTGTTCGGCCACGAAAAAGGAGCTTTCACCGGCGCTCTTGAACGGCGTGCGGGCTGCTTCGAATTGGCTCAGCACGGAACACTGCTGCTCGACGAATTGGCCGAGATGCCGTCGGGCACGCAAGCCAAGCTTCTTCGAGTGCTGGAAGACTCCCGTGTGCGGCGGCTAGGCGGCAAGGGTGAAATTTCCGTCGATGTGCGAGTGGTGGCAGCCACTAACCGCAACGTCGACGAGGCGCTGAAAAAAGGCGATCTGCGTGAAGACCTGTATTATCGACTCAACGTTTTCCAAATCTCCTTACCGCCTCTTCGCCAGCGGCTAACCGATTTGCCGGTGCTTTGCGAAACGCTCATCACGCATCTGAACCGCAAGCACGCCTGCAATATCACGTATGTCACGCCGGACGTGATGGAGGCTTTCAAGAAATACACTTGGCCGGGAAATGTCCGCGAGTTGCGCAACGTGCTCGAACGTGCGGTCATCCTGGCGGGCGAGGGCGCTATCCAGATGGCGCATCTGCCGTACGACTTCGGAGTCTCGGTTGGCTCGCGGCCGCCAGCCCAGGTGTTCGAACCCGACAGCGTTCGCTTGCCAGTCGGAACTACGGTTGGAGAGGCTGAGAAAGCCTTAATTCAACTCACTCTTCAGCACACCAAGAACAACAAGACACGGGCTGCCGAAATTCTCGGCATCAGCCTGAAGACGCTCTTCAACAAGCTGAAAGAATACGGCGCCACAGAGACCGCCGACGTTAGCGCATAAGCGGGAAATCCTTTCTAAATCAGGCTTTTTACGCCCGCAATCCGCGTTCATCGCCATGTTACGCTGAGGTTTCCTGCTCATGAGCGCAGCCCCCGCTTCCACGTTGAAGAGAACGCCGCTGTTCGATACTCACACCGCGCTGAAAGCCAAGATGGTCGATTTTGGCGGCTGGAACATGCCCATCCAGTATTCGGGCATTCTGCAGGAGCACCACGCGGTTCGCAACTCCGTTGGCCTGTTCGATGTCAGCCATATGGGCGAGATCGAAATAAGGGGTCCGCACGCGGCCGAGCAGGTCGATTTCGTCTCCACCAATAATGCCGCAAAGATGAAAACGGGGCAGGCGCATTATTCAGCGCTGTTATATGAACACGGCGGGTTTGTCGATGACATCCTGGTTCATAAAGTTTCAGATACACATTTCTTTCTTTGCGTGAACGCCTCGAACCAGGAAAAGGACTTCGAACACATCCGCGCATTCAACCGCTTCGATGCCGAAGTGGAGTTCGCAAGCGACCGTTATGCGCAGCTTGCTATTCAGGGACCGAAAGCGGCAGCTACGTTGCAGAAACTAACGCAGACCGATCTTTCCGGCATCAAATACTATTGGTTTACCGATGGCTATGTGGATGGTGTCGCAGCTCGGATTGCGTATACGGGGTACACTGGCGAAGATGGTTTCGAGGTCTACATTGCCCCGGATTCGGCTGCAAAAGTTTGGAACGCGATCATGAGCGCCGGCAAGGAGTTCGGTATCAAACCCTGCGGTTTGGGTGCGCGCAACACGCTTCGGCTGGAAGCCAAGATGGCGCTTTACGGGAATGAGCTCACGGCCTCGATCAATCCGTTCGAGGCGGACCTTGCGTGGATTGTCAAGATGGACAAGGGTGAGTTTGCCGGCCGTGGAGCGCTGGAGACCGCGCTGCAGCACGGTATTACGCGCAAGCTGGTGGGCTTTGAGATGATTGGCCGTGGCATTGGCCGCGAGGGCTATGAAATTTGGATCGATGGCGTACCGGCGGGTTGGGTAACCAGTGGAGGACCATCTCCCACGCTGAACAAGAACATTGGCCTTAGTTATCTGCCGGTTGAGAAGGCCGTTCCGGGCGTTCCCATTCAGGTTCTTATCCGCGACACTCCGGTGGATGCGATTACCGTGGCTACGCCATTCTATAAGAGAGCAAAAGGATGAGCTATCCCGAAAATTATCGATACACACGAGAGCACGAATGGGTACATGCGGACGGGAGTGAAGTGACGATTGGTATTACGGACCACGCGCAGCATGAGCTGGGCGACATCGTTTTCGTCAATCTTCCGACCGCCGGATCGAACGTGAAGCGAGGCGAAACGTTCGGCTCCGTGGAATCGGTGAAGGCTGTTTCGGATGTCTATTCGCCAGTTACAGGAGAAGTTACAGCGGCAAACGACTTACTATCTCAAAAACCTGAAACGCTAAATACAGACCCACACGGGGATGGCTGGCTGATAAAAGTCAAGCTTGCCGCACCTGAAGAAATAAATGGATTGATGTCAGCCGCGGATTATCAAAAATATATCGGCACCGAATAACTGGCGTTGCTCATTCAGCTTAGGAAACATTATTGCGATACTTACCGAAGTCAGATTCCGAGCGCCAGGAGATGCTCGCCGCGCTTGGTATGCAATCAGAAGAAGACCTGATCGCCTATCTGCCGGCCGAGGTGCGCTTCGACCAGCGCCTTGCAATTGAGAACGGCAAGAGCGAATAC
This sequence comes from Bryobacteraceae bacterium, assembly GCA_035502635.1. GTDB lineage: Bacteria > Acidobacteriota > Terriglobia > Bryobacterales > Bryobacteraceae > Bog-105. Next base: position 29,508 of record DATJUG010000074.1, read on the forward strand.
GAAATAGTCGATTATTTCAAGCAACGTGCCGGAGAGAACGCCAACGGTTTTGCGAGTTTCCTGGGCGCCGGAGTTTACAATCACTACCGGCCGGTGCTGGTTGACACGGTAGTGTCGCGCGGCGAGTTTCTTACCTCCTACACGCCTTACCAAGCCGAGATCTCACAGGGAACGCTGACCAGCATCTTCGAGTTCCAGTCGATGATCTGCCAGTTGACGGGCATGGAAGTGGCGAACGCGTCGATGTATGACGGTTCTTCCGCCATACCGGAAGCCGCCATGATGGCGGTTCGCATCACGCGCCGGAATAAGATCCTGATTGCGCGCACAGTGCATCCGGAATACCGCGAGGTGCTGCGCACGTACACCCGGCACCAGGGCATTCCGGTTGAAGAGCTCGCGTATGCCAAGAACGGCCGCCTGGATCTGGACGATTTGAATAAGAAGTTGAGCGACGACGTCGCCGCGGTGATCGTCCAGACGCCAAATTTCTTCGGCCTGCTGGAGCAGATCGAGGAAATTTCACGCTTGGTGTCGAGCAAGGGCGCTCTGCTGGTGGCGGTATTCACCGAGGCGGTGGCGCTCGGTCTGATGGAGCCTCCGAAACAGGCCGATATCGTTGCCGGGGAGCTGCAGAGCTTTGCAATTTCGCCGAGTTATGGCGGCCCCTATGCGGGCATTATCGCGACCCACGAAAAGTATATCCGGCAGATTCCCGGCCGCCTGGTCGGTGAGAGCACCGATGCCTCAGGCCGCCGGGCGTTCTGTCTCACGCTCGCCACTCGCGAGCAGCATATTCGCCGCGAGCGAGCTACTTCCAACATCTGCACCAATCAGGCGCTGCTGGCCCTGATGGCGACGGTCTTCATGTCGCTCTATGGCAAGGAAGGATTACGCGAGCTGGCCGAACAGAATCTGGCCAAGGCGCATTATCTTGCGCAAAAGCTGCCGCTACCATTCGATGCGCCCTTCTTCAACGAATTCGTCGCGCGGAGCGACGGCAAATCGCCTGAACAAATTAACGCTGCGCTTCTGGATCAGAAAATCATCGGCGGACTGCCGCTCGCGCGGTTTTATCCCGAACTCGGGAATTGCATGCTCCTATGCGCCACTGAAATGAACCGCCGCGCGGATATGGACGCTGTCGCTCACGCGTTCCTGAAGCAGTAACCAAGATGATCAAGAAGGTCTCCAAACACATTGTCCAGGAGGAGTCGCTCCTGTTCGAGCTGAGCTCGCCCGGCAAGCGTGGATACCAGCTTCCAGAACTTGATGTTCCAGCAGTCGATCCTGAAAAAGTTCTTGGCAAGGAAAACGTCCGCGCCGAAATAGAAGGTTTTCCGGAAGTGAGCGAATTCGAAACGCTGCGCCACTTTACCAGGCTTTCTACCTGGAACTACGCGATCGATCTGGGGTTGTATCCGCTGGGCTCATGCACGATGAAGTACAACCCGCGGGTCAACGAAGTGGTGGCGCGCACCGAGGGTTTGGCGTGGGCGCATCCGTATCAACCCGAACATCTTTCGCAAGGCTGCATGGAAGTGTTTGCCGCGTTGGAGCGCGCGCTGGCGGAAATTACCGGAATGGACGCGGTGACGCTGCAACCCGCGGCCGGCGCGCACGGTGAGTTCACGGGTATTTTGATGATTCGCGCGCTGCTCGAGAAGCGCGGCAACCCTCGCAAGAAAGTTCTGGTGCCCGATTCGGCGCACGGAACGAATCCCGCCACTGCCACGATGGTCGGCTATGCCGTCGAAAACATCAAGTCGAACGAACGCGGCATGATCGACCTCAATGTGCTGCATCGAGTTGTCACAGACGACGTTGCCGCGCTGATGATCACCAATCCAAACACCGTGGGAGTGTTCGAGGGGAATATCCGGGAAATCTGCAGCATCCTTCATGACAAAGGCGCGCTGGTTTATATGGACGGCGCAAATATGAATGCGCTGGTGGGCATCGCGCGGCCCGGCGATTTCGGCGCAGACGTGATGCACCTCAACCTGCACAAGACGTTTTCAACTCCGCACGGGGGCGGCGGTCCGGGTTCCGGCGCAGTGGCGGTTGCAAAGGTACTTACTCCGTTCTTGCCGGCGCCCCGCCTCAAACGCGAAGACAACGCCTGGAAGTGGAATTATGATCTGCCGGATTCCATCGGCCGGGTGCGTGCCTTCTATGGGAACTTCGGCGTGCTCGTCCGCGCACTGGCCTACATCATGGCGCATGGCGGCAACGGACTGCGGCAAGCCACTCTCGATGCGTTGCTGAACGCGAACTATCTGCGCGCCCTGCTCGAACCGAGTTATCAGATCGCCTATAAGGCGCCCAGTATGCACGAATGCGTGTTCAGCGACGACCGCCAGGCCAAGCACGGCGTGCGAACGGGAGACATCGCGAAGCGGCTAATCGATTATGGCTTCCATCCGTACACCGTAAGCTTTCCGCTCATCGTTCGCGGCGCGCTGATGATCGAGCCGACCGAAACCGAGAGCAAGCGCGAGCTGGATCTATTTGCCGACGCGATGATTTCGATCGCCCAGGAAGTGGAGGAGAACCCGGAATTGGTGCTCAAAGCTCCGCATTCCACGCGCACTTCGCGGGTGGATGAAGTCACGGCGGCGCGCAAACCCATCGTGCGATGGCGGCCGCGATTTACCGGAAGCCAAGCAGCCGATTAGCAGTTCTCAGGACCATTTCGAGACTCAGGCGTTCCAGCGGATCGGACACCAGAATCGTCACTTGCGGGCCGCGCGGCGCCCACGTCTGCGGCGAGAAAGGCCCGAATAGCACCAGGGTCGGGACCCCGGCCGCGGCCGCCAGATGCGCAATCCCGGAGTCATTGCCGATGTAAAGACGCGCTCCCGCGATCCAGCCGGCCAACTCTGCGAGGTTTGTAAATCGTGTTGCACCGGCCCACTCCTCCTCTGGCCCGACGTTCCATTCGACTTTGCAGGGGAGCTTCGCTGCCAGCTCGCGATATCGCGATGCGGGCCAGTTCTTCCACACGCTGCCTGAGAACGGATAGATTACGACGCTGTCTCTCGCCGGGCATCTGTGCTCCACCTTTATTCGGGGGTGCTGACCAAGCGGCGCGCCGACCTGCCGTGCAAAGAAATCACTTGCGTGCTCGCGGTGAATGGCCGGCGGCAGCGCTGGGTGGAACTCACAATCGACCGCCAAACTTTGCAGCGCGTGGCGGAATTCCGGCCGGTTCGCGCCGTACCAACTTACGATCGAATCGAAACTTTCGAGCTCTGTTTTCAACGTGGCGGGCATCTCCAAATCGCCGACACCCACCAGATCAATTCCGGTGGAGGCAAGCGCGCGAACGCGCTGCGCAAATGGGATCAGCGGAACAACGGCCGATGGAACCCACACTTCGGTGTAATCGGCAGCCAGGTGTTCGAGAGCGGGCAACGAGACGATGCAGTCGCCAATGGCACCCGGGCGAATCAGCAGCCGCCGCATGCCGCGCAGCTAGAATCCATAGAGTTGCCGCGCATTCTCACGCATCACCATGTGGGCGATCTGCTTTGCGCGCTCGGTTGTGATCTCGCCGTCCTGCAGCATGCCTGTCAGAGCCAGACCCAGCGCCAGCCGTCCAGTTGTGGAGCCGATCCATGCGGTCTCTTCCCATCCGATTGTGTCGGTGAAAGGGCTTGCATCGGAGCCATACATCACGCGCTCCGGCGCTGTCTCCAGGTAATAACGTATGGCGCGCGCCCCCTCCGCCGGATAGGTCTCATACATGAACGCCGAGAAATCCACATACACGTTTGGCTTCCATATCTCCGCAGCAGCTTCTTTCGAAAAAGGCCATCCGCCGTGTAACATGACGAATTTTGTTTTTCTCATCGTTGGATCGTTAAACAACGGATCTAACTGGATGGGATTCGCATTCGCGGCGCGAAAATAACTGCCCGCGCCGAGCGCGCAGTGAAAGTGTACGGGCATCCCCAGGCGGCCGGCCTCCTCTGCAATATGGCGGAACAGATAATCCTGCAGTATCTTGTATTCTTCTGGCGCCGGTTGAGAGCCGTGAGAGTAAATCGAATAAACGCGGTCGGCATTCTCCCTTTGCGGATTTCCGATCTGCAAGTCGCGTAAGTATGCCAATTCGAATTTCACGGCCACGGCGCCGTTCGATTTCCAGTTTTCCAGGCGGTGGGAAACAAAAGTGAGATATTCATCGAAGGTAGCGGGAAGCTCATGTAACTGCGCGCTATCCATATACCCTTTGAGCAGTTGTTCCTCTCTCTGCATGAATACTCGATGGTCCGGGTCCTGCGCCTTCAGCAAGTCGTTATTCAGCGGAAACAGGAACATATCGGCGAACGGAACCCATTTGAACCGGTCGCTCGAAAGGCCACGCCCCATGGAGACGCGATTGGCGAGCATGATATCCGTATTCGCGTGGTTAAGCACCCACGCGGGATATTGATCGCCCTTTTCTTTCGCGATTCGGCTCTTGATTTTCTGGAGCTCCGCCAGATGCTCCGGCGCTTCGTCGGAGTAGTCATAGCCGAAAAGCGCGTGCCACGCTGCTGGAAAATAGGGATTGCCCGGCCTGAAGGGCGCCGGCATTGAAAGGTCCTCTATACCCTCCATCGACAAAGCGTCATAGTCGTGATCCGCCTCTCCGGCCGACACAACTTTCATGGGATGCGCATGATTGTCGATGGCATGGATCTGCCGCAGCTCGGATTCGATGGTGCTATCTACGTAAGGCCGCGACGGGTGCGTGCGCGTGCAAGAGGCAATCAGCAGTAAAGTAGCTGCGTATAGCGGCAAACGAGCCATGCGGATCTGCTACTCTATCACAACCGGTACTTTGACTTCGATAGTGGCAGGCCGGAAACACATTTCGTTGTTACATGCCTGGTATCGCAGCTTGCCCATCATGGTCGCGTTCCCAGGCTGGGCAGCACCGGAAGTCTTGAACTCAGTTTGAATATTAAATGTTCCGGTAAAAACATTTAGTAAGTCTGCTCCAACTTTCACTTCTTCCGGCTTTGGATAGGTGATTGATTTCGCTTCGAGCGGGCCGGGCGCCCATGTCAGCTTCAGAGGAATTAGAAACTCATCCTTCGGCTTATCGCTATTGACGTGGAAGCCGCTGAGCACTTCGACCCGAAGATTCTCGACAGCGGTTCCCCCGCGCTTTAGAGTGATCGCGTCGGGCGGTCTGACCGACAGCTTATTCTGCTGGGCTTGACAACACAGCGGGACGCAAAATAGCGGCAGGCACAAAGCGCACAGGGCTCTGAGCAGAGGCGCTTTGCCGCGTGCTAAGCAAGCTCTCGATTTCGGAAAGGTATTCATTTTTTCCTGCAAGGCCGATATGAGGACTGAATGCAAACTTCCCGTCGCGGGCGATCATGAAGGTTGTTGGAAGCGCGTCAAGGCCGCCGTATAGTTGACTCACCGTCTCGTCGCCCAGAAGGATACGGTAATTGAGCTTATGCGCTGCGATATAGGGCTTAACCACCTTCCAGCCATCATCGTCCATGGATACACCGACCACTTCGAAGCCCTTCGACTTGAACTCCTGCTCGAACTCCATAAACCACGGAATCTCAAGTTGGCATGGTCCGCACCAGGTGGCCCAGAAGTTCAAAAGAACCACCTTGCCTCGATAGTCGGAGAGCTTTACCGTCTGACCATTGGCATCCTTTAGCGTGAAGTCCGGAGCAGCTTTCCGGTCTGCCGACTGCTGCCCGGCCGCGGAAGAGTTCGCCGCGGAGGATGTGCCGGAGCACGAGCAGAGCGCGAGAGCGGCAGCGACAGCTAAGATTGGTAGAACTTTTAGGCTCACCGGCTAGACCTCAACTTTCAGTGTATCGCTGCGATCAAGTTTCGTTAGCAAGTGCAACCGGCTTTGAACGCTGCCCTGAACCAATCGGCGCGCCGGTTTTGCCAGCGGCGGGCCAATGTGAACGACGCATCGGACTGCCGGTCTGCATAAAGCCAGGCTGCCGTATCGCAGAAGCTTTCGCAGATGTAATCCCGCCACGCCACCGAATTCCGCAGGCGATCGCTATCAGCCACACGTTGCTTCTTGAAAGCGGAGGAATCGCCTAGTTCTCCTCGTGCGTGAGCGACGCGCTCTTGCAGTATGAGCGCCGAAAATTCGGCTCGCCGCCGATTTCCTAATCGCCGCCAGACGAAGTGGAAAAGCTCATGCACCAGAATGAAGCCGAACGCCTCCGGCTCTGCCAGCAGCTCTGTGTGCAATACGATTTCTCGCTCGCGAAGGAAACTCGCGGCATCGACTGCAATGCCATGTTCTGCAGAACTCGACAACAACTTGCCCCTGTGGACCCTCAGTTGCGCACGGTCTCGAATGCAAATAGGGCCGCCGCTCAGTTCGGGCAGTCGTGCGAGCAGATCGCGCCAGCGGAGACTTGGTCTACGGCTGAGCTGGAGGTTTAGTAGAGGATGCGGCTGAGCCGGATGGTGGCGTCGCCGGAACCGCGGTTCCGCCCGGCCGTTGCAGGGACGGAATATTGCGGGCTGGCGCGTTGGAAGCATTGAAGAAGTCCGGGTCCTTCACCTCGATCTTATATTTATCGAGTTCCTGTTTTACGGCTGCCTGGTTCTTCTCGTTCTGCAGGCGTTGTGCGATGGCGGGGCGCGCCTGGTCAAAAGGCTGTTTCGTGCGGCTTTCCACCTTCAATATGAAGAAGCCGTTCGGCATACGAATCGGTTCGGAAATCTGACCGGGCTCCATTTTCAGAACCGCAGCTTTGATGTCGGCAGGAAGTCCCGCATCGCCGGTCATGAAGGTTCCTAACTCGCCACCTTTGGCCGCTAATTGCTGGTTGTCGGATTCGGTTCGCGCCAGCGCTCCGAAGTCTCCATTAGCCTTCAGCTTTTTTTCCAAGTCATCCGCCTTCTGCCGCGCTTGTTCCTCTGTCCGATTGGCGGCCGCGTTGCCAGAGGTGGGCGTACCGGGCGGGCTGAATGCGATGAAGATTCCGCCCAGTTTCACCTGGTCGAAGTCGTTCGGGTGCGAATCGTAATACTGCTTCGGGTCCTCGCTCTGCGCCGCCGTCGTGCCGCTGGTGCCGCTGGCAACCTTGCTTAGATAGGCCTGAGTCAAAATGTTAGCTCGAGCCATGCGCAACTGCTCTTTCCACGGCGACTGCTGGTCCAAACCCATCTTCGTGGCCTCGTCGGCCAACTGGTCTTCCATATAAATCTGCTGGATCAACCCTTGCAGATTCGCCTCGAACCGTTTTCTTTCCTGCGGGGGCAGCGGCTTGAGCAGATCCAACGCCTCACGCGCCGTAAGCGGCTTACCGCCGATGGTCGCAACTACACGGCTCGGATCCTGTGCGGTGACGGCTTCGGGTCCTCGCGGCTTGAGGGCAGTCGAACCCGCGGGCGATTGGCCGGTTGGCGCGGACCCGCTCGGGTTCGAAGGCTTCTGCGCCGTTTGCGCGGACGAGCTAGGCGCGGACGGTGTTGAAGAAGACTGGGGAGTTCCCTGCGAAAAAGCAAGCGCAGCGCAGGCTGCGGACACGAATAGACAGATACTACTTTTCATTCAGAAGATATTCTAAACTCTAGCACGCGAGGCCTAGCCGAGCGCGCTGGTGCGCAGGCTCTATTGTTGCACCGATGCCTTCTTCAGACTGGAAATATCTTTCGACGCACCGTTGACGTGGATGTTGTTGACTACCTGCACTGCTCCGGCCGCTCGCGCCATTCGGGTTGCCGACCCCTTATGCTGCATTACGTTTGTCGTGCCTTCCCAGGTGACCACCCCGCGCTGCACGTGAAATCGGAACCCATCTTTGCCGATCTTCGACTTCGCCAACTTAGTCCGGATGGTGGTTTCAATCTGCGAATCGGTCGGCGTCGCGGTGCGTTGCGTGCTGGCGCGTGAAGTTGTTCCCGCATCCGCCGGAGCCGCCAACCCCGCGGCAAGCAACATCGCCATCAACAAAGAGGGGAAAAACCGCTGCATAGACTCCTCCGTTCGTGAGCCAACTTTTTAGTGGAGTCTGCAGGTGATTCTTCGCAGGTGAAAATGAACTGCCACTACCGCTCCGGCGGCCGTGCCGATTGGCGAACCACCAGGCGGGTGCCCACGCGGTACTCGCGTCCATTCAGCTCCGGGTCCGCCATCATCGCCCATAATGCGCCGAAAGCCACTTTCCCGATCTCCGTCCGCGCCACCGCGACCGTGGTCAGGGCCGGCTGCGTGTACTCCGCAAACAGAATATCGTCGAACCCCACCACCGAGAGCTTCTCGGGCACCCGGAGTCCCGCATCGTAGGCGCGATGCAGAACGCCAATTGCCGTCAGGTCATTACCCGCCACAATCGCGGTCGGTGCGCTCCGCTCGAACAACTCCGAACATGCTGCATAGGCGCCTCTTACGGTGAAGTCCGAATCAATCGTCCGGCTCGGCTGCAGTCCCAATCGGCGGGCCGTATCAATGAAGGCCTGTTTGCGCCGCTGCGCCGAAGGCAGTCTCGGCGGGCCGCCGACGTAGGCGATCTCTTTGTGGCCGAGGCTGGTCAAATGCTCGAGCGCCTCCGCAATGCCGTGTTCGTAATCCACCAGGATGTTGCTGATGCTGTGGTCCACTCGCCCCAAATCCAGGTACACGGCGGCAATCCGCTGTCTGGCAAGCATCTCGATCACCGACTGGTCAATCTGGGACGTAAGAATCGCCACCCCCGGGACCTGCAGACTTACGAGCCGCCGCACCGAGTTCAGCATCCGCTCCGCGTCGTAGTTGGTATTCAGAACCAGCGCATCCATCCCGTGAAGCAACGCCTCATCCTGGAAAGCGGCCGTGATTTCAGGGAAGAACGGATTCCTGACGTCCGAAACGATGAGGCCCAAAAATGTGCTCTTGCCGCGCGCCAGGTTGCGCGCCGCCTGGTTCTGGGCGTATCCCAGCTCCTGCACCGCTGTGAGCACACGCTGGCGCGTGTGGGGGCGGATGGGCCGGGTCCCGTTCATCACGTGCGAGACGGTCGCGATCGATACGCCGGCTCTGGCCGCTACATCTTTAATGCTCGAACGCAATAGTTGCCTCCGAGAAAAGCACTCTGATCCCGTGCACAAGCAATAGCGCACGCCCACTATGTCCGATTTCGTGATCTTAACAGCGTCTGCTGCCAACTTCCATACCCCAAATTGCAACGCGGTAGTATGTGGGTTCAGGGCTGCCGTACCTCCACGAAGAATGCCGCCCACTGCAGATACGCCAAATCTCTCCGGAAAGACCGCGCTCATCTCCGGCGCCAGCAAAGGACTCGGCAAAGCCATGGCTCTGGCGCTGGCGGGTGCCGGTGCGACGGTAGCTCTCGTTTCACGCAATGCCGAAAAGCTGCACGCCGTTGAGCAAGAAATTCGAACGGCGGGCGGCCATGCAGGACTCTTCGTCGCGGACGTCGCGCGTGAGGAGGAGGTGCAACGCCTGGAAGCCGAGGTCTCCGGCCAGCTCGGGCGCGTGCAGATTCTCATCAACAACGCCGGCATCAACATTCGCAAGAACCTGATTGACTTCTCGCTGGAGGAGTGGCGCAGCGTCCTCGACACGAACCTTACCAGCGTTTTTATGATGTGCCGCGCGTTCGTCCCGCATATGCGCGGCACCGGCTATGGCCGAGTGCTCAACATGACCTCCATCATGAGCCACGTCTCGCTGCCCGGGCGTAGCGCGTATTCCTCGAGCAAAGCCGCGCTGCTTGGACTCATTCGCGCTCTTGCCCTCGAGCTTGCGCCCGAGGGCATCACGGTAAACGGCATCAGCCCAGGGCCGTTCGGCACCGAGATGAACCTGCCGGTGATGAATAATCCCGAAGCCAACGCGCAGTTTCTCGCGAGCATCCCGGCGGGGCGCTGGGGAAAAGTGGAAGAGATCGGCGCGCTTGCCTGTTACCTCTGTTCGGATGCAGCCGGTTTCATCACCGGAACCGATATTGTGATCGATGGCGGCTGGGTTGCCAGATGACACGCCGCGACGCCGCCTGGGCCATCGTACGCGCTGCCGCTGTGGCCGGCGCACCCGAATTTCTCAACGCGTGGATGCGGCACGATGAAACGAGCGCGGCTCCGCCCGAACCCGACCGTTGGACTAATTACGAGCCGAAATTCTTTTCCGCAGAAGAGATGAAAGCTCTGGATGCCTTCACGGCCATTCTCATTCCGACCGACGAGACGCCCGGCGCGCGCGAGGCACATGTGGTTCCGTTCATCGATTTTGTGGTGGCCGCGGCGGCGGAATATGAGCCGGAACTGCAGGACGAGTGGCGTCAGGCCATGCGCCGTTTGCATGATTACCATTTCAACCAGTTCTCACCGGCTGACCAGCTCGCAACGGTGGAGCGCATGTCCCATCACGAGGACGATGGCAATGTTGCTTACGAGCTCATCAAAGAGATGACCGTACATGCTTTCTATACTTCTCGCATCGGGCTCATCGACGTGCTGGAATACAAAGGCAACGCCTACCTGACGGAATTTCCCGGCTGCAACCACTCCGAGCACCACCAGATCTGATGGCCATGCAACGGTACGATGCGGTGATCGTCGGCTCGGGAGCATGTGGCGGCTGGGCGGCGATGCAGCTTGCGCAAGCCGGCTTTAAAGTTGCGCTGCTCGAAGCCGGCTCGCAGATTGTTCCTTACAAAGAATTTCGCCATCGTTGGCCGTATGAGCTTCCCTTCCGCGGCGCAGGCCAACCGGGTCTGTTGCGCAAATACTTTCCGGGCGCCACGGAATTCAATTACCGGATCATGATCGATGACCGCGATAACCCTTACACCACGCCGCCCGATCAGCCTTTCCGCTGGATCCGCTCGCGCGTGCTCGGGGGCCGCACTTTGCATTGGTCTCGCGCCTCCGATCGCATGTCCGATCTTGAATTCAAGGCTGCTTCGCGCGATGGCTATGGTGAGGACTGGCCCATCGCTTATGGCGACATCGCACGCTATTACGATCGCGTTGAGCGGTTGATCGGAGTCAGCGCCGCGGCCGCCAATCTGCCTCAATTCCCCGACGGCGTGTTCCTTCCACCCATGCCGCTCAACTGTTCGGAGACGATCTTTCAGGCGGCCTGCGGAAAACTTGGCCTCGCTTGCACGCCGCGCCGGGTGGCCCAGCTCACCCGCATGTGGAACAATCGACCGCCCTGCCACTATTGCGGCAACTGCATCAACGGGTGCGATGTGGGAGCCATGTTCAACAGCATCGCGGTGACGCTACCGCCTGCGCTGAAGACCGGTAACGTGACACTGCTTTGCGATTCGGTGGCGAGTCACGTGCTCATGAATGATGAGAATCGCGCCTGCGGAATCCGCTACATTGAGCGATTCACTCAGCGGCGCGTCGAGATCGGCGGCAAAATCGTCATTCTCGCCGGATCCTCGCTCGAAAACACCCGGCTTCTTCTCAACTCTGATAAGGGCGGTCTCGCGAATAGCAGCGGCGTCCTCGGCCAGTATCTGATGGACCAGGTCGGGGGCGCTGGCGTCACCGGCTTTCTGCCGCCGCTCAAAGGTACGCGTATCCGGAATGACGACGGCAAGCTCGGCGGTCTTTACATCCCCAACTTTTCCAATCTGGGGCCGCGGTCCGGTTCCGGAAAATTCATTCGGGGCTACTCGATGAGCGCGTCCGGGGGCGCCGCTCAGTTTCCGATGTTCGCTCCCGGGCTCCCTGGATTTGGCTCCGCCTATAAGAAGGAAGTGAAACGTCTCTATCCGGCACACGCGCGAGTCTGGTTATCAGGCGGCGAGATGCTGGCGCGCAAAGAAAATTTCGTGGAGCTCGATCCGGTGGAGCGCGACAAATGGGGCATCCCGGTTCTCAAGATCCACTGCACGCACTGCGATAACGATCGGGCGATCTACCGCGCGTTCTTCGATCGCGCAACTGAGATCTTTCGAGCCGCCGGCGGGGAGATCTTTCATAGCGCGCCGTCGATGAGCGTGCCGGGCGCTCTTATCCACGAAGTAGGCACCTCGCGCATGGGAGCCGATCCGAAAACAAGCGTGCTGAACTCTTTCTGCCAGACGCATGATATTCCGAACCTGTTCGTCTTCGGCGGCGGTTGCTTCGTTTCGACCGGCGACAAGCATCCCACGCTCACCATGATGGCTCTGACGGCGCGCGGCTGCGATTACCTGATCGACCGGGCGCGAAAGGGCGAGCTCGCGTGAGCCAAAGCGCGGCGGCTCTCGACCAGCATTTCTCACCGGAGTTCGAACGGAGAACATACGCCCGGGTTACTCGCCGGATCATCCCGTTTCTGTTTCTCTGCTACATATTTGCCTTCATTGACCGCGTAAACGTCGGCTTCGCCAAGCTTCAAATGCAGCAGGATCTCGGCATCAGCGACGCGGTCTATGGCATCGCCGCCGGCATCTTCTTTATCGGCTATTTCTTTTTCGAAGTGCCGTGCAATATCGCGCTGCAGAAGATCGGCGCAAAATTCTGGCTCGGCCCGATCATGATCGTCTGGGGCCTGGTCTCGGCCTGCACCATGTTGGTCAAAACAGCGGGTGAGTTTTATCTCGTCCGCTTTCTGCTCGGGGTTGTCGAGTCCGGTTTCTTCCCCGGCGTGATTCTTTACCTGACCTTTTGGTACACCAGGAAGCATCGCGCCAAGATGGTTGCGGCGTTCATGACCGCTGTGCCGCTGGCCGGTGTCATCGGCGGTCCCATTTCCGGCGGGATTCTCGACAAGATGTCCTCTACGGGCGGGCTGCGCGGCTGGCAATGGCTCTATCTAGTGGAAGCCGTGCCATCGTTGCTCGCAGGCATCGCTACCGTGTTCTTCCTGCACGACAGTCCGAATAAGGCCAAATGGCTCGACCAGCGTGAGAGATCGCTCCTGCTGCACCGCCTCGCCGAAGAGGAGGCGCACAAGAAGCTTTCCGCACCCGGTCATTTCACCATGGCCGACGCATTCCGCAGCTCAAAGACCTGGCTGCTGTGCTTCATCTATTTCGGTTTCGTGATGGGAAATTACGGTATCAGCTTTTGGCTTCCGCAGATCGTGAAAGACACTCTGACGAAGAATCCGTTGCATATCGGATTGCTCACTGCCATTCCCTGGGCGTGCGCCGCCATTGCGATGGTCGTCGCCGGACATCATTCCGATGTCACTGGGGAGCGCCGCTGGCACATCGCGCTTACGGGCATCGTAGGCGCAGCGGCATTTGGAGTTTCAGCCATCCCGGGCATCTCCGGTGTGCTCGGCTTCCTGGCTCTCACAGTGGCTACCACGGGGCTCGCCTGCGCCTACTCCACTTTTTGGTCCTTGCCGACCGCTTTCCTCTCCGGAACCGCGGCCTCGGCCGGAATCGCCTGGATCAACTCGGTCGGCAACCTTGCCGGTTATGTGAGCCCTTACCTGGTGGGCAAGATTCGCGACAGCGTGCACAACATGACGCCCGCTCTGCTGTTGCTCTCTGCCTGCTCGTTTGGGTCTGCTTTAATCACTATTTTCTTCTTCAAGCAACGCACATCGCAGTCATGAATCGCCGCGAATTTATTCAAACCAGCTCTCTTATACTGCCGCTTATGATTGATCAGCCCGCCTCCGCTTCTTCGCAAAATAAACTGGGCATTGCCACCACTTCTTACATGGGTGTCTGGCGGCCCAAGGATACTTACGAATTCCTCGAGCATTGTCATTCGCTCGGCGCGGCGGGTATTCAAGCGCCGCTGAACGGCGATCTGCCCAAGCTCCGTGCGCGCGCAGAAGAGCTCCGTATGTATATCGAAGGTTGGGCGCCTATGCCGCATGGCAATGATACGTCCGGGCTCGAACAAGCGCTTGAACACGCGAAAGAGGCGAACGCCGTCGCCGTTCGTACGGCCTGCTTGGGTACTCGCCGATACGAGACCTTCTCCACCTATGCTGATTGGCAGCAGTTCGTTGGCGAGCGCAATAAATCCATCGAATCGGCTTTGCGGGTGGTCGATCGTTATAAAATCCCGATCGGGATCGAGAATCATAAAGACTGGCTTGCCGACGATCTCGCTGCCATGCTGGCCAAACATGCGAGCGAATACCTCGGCGCCTGCCTCGATTTCGGCAACAACATCTCGCTGCTTGACGATCCGATGCGTGTCATCGAGGTGCTCGCGCCCTATACCGTCAGTACTCATCTCAAAGATATTGCAGTCGCCCCCGCCGCTGACGGATTTCTGCTCTCCGAAGTCATACTCGGACAAGGGCTGCTCGATCTTCCCCGCGCCATTTCGCTGGTTCAGCAATCCCGCCCGAAGACGCGCCTGTCGCTCGAGATGATCACTCGCGATCCGCTTGATGTCCCCTGCCTTACCGACAGATATTGGGCGACCTTCCCTGACCGCAATGGCATCTATCTCGCCCGCACGCTCAGATTCGTTCGAGACCATCAGTCAAGGCTTCCGACAATTTCTCAGCTCCCGCATGACGAGCAATTGCAAACCGAGGAACAGAACGTCATCGCCTGTCTGCGCTACGCG
>DATJUG010000075.1:0-28716 GCA_035502635.1 Bryobacteraceae bacterium
ACTGTTTGGCGTGAATTCTCTGATAGAGGGGGCGTCCGTTAATCGTGGGCTCGACGTCAAATGGGATATTGGTGTCTACGAAATACCCTGTCAAAGGTTGATATCCCGGCCGGTATCCTTTTTCCTGTCTACCTCAAAATCGAGATTAAGACCCCGAAGTGGCGCGAAAAGCTCGAACATGTCCTTTGCATTCGCTGCTTCGGTTGATGCGGGCGTTGTCGCGTGTGGCGGCGAGGACTGGAGGGCCTGAAATACGACATCCTCCGCATCCTTGAACCCGCCGGTCTGAAGGCGCTGATTGATAAGTGCCTCGATTTCTGGTCTGGTGATTTCGATCGTCAGGGGAGCAGCCTCGTTCATCATTATGACCTGTCTAAAGGACACTGCGTGCAGTGTACGGGCATGGAACAGGAGGGCGTAGGTGGACGCGCCTACCGCGTCCCTAGAACCAGGCGTTATTTCTGTCCGGCGCCGCGAGAAGCCTTCCTTGACGAAGCCCTCGCGTGTTTTGGCGGCTCCTGCTCGGAGGCGGCCGGCTTTTTCAGGCTCGCCAGACTGCGGCGAAGCGCATCGGCGATGTCCACCACCTCGGCCGGTTTCTGCACGGTTTCGACGGGCGTGACAGGCGCACCCTGCACTTTCTTGGCAATGATCGATTCCAGGCGTTCACGGTAGGTATCGCGGTACTTCGCAGGCTCAAAGGGTGCGGCGAGCGAATGAATCAGAGTCTGCGCCAAGTCAAGTTCTTTTGCCGCGACAACGCTGGTATCGGCGCGGTATTCTTCGTCGGCCCGCACTTCGGAAGTGAAATACATGGTATGCGCCAGAATGCCGGTGTTGCCCGGACGCAGCACAACAACATGTTCGCGGCTGTGCATCGCAAACTGCGCGATGGCGACTAGTCCGGTGGTTTGCAACGCGCGATAAAGCAGCGCATAGGCTTTTTGACCGGCCTCTTCCGGAGTGACATAGTAAGACGTTTCGAAATAGACCGGATCAATTTCGGAGAGCTGAACGAATTCCTGTATCTCCATTTGCGTGGATGTTTTCGAAGCCGCGCTTTTCAGCTCTTCGGGCTCGACAACCACGAAGCGGTCCTTTTCATATTCATAGCCCTTGACGA
Source organism: Bryobacteraceae bacterium (assembly GCA_035502635.1). Classification (GTDB taxonomy): domain Bacteria; phylum Acidobacteriota; class Terriglobia; order Bryobacterales; family Bryobacteraceae; genus Bog-105. The sequence continues at coordinate 1,124 of DATJUG010000075.1, forward strand.
CCGACCTTTCCGGCAGCACTTTGTCAGTGCTTCTGCGGACGGAGACCTGTTGAACGGGCGAAAGGATAGAGCGGGGCGGCTCGGCAGGAGGTTCCAGCGGCTCGGTGCGGCGGACGGAACGCAACCCTTTCGGCTCTGGTTCTGGCGCTTCATCAACGGACGACCGTTGGAATGAACGCGCGCTTTCCAACGGCTCCTGACGGTAGAGCCGACGGAAACTCACGCGCTCGGCCCGGGCCGCCCGGAAAAGGCGGACCGGAATTGAGATCAGACCGAATGTGACATAACCTCGCCAGACTGTGGACGCCATCGGCTCCTCCCTTCATAGATTTCGAGTCAATTAGAGCGGTTTCAGCGGTTTGGAATAAATAGTAAATTTATACTACCTGTAAGTCCGGCGCGGCAGGATCTATTCTGTAGCTGGTGAGCTATTTCTTTTCGAGCGCGGATCGGGGGCTGGCGGCGCGATTGGAAGCGGCTGAGGCGGCAAATATCGCGGCCATCACGCGGTCTGTGGCGGAGTCCACAGGGGATGCCGCATTCGAGGAGTTCGCCGGCGGCACGGCTGTGTTTGCGGGCGTCGGATCCCCCATGACGCACGCATTGGGCATCGGGATGCGCGGCAGCGTTGCGGAAAACGAGATGGAGCGCATGGAGGCGTTTTTCCGGGATCGTGGAAGCGCCTGCCTGATTGACCTGTGTCCGATGGCGGATGCATCCGTGATTGCGTTTGTGCAGAGCCGGCCGTATCGCATCATCGAATTCAACAACGTCATGGCGCGGGGCATCCAGCGCAATGAGGAGTTCGCACCAGCGGCGGGCGTGCGCTCCATTGCAGGATCCGAAGCAGCGCTATGGGGACGCGTGGTGAGTGAAGGCTTCGCTGAATACATGCCGGTGACGGAGGAGACAGTGAACCTGATGACCGCGGCCTGCAAGGCGAATCAATGTTGGCTTGCCGGAGATGAACAGAACGGATCGCCCCCGGTAGCCGGGGCCGCGATGAACGTACAAGATAACGTAGCGCTGTTCTCCGGGGATGCTTCGCTTATTCAAGCCCGGCGCAAGGGATGGCAGACAGCGCTCATCCGGGCGCGACTGGCGGCGGCTCAGAGGCAAGGCTGCGATCTGGCGATGGTTTCCGTGCTGCCGGGCAGCACTTCGCATAGGAACTACGAGCGCGCGGGGTTCCAGCTCATTTACATGCGGGTGAATCTGATGCGCGAGTTTTGAAGCAAAGTGAAAGGCCCGCGCAAAATGAAAGGCCCCCGGCAGCGAACTGCCGAGGGCCCTCCAGACTTGCTCGATTTGTGTTTCGATTACGCCTGAGCGCGCCGGCGCAGACGGACCAGGCCGAGCAGGGCCAGACCGCCGCCCATCAGACCCATCGAGATTGGCTCAGGAACTTGAGAGAAAGTATCCTGCACTACGCTGATCGTCGCGAATCCGGTGTTGCCGTTCACCGATATGTCCTTTTCGACCTCTACCGAGCTGACCGGATTGAACGTTGTTTCGCCCTGAGCGCTACGCTCGCCACTATCCTGGAACGTCAGGACATAGATCGAGCCGCCGGTCGCCAGGCAGGGAGCCGGACCGCATCCATTCTCCGCAACGCTCGCGGAACCGTCGCCGCTGACGCCCGAGGTCTGGGCCAGCCCGAAATCTTCGAGCACGTTACCGCCGCCGAGCACCGTCACGGTGAAGTCAATGGTGCCGTCGGTCGTCATGCCGGCTGCTGCAGTCCAAGGCGCATGAAACGATAGGCCTATGCCATCGTTGGTAACGGTATCGACGGTGATTTGGCCCGCCGAAATCGGATTTGTGCCGGACCCAGTGTAGCTGAAGTTCGAAAACAGCAGATCGCCGACTTGACAGGAATAACCTCCACCAAAATAGGTTGAGCCGTTGTCGGTGACACCGTTACTGCAGACTGGCGTTGCAAACGCGGTCATGGCAGTGGCTGCCAGACCGAAAATCATGAGAAGTGAAAATTTCTTAAGCATTTGATCGAGACCCTCCGTATTAATCCCGATGCCTTTCCTTCGTGGTCAGGCTATGTAGCGATTCTAAAAAGTATTTGGGCGTTTGGAAAGGGTTGAGGACGAACTTAAGTACCAATTATGCGAATAAGTACTGCCCTAACAGGAGTAAGCAGATCGCCTGACTTCTTATCAAGATTTCTTAAATGCACCTATAATCAGGCTGCTCGCCTACTGAGATTATCGGAGGCATACAATCATATATACAGCGCTTGTGAAAGGGCGATTGAGCATGCTTCCTATCGAGCCTGGAGACATGGTTTATGGTGTTTGAGCAATTCTATTTAAGTTGCCTAGCCCAAGCCTCGTACCTCATCGGCTCGGAGGGGATAGGCGCGGTAGTAGACCCCCAGCGCGATGTGGATCAATATCTGGAAGCGGCCGCCCAGCACGGATTGCGCATCGCGCATGTTATCGAGACCCATTTACATGCCGATTTTGTTTCGGGTCACAGCGAACTGGCTGAACGGACAGCGGCGCAGATCTATTTGGGCGAGGGTTCGGGGGCCACTTTTGCGCATAGCAGCGTCCGGGATGGCGACGAAATCGCATTTGGGAAGTGCCGTTTGCGCTTTCTACAAACGCCCGGGCATACGGCCGAAAGCGTCTGCGTCCTAATTACAGACCTGGAGCGCGCCACCAATTCGGAAAGGCGCCATGCTTCTGGCCCTTGGGCGGTGCTCACGGGCGACACTTTGTTCATTGGCGATGTAGGGAGGCCGGATTTATCCAAGAGTTACCGTCCGGAAGAACTGGCCGGCTTACTCTATGACAGTTTGCACAATAAGCTCTTAGCATTACCCGACGATGTGGCTGTGTATCCCGCGCATGGCGCGGGCTCAATGTGCGGTCGGAACATAAGTCCGGATCGCAGTTCGACCATCGGGCGAGAGCGGCAATTCAATTACGCGTTGCGGCCTATGACGCGCGAGCAATTCGTGCACATGATGACCGAGGACCTACCGCCACGCCCGGAATATTTTCAACGCGATGTGGATTTGAATCGGCACGGAGCGGTGCCGCTTGCCGAACTGCCCCGGCTGCGGGCGATCCCGGGAGAAGAGACTCAGCGGTTGCAAAGAGCGGGTGCCACTATCTTGGATACCCGCGCGGGCGGCACGTTCTGCTCCGGCCACATACCGGGTTCAGTGAATATCGGATTAGGCGGCCAGTTCGCCGCCTGGGCGGGTACGGTGGTGGGATTGGACCAAGACCTTATCCTGGTTGCCGAGGACACGCGCGCGGTGGAGGAGTCGCAGCAGCGCCTGGCGCGAGTGGGCATCGAACGGCTGGCCGGATTTGTGGAAGGCGGCGTCGCGGGTTGGGTTCGAACAGGGCTGCCGCTCGAGCAGACATGCCAGATTTCCGCGCAGGAGCTGCAGGCGAGCCGTAACGAGGACGGCGGGTCAGTAATCCCGGTGCCATCGATCCTGGATGTGCGGCGGCCGGCGGAATGGAAACAGGGCCGCATTCCGGGCGCTGTGCATATACCTTTGGATGACCTTCGAAGGCGGATCGCGGAGCTGGACGGTACACGCACGGTTGCGGTTTACTGCAAGAGCGGTTATCGAAGCAGCATTGCGTGCAGCCTGCTACAGGCGGCCGGCTTTCAGCGCGTCCTGAACATACAGGGCGGATTTGACGCCTGGTCAGGCGCGAATCTGGCGGTCGGATAAAGCGCACAGGGCGTTTGCTGCCCGTTGTGCGCGTTTCAATAAAGAGAAACCGCTATCCTGTAGTAAGCCGCAATGAAGCAGTCGTTGCTTCGCAAAAGCCAAAATCTTATCATCTGGCTCGGAGTTCTGCCGCTCCTACTCGCCTTCGTCGCGTATCGGACCAGCTCACAACATGTGCAGAGCGTACAAGAGACGCTCTCGACCGCCGAATTCATACAAGAGTTGGACGAGCTGCTTTCCACCGTGCAGGACGCAGAGACCGGACAGCGCGGTTATATACTGACGGGGCAAGAGCGTTACCTGACGCCGTTTACGCAAGCTAAGGCGAGCGTCGGCGCGAAGCTGGCGGCGATCGATTCAAGCGCGGCGCGGCATGGGGTGACGCAAGCGCAGTTGAGACCTCTGCACAGTTACATTGAACGGAAAATGGCTGAGCTGCAGAAGACCATTGAAGTGCGGCGAAGCGCGGGACCGGCGGCGGCGTTGGCTGAAATCGAGACCAATCGCGGGCAAGAGTATATGGTGCAGATCCGGCGTCTGCTAGGCCGATTGAAAGCGGATCAGACGCGGATGTTCCAGCGGGAGCTGGCGCTGCAGAAGCGCCGGCAGCTTCAATTGGAAATCGTGCTTGGTTGCGGCGTGCTTGCAGGCTTGGTGCTAGTGGTCCTGGCTTACCGATTCAGCCTTGGATATGCGCGCGACCGGGATCGAGCAGAGCAGGAAATCCGGAACCTGAACGAAACTCTGGAAACGCGCGTGACCCAGCGCACCGCCGAATTGCAAATGCGGACCAGAGAGCTGGAGATGCGCTCGGCCGATTTGCAGCGTTCCAACGCGGACCTGGCGCAATTCGCGTATATAGCCAGCCATGACTTACAAGAGCCGCTGCGGATGATCTCCAGTTATATGGCGCTGCTGGCGCGGCGCTATCAAGGACACCTGGATGAGACAGCCGATAAATATATCCGGTTTGCGGTTGACGGCGCGGCCCGCATGCAGACATTGATTTACGACTTGCTGAGTTACTCGCGAGCGGGAACGCAGGCTCTCGAGAAGAAGCGGGTTTCCTTGGAGGCGCTATTGGATTCGGCGCTCCTAAACGTTGAGGTAGCGATAAAAGAGAGCGGCGCGGTGATCCGGCACGACAGCTTGCCTATCGTAGAAGCCGATGAGACCAAGCTTATCCAGGTGGTTCAAAATTTAATAGGCAACGCGATTAAATTCCACAAGCCGAATGTACGGCCGGAGATCTCAGTTTCGGCCAGAAACGTACAGCATGAATGGATGATTGAAATTGCCGACAATGGGATCGGCTTCGACCCAAAATATACCGACCGGATCTTTGAGGTGTTTCAGCGGCTGCATGCGATGGGGACCTATCCTGGAAATGGGATTGGATTGGCGATCTGCCGGCGGATCGTGGAGCATCATGGGGGAAGACTGTGGGCGGAATCACAACTCGGTATGGGTTCAAAATTTTTCTTTACATTGCCCTGCGCAACGGAATGCCCAAGTTCGGAGTCAGATAACCTAGGGACATTACCAGTGAGCGCGCAGCCCGTCTCCCGAGCCATCCATGTCTAAAGCTGGGCAGCATTTCGAGGTTTTGTTGGTCGAAGACAATCCTGGAGATGTCTACCTCACTCAAGAAGCGTTTCGCGAAGGGCGCATGCCGCTGACGCTCTGTGTTGTGGGTGATGGCGAGGAAGCAATGCGGTATCTCCGGCGGGAAACGCCGTTTGAGAATGCAAGCCGGCCGGATCTGGTCCTGATGGATCTCAATCTTCCGAAAAAGGATGGGCGCGAGTTACTGGCTGAGTTGAAGCAGGATGACGACCTGCGGCAGATTCCAGTTATTATTCTCACGACTTCGGAATCCTATCAGGATGTCCGGCGCGCGTACAACTTACACGCCAACTGCTACCTCACCAAGCCGATCGAGGTGGATAGCTTCCTCAGGAAGATCAAGTCAATAGAAGATTTTTGGCTGACCGTAGCGCGCCTGCCTTCGAATTAATCGGTATGGGCGCTCGCCGGCTTGACGGCGATTGCGGGAATATTTTGATCGCGCACGAGCTTATTCAGCGCTGGAATCTCGGTATCCATTACCTCTTTCAGCTTGGTGGTTTGAGCATTGATCGAAGTCGCGAGGTCTTCATACACCTGCTGTTGCGAGGCAGTGGGCGGGGCATCGGCATCGCCGATGGAAGAAAGCAGCGCAGCGAGTTTATCATTCAGCTTGACGGGGAAATTCAAAGGATCTTCACTGGCGCGGTTCTTGGTTTGATAGATCGCTTCTTCAATTGCGGTCAACTGATCCGAAAGCGATTTGGCCTTGTCGCTCACGAGCTTTGATTTCTCAGTGCCGGCAATATCTCTGAGGCGGGCATTCAGCTCATCGATCTGTTTCCGCACGTCACGAATTTCAACCACCGCCGCGTTCGCCTGACTCAGTTTGTCGCGGAGCTGCAATTCGAGCTCGAGCTGTGCGCTGTACTGCTCCGGCGTGGTCGCCACGCGTGGGTCTTTTCTTATCTCAAATTTTTCTATTTGAGTCTTACCCGCGGCCGTGAGCCGGACCTGATAAGTTCCCGGAACGGCCTCCGGGCCGTGGACGGAGCCGCCCCAAAGGATGATGCCGGGGAAAGTGGTTGCGTCGGGAGAACGCAAGTCCCACTCGAAACGATTCAGGCCTTGTTCGGCAGGCGGGCGCTTCGCCTCTTCGTGCCGGTGCCCGCTGGCCTCTTCTTGCTCGCCCTCAGGAAACGTGGACTTCGCTTCCGGATGCTCGGGCGCTTTGCTTGAAAACTTCCTAACCAGCTTACCGGCGGAATCCAGAAACTCGAGCGTCACCTCGCCTTCGGGCTTGTTCTTCAACCAGTAATAAACCACCGCGCCATTAGGCGGGTTCGATCCTTGATTTCTGGCTCCATTCGGAGGCGCACCTTCGAAAGCGCCGCGATAGACGTGCTTAGGCGCGAAGAGATGAACGTCTTCGTTTCCGATTCCATCTTTTAACTGCGCGAGCATCTCCAGATCGTCAAGAATCCAGAACGAACGCCCTTGCGTGGCGGCTACCAGCTCGTGCTCCCGCTTTTGAACCGCCAGGTCGGTGATCGGCGTGACAGGAAGATTCAATTGCAGCGATTGCCACTTCGCTCCGCCATCCAAAGAAACATAAATGCCAGTTTCCGTGCCGGCGTAGAGCAGATCTTTTCTGTTCGGATCTTCGCGTATCACACGCGCGAAAGCATTCTGCGGGAGGCCGTCGCCGATCTGCCGCCAGGACTTGCCATAATCGGTGGTCTTGTACAGGAATGGACGATTGTCGTCGAACTTGTAGAGCGTGCCGGCGAAGTAGGCCGTTCCTGCGTCGAAAGGCGAAGCCTCTATGGAATTGATCTGCATCCATTCAGGCATATTCTTGGGCGTGACGTTTGCCCAATGCTCGCCGCCATCGTGCGTCAAATGCGCGAGACCATCGTCGGAACCGGCCCAGATCAGACCTTTCTCGACAGGCGATTCGATGACGGTGAAGATGGTGTCGTAATACTCAATGCTCGTGTTGTCTTTCGTTATGGGACCGCCTGATGAGATCTGCTTTGATTTGTCATCGCGCGTCAGATCGGGACTAATTACTTTCCAGTTCTGCCCCTGGTTGCTCGTGGCGAAGAGGACGTTCGCGCCCGCGAACAGCAGATCGGGATCGTGCGCGGAAAAGAGCAGCGGGAAATCCCATTGAAAGCGATACTTCAGTGCGCTTGGCGCCCAGCCCATCTCGTTGTCGGGCCAAATGGTCACGTCGCGCGTTTGCCGGTTGAGATGGTCATAGCGGGTGATCAGGCCGTCATACGACCCGGCGAAGACGATGTTCGTGTCTTTGCGATAGGGAGCAATCCAGCCGCTTTCGCCGCCGCCTACATCATGCCAATCGCGCTCGCTGATCCCCGCCGTCGCGCTCCGCGTTGCAATCTCGACCGTGGTGTTGTCCTGCTGGGCGCCGTAGGCATGGTAGGGAAAATCGTCGTCGAGAGCGACGCGATAGAACTGCGCGGTGGGCTGATTATTGATGCTGCTCCAATTGGCTCCGCCGTTAGTGGAGATGTTCGCGCCGCCATCGTTGCCTTCGATCATGCGCTGTGGATTCGCAGCCGAAATCCAGAGGTCATGATTATCGCCATGCGGAGTTCTCACAGGATTGAACGTCTTGCCTCCATCATCGGACCGGAAGAAGGCGACGTTCATGGCGTAAATGCGGTCGGGGTTCTTCGGATCGGCGAGGATGCGGTTGAAGTACCAGGCGCGCTGCCGCAGCTTGCGATCTTGATTGATTCGGGTCCAGGTTTTCCCGCCGTCATCGGATCGAAACAGGCCGCCTTCTTCGGCTTCAATCTGCGCCCACACTCGTTCGGGATTGGCGCCGGAGACGGTGACGGAGACGTTGCCAATTACGCCCTTAGGCAAGCCGGGATTGCGCGTGAGATCAGTCCAGGTATCGCCCCCATCAACCGATTTGAAGAGGCCGCTGCCGGGCCCACCGCTTTCTAAATCCCAAGGCTTGCGATAGACCTCCCAAAAACCCGCATACAAGATGTTGGCATTGGTGGGGTCAAATGTCAGGTCAATCGCGCCCGCTTTGGGGCCGCGCGAAAAAATCTTCTGCCAGGTTTTGCCGCCGTCTTTCGTGCGATAAATGCCGCGCTCTTCATTGGGCGCCCACACGTGGCCTAGAGCAGCGACATACACGATGTCCGGGTTCTTCGGATCAATGCGCACGCGGCTGATCTGGCGTGTATTTTCAAGCCCGATATGCTTCCAGGTCTTGCCGGCGTCCGTGGACTTATACATGCCATCGCCATAAGACACGTTCCCGCGAATATCGGGTTCGCCCATGCCCGCATACACAATATTGGGATCGGATTCAGAAACAGCGACGGCGCCAACCGACGCAGTGCCGAAGGGCTGCCCATCGGAAACCGGCTGCCAATCTGCGCCGCCGTTGGTGGTTTTCCAAACTCCGCCGCCGACTCCGCCGAAGTAGTAAACGTCGGGCTGAGATTCGACTCCTGTGACAGTCACCACGCGGCCGCCGCGAAACGGCCCGATCTGGCGCCATTTGAGCGTTTTGAGAATGGTCATGTCCTGGGCAAAAAGCGGCGAAGCAAGGAGCAGGCAAGAAGCGAGGCTGGCGGCAAGTTTTGACATTCGCGTTCTATTAGATCAAAAGCAGGTTTGCGGAAACCGTGGCTTTCGACCGTAGTCTCACCTAGGGGGCGAGAAGCTCAGGAGGAAAGATATGGCGGGAAAGAATACGGCGGCTTTCGGGATTTATGCAAACCGCGAGATGGCAGAAAGCGCCGTCGACCGGCTGACGGGAGCGGGATTCCGCAGTGAAGACATTTCGGTCCTGTTGCAAGATAATGTCGGCACCAAGGACTTCGCGCACGAGAAGCACACCAAGGCGCCCGAAGGCGCGACCGCCGGAGTTGTGGCGGGTGGTGTGATCGGCGGGACCATCGGAGTTTTGGCGGGTATTGGGCTGCTGGCCGTGCCCGGACTCGGGCCGCTCATTGCGGCGGGACCGATTATCGCAGCTCTTACCGGCGTTGGTTCGGGCGGAATCGTGGGCGGAATTATCGGCGCGCTGGTCGGGATGGGCATTCCCGAGTACGAAGCGAAGCGCTATGAAGGCCGCATCAAGGAAGGCGGCATCCTTCTCTCCGTGCACTGCGATAACAGCGATTGGGTTTCGAAAGCCAAGACGGTGCTGCGCGAGACCGGCGCGGAAGACATAGCGTCGGCTGACGAGGCTGCCGCGGATTTCGCGAAATCCGACAAACCGGTCAGCCGGGGATCGAGCACGTTGTAGGTACGAAAACGTTCATTGGCTGTATCGCTCGAATCGTGGCTCGCCACCGATCGAGACGTTCGCGCTCGCTAACATCGATTGGCTGCTCGACGCCGATTCCGATTAGCTTTCCACTCGCGCCTCTGCTTGAGGCGAGAACTCTTTGCCGCCGCGCGTGGTGAGAGTCCGCTCGCAAGTGTTGTGATATGTTGCAAGCGGCCTTTAAACAGCCTCCGGCTACTACGTACGTGGCGCGTTGATTCGATCGACGTACCACCAAGTCGAATCCAATGACGAGTCCTCGCCAGTTAGGAGAGTCGCTTACATCTCCGGCTGTTTGGGCAAACGACTCGGCTTCGATCGCCGCAGCGGAGATATCATCCGATGTGTCAGCGGCGGACGACGCGGACTTAATAGCTCGACTGCAAGCGACAGATTTTAGCGACCTGGACGCTCTGTTTGAACGTTACTCGCGCTTAGTAGTCAGCATTGCGTGCCGTGTGTTGGGCGACCCGAGCGAAGCGGAAGAGGTAGCCCAGGAAGTGTTTCTCTACCTGTATAGAAAGCCGGAGCTCTTCGACCCATCCAAAGGCAGTCTTAAAGCTTGGATTGTACAGCTCACGTTATGCCGCGCGCTGGACAGAAAGTCTTATCTGGCCAGGCGGCGACTCTTCGCCAGAGACATCGACCGTCTCGAAGTGCCGGAACGGACGAACTTGGAGAGTGAAGTGGAAGCCAGGCTTAGCCGCAAACACCTGGAGAAAGCTTTGGCCGATCTACCACAGATGCAGCGCCGGACGATCGAGTTCTTTTATTTCGAAGAGTTGGATTTAAGAGAGATCAGCAGACAGCTCAGGCAGCCCATCGGTAATGTCCGGCATCATTTCTACCGCGGTCTCAGCCGACTGCGGAAGAGTGATCTTTTGCACAGGCTTCGTTGTAAATAAATTGTCAAGTCTGGTACAAATTCAACTTTCCCTCCGTATCCATCGACAAGCAGGTAGTGTAATCAAACTCTGCTCAGGGGCCGAACATCATGAAACGACTGCGTTGTCACATCCATTTATTCTTTGCATGCGCCATTCTTATCGCTGTCGTGGGCGCCGGATTATTGAATCTGCCGCTCACAGCCCAAACCACGTACGGCTCAATTGCCGGCGCGGTAACCGACCCGTCCGGAGCCACCATAGCGGGCGCCCAGGTGACGTTGACAAATGTCGGAACATCGGAAAAGCGAACACAACAGACGGGAAATGACGGACTCTTTCTGTTTGTAAACCTGATTCCAGGGAGCTACAGCATCGAGGTAGAAAAGCCTGGGTTCAAGCGCTACAGCCGTCCGCAGATCGCAGTCGACGTGAACCAGAACGTACACGTTGACGCCAGCCTGCAGGTTGGGAATGTGCAAGAAACTGTGGAGGTCACCGCGGAAACCCCGTTGATACAGACCGAAACATCGTCACTCGGCACGGTCGTGGACACGCGCGAAGCCAACGAGCTTCCTTTGAACGGCCGCAACATTTTCAACCTGACGACGATTACGCCTTCGGTGGTTCCACAAGGAAACACTCTCGGAACCGTAGTGGGCAAGAACCCGTTCGATTTCGCCAACTATCAGATCGGCGGGGCGTTTGCGAACGAGGGCGCCATCTATCTGGATGGCGAGCCGCTCAACACCGGCTATATCAACCTGCCCCTGATCGTTCCCACTCAGGACGCCGTCTCGGAGTTCAAGGTCCAGTACAACAACCTCGGCCCTGAATGGGGAAAGTTCGCCGGCGGCGTCATCAACATCAACACCAAATCGGGAACCAACGAATTGCATGGTGAACTCTATGAATACCTGCGCAACCGGGTCCTGAATGCAAATGAATTTTTCAATAAGACCGCGGAGCTTGACGAAGGCCTACCCAACAAAGCGCCGCCGTTCACACAGAACCAGTTTGGCGGAACCATCGGCGGAGCAGTGATCAAGAACAAGACCTTCTTCTTCGGCAGTTACGAAGGCTTCCGCTTGCGGCAGGGCGTACCCTACACCACGACCGTTCCGACCGCGGCCGAGCGCACAGGAAACTTCTCGGCGCCAGGCCTTCCAATTATCTACGATCCGTTATCTGTGAATCCGAATTGCCCGGCCACAAGCACCTGCGCGCGGACGCCCTTTGCGGGCAATGTGATCCCCTCGACCCGCATCAATCCGACATCCACTTACCTGCTTAATCTTTATCCACTGCCCACTAACCCGAACGCTGTAACCGACAACTTCACCACCGCTGCGAGTGGCGGCGGAAATACGGACGAATATGTCGCTCGCGTGGACCAGAACATCACAGATAAGCAAGTGCTCTTCGGCCGGTACACCGACTGGAAGTTGCTCAGCTTGGCCCAAGATCCTTTTGGCACGGGTCTCTGCAAGGACCGTTGTGAAGAAGATACTGATAGCAAGACGATTGCCCTCGGGTACACTTATGCAGCGACCGCCACAACCACATTCAGCTTGAACGCCAGCTTGGGTCGCTTTACTTACTTGCGCACGCCGAAGAACGAAGATTTCGATGTAACAAATGAAGGATTTCCGGCAGACTACAACGGCGTGGTTCCCAATATCGAGCGCACTCCTCTGACCCCTTGCCTTGCCATCACCGATCCGCTGGTTGGCTGCAGCCAGGGACAAAGCGCGATTTCGGATTACGACACAACGATCAATTTTTCCCCGCAAGCGACCTTGGTCCGAGGGCGCCACACCTTCGTCTTCGGCGGCCAGCTCGAATACACTTACGATAACTATCTTCAGACCAACACAGGTGGCGGACTTATTTCGTTCAATGGTTCTTGGACCCAAAGCCTCGCGCGCAACGCGACGGGCGCAACCGGTGGGATCGATATCGCCGATTTCCTGCTTGGCTACGGCCTCGGGGCCGGTGCGGCATTCGGAAACCAGACTACCGGATCGCTGGTCGTATCCCAACCGGTCGCGGGTAAAGAGACGTATCGCGCGCTATATTTTGCCGACAATTGGCATGCCACGAGCAAGCTGACTCTGAATCTGGGCATTCGCTATGAACTGCAGGGCCCCTGGTCGGAGCGCTACAACCGCTTGACGTACCTCAATCCCGGCGCTGTCAATTCCTCTGTTACGGGCTGCAGTGGGGTTGCCGGCAGTCCCTGCCCCGGCGATCTGTTTCTGGTCGGGACCGGCGTGAACAAAGGTGACAACAACCTGCCGCTCATCAAGACGAACTTCGCGCCCCGGCTGGGATTCGCCTACGCACTTGACCAGAAGACCGTCATCCGCGGTGGGTACGGCATTTTCTTCATCCCCAATTTCGTTTCCTTCGCCTTAAACCCGTACGGCGATGTGCTGAACAGCGCCACATCGCAGTTCTTTGCCAGCAACAACCAAGGGTTATATCCTGCGAGCACTTTGAACGCTAGTAACTGCACCTTGAGCGCGCCGGGCGCGGCGAATTTTACCTGCGCGACACCCGGGCCGTTCGGTCCGTCGCTGGTGGTCCCTCCCGGGCGGAATCCACAACCGAACGTGTCCGCCTATGGGCTTCAACAGGTGCCGTTGAATTCCGCCCCTTACACGAACTACCAGTCGGGCTATCTCAACCAATGGAATCTGGACATTCAGCGGCAGTTGCCGGGCGGCTTCTTTGCGGACGTGGCGTATGCCGGGTCTCATGGAGTGCATCTGCCCCAATACCAAACCCAAATCGATCAGATTCCCGACTCGTTCATCAATCAGGCTGAGCAGCAATATACGGCCGGCCAGCCTGTTACTATCGCCCAGAAGGCGGCCACTTATCCATTTAGTGTTGCTCTGCCCGGAAGCTTAGGACCGGGAGATTTGATCCAGGGACAACTGGACCGCCCGTATCCGGAGTACAACGGACTGCAATTGAACGGCTATGGCTGCTGTGGCAGCAGTTACAATTCGCTCCAAGCAACAGTAACCAAGCGCTTTGGCGGCGGTGGAACCATATTAGCGGCTTACACGTGGTCGAAATTAATGAGTAACACTGACACCCTGACTTCATGGCTGGAGGGCGGCACTACCGGCGGCACCGGTTCGGTTCAGGATTGGAATAACCTGAAGAACGAGTGGTCGGTCTCGTCTCAAAATGTTCCGAACCGTTTCGTACTTAGTTATGTCCTCGATCTGCCGTTCGGCCGAGGCAAGCACTGGGCCAGCGGCGTGAGTGGATTCGCGGACAAGATCATATCGGGATGGGGAATCGATGGAACGACGACGATACAAACCGGATTCCCGCTCAAGATCAGCGAAGCGAACGGCACTCCTCTCTCCGCTTTGAGCTTGGGGACCGGAACGCTACGGCCTAACGTTATTGCCGGTTGCGCCGAAACAAACTCCGGCAGCGACACATCCCGGCTCGGCGGCAACTTTGGTCCAAACACCTGGTTCAATACAGCCTGCTTCACAGCGCCTCCGGCGTATGGGTTCGGCAGTGAGCCGCGCGTCGATGGTCTCATCCAGATGGATGGCCCAGCGAATTTTGACTTCGCCGCGTTTAAGCGAACGACCTTTGGCCCGAACGAAAAAATGGGCATCGAATTCCGAGCCGAGTTTTTCGACTTGTTCAATCATCCGCAATTCGGGCCGCCCAATGAATCGGCCGGCAGCAGCCAGTTCGGGTTCGTGACTAATACCGTCAACGTTCCGCGCTTGATCCAGTTCGGGTTGAAGTTCGCATTCTGAAGACGTCCTCTTGACTGTCATTCGCTATGCTCGTTAGTTAACGCGCACAAGGGTCGGCTCTGGCCAACAAGCCGGGACGCCCTGTGCGCTTATCCGAGCATGAACCGCCGCGATTTTCTTCGGCTGTCGAGCTTCGCCGCCGCCGCGCCTATCTTCGACGTCAAAGCCCCGCGTGGCCTAGACTTTACGCTCCGGAATTCGCCCACTCCGCAGAAATATCTAATCGAGACCATGCCCGGCGGGGTCGCTCTGTTCGATTTCAATAACGACGGCTTACTCGATATCTTCCTGGTCAATGGCGGCCAGATCGCCAGCCCCATGCCGCTCCCTGAAACCTTCGATCGCCAAAACCCGCGCTACTGGAACCGTCTTTTTCGCCAAAATAAAGAGGGCAGTTTCACCGACGTGACGGAGGCCGCGGGTTTGGCCCGTGCCGGTGAAGGAAATTACGGCATGGGCGTCGCGGTCGGCGACTACGACAACGACGGTCACCCGGACCTATTCGTAACCAGCTACGGCCGTAACATCCTTTATCACAACAACGGAGATGGCACCTTTACCGATGTAACTGCGAAAGCCGGAGTCGCCGGTGGTGGCTGGTCCGTCTCCGCCGGTTTCTTCGATTTCGATAACGACGGTCGATTAGATCTTTTTGTTACTCGCTATATGGAATGGGACACCCGCCACAGCAAAACCTGCGGCGGCGCGTGGCGCACTTACTGCCCGCCTGCCGAATTTCCGCCCACTACTAATCTTCTTTACCGCAATCGCGGTGACGGCACCTTCGAAGACATCAGCGATAAATCCGGCATCACCGCCAAGAAGGGCCGCGCACTAGGCGTTGCATTCGCCGATTACGACGGCGATGGGTTCACGGATATCTTCGTCGCCAATGATGGCATGCAGCAATACCTGTTTCACAACAACGGCAACGGGACATTTACAGAATGCGCGCTCAATTCCGGCGCAGCACTCACGGCGGACGGCAAGCCGCTTTCGGGCATGGGGACTGTTTTTCAGGACTATGACAACGACGGGCGTCCCGATATCGCCGTCACCGTACTTCCCCGCGAAATCTATGGCCTCTACCACAACGATGGACAAGGCTTGTTCACCAGCCGTAGCCTTGAAACCGGGCTCGGCACACTGACTGCTGGCACCGCGGGCTGGGGTGTCGGCCTGGAAGACTTCGATAACGATGGCTGGAAGGACTTACTCGTCGCCCAGAGCCATGTTCTAGATAATGTCGAATCCATCGATCATTCGCTGCGTTATCTGGAGCCGCCACTGCTGGCGATGAACCGCAATGGCCGTTTCGAGCCGGCGGCATCTGGCGTCACAACCCCCATCGCCGGCCGCGGCTTGGCCTTCGGCGATTTGAACAATGATGGCTGGATCGATGCCGTCATTACCGTTCTCGGCGGACCTCCACTCATCCTGTTGAATCGCGGCGGCTCCAATCATTGGCTTACCATCAACCTTCGTGGTAGGCGCAGCAATCGCGACGGCCTCGGCGCACGCGTTCAGGTCAACGGCCAGACCCGCTTCGCTACTACTTCGGGAAGCTATCTCTCCGCCCACGATAAGCGCCTTCACTTCGGTCTTGGCTCTGCAAAAACCGCAAACGTCGAAATCGCCTGGCCCTCCGGTCTGCGCCAATCCTTGAAAGATGTCGCCGCCAATCAGTTCCTCGAAGTCTGCGAACCGGAGCGCGCCTGATGATCGGCCCTATCATCCTGTGGTTCGCGCTCCAGGCCGCCCCATCGGCAGCGGCTCTGCACATGCAAGCCGGTGTCGAAGCCCACCGCCGAGGCCAGTTCCAGGAAGCCATTCGCGAATTCACCCTAGCCTCCCGCCTCGATCCCGATCTCCCCGAAGCCTTCCTCAATCTCGGCGAAGAGTACGTGCAGACGCACGACTATAGTGATGCCATTCCACCGTTGAAGCGCGCCTTGGAGCTGCGGCCCGATCTGGAGCAAGCACATCTCGACTTGGGCTACGCGCTTTTGTCGCAAGGCTTCCCCGCCGAAGCCATCCCGCACCTTGAGCGCGCGCACGCTATCGAGGCTCTGGCGGTCGCTCAAACTGAGACCGGCCAGTTCGAGCAGGCTATCACCAACTTGAGCGCCGCTCTCGCCAAACGCCCAAACGATCCGGATTTACTGTATTACCTCGGCCGAGCAAGTGGCTTGCTTTCCAAGCGCGCCATCGACACGCTCAACGAAGCGTACCCGGATTCTGCGCGTAGTCACCAGGCTATGGCTGAAAATTACTACGTCCTCCGGCAGATGCCGCAAGCCGAGAGCGAGTTCCGGGCCGCGCTGCAACAGCGTCCCAAAATACCTGGTATTCACCTCGAACTCGGTCTCGTCTACGCCGGCTCCGAGCAATGGGCCAAAGCCGAAGAAGAATTTCGAGCCGAGACTAAACTCCAGCCGGGAAACGCCGAGGCCAGTTATCGTTTGGGTGCGGCCCTCCTGCAGCAAGGAAAAGTCCCCGAAGCTCGCGAAGAACTCACCCGCGCCGATCGGCTCAGACCTGACATGCCCGAAATTCTTTATTCGCTCGGCAAAGCCGCTTCGCTCGAAGGCGACGCCGAAGCGGCGGAAAAGGCGTGGCTGCATCTCCTCCAGATCGAGAAAAACACTTCGCTCGCGGCGCAAGCTCACTTCGGTCTCGCAGCGCTTTACCGCAAGCAAGGCAATGCGGCCAAGGCGCAAAGCGAAATGGAGGAGTTTCGGAAGCTGCAGAAAACAGTGCAGCAGCCGGACGGCGCCGCGAAGTAACTCTGCTCCACGGGACAAGAGCCGCTGATGAATATCAGCGGCCCGTAGTAAGTACTGCGACGTCGGCTTGTTCTAGAAGTGAAGTTTCAAAGCAAGCTGCAACACGCGCGGATCCCAAACGCTGGTAACTTGGCCGAAGGTGCCGTCATAGTAGGTCGTATCAACGTTGTTGAACTGCGTGTGATTGAAAGTATTGAAGGATTCGAACCGGAACTCTATATCGCGCTGGCCGGATTCGCTGAAGGCGAAGCGCTTGAACAGCGAAATATCCCAGTTATCGCGGCCCGGACCACGCAGAAGCATTTTCCCGGCGTCGCCCCAGGTACCTGGGAGTGGCGGCGCGAATGCAGTGCCGGCGTCGAACCACTCGAGAACCGTACTGGGGTAAGTCAACGGTCCAACCACGTCCGGCCGGTTAGTCGATCCTGGAATCCCGTTGGAGCCATAGGTGCCACCCAGCGCGACGTTTAGTGCGAGGCCGCTCTCCATCGTTCCGACCGCCGAAATCTGCCAACCGCCAAGCGCGGACTTGAGGAAAAGATTATTTGTGTTCCTGAAGAACGGCAAATCGTAAATGAAGTTCACTACGAAAATCTGATTGCGATCGAGACCGCTCGGCCCGAAGTCGTAGCCGCGGTTATATGGGTTCGACACATTCGCCAAATCACCCTGCCCGCCGTTTCCGGTTGCGGGGTCAATTGCGCGCGACCAGGTATAGGCTGCCTGAACGGTCAGGTCTCTTCGAATTTGAGACTTCAATTCGACTTGCAGACCGTCGTAGTAGGAGTTCTCCGCGTCTTCAGACATGTTGATCTCCCCGAAACCGCGGTAAGGCACCACGGAATTATATTGCGTTACTCCCGTTGCGATGCTGGCCAGCAAAGCCGGATTGTCGGGAGGGAGATTGATATTCCGGTAATCGTTCTGATGCCGATTCTGGTTTCCGACATATTCGACCGATAGGACGGTCGAGTTAGACAATTGATGCTGAATACCGAGGCTGTACTGGTAACTTGCCGGATTCTTATAGTCGCTGTAAGCCAGGCCAGTGATACCGGGGGCTGTTATAGGGGCGACTGCAGCGGTCCCGGTCGCCACGCTCACCGTCGGGTCGGAAAGTAGAACGTTGCTGAGAGTAGACGTGAGAGTGAACGGCACGTTCGGCCCGGCGTTATACACGTCGTTACCCTGAATGCGCTCATACATGATTCCGAAGCCGCCGCGCAACACGGTCTTGCCTGCACCGGTCAAATCGTAGGCAAATCCGAGCCGCGGCGCGAACAGCGCCCAATCATTTTGCACGAGTCCTCGCGGGATGCCGTTTTGTCCCGCGATGCCGATTCCGTTCAGGTATAGCGGATATCCCGCCAGGATCGGATTGGGGCTGCTGCCGAGTCCGGGACTGCCGGGGGCAATATTACCGTTTGACAGGATTGTCGCCGCATCGGCCGGATTGTACAGGTTTGGATAGAAGTTGGACTGGCGATTGTTTACCTCATACGTATGGGGAATGCCATCCCACCGCAGACCTAAGTTCAGAGTTAGTCGCGGACTTACTTTCCACGTATCTTGAACGTACCCGTCGAATGACTTGCTGGGCCAATGGCCGGCGTCTTGAATGGCCAGCTCGGAATAACTGCTGGCGTATCCGAGCAGGAAATCGGCGAAGCCGTTGCCTGTGTAAGTGCCGTTGAAGCTGAAATTGCCTTGTGTGTTTCCGAACAGATCCTGGATCTTTGTGTACAGCATCCAGCTTCCGCCAAACTTAAATTGATGGTTGCCTTTGGTCCAGGACAAGTCATCGCGGACTTGGTAATCGTCCGCTTTGTTGTGCCAGGGCCAGCTTCCGATATCGAAATATGCACTCTCGCCGCCGCTCAGTCCGATGCTCGGGATCCGATTGAGATTGTTTCCGGGGAACAGTTGCGGGATGCTGAGCCCGCTGGGTTGCGTAATCACGCCCTCGGGCACAATATTAATCCGGTTTCCGTTGTAATTGAAAGCGGTCTCGTTCAAAAGGGTTGGGCTGATGGAATAAGTCAGGTGGACAACCCCGCTATACGACGGATTGCCGAACACGTCGCGGCTCGTCGGCAGATTATCGGAGTTCCACTGCGACGGTGAATACGTCTGGCTGATCGCTTCGTCCACCCAGTGGCCGAACACCCACACCTTATCTGTGAAGTGATGGTCGATTCGGATGATTTCCTCGCGCACGTCCGTCGGAGCATTCGCGCCGCCGACGAAGTTCCCAGTGGTCACCCCGCTCGAAGAGGTTTGCGTAATCGACTGGCCGGGAAAGATACCGGCGCCCAAGAGTGCTTGCGCACTCGGATCGAGCAGCGACGCCGGGATTGTATTGTTCGGAAATGCCGCATATGGATTCGCTCCCGTGCACGAACTGAGCGGTACGTGTGCGGCTGCGAACTTGGATGCTATAGCTGCTGAAACCTGATTGGCGCAGGGCGTATGGAAATTTGCCAGGCTCGATCCCAGTGTCGAGCCGAAGTCTCCGCCATATTGGCTCGTCAGCGGGACTTGCTGGTTGATGGAGCCTCCCTGAACAATCTTCCGCCATTCCTGGTTATAGAAAAAGAAGGTTCTCTCCCGATTCCTGTTGTAAACCTTCGGAATGAACACTGGACCGCCAATATTGAACCCGTAGATGTTCTGGCGAAGTTCGGGGATTGGCTGGCCAGCGCGGTTGGAAAAGAAGTTATTGGCGTCCAAATCGTTGTTGCGGAAGAATTCCCAGCCCTCGCCGTGAAAATCCTTGGTTCCGCTCTTGAACACCATAGTCAAGGTGCCGCCAGAGGCAAGGCCGAATTCGGCACTGTAATTGGATGTTAATGCCCGGAACTCTCCAATGGCGTCGATGGACGGCATGACGCTGATGTTGCCCGAACCGCCGCGGTCGAGATCCTCACCGCCGTCAATCATGTAGAGATTGTGAGACTGGCGCAGCCCATTGAAACTCACGGTCGAGTTGCCGCCCACCGGTGTCGGGCTCTGGTAGTCGCTCATGTTACTTGATGCGCCGGGAATCAACGCCGTCAGCGTATAAAGGCTGCGGCCATTGGTTGCGAGCTGCGTCACCTGCTGTCCGGTGATCACGTCGCTGACCTCGCCGGATTCGGTTTGCACCTGAACGGCATCCGCCTCAACGACGACGCTTTCCGTCGTGCTTCCGACTTCCAGTTTGATGTCTACCGTGCGGCGGTCTCCGACGTTAAGTGGAATGCCGGTCTGCTCAAACTTCTTAAATCCCTTTACTTCTACCGTGACGGTATAATGACCGACCGGCAAGCCGGGTGCCGTGTATTCGCCGCTCGCGTTGCTGGTCACGTGCGTAACCGTGTTGGTATCGATATCGTTAATCACAACGTCGGCGCCGGGAACTGCCGCGCCGGACTGGTCGGTTACGGTACCGACGATTGTGCCTCCTGCGCCGATTTGCGCTACCGCTAAAAACGCGGAGCCAAGCAGCGCGAGACAGAGTACCAGCAGCCGGGTTGCAATCGAAAACGGAGCGGGAACCCGAGCGGGCGGCTCAAAACCACAGTGCATGCAGCGGTGCATACGTAGTCACCTCGTACTTAGAATTTGGTCGGTCACGGACAGAAATGCCGATTAAATGATTCACTGACAAGCAGCGGCTCGGCAAACCCCGAAGCTTTGAGACAACATGTTACGCGCTTGACCCAGGCCCCCGCTAGGTTACTGTCGTTAGGTACCGGTTACCTGGGCATAAGTGCCGTATTCTTACGGACGTACATGGATCGCTTAACCGGATTTAACTGCCTGGTGACTGGTGCTCGCCCGGTGCTATACTCTCTCTAATCGAAATGCCCTCCATGAACGAGGCGCCGCTTGCCTTCGGGGTTGAGGCTCAACGCGCGGCTTTAGAAACTGTCTTGCGGTCACGCACGTTTTCCAAGAATCCACGTCTCAGCGCATTACTTGAGTACCTGTGTGTCCGCTCGTTTGAGGGAGCGGCGGAATCGATCAAGGAATACAGCATTGCGACGGACGTCTTTGGCCGTCCATCCAACTTCGATCAGAGCCAGGACGCTATCGTTCGCGTGGAGATGCATCGGCTACGCAAGAAGCTATCCGAGTTCTACGCCACGGAAGGCGAGCGTGAGCCGATTGAGATCGTGATTCACAGCGGGCGTTATTTGCCCGATTTCGTGGCCCGGCAGGTTAGCGATGTACTTTCCCCGGAACCCCCGCCTGAGCCCCAACCCGCATCGCCTCCGTTGCAGCACACTCAGCGCTTTCGAGTTTGGACTGCAGTCTGGTTGTTAGTGGCAGCTCTGACGGTAACTCTGGCCATCGTGGCCGTCCTGTGGCCAAAACGAACCTTAAATCCCCTACCGCCTGCTGCAGTCCAAAATACAATCAAATTACCCGCTGCTGGGACGCCGCCGTCAGACGCTATTCGCATCCTGTGCGGCTCATCCAAATCCAGCTATCGGGATCGCGAAGGAAACATCTGGGCTTCGGACGCCTTCTACTCAGGAGGATCAGCCGTCGCGTTGTCCCCCGAGCCCGTCTATCGCACACGAGACAGTTCTCTGTTCCGCACCATGCGTACCGGCGACTTTTCCTACAAAATCCCTCTTCGACCGGGGGTGTATGAACTGAGGCTGTATTTCCTGGACTCCTGGTACAATCCCGGCCTCGGGTTGGAAGGCGGCGAAGGCACTCGCGTCTTTCAGGTCAGTATGAATAACGATCCATTGCTTCGCGATTTCGACGTCTTCGCCGACGCCGGCCCGAACACAGCCGACGTTCGCGTTTTTAAAGATGTCCGCCCGCAGAGCGACGGTTACCTTCATCTCGCCTTTGCTGGGACCCAGGGCGCGGCATTGCTCAATGCCATCGAGATTGTTCCAGGCATCCCTCACCGGCTCCGCCCCATTCGGCTTATCACTCAGGACAGCGCTCTCACAGACCGTGCGGGCGTGACCTGGTACCCCGACAATTACTTCTTGTATGGCAGGACCATCGCGCGATCGCTCACCGTGACCGGGACCGAGGACCCTGAAATCTACGCGCGTGAGCGCTATGGAAATTTCTCTTACGCGATCCCGGTGAGCGAAGGCCATTACCGCGTGGCGCTTCACTTCTCTGAAAGCTACTGGGGTCCCAATGCGCCAGGCGGCGGCGGTCCAGGTACGCGCGTCTTCGATGTCTATTGCAATGGAGTCGCCCTCTTGCGTAACTTCGACATGCTCAAAGAAGCCGCGCCGCGTACTCAGATTGTGAAGACCTTCCACAACCTGCAGCCCAATGCCCAAGGCAAACTGCTGCTCTCTTTCATTCCTGTAAAAAACTACGCCAATCTTTCCGCTATCGAAGTGGCCGACGAGTCCGATACTCGCCAGTAATTACGGCCCCTTGGGCGCTCCGCCCATCTTTTCCAGCAAATCGTCCCGCGTCTTTTCATGGAGTTGCTTCACGATTGCGAACTGCTCCTGCGCCTCGCCTTTGCGTCCCAATTGCTGGAAGATGTGCGCCAGCCGGTAGTGCGCATCGGGATCTTTCGGGTCTAAAGAGACGGCCTGCTTGAATTCGTCAATCGCCGCCGTGTAGTGCTTTTGATCGCTCGCGATCACTCCCAGATCGAAATGCGTGATGCGCACTTCGGGCTGCAGTTCCATCGCTTGCCGCAGCATCCGTTCGGCTTCTTCGCGGTTTCCTTTCTTCAGCTCCACATCGCCCAGATACGCCATCGCTTGCGCGTTCTTTGCGTCGTGCTCCAGTTCGCTCCGGAACTCCGCCGCGGCCTCGTCGTAGCGTCGATTCGCCCAAAGAAGATAGCCAAGGCCGAAGTGCGCCATCGGCGTGTACTGCTTGGCCGCCGCAGCGGCGCGAAACTCTGCGATCGCTTGGTCACGCCGATTTAAACCGTCATACGCTTCGCCGAGCAAGATGTGGACGCCCGGCGAATCCGGGTCGCGCCTCAGCATCTGCTCGAACTCCGCTTGCGCCTTCGTGTACTCGCCGCCATATAAATAGCACTGCGCCAGCACGGATCTCAGCTCCGCGTTTCCATCGCTCCGCGTCACCGCCTTTTCCAGATACCCGCTCGCTTCGCGATACTGCCTCGTTCCGTAGAGGCTCATTCCCAGCAGAATCTGTACCTGCGCGTTATCCGGCAACCCCTGCGCCGCGGCGCGAAGCGGCTCCAGCGCCTCGGCAAACTTGCCAGCCTTGAAGTACGCCAGACCCAAGTCCAACTCCGTCTGCGGCGCTTCGGGATGCAAACTCAGCGCCTTTCGATAAGCCGCCACCGCGTCGCCGTAGCGTTCCTCGTGCGCCAGCGCAACTCCTAAACTGGTCCACAAGCGATAATCCTTTGGAGACTGCTCCGCTAGCGCGCGCCACGCTCCCTCTGCGCCCTTCCAATCCCCTCGCGCCTCCATCTGCTGAGCCTGCTCCACGCTCTGCGCTCCAGCCGCCCACACCACGCACGCCGCTACCACCAACCACTTCCACCACATCGATTCGTATGATAGCGGCAAAGGCTTCAGCCGCACCGATGCACCGTCCTGGCACTGTCCGCATCGTCGAAGTCGGCCCTCGCGACGGGCTGCAGAATGAATCCACCGTCGTTCCCGTCGAAGTTAAAGTCTCGCTCATCGAGGCTCTCGCCGATGCCGGTCTCGTTACCATCGAAGCCGGCAGCTTCGTCTCGCCCAAATGGGTGCCTCAGATGGCCGGTACCGCCGAAGTTCTCGCGCGCCTTCACCGCCGCCCTGGCGTCTCCTATCCCGTGCTCGTGCCCAATTTAAAGGGACTCGAAGCCGCCATCGAATCCGGTGTCACAGAAGTCGCCATCTTCGCCGCTGCATCTGAAACCTTCTCGCAACGGAATATCAATTGCTCCATCTCGGAAAGTCTTGAGCGCCTTCACGCCGTCTCCGAAACTGCGCTCGCCCACGGCATGAAAGTACGAGGCTACGTTTCTTGCGTCCTGGGTTGTCCCTTCGAAGGCGAAATCGCGTCCGGTGCTGTCGTTCGTGTCGCCGAAAATCTCTACGCCATGGGCTGCTATGAAATCTCTCTCGGAGATACCATCGGCGTCGGTACGCCTCTCAAGACCCAAAGCCTGCTCGAAGCCGTCTCTGCCCGCGTGCCGATGTCCGCTCTCGCTGTTCATTTTCACGACACCTGGGGCCAGGCGCTCGCCAACATCCTCGCCTCCCTCGACTTCGGCGTCTCAGTCGTCGATAGCTCCGTGTCCGGCCTCGGCGGTTGTCCGTACGCGCCCGGCGCAACCGGCAACGTCGCTACCGAAGATGTTCTCTACATGCTGCAAGGCATGGGCATTCACACCGGAATCGACCTCGAAAAAGTCGCCGCCGCCGGGCGCATGATCTCGCATCATCTTGGCCGCAAACCCGCTTCCAAAGCCGCTCTCGCGCTATCATCTCGTTCGTGGCCGCCTTAGTCCATGAATAAAGTCGTCGCCAGCTCGGATGAAGCCGTCGCCGATATCTTCGAGGGCGCCACCGTCATGATCGGCGGTTTCGGCATCTGCGGCATCCCTGAAAATCTCGTGCTCGCCCTCGTGCGCAAGGGTGTCAAAGGACTGCACACCATCAGCAATAACATGGGGATCGACGGCTTTGGCATGGGCCTCATGCTCGAAGCCGGCATGGTCGCATCGCACATCGGCAGTTACGTCGGCGAGAACCGCCTGCTCGAATCCATGGTCATATCGGGCAAGCTGAAAGTCACGCTGCTTCCTCAAGGCACGCTGGCCGAATGCCTCCGCGCCGGCGGCGCCGGCATTCCCGCCTTCTACACGCCCACCGGCGTGGGCACCGTCGTCGCCGAAGGCAAAGAGGTGCGCGAGTTCGACGGCCGCACCTATCTGCTCGAACGCGCTCTCACGGCCGATTTCGCTCTCGTCAAAGCCTGGCGTGGCGACCGCCTCGGCAATCTCGTCTATCGCAAAACTGCCCGCAACTTCAACCCCATGATGGCTACCGCGGCCCGCATCACCATTGCCGAAGTCGAGCACCTCGTCGAGCCCGGCGAAATCGAACCCGATCAAGTCATGACGCCCGGCATCTACGTCAAGCGCATTCTTCAGGGCGAGCGATACGAGCGCCGCATAGAGCGAAGGACGCTGCGAAAGGCCAATGCCGGATGAGCGCGGCAGGAACTCTGAAGGATACCGAGAAGCGCGACCGCATCATCCGCCGCGCCGCCCGCGAATTGCAAAACGGCTTCTACGTGAACCTCGGCATCGGCATGCCCACGCTCGTTGCCAATTGCGTTCCGCCCGACATCGAAGTCACTTTGCAATCGGAGAACGGGATGCTCGGTGTCGGTCCGTATCCATTCGAAGGCCAGGAAGACCCGGACCTTATCAATGCCGGCAAAGAAACCGTCACGGAACTCCCCGGCTCCTCTTATTTCTCGAGCGCCGATTCTTTCGCCATGATTCGCGGCGGACACATCGACCTCAGCATTCTCGGCGCCATGGAAGTCGATCGCGAAGGCAATCTCGCCAATTGGATGGTCCCAGGCAAAGTTGTCAAAGGCATGGGCGGAGCCATGGATCTGGTTGCCAGCGCCCGCCGCGTGATTGTCGCCATGGAGCACACCACCAAAACCGGCTCACCCAAAATCCTCAACCGGTGCTCGCTCCCCATCACCGGCCTGAAAGTCGTGCATATCATCATCACCGAGCTCGCCTTCATCCGCGTCACGCCCGAAGGACTCGTCCTCGAAGAAATCGCCACCGGCCTCACCGTTGATGACGTCCAGCGCGTCACCGAACCGAAGCTGATCCTCAACGAGCCCCTCAAGATGCTGGGTTGAATCGTGTGGACGCGAGCCGTTTCGAGCGTACCTACACGCCGATAACGTACACTCAAAGAGCGGGCGGAAAGTTATCGATTCTGACTCAGAAAGCACCTGCCTTCAAAACGGGTTTTTCTCTTAATTTTCAAAACGCTCTCCCGCCCGCTTATATCCTCTCAAGAACTGTATATGGCGCTTCACGTCGCAGATCCCGAGGTAAGTAAGCTGGTCACGAAGCTGGCCAAGCTTGAGAAGATCACCAAGACTGAGCTTCTCCGACGACTCCTACGCAAGGCGCTTGAGGGCCGTGAGCGTGCCAAGAAACGTAAGCATTTCTTCGAGATCGCAACGCGTGTCGGCAACGAGGCCCGAGAAAAAGGAATCCCGCCCGTCACTAAGGAGGAAATGGACTGGTTATGGGGCATGGATCAGTTGGATGATCATTGATTCATCCGCGCTCCTGATCATCCCGTCTGTCCTGCCGCTTCTCAATTAACTCTCTGCTACTCTGAGCCCGATGCTTACTCGCGCCGCGCTCCTACTCGCAATTCTCTCCGCCCCTCCCTCGTTCAGCGCCACACCCGCTAAGCCGAAGCTCGTAGTCGCCATCATCATCGATCAGTTTCGCTACGACTACCTGACTCGCTTCCGCGCCGATTATCACGGCGGCCTCGACCAGCTCCTTACCAACGGCGCCGATTTCACCAACGCGTTCTACGCGCAGGTCCCCACTGTCACCGCCGTAGGTCACAGCATCTTCCTTTCAGGCGCAATGCCTTCCGTCAGCGGTATCGTAGGCAATGCCTGGTACGATCGCAGCGAAGCAAGCGTCGTCACCAGCGTCTGCGATTGGAGCGTTCACAACGTCGGAGGCGATCAACCGCAGCCGGGCCCCAAGTGCACCGATGCCGACCCCGCATCGCCCAAACGCCTGCTCGTCACCACCCTCGGCGATGAGCTCCGCAACGCCGACGCCGAATCCAAAGTCATCGGCATCTCGCTTAAGCCTCGCGCGGCCATCCTTCCTTCCGGCCATCGCGCTGCCGCGGCGTATTGGTTCGATGATGTCAGTGGAAACTTCATCACCACCACTTACTATCTCAACGAACTTCCCACCTGGGTCGACGCCTTCAACCAGCGCAAACTGCCAGCCGCGTTTGTCGATCGCCCCTGGGAAGGTTTTCCCAAATGGAATTTCCACGGCTCCTCCAAAGCGCCCTACGACAAGCTTCCGGCAAGCCCCTGGGGCAACGAACTGGCGGAGCAGTTTGCAGAACAGGCGATCGGAGCCGAGAAGCTAGGTCAAGGCAAAACGACCGATCTGCTGACCGTTTCCTTTTCCTCGAATGATTATGTCGGTCACGCTGTCGGTCCGGATGCACCGGAGGTTCGCGATATGTCACTCCGCACAGACCAGTTACTCGGGAAGCTTTTTCAAGTCCTCGATCAACAGGTCGGCCTCAAGAATATTGTCATCGTCCTCTCCGCCGATCACGGCGTCGCGCGGGTGCCCGACCGCACCGGCAAGCTCCCTGGCGGTTATATAGCAGCCGAAGAAATCGGCCGGCAGGTTGAAGCCGCTCTCACCGCTCGATTCGGCGCGGCCGATTGGCTCATCCCCGGCGGCGGCGAAAACATATACTTCGACTACGCAACCATCCTGAAAATGAAGACTCGTGACGGCCGGCCCGTCACCCT
>DATJUG010000076.1:0-19943 GCA_035502635.1 Bryobacteraceae bacterium
GAAAATGCTCGAACTGCTCCGTCACTCGAATCGGTGTTATCTTTGCCATGGGTGTAAGCATCCTTTCCAGGTTTGGTTTCTGCTCGTTAGGCGAAACCAACTTACACCCCCTGCCCTTTACACAATCGAAATTACATCACCGCGATCCGAAACGGAGCCTTTGGCCGAGCAAGTACGTCAGATAAAGGATCGTTTGAGCACATTGGCTCAGTCCAGCGAGAACACACATTCTAATAAGGACCTCACCCGTTTCCGAACTCTCCTGGATGAGGCACGTACAGACTTGCAGAAATTGAACGTCTCAGTAGACAACCTTCAACGCAGAGACGCTGGCCGGCAAAGCCCATCGGAGCCGTATGAGCTTTCAAAGGAGAATGCACCTATACGGGATAACGCACCTGCAGAAGAGCGGCTGCTGCCCGATCCGACAAGCACAGGTGGTCCGAGCACTGTTCCAGTATCTGATCCTACAAGCACGGCTGCATCCAGCACTGTTCCATCTATTACCTCGACGAGCGCCATGGCGCAAAGCAACAAGCGGGTCGACCAAAATGAGCAAGGAACGATCGAGGCCTGGAAGGCGCTAAATGAGAAACGTCTGAAGGACGCAGTGGCTTGGGCGGATCGGGTGATTGTCGAATTCAAGGACGAAGCGGAACGCATGCAGAAGGATCTCGAGTTCCGTCATGTCGTCTGCCCGCCCGTGGGAAGGGTTAGCAAGGATCAAAAAATAATCATCTTAAACCGCGGGGTGTTGAACGATGTAGCGACCTGCTACTTCATCAAAGGGCAGGCTCTTGAGAAGCTCAAAGACAAGGCGGCGGCAAAAGAGGCGTACGAATCGGCATGCCTTCTGACCTACGCTCGGACGTGGGACCCGGAGGGGTGGTTCTGGAATCCCGCGGAAAAGTCATGCGAGCTGGGTGGCCGTCATCCCAAACTCGATCAACCCTGCGATTCTGGCCAGTGAGGTGTCCGTTTCTCCGTTAAGAAGGAAGCGCCTTGACACTGAGGCGGTGTTTCTGTCCAATAGGCAGGGGATCAGGCCAGAACTCTACCCCGAGCTCTCGTTGTAGCCACGATGCCGGTCGCATTACCCATCTCCGCTACGACCCACTACCCCAAGTTGGGAGGCGGACGCCAGATCGCTGAATGCGGAGTGCCAAGAGTCGATGATGTCAACTGCTGTTGGGGTCGCCGAGATTCTCCAACGACGTCGATTACAATACGCGACCTGGAAATGACGGCCCCGATACGGCTTGCTGCGCGAGTAGTTGCCGTCCGTTCGTCCGTTCCGGTGGGTCTCAGCATGAAAGAGCCCCAGCGTGTTGCCTTGCAATGAACGCCAGTTACGGCTGCCGCCTCGTGAGCAACGCTTAGCCGTCAATCTCGTCTTCGATAACAACGTAGCTCTTGCGAAATCCCGAAATCCCGTGTACCCTTTAAAGCTTTAAAACAGCATAGGAAATGGCCACGTTGGTGAGAGTGCCAGAAATCCCCAGCGGCAGAGCGCGCCTGCGAAGCACAACCGCCTCGCCGACGGGAGGTGAGGCACGACCCCTGGGGAGGATCGGCTGATCTGTTCGGCGAAGTTGTCCGAAGGTAATCCTTGAAACGTCGCTGTTGCTATGGAGACACCTCGCGGTGCAGTTGAGGAAAACTTGGTGGAGTCCTTGCGCACTATTAAACGATCCGAATACAGCGCCAAGCGGATTAGTCTTGAAAAACCGCTGGCGAGCTCAATCCGTCTTTTCCCGCCTTTCACACCATGCTATTTTCCCGAGGACGGTCTGCCGTTCTACAGGACGGGAATCGGGTCAGGTGACCACCGAAGGGAAGGTTATGCCATTCTTCGCTGTAGTCGCAATCGTAGTGGGCAGAAGCCTCCGCGTTCCTCATGCTTCCACACAGAACCGCACGGAAGCCCGCAACAGCTTGAAACGTAAGCACATGATTCGAGTCACTTAGCGGAAATGCTTATAGCTGCCTTGGGCGCAGTGGATCGCATCTTTGTTTTCAGCTACTTAGAATAGATCACCTGTCGTTTGACAGGTGACCTCTCTTGATTTGCTTACAGGACGGGCGCTCGGAAGCCTAACGTGGTGAACGGTGAGGAATTGACCTTTACAATTTCGACTACATTTTTCGTGGAGACCAGAGCAGGCACACCACAACTGCCAGAAAACAAGTTACTTGGGATGACAGACGAACCAGGAGGTCACCTGCCACTGCAGCAGGTGATCGGGGGACATCTGTTACTTCGCTCGATGGGCGACCGAGTTGTCCGAGCCAAGCCCCTAAATGGCTCAGGCGAAAGTCGGCCAGATCGCTCATCGATCTTTAGTGACTCGCGCTTCGGAGCCGCAGGTCCCGAATTTGGCGGATCAGGGCTGGGAGTTCATTGTGGTCATCCACCCAGACAATCTTTACGCCTATCCTCTCAAAGGACTTCGTTGCTATTTCCTCCCACAACCTCCCGACAACTGACGCGTTCGGGCCGGCAACCAAGTGCTTTCTGCGGAGAAACGCATAATGGACCTTGTTCGGAAATTGTGCGTGGGTTACGTCAATCAATCGTCGTAGATTCGGGTCTTCCATAGAGAGTCCAACGAAGACTCCGGTGTAGCGTTGAAGCATATTTAACTGCGTTAAATTGGACCACTTGTGCGCGTCGGAATATTCCAAGTGGTACTCATCTTCGCTGAAAACAAAATTTCCACAGGCAGCCACGGCAGTTCCGTGCGACACAAAGTCTGTGGACCGAATCAACCCATGTACGTGAAAGCACGGCAACTCGCCGCGCGAAGGCGCGTCCGCTCCGCACAAGCTGGTTTTGCACCGAACACCCTGTTCTTGCAGCTTCCTATCTACCAGATCGTCAAAGTTGTAGTTCACGATGGCCTCCACCCCTTTCCTCAGCGCACTTCCGTCATCGCGCGCCAGATACACGAGCGCGTCCAACAACTCCGAGGAGGGCAACTCAGGCCTTCGGATGGGAGGATGTCCATTTGCCGAGCAAGCGCGTTCCAGGCCAGCGGTCTCGTGATGCGCGTTCAGTATCCGCCGGACGGGATGGTAGAGCGCCCGCGCAATTTGCGCCGCGAGCGAATCGGCCATTTCGTCTTTGATCGCGCGGGCCATCACCAAGACCGGCCAACCCCTGTCTTTGCTCCTAGCAGACTGTATCTCGATCGTGCCCCGGAGCTTCCATCTCTCTTCTTCGGTTAGCCTCTCACAAATCGCCAACGCGGCGAGTTCTGCGCGATGGCTGAGCATCCTCGCAGTGAGTAGATCGATCAATTCGCGCCAGCCGGGTAGACCTAGAGACTGCGAGACCCCGGCACCCAAGAACAGAGCTATGCCTTCTAGCGCATATTCCTTCTGAATTTCGCCAATCAGGCGGGCCTGACGTCTCTTCGCCTCAACCGAATCTGGTGCGCGCCCGTAGTCGGGGAACAAAGCCCCGAGGAACGCCTCGCTTTCATCACTGCGGTTGAGCGACATCGCGACACCATCGCTTGTTTAGTAAAAACCACGCCTCAAGAGAAGCCAGGAATCTCTCGGATGAGAAATGCTCCTGAATCACGCAGTCTTCCGCCGCAAGCGTCAGCGGGATGGGACGAATACTGCTGACCGGCTTTTCGCACGATAATGCGAGCGAGCAACGGAGGGCGTTCGCAATGGGTTTGACGCTTAAACGCAAGGCAAGCTTGCAGGCGGCGGAAAACTCGCTCTCGGGATGCGAGAGCCCAAGCGCTACGCGGCGAAGATATTCGATCGTCGCGGGGGCAAAGTCGGGCAGTGGCTTGAATCCGAGCCGGAGGCAGAAGTACATCCTGACAGCCCCGTTCGCGTTTGCGCTCGTTCTGTTCTTCAGATAATCCGCAAAATTCTGAAGTTGCCACGCGCCCCAATCACTGCAACAGCATCTGCGATCGTTCGCTTCCGCGATCGCCACACCTTCGGCCCAGGTCTGCTCATCGAGGATCTCGGCTGTGCCAGGCGAGCCGTAAATCGGAGCGTCCCGCAGCAACGGCACAGCTTCGTCCAGCGCTGTTGTGTTGCGGACGATGGGCAATAGGCGCTCGTAATCGCCGAGGCACGAGAACGGATGGCCGACGCTCCAAGCTTCGACCATCTCCTCTAGGTGCCGCCATTTGTGATTCCCGCCGGCTCGCATGTTACCCCCTAACCCTGTCAGGTAAGAGTCCACCTTTCGATAACATTCGTAAGGACAAAGTGGTGGAGTGCCGTCCCGCCGGAGACGGGGGGCGCGACGGAATCCGCAGCCGCAAAGTGAACGAGGAGCGGGATGCGGCTCAAGACCGCTCAAAATGGTGCTAAGCTGATTCTAGCCGACCTAGCAGACTTGTCAAGGTTGAATTAGTCCCACTTTTTGCTAGCGTTCTAACCTTGACGTACCATATACTCGAATTTACCTTGCCGGAATCCAAGCGTCCAGACATTTTTCGCCCGAATGCGTCGATGAGATTTCGCGAATGGTTTGATCGCGAGGTCCTGGCCGGAAGGTACGCGGTTGGAGAACAGACCTCAATCGATGCCCTGGTAAAAGCCAGCGGCATAGCGCGCTCTAGCGTAAAGATCGCGGTCCGCGATCTGGTCGCAGCCGGGACGATTAGCACTTTGCGGGGTCATGGAATCACCATTCGGCGAATCCCGCTCTCGACCGTTCCACGAGTATCCAAGTCCATTGTGTTCATCGCCAGGGCGGCTTCCGTCGGAGTATCCGCTGATCTCTATAAGTTGATT
Organism: Bryobacteraceae bacterium; assembly: GCA_035502635.1. GTDB lineage: Bacteria > Acidobacteriota > Terriglobia > Bryobacterales > Bryobacteraceae > Bog-105. The sequence continues at coordinate 4,771 of DATJUG010000076.1, forward strand.
CAGGATGCGTTCAATAGGTTGACGGCCCCTACTCCAGACTACGCGGGCGAGTTCAACCTGGTGATGCTTCCTGCCACGATGAAAGACGAAGGCGGCGATGCCCTTCGAACGTTCATTCTAAACTGCGATGCCGCGGTGGTGGGGGGCATTCGAACGGACGAGGAATATGTTTTTCTCAAGTCGCTCTTTTCGAAAACTCGCATGCCGGTGGTGGTTGTCGGTTCGGACCGAACCGTGGCGGAAGGTCAATATATCGTCACGAGCAATGAGACCGAAGGCTCAGCCAGGCTCATTGAGGCTTTACTCGACCGGCTCGTAGAATTATCCGTTCTCGATCAAGGAAAGCCCAAGTTCTTGCCTCCAGTGATTCTTGTAACGGACGATCTGAACGGCCGGAATAGAAAACGAATCGACGGTTGCGTAAGTGTTCTGGAAGAGCATGCCAAGAGGGACATCGAGCCATTTGCCTGGAATAAGAACTCGATTTGGCATCCCGAGCATGGACTCGTTTTGCACGGGGCCCGCGACAAATACGTTCCAGCTCGAAAGGGCAAAAGAGCCGGCCGCTATATCGGGCTGCGGATACTCGATTATTTGGGGTACGTGGATTCTACCGCTGCTATTTCGCCTCCGAGCAAATCTGACTCCGCTCAGGAGAGTTCGATGCTCCCTAGGGCGGTATTAGTCGCGACCAATGCAGAGGTCGCGGAGGGTTTGGCTGAGGCTTGTGCTCTACGGAGCGTCAGGGTTCCCCGCGAAATTATACTTGCGGCTACCGCCGGTTCGTTTCGCCGCTTTGGTTCCTTTCTAACCCGTTCCGAACCGGATTCGCCCGCGGTGGCGGAAGCGGTGGCGGGGTTCTTGTTCCATACCTTTTGGTCGCCGCGCCCGGTCAAAGTGCAGCCGCAGCAAGTTTTTCCCGCGCGCTTGCATCTCCGGCGTTCCAGCCAGCACTTCCTCCATTCGACGTGGCGCCACGCGCCGTCCCTTACCATCAAGCGAGTCGACAACCAGACCGGCAAGATCACCTACCTGTATGGAAATCCTGTCTTTGAGTACCTAAGCGGCAAAACTTCGTCGGAAACTCGGGGAATGAATTCCGTCGATGTCTGGGGGCAGCGTGCGGGACGTCCCATAGCACACTACGATCAGATCGTTGCAGGGTCGCCTGAAAAATTAGCTCCTAGGGCGATCCTCAGCGCTGCCTGGTTGCCTTTTCAAAACCCTGTCATGTGCCGTTTTACCTTTAGGTTCCCGATGACGCTGCAGACACGCCGATTCGGCGACGCGCGGCTGATTGGTTCCCTGGGCTTCGATATGTCGATCTCTAGCGAAGCGAATTCAGGCCAAGAAATTAAACTGATGCCGATGCCTCAATACGAAACGGAGACTGCGATCGAATATCCGGATCAAGAGCTTCTCCAGGCATTCTTCGAATCCATCCCCGCTACTGTGGCAGTCCGCACGGGCCGCAAGATCTTTTACATGAATTCGACCTATGCCTGTGTTTTTTTTGGTCCAGAATTCAGCGCCAGGCGAACGATACTGGTTATTGATCAAAGCACCGACGGAATTGGCGCATACTACGATCGGCTTAAAGAAGATCCTCAACACACGGTTTCAAAAATCGGGGTGCATCGCCTGGTACGGGATCAATTGTTTAAGACTCACAAAGCTCCGATTTCGCCCGAAGAGATCGGGGACAGATGGGTCATGCGTTTCGGAATCGCGGATAGCGTTTTCGAGGACGGAGGAGAGGCGTCTTTCGGCTTCGACGCGGATTTGATCGATGGGTTGGCACGAATCATAGAGAGTGCTGATCTAAGTCAACCAATCGAGAACCGGTACGTCGAAATCGTCAGCCACAAATTAAAGGGGTTCGCATCGACGCCAATGGGTGGCTATTCCACCGACGCTTCCACGGACGGCTAATTCTCATCCGCTCGGCTCTACCAGTTTGGAGTGTCAGCCCACTCGGTAAAGCTATCCAAATTTCGCAATGTAGTCGCAATCGTAGCGGGCAGAAGCCCCTGTGTTCCTCATGCTTCAACACGGAACCACAGCGTCGTTCCAACAGCTTGAAACGTAAGCACATGATTCGAAGTCACTTAGCGGATACGCTTATAGCTGCCTTGGGCGCAGGGGGTCGGGCGTTCAAATCGCCCCGCCCCGACCAATGAAATCATGTCCGGACCGGAGACATAGGTAACAGATTGTACCTAAGACATGGGTAACACTTTGGGTCCAAACTAAATCGAGGCAAAGGTCGAGAGAGTACGCGTACGGTGAAACGTGCTTCTGGCTTGCTTTCGCATAAGAGAGACGCTCATACTACGTACTGCGAGAATCTGACGATCAAGCTGGCATGGTTGATATGCCCAACGGGTTCACCAATCGGCAGGACCTTAATGCGCTCTTTGCCGCGACTTATGACGAGCTGCGCCGTGTGGCCGCGTTCGTGAAACTTCGCCACAAAAGCGCGACCCTGACTCCGACGGTGCTGGTTCACGAAGCCTGGCTTAAGCTTTCTGGGTCGGAGGCGCTGAGCGCCACATCAGAACTGCACTTCAAGCACATCGCGGCTCGCGCCATGCGCCAGGTGCTAATCGATGACGCCCGCCGCAGAAAAACGTCAAAGCACGGTGGTCCGAATGGCGTCATGATGACGATGAGTTTAGCTCCGAAGCCAACGATGGTTGCTGAGGACGAGTTGATTGCTCTCGATGCCTCACTTGACAAACTTGCGCTGATGAACCCCCGTCAGGCTGCGATGGTCGAAAGCCGCTTCTTTGGCGGGTTAGAAATGGCGGAAATCGCCGAACTGCTCAGTATCTCCGAAGCCACCGTGTTGCGCGACTGGCGCGCGGCCAAAGCTTGGCTGGCGCAGGAAGTTCGGAGAAGCTAATGAGTCCGGTCCGCTGGGAACGCGTACAGGAGCTGTTCCATCTGGCCGCGGACCTCGAAGAAGTTGAACGGGCCAGATTTCTGCGTGAGGCCTGTGGCGACGATCGTCCGCTTCAGGCTGAGGTTCAGCGTATGCTCGATCACGATGGTCGCGAATGGCTGCTGGACCATGATGGCGTCGAAATCGCCGGACGCATTTCTGACGAGGCGTTGTTCGTGTCTTTCAACGAATTCAGTCCTTATCGCCTGCTTCGGGTACTCGGAGAGGGCGGCACGGGCGTCGTCTATCTCGCCGAACGTAAGGATCTGGGCAATCGCGTGGCGATCAAAATCTTGCATGTCGCCTGGCTCTCGCCGGCTCGCCGCGAGCGATTCACCGCGGAACAACGGACACTCGCTCAATTAAGTCATTCCTCAATTGCACGCCTCTACGACGCCAGTTCGCTGCCGGATGGAACTCCCTGGTTTGTCATGGAGTACGTCGACGGCGTGTCCGTCACGGAACATTGCAGCAAAAAAAACAGCTCAATTGAAGAGCGTCTGCGGTTGGTTCGCGCGGTCGCCGAGGCGGTCGAATACGCGCACGAGCATGGAGTCATTCACCGCGATCTGAAGCCGTCGAATATTCTCGTGACGGACGACGGCTCCGTTCGCTTGCTCGATTTTGGAATCGCCAAACACTTTGATCCCTTGGGCCTTTCCGTAAGTCATACGCGCACGATTTTCCGGCAAATGACACCGGCTTATGCTTCTCCGGAGCAACTTGCCGGTAAAGGCGTCGGACCTTTGACGGATGTCTATTCGCTCGGGGTCGTCTTGTACGAGCTGCTGGCGGGACGGGCTCCCTTCGATCTCGCTTCCAAGAGTGTTGCGGAGGCGGAGCGGACCATAACTATGTGCGATCCCGCAAAGCCTTCCGCCGTAGCGCGAGCGCGCAGCAGGGTGTCGTGGCCCGATCTCGACGCGCTTTGCCTGAAAGCGATCGAGAAGGACCCCCAACGGCGCTATCCCTCCATGTCGGCCTTGATACGGGATATCAATCACTACGTGAACCATGAGCCAGTTGAGGCTCGTGAGATGTCCTGGGCCGCCCCAGTCCTGCGTGCTGTCCAGCGAAACTGGCGCTCGATTTCGCTTGCCATCGCAAGCATCGGGTTAGTTTTGGCGGCCGTTTTCTTGACCCTGCTATTTAGCCGGAAAACCGAATCCGCGCCGGCGCGATCGAAAGCCGTTGCCGTTCTCCCGTTCGAGAACGCCGGCGACGACCACAGTTTCGATTTCCTGTCGCTCGCCCTCGCCGACCAGATTTCGCGCACTCTTGAGTATGGCCGCCACATTTCGGTCCGCTCGCCCGAGCTTTCCCGAAAATATGCTCCGCCCGCTGTGGACCCGCAAACAGCCGGCCGGCGGCTCGGAGCCGATACCGTCGTCTCGGGGCGATTCATGAGAACGGGAGAGCAACTGCAAATTACACTCGATCTGATCGACGTCGCGACCAACCACTCGATCTGGACCGACGTGTTCGAGGTTCCTGCACGGAACATGATGGCGATACAGGCGCTGGTTGGTCTCAAAACACGTAGAACCATGGCGCCTGTATTGGGCGTCACGAAATTTGTAAGGGACACCCTGCCGCAGCCCAAGAATGAAGAAGCCTACAAGCTCTATCTCGAGGCGCTGCCTCACCCTGACTTAATTTCAATTGATCCTGCGGCGAGAAAACGGGTAATCGGGATGTTAGAGAGATCGGTGCAGCTCGATCCCACCTTTAGTCCCGCCTGGGAGGTTCTCTCTTACTTTTACACCGAGAATTATTGGTGGGGGAACGGCGGCAAGGAAGCGCTGGCGAAGAAACGGGTTGCGGTGGCCAAGGTTCTGGAGCTTGATCCGGATAACGTTCGTATTCGTGCAGTCATGCTGTACGATGCTGGACATCGCAGTCCGGAAGATGGCGGGATGCCGTTAGGGAAAGCTTATCGTGGTGTCAAAGACCTGCTGCGACAACGGCCAGACAGCGCGCGTGTTCATTTCGTTGCGAGCTGGATTCTTCGCGAAGCGGGTTACTGGAAGACTCGGCGCGCGAGTGCGACACATCCATGATCATCGATGCGAAAGACGCCGGTTCCCGATCCTGCGGTGTCACTTTCACGTTGCTGGGGAAGTATTCGCGCGCTAGGGATTTCTTGCGGCTGGACGAAACAGCCGAAATTTCCCGTGCAGTAAAAGTCGAAATTCTGCTGCGGCAACATAAAGCAGGAGAACTGCTGCAATCCTCGGAAAGGCTGCCTCAGTGGGGCGGATATGATATGGTGCTCGCTTTCTTACGGCGTGATCCTCGCGAAAAAGTTTCGGCTATGGCCAACCAGTTATCGCTAACCCCCGATCCGGAAACAAACTATTTCTCCGCCACGCATCTTTCTTACGTTAATCAAACCGAAGCCGCATTGGCGATGCTTAAACGAACTGTCGAGGAAGGATATTGTTCGTATCCTGGAATGGACTCGGATCCGCTGCTCGCTAATTTGCGATCGAAACCCGAGTTTGTAGAACTCCGTGCGGCCGGCATGCGGTGCCAAAATAAATTCCTTAGCGACGCAGGCATCACAGTTCAGTAGCGCATCGCAATTCCGGCAACCAGGGCTCACTTCATCAATAGCTCCGCGTCCTGTATGAGCTGAGTAGCCTGTGCGGCTGTCAGTGTCTTCCCGGTCTGCGGGGAAACCTCTTGAATGAAGTCATTGAGCAGCTTATCTCCCAGTGTGTTGTCCTTAAACGCGAACGCCGCATCGGCGGCAAGCAGAGTTATATTCATTTCAGCTTTCAGCGCAGGCGCCTTCTCCCAGCTATCCACTAATTGGATCAGGTTTTGGAACGTTACGGGGGCGACGACTGTGAAACTAGTCGACCCGCTTCCGATGTTACCCGCGTTATCCGTCGCGGTGGCGCTATAGTTGTGAACTCCTACTCCAAACGACGACGCAGAACCATTTATGTTCGCGCACGTGGTGCTCGCGATTCCGGACAAGGCGTCCGAGGCCGTGCAGGTGATGGCGATCGTTTGGCTGGTGGTGTAGGTCCCGACGTTTCCTGTGTAGGTGACAGTTGGAGGTGTTTCGTCAACGTTGATTCCGCTGACCGTCGCCTGGGCGGAGTTGCCCGCTTTGTCGGTTGCAGTTCCCGTCACACTTTGGGCCGCGCCTTGGGTCGCGAGAGTTGTCGCTGCGGGACAGGACGCGATGCCAGACAATGCGTCGGAGCAAGTAAAGCTGACGGTAACGCTCGTGTTGTTCCATCCGTTCGCGTTCGCAGCCGGTGATGCTGCGCCACTGATCGAAGGAGGAGTGGAGTCGATACTGATCGACGCGGTATTTGCCGAACCATTTGCCGCGCCGGTGTTGTCTACCGCGTCAGTGGCTGTACAGGTGATACGGTGCACACCGTTGCCGCTAACGCTGAGCGTCGCCGTAGCGCTAGCAGTTCCGCCTCCCGAGAGCGTTCCTTGAGTGAGGCCGTTCAGGCTATCCGTGCAGGAAATGGCGGTGACATTCGAATGATCAGTGGCGCTGACTGTTCCTTGCACCGGGGTCTGGCTCGCATTGAAATATCCCGACTGTGTGGCGGGCGGGGCCGGAAAGGTTACGGTGACGGTGGGAGGCGTCGTGTCGGTGGAGGTTGGGAAGAGGTTATTGTAGATCGTGTTGTATTGGGCTTGCGTAAGCGACGATGTGGTGGTTCCCGTGGCGCTCATGACGATGGTGAGCGGGCCGGTGAATTGGGCGCCGACAGCCTGATTGGGGGTGAGGAAGACGATGCCGCTGAGCAGGTCGATCTCGATGCTATTGGGCACGGTTCCGGGCCAGGCGATGAATTGCGTGCCGCGAATGCCGATGGTGCCGAAGGACGTTTCTATTTGTTTGTTTGAGCCATTGGAACCGATCAGTCCGCTGATGTACTGAAATGCCCCCTCGAGCGATTGATAGAAGAAGCTGCCGTTTGGATTCGCCGATGGGTTGTAGACGTACTGATCGAGCACCAATTTGGCGTTTGGACCGAGTGTAATCTGCGTGTTGTCGTTGAACGTAATCAACACTTGCGAATTGGCATCGGTGGCGATGGTGGCGTCCAGGTTGACGGTACTGCCGTTGGCGAGTGTCTGGCCGTTAGCGCTCACCGTGCCGGATATTTCGCTGACGGTACCGATCTGCGTGCAGGAAGGCGCAGTGAATTGCTGCTGGATGGTCGGACCTCCAAAGACATAGGGCTCCTGCGCTTCGGCGGCGGCGCTCACCGGGTCAGAGAGGTTTGGTAGGGTGACGGTCTGAGTGAAATTGCCGTTTGCATCGGTCGTGGCTGTGCCAAGCAACGTAGATTCGGTGGGGCCGAAGTAGAGATTGACGGTATCGTTGATGGTGAAGTTTTGGCCGGTAACGGTTGCTGTTCCGCCGGGTCCGCAAGTGGGGCTGAGAGCGAGCAGAGGCGGGACTACAGTGAAGGTTTGGGGCGAGGTAACGATGAGTCCGTCCTCGTTGGCGACGAAGTAAAACGTGGTTGGCATTGTAACGCCGGCCGACATGACGAACGGAACGGTGCAGGCTCCGCCGACGACCGCGCAGCCTTGAGAAATCGTTTCGGTGCCACCACCGCCGGGATCGGTAGCTGCGACCAAGCCGACGGGTGTACCACCCCAACCGCTCAGAGTGACTTGCACCACCGTGCCTTGCGGCCCGGCGCAGGGCGAGCAGGAGGGAGTAACCGTCTGGGCGGACGCCCGTCCGGTACAGATGAGAAGGCACAAAAATCCCGGGGCAAGTAAGAGGGTCCTGTGTGAGGTGAATTTCATGGCTGTTGGTTTCCGTGATTTCGCGGGATCGGTGATTCACAAAGATATTCGAAAAAGCCGGGCGAAAACCGTCATGATCGGGTCAGACCCTGGATTGGTTTTGGGAGAGAACGTTGGGATAGCCAGCGATGGCTCGCCGGCCTGTCCGCGAGGAGTGAGCAACGGCTGCTTCTAGCTCTTGGATCAGCTTGAGCGCATTCTCTTCGGCGAAATCGTGTTTGGCGTTCTGGGGTAATGGTTATCGATCCAAGAATGCGGCGGATACTAAGTGCATGTGCAACGAAAACGCGCAGTAGATCCGCTCTGGTCGACAAAGCCTAGAGCAATCTGCTGCCAGCTTGACTGTTGCATGATCGGGAACTTCGGAGGTTGTGGGTTTTGAGCTCCGAACTGAACTTGATCCACCCAGATAGGGAGGTAGTTGTAGATGAAATTGAGGACGCGAAAAGTGCCCTGCGCCCTTTCCTGAGACAGGCTGTAGATGCGACGGTTGCCGTTCGCTGAAAACAGTTTCTCGAACGTGGTTGACGGATGCAGAATGAAACCGGCAGAGGAAACGGAGGCGGGCCATGCTGGAGAGCAACCCGCCAAGGAATACTCTGCCGGAAACTCATTCCGATGAGTGCGGGGGGCAGGCGCTCGCCCCGCGGTCCTCAATGAAATTGGCCATCGCAATAAGGGCGCGCACCTGCCATTTGCGACAGGGGGACGGCTTAGTACATCGACGGGAAAATTCAACCGCCTCCCCAAGTGAGCATTAGCAAAACGGCAGGTCACTTTGCCTGCGGCCGCGAGGTCTGTCAGCAAGCTCGCGTGCAGCATTTTCCAATACTGCGGTCGCGGACGGGCCGAGCAATTACTAATCAGCGGCATTCGTGCTGACACGCCGTGGCACTTTTCAAGATGACGAGCGATACAGCCAAGTGCAGGCTACAGTTCAGCATGTACCTTCACGAAAGCGCATTATTACACTCAACCCCAACGCTGGGCCGTGGAGCAAAGGCCAGAGGATGGAAAGCGGATTCTCCGGGACCGATTTGCGGAATTCGGGGAAGGCAATAGACTTCGAAAAATATTCCCGCCTCCTCCGAATAGGTCGATGGCTGAGTAGGAAGGTAGAACCACGCTAACCATTGTTTCCTTCTGGTACAACGTTCTATAACTTTCGCGGCTCGTCGATCCGAGCGCCCTATTATCTTGGGCCTTGAAAGAGGCCCTTATTACCAGGGAACCCCCTGTCTTGAATTTCACGACTTCTTAGGGTCAGTAAAGAGTCGGGCGAAGATGAGCCGATTGAGCCCGTTTCCTGGATATAAGGCACCCATTTGAACCGCCGCTCGTTCTGGATTCGGCTATGTTCATGCATTGGGGGCCCAAGCGCTATAATGCATTTGCGAAATCCCAGAGGCTTCCCTTCTGCGTTCCAGTTCCAAGAGACGTTTGACGGTATGCATCAGCAGCACCGCTCTTGATCTGCCGGAACATCGGAGCAAAATAATGGATGCCTGCTTGCGCCTTGACATGTTCCCCAAGATGATGGAACATCTTCCCGCGAGCAACTTGGATGCTGTTCAGGCAAGCCAGGCGTTGGTAGAGGAGGCCGACATTTACCTCGGCGTTTTCGGCTTTCGCTATGGCCACGTTCCGAAAGGTAGTGAAGTCTCCATCACCGAAATTGAATATAAGCGGGCTGTCGAACACGGACTCCCACGCCTTATCTTCCTTATGCACGAGGAGCATCCATTGACTCGGCGAGATGTCGAAACGGGTAGTGGCGCCGAAAAAATACAAGCTTTTCGAAAACGGCTCAAGACAGAGAAAGTCGTGGCCGAATTTCGTTCGGCAGAAGAGTTGCGGGGCCACGTGATCGACAGCTTGGCCCGCTTTCGCATGTCGGAACCTACGGCTTTCCAATATATGGTAGACGTCCCGACTCCGCCGGAACCCTATATCGCGCACCAATATTCACTGCAAGCCCGAAGCTTAATCGGCCGGAAAGCTGAGTTGGATCTGCTTACAGACTGGGTGTCGAATCCGAATTCCGACACCTACGATGCTCGAATCTTTAATGTTGTCGCGATGGGTGGAGTGGGTAAAAGTGCGGTCACCTGGAAGTGGTTCAACGATATTGCTCCGCTCAAGATGAGAGGGCTCGCGGGACGTCTGTGGTGGAGCTTTTATGAAACCGACTCGCATTTCGATAACTGGATCATCCGTGCATTAGCCTATGTCTCCTGCCGCCCGTTAGAAGACATTGAAAAGTTATCTGTGCCGGAACGAGAAGAGCGATTACTAACTGCGCTTGGCCGGGCTCCATTTCTTATTGTTCTTGACGGACTTGAGCGTATACTACTTGCCTACGCTCGAGGTGACGCCGCCCACTTAGATGATGCCGAGGTGGGGAAGCCCGACTCGGCTTCCTCTTCGGAATTGCCGAATCAGTTGGCGCGTGTCTTCAGCGCTTTATCGGAGCACCAATTGCGCAAAACCGCCGATCCGCGGGCGGGAGTTTTTCTGAAAAGGCTGGCAGGAAGCGGCGTCTCGCGCATCCTTGTAAGCACTCGACTTTATCCTGCGGATTTGGAGACGAAAACGGGTGAGCCATCTCTCGGCTGCTGGGCATATGCGCTGGGTGGTATGGCTGACGACGATGCCATAGATCTTTGGCGCACTTTCAGAATCAACGGGCGACGTGACGAGCTCATTGACTTGTTTCACAGTTTTAGAAATCACCCTTTGCTTATTCAGGCTTTGGCATGTGAGATTGCAAACTTTAGGGGGAAGCCAGGCGATTTCCATCGATGGCGCGAGGCCAATCCGGAGTTTGACCCCTTTCAGCTACCGCTTGTTCAAAGGACATCACATGTGCTTGAATTTGCCGTTCGTGGACTAAATGAGGCGACGCGCAAGGTACTCTGGCACATCTGTGCCTTTCGGACGCCAGCAACATACGATACACTGGCGGCGCTTCTTTGCGGAGCCAAAAAGCTTTTTTCTGAGGAGCGCCGGCTAGATGCGGCATTGACTGAACTCGAGGATCGGGGCCTACTCGGTTGGGATAGGCGAGCAAATCGCTACGACGTGCATCCAATCGTGCGGGGGATCTTGTGGGGCCGCCTTGAGGACTCATCAAGGATCGGGATCTTTGGCGAACTGGAAAAGCATTTCAGGGGACTCGAGTACAGCCGAGATTCGGGTTCCTCCTTCGACGATTTAAGCGCGGGCGTTGAGCTGTTCCACGCTCTGATAGGCCTTGGCCGTTCCGACGATGCGTGGAATCTGTTTCGGGACCGGCTTGACCAGCCAACGTTCTACCGGCTAAGCGCCAATCGCCACCGGGCCGAGATGGTTGAAATGCTTTTCCCGGCCGGGTTCAGCTCCAATCCCAACGTTACAGGCCGCGAGCGGCAAGCGGATGTGATCGCAGCGCTCGCGTCCAGTTATCACTGGAGCGACCGTCCCGGCGCATCGCTGGCGCTTTACGGACGCGCCAACGAGATTTACGCTGCAGAAAAGCGCGAGGCACGCCTTGCCAAAGGTCTCTGCGACCTCTCGGGAGCAGCAAGACACGCCGGGCGGCTGCGCGTAGCTGAGCATGCCGCACGGCGCGCGTTTCTGATTGCAGTAAGAAACAAGGACGACATTCGGCGGGCGATCTCTCTCGGCTACCTAGGTTTTACATGGGCAGCGCGCGGATTGTTAGAGGCAAGCTTCAACGCCTTCCAAGCAGCTTTACGCTTAGTTACGAAGACGAATCTGATTCGCTTACAGTGCGGAGCCCACACGGATCTCGCACAATGGGCCATTTGGTCTCGAGATTATGAACAAGCAGCATCGAATGCCGATCGCGCCTGGCAACTCGCGCCTTCCAGAGGATTCGAACGCGATTTCATCAGAGCCGCGAGACTACAAGGGGCCGCGGCGCTCGGGCGTGATGACCTTGAAACCGCTCAAGACCGCCTCTTCCAAGCGCTCGATCGCTCGAGGACGGCGAATTTCGCGGACGGCGAATTGTGGTCCTTGATTGGCTTAGCGGAATTGAATCGCAGACGTAAGAAACCCGAGATTGCTCGCGAGTTCCTTAATCAAACCTGGGAGCTGGCGGGACGAGGACCTTATCCCATTCATCACGCCGAAGCATGGAATGTGATGGCCGAACTTGAGAGCGATTCTGAAAACCGAAGCGCGGCTATCCGGGCCGCTACGAAGGCTTACGGTCTTGCCTGGTGTGACGGAGCGGAGTTTGCTTACAAGTGGGGGCTTGAGAGAGCAGGCGCACGACTCAAGAGTTTGGGAGCGCCGCTCCCAGAATTGCCCGCTTTAGATCAAGCCCCATTCGAAGACATGCCCAAAGTCGATATCGGCTTCGGCAACGCTTTATAGGGTAGGTCAGCTAAGGCTCTTCGAATTGGGCAGTTTCGGCTTCTCGATGTGCTCCATTCTCTCGACCTAAATTGGTTTACGCAGAGATCGCAAACCCTCCCCAATTGGATTGCTCCGATTGAGATCCAGCTTTGGTAAGTTTGCCGCATCCTTTGAATAAGTTTCGTCACAGAGACTCCTTTCTCTCTGTGAGCGAACTTAGCCCATCAGCACCTTCGCCCAAAACCGATCACGCCGCAGGCGTCCGCCGCGCCAGCGGCTTCCTTCTAGTCGGCAAGGGTTTAGGAATCCATCCTCAATTATTCTTTCCGAATGCCGCCAGATCTGCTTGCGACCCCATCATTGCGGTAGACACCTGTTTTATTGCGTGATAGCGGCGAAGTAAGGACGAGCTCTTCGCCCTACGGTGCAACACCCGCCGCACTGCTCCCGCCACAGCGGGAGCGCGGGCAACCAGCTTAGGTCGCAGACTCTGCGCGAGAGCGCTGACAAGAGAATTCCTCGAGTTTACGTTCGTTATCCCTTGGCAGGTGGCGGAAAGTTCTTGAACATTTCTGCGACTGCCTTGTCCATCTTCTTCTCATCCTTCTCCGGTTTTCCCGACAGAGTGTCGCTTGCTACGCCCCGCCAGATCAATTTCTGTGTCGAGGTGTCAAATATGTCAACCATTAGCGTTCCGACCGGCGTGTCCTCAACTGTGGTGGTGGCCAGCCCATCACCAAAGCCATGCCAGCGCCATCCACCTCCGAACCCCTCGTACCAGGTTTGCAGAGTTTTCTCGTTTTTCGTAGACCCATACGCAGCAACTGAAGCATCTCCGCCCGTATCCACTTTCGTCCACCCTTTTGCCGCCAATTGTGAATCAACTGAGCGCATGATCCGATCCTCCCAGAGTGGATCTTGCACACTGACTTTGATCCAGGAGTATGTTTTGTAATTCGCGAAATCCACCGAGCGGCTGTAATCGGTTTTGACCGATGCGAATATCGCAAGGGCGCATGCCAGTAACAAAAAAATACCGAAGTGTCTTCTCATGTGACTACCTCCCATTCCGGCTATGCAGTTGATGCACCATCGGAAGGGTACTGCTTAACAAACCTTGTCTCGGCGCTCAGCCGTGTTCGCCGTCGAACGATGGAAACCGCCGTCTACGTATCGACTTTGTGAGCAGTAGGTATTGACCAGACCGTGAGTTGAGCCTCGGGCCAACAGGCGCGCTCAGACCGCAGTTGCGCTTTCTATTCTGGCTGACAGTCTTATACGACTAATCGATTCGCAGTATTTGCCGTTCTCTCGCAAGCGATCAGGTTGAATTTTTCATTCTCCCGGTGAAGGCGGAATCAAGATCTTCACCGGCAACGCAGAAAATGTATACCAAAGTGTTATCGACGACCGCTGAAGCCCGTCGTATAAACGTGAATGAATTCATCGCGCAGTGCTTTTTTCCACTACGGAGGGGTGGGAAAGGAGACTGGCTGGCAGATCCAGCGCGATTCTATGTTGGGCCACTGTGGGCGCCGGTCTCCCGAGCCTTGCCGCCGTACAGAGGAAGAATATATGCCAATGAAGTCGAATTTAGCGGACCTTGACACATTCGTGCAGCACAAATGGTTAGATTGCAACTTCAATAAAGATTCGGCCAGTCTTCGCGATTCCGACATTATTGGCGACAGCGCGAGCCTACAAGAGGCTCTCACGCAGGCTGAGACGGTAGCATCCACGGACTGCGCAGTCCTGATCGTGGGCGAAACGGGAACAGGCAAAGAGTTTTTCGCCAGAATGATTCATAATTCGAGCGCGAGAAAGCATCGTGCGCTCATTAAAGTCAACTGCGCCGCGATCCCTGCGGGACTGCTTGAAAGCGAGTTGTTCGGTTGCGAGCGCGGCGCTTTCACGGGCGCCGTCACTCAGCGGATCGGTCGTTTCGAATCAGCCGACAAAGGAACGCTGTTTTTGGATGAGGTCGGCGACCTACCTCTGGAGCTGCAACCTAAATTGCTCCGAGTGCTTCAGGAGCAGGAATTTGAGCGCCTGGGCGGTACACGCAGCATTCAAACGGACGTTCGGATAATCGCGGCAACCCATCGTGATCTATCAAAGATGGTTTCAGCTGGGACTTTCAGAGAGGATCTATTTTACCGGTTGAACGTATTCCCTATCGCTATACCGCCAGTGCGCGACCGCGCTGAAGATATTCCTCAGCTAGTACACCATTTCGCGAAGTATTATGCACATCGGTTCCATAAGACAATCGAGGGTATTTCTCCTCAGGTCATGGAGACGCTTACACGTTATTCATGGCCAGGAAACATACGCGAATTACAGAACTTTATTGAGCGCGCGGTGATTCTTTCGAACGGGTCGATGCTGGCACCATCTTGTGCCGAGATGATGCGCCTAAAGCATCCGATTTCGACCGAACCTATGACCCTAATTGACGTGGAACGTGCTCATATCGCCCGGATTCTGGGGCAAGTAAATGGCGAAATGACGCGCGCAGCTGCATTACTCGGCATTCCCCGAACTACCCTGTTCTACAAGATCCGGCGCTTAGGTATAGATGTGCTCTCAGCACGAAGGCCAAAGACAGACTCAGCCTGCTGACCAACCAGCGGCGAATATTAGCACACCATTGCCGTCGGTACTAACTCGACAGTCGATACATAGACGACTAGTCGGGCGGTCGACGACAGCAGCGTCATCTGACGGCTTCGACGATTTATAACAAACGTTTGAATGAGCTTCTGAAAACGTCCGTGGCAAGAGGCGTGCAGCGATGAAAGCACTGGATAGCAAATGTCAGCGGTGTACCGGCCTAGAAAATTAAGGCCACAACGTAAAAAACAAAACCTGAAAAACAGATTTGAGGGAACGCATCCGTTTTACGTTCAAGCAAAGGCCCAAGAATGAACATCCCCGAACTGGAGCTGCGAAAAGCCGAGAAAAAATGCACCATACTTGCGGAACTCGAAGAAGATTTTCGCCACATTATCGACAACTTGGAGCGAAGATATCGCGTGAAGGTTCGCGTACAAGTTATACGGCC
>DATJUG010000077.1:0-3236 GCA_035502635.1 Bryobacteraceae bacterium
TCGACACCGACCATCCACGATCCGCCCTCGTCCGCAAAGAAGATCATCCGGTCGTCGCCGCTGTCGAAGCGGTCCAGCAGATCGAACAGGATATCGAAAGCGCTCCGTGGTGGTCATCTGCGCGGCCATTGCCAATCAAAAGGACGTGAACTTCTGGAATCGGGCCGATACCTATCCCATCGTCACTCGGGCCGACGGCACTGAGCCTCGATACAAGATCGACTTGATCAAGCAGGCGCTGTCTGCGCAGACCTTCATTGCGCCGCTCAATTTACCGGAGGAGTTGCTGCGCCCCCTGCGCGGCCAAGACCACGCGGCGCGCGGCGCGATGGAGCTTGAATGCATCTTCAGCGGTGCTGCTGTAGGCACAGCCAGCGAGCGCGCCGCCTGCGTTGCGTTTGCCTTGGCCGTCGATGCGGAGACCGGCATTGTCTATGTGCCGGAGGCGCTCGACACCAGCGTGCCGCCCGCTGCGGCGCTGGCTGGTGTCTTTCTCAAAGCAGTTCAGAGTAATCGCGCCCATCCCCGCGAGGTGCGCCTGCGCAGCCAAAACCACGCGGCGAGCCTGGGTTCGATGATGGAATCGTTTGGCGTCACGCTTCGCGTCGCAAGACATCTGCCCGCCGCCGAAGAGGCCCGATCGCATCTGCTCGGCTTCATGAGTGGAAAGCAATAAGGACGTGATCTTGTACTCGCAATCGACAATCTCATGGGCGGGATTACTTGATCTAGTCCAAATGGAGTCTTGAACCCTCTCCCGAAATGCTGATCCGGCATCAGCATCCTCGAAAGGCCGTCTGGGGAGCCATCCAGGTTAGGTTCAAGCACTTGCCTGGTTGTTGTCGGGCACGGTGGGCCGCGAAATGTGCCGTGCGTTTAACGCGTTGCGAATGATTTCACCCTCCGGGTGCTGGTAGACCATAGCGCTTCTTACGTCGCCGTGGCCCATTGCGTTCATCACCGCCTTCAGGTTTCCGGTCTTCGCCAGCACGAAGCTGCCGAAGTCATGGCGCGCACAATAGAGGACAAGTTCGCGGGGTAGCCCCGCGGCTTGCCTCGCCCACACCCACTGCCGGTACACCATTCCTTCTCCAATGTGCTTTCCCTTGTAGCGTGACATCCACACCCAGCCCTCACTCCGTCCCTCACAGCGCGCCTCGAGAATCTGCTTCACGCGACTGCTCATGGGAATGAAGCGACGGCCGGATACCGTCTTGCTGTCCGGCGTGAAGATCGTCCCGGCATCGAAATCCACGTTCTCCACGCGCATGCAATAGAGTTCGCAGGCGTTGCGCATTCCGGTGTCACGCATCACCACGATGATGTCCTTGAGCGGCTGCTCGGCCACTATTGACAACCTCCTTTCCGCTTCATCGTTCAGACGCAGCGACCGCCCGTGTTCTTTGAAGAGCGCAAAATCGGGAACCTCAATGATCAGCTTGTCCTCCTTTGCTTTCGTAAACATCCTTCGCAGCGTCCGGAGAGCGTTGTTGCCGTTCGAGGCCGAACCGGGAAACGTGAGCTTCTCGATCTCGTCTGCCGATCTGATCCATGCACATTCCCGCGATCTTCGTCTGATTCAAAAGTCGCCAGCCGTTTCTGTAATAGCGGCGGCTGTCGGCCTCGAGCCTTCCCGTTGCCACCCATTGAAGGAAATCCTTCGAGTATTCACGAAGCGTGGGCGGCTTTCGGTCGAGCGGGTCGCTGCCCTTAATTGCGGCAGCGAGTTTGAGAGCGGCAGCCTTTTGCGCTCTAGTTTCGTTGGTCTCCTTGGTCGATCCACGGTAGCGCTCGCCGCGCACCGTGAAGTCATACCAGTAATACTTCGAATTGCTCTTTCTGAACAGTTTCACGAGATCACCCCCAAGCAGCCCGCACGGAAGCAACTCGTGTGTTCCGCCGAACGGGTCCGAGCGGAACAACAACATCGTACATCAGCTTGACTTCGATCCCAATCCAGTCAGGGAGCACACCTACGCAATGCCAACGCTCGAACACTGCGGCCGTCGTCCAGGGTTGCCGGCTGCATCGTAGATACCCATACTGGTTCTCACGAACTCTGCCAGCCGTTCTCATCGTCTGCGGACGCCTATTCTCACCGAAGCCTGCCACCAGCAAGCGTGGAGTATGAGTAGCCTCATCCGCGCCGGAGGCGGGTCTGGACAAGCTCATCAGAACCATGTACGCTTTTAATAAGTACGAAAAGAGGAATCTATGCCTAGAGTGGCCGTGGACGACAACCCACGAATGAATCTCCGGCTGCGACCGGAACAGAAAGCAACGCTGGTGCGCGCTGCGGCGTTGAGGCACACGGACCTGACGGAGTTTGTTCTCCAACCTGCCTTGCGGGAAGCCAAAGCGGTGATCGAGGAGTCGGAACGTATCGTCTTGTCCGAGCGTGACAGCCTTTTGGTGTTGAACCTGCTCGAAAATCCGCCAGTGCCGAATGCTAAGCTGCGGGCAGCCATCGCTCGAATGCCAAAACCCGCGCGGAAACGGCGATGAACGTTCCCATCTGGCACGAAGAGCCTATCTCAAAGAAGCATGATCGGAAGTCTTTCGATTGCGGCGATCCGGCCATGAATGACTTCTTCGAGCGTTACGCCCGCCAAAGCCATGAGTCTGGTGCAGCGAAGACTTTTCTCGCGATCGACAACGCAGACAACAAAAGCATTCTTGGTTTCTACAGCCTGGCTCCGGGCGCTCTGGCCTACGCTGACACGCCGGAGATGGTTCGCCGCGGCCTCGCCCGGCACGATGTACCTGGGTTCCGGCTCGCGCGCATTGCTACAGACCTGCGTTGCCAGGGCCAAGGTATCGGCGGCCAACTCCTCGCCGCCGCCGGGCGGCGCTGCCTGCGCGCTGCGGCTGAGGTCGGCGGCGTTGTGCTCATTATCGATGCGAAGAACGATCGCGCGGCCCGATGGTACGCCAGTTACGGCGCTGTGCCTTTGAGCGGCAAGCCTTTGACGCTCGTAATGTCGCTCGCCTCGTTTGTCGCCGACCTGAAGGCGGCAGGACAGTTATGAGTGACGAGGTGTGGAGAGGACGGGCTTGCTCCGGAGTCCCCAAACCGCAGGTGGCAGCATAAAACGAGAACACCTGGCAGCATTTGATGTTTGCCAAGGCTCGCCTTGTCAACCTCACAATCCTGGAATTGGAACAATCCGGGCGGCAGTGCTCAATACGCTCGCCTCCGCCTACTCGCGTCGAAGCCACCAATACGCCATCGAGCC
>DATJUG010000078.1:0-51380 GCA_035502635.1 Bryobacteraceae bacterium
CGCCATGGCCGGGCTATCGGACGGCGCCTCAGCCACGTGAATTTCCTCCCGGCTCAGAAGCTCTCGCACCACAGGCATCTCGAGTTTGAGCGACATAGCGAGGCAGGGAACTTCTTCACTGGCCTCGACTATCTGGCTGACGATCGGTAAGTCGACCGATGTCAGCAGGTATCGGGACGGACCATATATAAAGGTGGTTCGGCCGAGGTCTACGCGCTTTTGCCCCTGAGCGATCACCGTGACGCTCGGCTCGTAGGTGGTTGAGCACCGGGCGGTCGGGGCGATCCGCCGGTAGATCGTCAGGCCGGGGATGTCTGTTTTCCGATTCTCTGCCGTGCCGATGAATAAGGCAATCTTTCGCGCCAACTCGGCCCGCAAATCGCCGCGATCGCCGTTCGGATGAAGGCGGCGCGCTACTGCGTCCAATTATGGCCACCGTTTTGCTCCCCTAATCGAGCATAACGGGTGCATCTCCGGGGTGCCATAAATTTAATCGAGCACCAAGAGGAATAGGCAATAAGTCGGTAGGATCGGGGTATCGCCTGAAGGCCGCTTATTTCTAGGCTGGAGATAAGAGGTATTTGAAATGCAAAAGCGCAAACTCGGAAAGAGCAATTTGGAAGTTTCAGCCCTCGGGCTCGGCTGCATGGGAATGAGCTTTTCTTATGGGCCGCCTAAAGACAAGCAGGAGATGACTTCTCTTATTCGGGCAGCCGTAGAACGCGGCATCACGTTTTTCGACACCGCCGAGGTGTACGGGCCGTTCACAAACGAAGAACTGGTGGGCGAAGCCCTCGCTCCCTTTCACGGAAAAGTGGCGATTGCCACCAAATTCGGATTCGATTTGACTCCTGATTCCGATCCCAGAGGGATGAAGGGTCCCGCCCCTGGATTGAATAGCCGGCCGGAGCACATCAAACAGGCCGTTGAGGGCTCGCTCAAGCGGCTCAAAGTCGGGATAATCGATCTGCTGTATCAGCACCGCGTCGATCCGGACGTGCCGATCGAAGACGTAGCGGGAACAGTGAAGGAGCTTATTCAGCAGGGGAAGGTCAAGCATTTCGGCCTTTCCGAAGCAGGAGTGCAAACTATCCGGCGCGCCCATGCGGTCCAGCCGGTCACTGCCCTCCAGAACGAATACTCGCTGTGGTGGAGGCGTCCCGAAGCAGAGGTGATACCGACGCTCGAAAAGCTTGGAATCGGCCTCGTGCCTTACAGCCCGCTCGGCAAGGGGTTTCTCACGGGCAAAATCGACGAAAGCACGACGTTTGACAGCTCCGACTTCCGTAGCACGCTGCCTCGCTTCACGCCCGATGCGCTTAAGGCGAACCAGGCCCTGATTGATTTGCTCGGCAGCATCGCGGGACGAAAGAAGGCGACCCCTGCCCAGATCGCGCTCGCCTGGCTGCTGGCTCAGAAGCCGTGGATTGTTCCGATCCCGGGAACCACGAAGCTAAATCGCTTGGACGAAAATATCGGGGCGCTGTCGGTTGAACTCACACCCGACGACCTGCGCGAGATCAATGAAGCTGCTTCCAAGATCACCGTGCAAGGCGCTCGCTACCCCGAGAGGCTGGAGGCCATGACCGGCCGCTGACATAGCTGCGCACCGAGCGATCCGGGATGCGGCGCGTTTGAGGGCGCGTCCCACTCGCGCACCTATTGGTGATTATGCAAAGGCGCCGGGCTGCCGTCAGACCAGTTTGGCGCTATCACGATATAGGTCGTCAAAGGCTCTGGGGCACCCTGAAACTGGGGGTTCAAGAGAACAGGTGAGTGTTCGACATCGGCACCCCATTCGGAGCCGTCGGATCGGTTGCCATAAAACATGAGGTGCGGATGCCAATGTCCCACGCCATCGCCCAAATAGCTGCCTTTCGCCATCATGTAGGACATCGATCCGGCCTCGAGCACCGGGAATTCCTTGCGCGCGACCGCCTCCTTGAGCCGGGCACTCATTTCGGCCTTCGTCAAGCCAGCTAAGGCGAACTCGGTCCTCTTGAAAGTGATCGGCAAAACGGAACGCGCCGCTGGGGGATTGAAGCAAATGGCTCCTCGTACCTTCGGGTTCCAAAATGCTGCGTCGTCCAGTGGTCCCATCCAATTGCGTTCGACAAGACATACAAAGCCGTTCTTGCCCTTTTGCGCCACCTCATACCCGCTGCGCTTCAGCACCAGAACTGTGGCGTCGCGGGAGATGGCGGCCGGGGCAGCACTGCGTGCCAGAGCTATCTCTGCCTCGGCGTCGGTCTCGAGATATTCATCGATCGGCGCCATTTGCGCATACTTACTTTCGACCGTTTGGGCGCGTACGCCGTTGTGCACGCCCACGATCACCGTGATTGCGAGGCTTAAGAGCACTAACTTCCGGGCTTCAAAAGACAGAACGCCACCACCTTCTATAAGTTTAGAAAGTCAACTTCAGGGCCAACTGCAACTGCCGCGGATTGCTCGAGAACGCCTGACTCCACTGCTCGAAATTTGCCGAGGTTGGCTCAATGGCGGTCCGAGCCAAATCACCAGCAATCGTACCAGCCCCAAAGGCCGCATCAGCGACGTCGCTGATGTTCCCTCCAACGTATTGGGGATGGTTGAAGATGTTGAAGGCGCGAACCGAGAATTCCAGGTTGAAGCGCTCGGTTAAGCTGAACCGCTTTATCGCCGACACGTCAATGTCGTCGATCGGGTTCATGTTCAGAAGACTTCTTCCGCTATTTGGCAGCGTACCTTCCGGTGAAGCAACGAAGCGCGCGTTAGGATTATTCGCCACGTAAGCAACGATGGGAGGCGTCACTCCGGAGGGCTCCGCCGGACAGACAGGAGCGGTTGGACCGGAGCAAAGCGGAGTTGCCCCGGTTCCGGCATTATTCATTCCACCGGGGTTGATCATGACGCGATCTGGCGCGCTGTCGCCGTTCAGGTTGGAATCCACCGCGCTTTGTGGCGTGACTAACTGGCCTGTTTGATACTGGTAGACCGGCGCCAGTTCCCAGTTTCCGACGATATTTTTCATGAACCAGCTTCTGTTCTTGAAATAAGGCACGTCGTAAATCATCGAAAACACAACACGATTACGATGATCCAGCAGCGACGAAGCCTTCTCCATGGCCAGATCCTGAAAATCCTCCGGGCGGCGGGGCGCCAGCACCGTGGAGTCAAGGGCGGCGGTGGAATCGTCTATGGCATGGCTCCAGGTGTAGGAACCTTGAAATTGCAGCCCGTTCGAGAGGCGCCGGGTTAACTGATTGGACCAACCATGGTAAGTGGAGTTTCCGACCGGCATGAACGCCGTGATCGGACTCACGAAACCTGCATTGGCGTATGCAGGCACAATGTTTCCGCCGTTGTCGTAAGCCGTCTCCAGGGCCGGCAATGTGCTGGTGAGCGAGTTTAGGGTGGCCACGCTCGGCATCGTAAAGTAAACCGGCAGGGCGTTGGACGCATTAACCGTAGGCTGCCGGTTCAATTGCACCTGCATCGGTAGGAACAGACCGCGCGTGCCGACATAACGGCTTTCAAAGACGTAATTTTCCGCAAAGACATGCTGGATGCCGAAGTTCCAGTTATAAGCTTCGGGTCGCTTTTGATTCGGAATGAAGCCGGCGGTTTGGGCAATCGCAGCGGCGCCTTCCGGGATGGCGACGGATGTGTTAGGCGGAATCCCGCCACCTGCGAGAAAGCCAGTTTTATTCAGACCAGTTACATCAACTGTAGTACTTAGCTGAGGCGGTAAAGTGGTGGTTCCGAGATTGTCGTACAGCACGTCATCAGTGATACCAAAACCGGCGCGGATCGAAGTCTTACCGCTGCTTCCGGGTGAGTAAGCAACACCGACACGAGGCATGAAGTTCTCCGTTTGCGCGGTCGGCGAATGAAAGCTGATCAGGCCAGGAACGCTGGCGCTCGAGTTCAAGCTTTGAGTGTTCTCGCCCAGCGGAACAGAAAGATACTCATAGCGCAATCCAAGATTGACCGTCAGGTTGGGCGTGATTTTCCAGTTGTCGTTGCCGTAAAAGCTAAGGTACGCCTGGTTCTGATAATAGGTCGGATGCCCCAGCGACCGCTGCGCAATTCCGTCCGGGTTTGTGTCGTACAGATAGTCTGAGAGGTAACTCCACTCGTAGTCGCCACGCGACCGTTGGGTGAAGCTCGAAGGCGAAATGGAGCTCCAGCCATCGAAGCCGAATTTGAAACTATGGCTCCCTTTAGTCCAACTGAGATTGTCGGTAACCTGATACAGATTTTGGATGGTATATTGAGGCGCGCTCGTGTCCGGACCGAAGGCCGCATTTAGCTCATATACGTTTATGTTGGGAAATTGATCCAGGCCAGGAAAAGTTTGATTCCCACCGACCGGAAGAGTCAGGTTGAAGCGATTGAATCCCAGGCGGAATTCATTGAGGAGAGTGGGCGTGAAAGTGTGATATTCCGAGAGCGTCGCTAGATACGCGTTCACGGGTTCAGTCGCAAAAAAAACGGAAGGGAAGCCGGCGCTATCTATGTTTCCGGTCCGGTTTAAAATAAACCGGCCCCGAAGGGAATCTTTATCGGAGATGTTATAGTCGACGGAGCCCACGCCTAATTCATTGTTTGTGAATGCCGGGAGCGACGAAGAGATTTCCCCTACCGGGATTGTAAGTGCGCCTGGAGCCCCGGTAACGGCGAATACACCGGTCCCGAGACTTTCGTTACTTCCTGGGCCGGGCGCAACCAGAATCGGAGCCTGGTTAGGCAGCGTGGCAGGGCTGGCCGCTGTTGGGGCCGTGCCCAAATACTTCTGAAACTGTGCCAGGTTGTTCTGATTGATACCGGGCAATCCGGCAAGCGTGGCGTACCCGGCAGCGGTGGGGGCGTAGTAGTAAGTGGAACTGGTTCCACCGATCGGGTTATATTCATAGTCGACAAAAAAGAATAACTTGTCGTGCTTGATTGGACCGCCGAAGTTGCCGCCAAATCGATTTTCATCGAAGCGGGGATGCAAAGGATTCCCCTCGACGGCGTTCAAGTTATCGGCGGCATCGAGATTTCGATTCTGGAAATATTCGTAAAGCGTCCCGTGAAACGCATTTGTTCCGCTCTTCACCACCTGATTGAATTGGCCGCCGGATGAATGGCCGAAATCTGGTGAAAACTGGTTCTGAAGAACGCTGAACTCAGATACTGCGTCGTTCGGAACCGTCACGGCCGGTCCTGTGACTGACAAGAGGTTATTGTCCACGCCTTCGATCGTGAAATTGTTGTTCGTCGGACGCTGACCACCTACAGACGGTCCTGTACCGTAACCCACGCCGCCACTAGTAGTTACTCCGGCACTCAGCAGCGCGAGGTTGATCACACCCGAGCCGCTGCTGGCTGACGGTAAGTCGGCGGCCTCTTTAGCTTGAAAGGTAGTTTGAATCTGAGCAGTTGTGGTGTCGATATTGGCGGCTGACGTATTCACTTCCACCGTCGTGGAGGCCTTGCCGATCTGCAGCGTCACGTTAGCCGTTACAGTTTGGTTGATGTCGATTATGACGTCATTTACGACTGATTTTGTGAACCCGCCGGCGTCGACAATCACTGAGTACTTACCAGCGAGCAGGTTCTGAATCCGATATTCACCAGCCGAGGTGGACACGGTTTGATTTTCCACGCCTGTGGCGATATTCCTGGCAACCACAGCCGCACCAGGCACAGTGGCGCCTGACTGGTCATACACCGTTCCTTGAATGTTTCCACTCGTTTGCTGGCCGGGAAGCAATCCGCCCAATGAAAAGAAAAACAGCAATGCGGCGCTAAGCCGCAACTTTGAAGAGTTCATAGCATCCTCCCATTGCAGGACGGATCAGGATACACGGCCAGTAATTGGACTTGCCGGCGTCCTGTGCCCGCCCAACGCGCTAATTACGGTTGTGCGTTTAACCGAGCAGCGACTGGCGACGCGATTCCCGTATCCCGTCGCGAACCTCATTTCCCCTTACACGAATTAGATTGAGCGATCGCGCCAAACTCATCGGTGCGGGCGGAAAAAATTGCGATCGCGCAAGCGCTCAATGGTTATGCGGGAAGATGTGATGGCAATTCGAACTTGGGGAAAAGTGTCTCCGTGTCGAGGAACGAGTTCCAGCCCGCAATGCGGTCGCCGGATAATTCGAGAACGACTAAAGCGAACGGCTTATGTCCACCATCGGCGTCTAGCTTGTAGTGACCAAACGCCGGCGAACCGCAGGCCGCGGTTGCCAGGAGGCGAGAACCGCGGCAGCCCGAGCCCATACCTAGAAGCCAGGCGCGAACGGATTCCGGGCCTTGAAGCCAGAGGGAGTAAGGGGGCATGGAGAATGTCGCGTCGTCGCGCAACAGCGTCACCAGTTGATCGACGTCATACCTTTCAAAAGCGGCGACATATCGATTCAGCATCTGTTCCTGGGATTCCGTCAGTGCAGAAGGGACAGCGCGCCAATCGCGGCCAGCGAGAGTAGCACGGGCTCTCTGAAGTGCGCTGTTGACAGAAGCGATGGATGTGCCTAGTGTTTCCGCCGCCTCGGCGACAGACCAGCCGAGCACTTCGACGAGAAGTAACGCCGCGCGCTGTTTTGGAGCGAGACTCTGGAGAGCGGCGACGAACGCGAGCCGGATGCTTTGTCGCAGCATCGCGCGTTCGAAGGGGTCAGCGTCCGCCGGTATTGCACGCACATCCGGAACTGGCTCGATCCAATGCGTGCGCGGGTGCTGGATCAACGCATCGGTAGGTGCACCGGCCGGGCGCTCTTCCATTGGGCGCGCCCGACGCTTGCGATCGGACAGTTTAGCAATGCAAACGTTGGTGGCAATGCGATACAACCAGGTCAGCAGAGCCGCCCGTCCTTCGAATCGATCGGCACTCTTCCATGCTCGGATGATAGTTTCCTGCGTGGCGTCATCGGCGTCGACTGCGGAGCCGAGCATTCGATAGCAGTGGCCCGTCAGCGCCGGGCGGTGTGCTTCGATCTGCTCGATACTGGCGATCATTTTACGATCAATCTAACATTGCCGCGTTTGCCGCGTGCGTCTCGGCGGAATGGTTCTCACTTAAAGAATTCGCCAGCGTTGCCCGCTTAGCAGTTCCCTTCACCGAGCTAGATAGAAAACGAACGAGGCCCACAGACCAAGACGCTGATTAGCAGACGACGTTTTTTATTACAGGTACAATGCGACTTTAATGCTGCCGGACATGAGAAAGGCGCGAGCTGAGGCTGAAGCCGAACGCGGGACTTCACCCGGCCGGGTCTTCTGGATCACCGGGCTGTCCGGCGCCGGCAAAACAACCTTGGGGCAGGAAGTGTGCAGCCGGCTTCGTGCAGCCGGTCGTTCAGTCGTGTTTCTTGATGGCGACGAACTCCGTGGCGTCATGTCTGAAGATCTTGACTACAGCGCAGGCAACCGGCGGAAAGCTGCGATGCGCAATGCGCGGCTCTGCCGGCTGCTGGCCGAGCAGGGCACCGACGTGGTTTGCGCCACCATATCGTTGTTTCACGAGGTACAGCGCTGGAATCGCGCGAACATTCCCGGCTATCTCGAGATATATCTTCGGGTGCCGTTAGAGGAGCTGCGGCGGCGCGACAGTAAAGGTATCTACGCGATGGCTCATCGGGGAGATGCGCGCCAGGTGGTCGGCGTCGACATACCCGATGAGATTCCCGAGGCCCCGGACCTTGTCCTCGATAATCATGGTCCACTCGACACCGCCACAGCGGTCGATCACATCTTGGCTCTTTGCGCCAGCCGAGGGAGCGCGGGCGTGAGGCAATCGTCGCAACGCATCGCTTTCAAATCGAAGGCGGAGTCTCTGGCAGCGCTGGCCCCCCTGCTGCACAGCGGGCGCGTGCTGCCACAAGTCCGATTCTCGGTTGCCGATTGGCGCTTGCAGCCTGACCGAGTGCTTGCTGCCGTGAGCGCTCAGCCCTGGGGTTCAGGCCGGGTCATCGTGCGTAGCTGCGCGCGGGACGAGGACGGCGCCGCGAGGAGATCGCAGGCCGGAAGGTACGATTCTGTACTCGGTGTCGCCGGCGATGCGGCGGTGGCACAGGCCATCGACCGGGTGATTGACTCGTTCGCCAATGAAGGAAGTGATGAGGACCAGGTTTTCGTGCAGCCCATGCTCGACCATGTGGCGATGGCCGGGGTGGTCTTTTCCCGCTGTCCCAGCGGCGGTCCGTATTTCGTCATCAATTACGACCAGTCCGGACTAACCAATCGCGTGACCGCCGGCATCGGCGACGATCTCCGGACGTTTATTTGTCTCAAGTCGCGGCCTAATGGCTGCCCAGCGTCTTTAGCGCCAGTGATCGCGCTAGTCAGCGAACTCGAAGCTCTTCTAGAGTGTGATGCTATCGACGTCGAATTCGCCATCGGGGCCGACGGCCAGCTCTATCTACTGCAAGTCCGGCCGCTCGCAGTCGATTGTGATGCCCGGGTCGCGGATGCGAAGGTCGACGCAGCGCTCGCCGACGTCGCTTGCAAAATCGAACTACTCAGCCGCCCGCATCCCCACCTGCATGGCAGCCGAGCGATATTCGGCGTCATGCCGGACTGGAACCCCGCCGAAATGATCGGGCTGCGGCCTGGGCCGCTCGCATTGTCGCTCTATCGCGAACTTATCACCGACGCCATCTGGGCCTATCAGCGGGACAATTACGGCTATCAAAACCTGCGTAGTTTTCCGCTGCTGGTTAGCCTCCACGGATTGCCCTACATCGACGTGCGTGTCAGCTTTAATTCCTTCATACCTCGCGACGTATCCGACGATCTTGCCGGGCGTCTAGTGAATTACTACATCGATCGGCTTCTCTCCGAGCCGCATCTGCATGACAAAGTCGAATTTGAAATCATCTTCTCCTGCTACACCCTCGATTTGACGAAACGAATCGGCAAGCTCACAAATTATGGATTCTCTCCAGAAGACCTTGCCGAGCTTTCGAGTTCTTTACGGCGTCTCACCAATCGCATCATGCATGTCGAAACCGCATTGTGGCGAAGCGATCACGCGAAGATCGAAATCCTTGAACAGCGGTTCCCGACAATCTCCAACGCGGAGTTAGACAAAATCGGCCGTATTTACTGGTTGATCGAGGATTGCAAACGATACGGCACATTGCCGTTCGCGGGTCTCGCGCGGGCCGGCTTCGTAGCGGTTCAGTTGCTCCAGTCCTTAGTCGAAGTAGGCGTAATTGACGCTGAAGAGAGCGCAACTTTTATGGCCAGCCTGAATACGGTCGGCTCGCGCATCGGGCGCGATTTCGCAAGCCTTCCGAAGGCAGACTTCCTCGCGCGCTACGGCCACCTCCGGCCTGGCACCTACGACATCCTATCTCCGCGCTACGACGAGGCTCCCGATCTCTATTTCAACTGGTCGAGTGCCCGGCCAACCTCGTCCGCGCCGCCGCGCTTCGCCCTCACCATTGAGCAGTCGCGCCATATTGAGCGGCTGTTAAAAGAGCATGGGCTCGAGATCGACGTCTTGAGTTTCATCGAGTTTATAAAAGCGGGAATTGAAGGCCGCGAATATGCGAAATTCGTTTTCACGCGAAGCCTGAGCCAAGCTCTGTCGCTGATCGGGCAGTTGGGCGAGGATCATGGTCTTTCGAAAGAGGATTGCGCATTTCTAAACTACGACGTCGTCCGCATGCTCTATAGCGAGAGCGGTTCGGTGCGCAAGGCTTTGCAAGAGAGTGTCGCACGCGGCAGAGAACGTCACGCGCTCATGCGCCATCTTGTGCTCCCGCCGACCATCGCGTCACCCGATGAAGTGTTCGCATTTCACCTTCCCCCGAGCCAGCCTAATTTCATCACCCGAAAAAGTGTCACCGCGCCCGTCGGCTCATTCGGCGATCCGCCAGAGACCTTCGCTGGACGCATTCTTTTCATGCCAAGCGCGGACCCTGGCTTCGACTGGATCTTCACTCGTGATATCAGAGGATTCGTTACCCAGTTCGGTGGCGCCAATTCACACATGGCGATCCGCGCCAGGGAGCTGGACATGCCTGCTGTCATCGGTGCTGGCGAAGCGCTGTTCCAGCGATGGCGCACGGCAAGCATGCTGTGCCTCGATTGCACGAATCATAAGGTCTTGGTCATTTCATGAAAACCGTCGCCATCACACAGCGCGTGTCGGTCGTTCCGGCCTACGGGGAGCGCCGTGATTGCCTGGATCAAGCCTGGACTAAGTTTCTGGCCGCCTGCGGGCTGCTTCCTATATTGCTTCCCAACGTCACCGAGGTCGCTCTAGCCCTGTGCGAAGAATCCGGCATCGCGGGGTTAGTCTTGACTGGCGGCAACGATCTCGCAGTATTGGGCGGCGATGCGCCGGAACGAGACGCCGTCGAAAGCGCAGTGCTCGATCAAGCAGAGAGACGCAGACTTCCCGTCCTTGGCGTCTGCCGTGGCATGCAAGTCATTCAGCAGCGTTTCTCAATACCGCTGCGGCGTGTAGAAGGCCATGTGACACCACGCCAAGTTATCCGCATCGACGGCGAGCTCAAAGAGGTTAACAGCTACCATCGCTTTGCCGCCCTCGACTCGCGGCCGCCGCTCAAGGTTTGGGCGTTCGCCGCCGATGGCGTCGTCAAAGCAATTCGCCATTCGGCTCAACCTATAACCGGAATCATGTGGCATCCCGAGCGCTGTGCCCCCTTCTCATCAGCCGACGTAGCGCTATTTCGCCAGGTCTTCGGAGTGGAATGATGCGCGCGGTCATCCTTGCAGCCGGCCGCGGCAGCCGCATGGGGCAGTTTGGCGACGACCGCCCAAAGTGCTTGATCGAACTCGCAGGCAAGCCGTTGATCGAGCGCCAAATTGCTGCGCTCTTGCGCGGCGGCCTTGAAGAGATCGGTATCGTTCGCGGCTATCGCGCCGAGATGATCAACTATCCGAACGTCTCCTATTTCGCCAACCCAAGGTGGGCCGAAACCAATATGGTGATGTCGCTCAATTGCGCCGCGCAGTGGCTGCGTTCGGGGCCAGTCATCGTCAGCTATGCAGATATTTTCTATCGGAGTGAATTGGTGCGCGGTTTGGCCATGGCCCCGGGCCAGTTGGTAATCAGTTACGACCGGGATTGGCGTCGCCTATGGACCAGGCGTTTCCCTGAGCCCTTGACCGATGCAGAAACCTTCCGCGTCGACGCCGAGGGTCTCTTGCTGGAGATCGGCGGCAAGACGACGCGGATCGAAGACATTCAAGGGCAATATATGGGCCTGTTGAAGTTCACGCCGCCGGCGTGGAACGCCGCAGAGGAGTTACTCAGTACGCTGGATCCGACAACTCGCGATCGGCTCGATATGACCGGATTGCTGGGCAGACTGTTAGCCGACAAGCATTTTCCAATTGCCACTTTCGGTACCGATGGCCAATGGGGCGAGATAGATAACCCGGAAGATGTGGCTTTGTATCAGAACATGTTGAAGGACGGAGATCTCCTGCTCGAGGATGCCTCCGTCAGCAGTGAGCCGCTGGCAGGATGAACACTATGCTCGGCGGCCGCTTCTGGACTCAGGCCTCCAAACGATAGCCGATTTCCTGAATCCTTCTTTTTGTATCTGCGTCCAGCCCGGTAATAAAGCTTCGGAATCGAGGGACTTTTTCTTTAACAGCCAGATAACCGTACGCTTTGGCCCTGGGAGGAGCTAGACATAACCGGCCCGAATCAGTATTGATCGACATGAGTTTGACGATCTTAGAAAATTGCTGCGACGGGTCGAGCATGAAGTCCTCAAAGCGCAGCGGGAGCGTGGCGGCTTGAAGGTAAAGCTGAGTCTCCTCTACAAATTCCGCGAATGATAGAAATGGCGCACCTGGCAAGCCCGCGAAAAAATCAGAATCCCCTTCGGCAAAAGCCTTGAAGTCAAGAAAATTCTCTTCCAAACATGCGCATAGAGCTTCTACGTCCTTCAGCGCCTCTGAGGTTCCAGATATGTGCCTGTTCTCTCGGTTGAATGTCCGCCACCAGATCCAATTAGAGAGGAGCGAATCGAGCGGATGGCGGTAGACAAAAATCAAATCGGCGATCCCCGCTCTGATCGATTCCAGTATGCGGCTCGTGACTTCCGGCAAATGCTGAGCGCGCGACTCGTATTTTATTGTGGCGTGGCCGCTGTAGATCATAGGCGTTGGCCCAGGATGCACACGGATCGTATCTCTAAAATATTTTGCTCTTTCGCCAATGTTCTGCAAGATCAGTCCCGAGACATACTGCCGTCCGGAGCCGAACAGTCCAATAATATAAGTGGTTCTGCATCTCCGCGCGGCCAGAGATTTCAGATCCGCCGTCTGACCTAAGGCTGCTTGTTCGGCAGCCGTCTTCTCCAATTGCATCAACCGCCAGTCAAGCGAATACGTGTACACGGAAACGTCATCAAGCGCGTGTTCTATTTCCTGCAGCGATTGACCTAACACTGCATTGAATTCAATGAACGGCCGCGTATGCCAGCGGAATGTGCGAGCAAGCAACTTCTTAATCGCTTGGATCAAGTCGTTGTGCCAACCGGGAGGCCGGGGATTGATGGCGCCCACGGTACTCCTGCGCCATTCGAGATCGATCAAGCTTCGCCGCAGCTCATCGAAGTCATAGTGCCAGACGTTGGAAGTGTCCCGCGGCTTAGCCGCATCCGGGTCCATAATTTCATTTTCCGTTGAGCCGGATAGCTGCCTTGGACAATTTGAGCTCTGCGGTAGCGCAGGCGCCGCGCCAATCACGGTTAGGGGTTGCGTTTTTGATAGAGGGCCCCGTGAACGCGCATGCACTGTTCTCGCGGAACGTCTTCCGCGCGCCAATAATGCGTAACCAGCGTCTTTCTTGTCCGGCTGGGCTCATTGATATGTGAGCCTCCGTGCAGCAGTTGCCCGTGCCAAAGGAACGCGTCGCCGGCTTTGCCCATAAACTCTTCCTTTTTCAGGCCGGCTTCCTGGATCTTTTGTTCCATATAGGCTCGAGTGTCAGGCAACTCTTCCTTCACGGCGTCAATCCCTCCATGCGAAAAGCGATAAGGAGGAATTCTGTGGCTCCCCGGATAGTACGTTAGCGGCCCAGCATCGGGATGAACATCTTCCAGGCAGATGGAACTGACGGCCAGACGGTCCTGTGCCGGTCGCTCCCGGCTTTTCAAGAATTCAAAACCTCGATGCAGCAGCATCCTCAGCGGTCCGATTCTAAGAGTTAGGGCTTTTGCATGCGTAGTCGCGAAGCGAGACGGAGGCGGCATAAACCAGGAGTCACAATGATCCGGCTGCTGGCTGCCCCAGATAAAATTCAGCGAGTTGCAAACCATCGGTGCGCCACGCAGAAGCTCTGAGATCAGGGATAACAGCCGGTCATCTGAAGCCAGGCGGCGCACTTCCGGCTCATCCAGGAAGAGATCGTTAATCTTGACCGGTACCTCGAAGACCTCGCGTGGTGCTTCGGAGGCGCGAAATCGCTTTCCCATATACGGGCCGGCGATGGCATCCACCAGCGTCGCGTTGCCGAAGGTTTCAGGATTCTCAATTCGTCGATCGATCAGCGAATTTACGGCCTGGATTTCATCCCGCGAGAAAAAAGCGGGCAATATCAGAAATCCCTTTTCTTCCCAATGGGTTCGTTGGACGCTTGTGAGCCGGGCCTTTTTCTCGATCGTAGACAGCGGCGTCGGAGAATCTAGCAAGTTCTACCTTCAGTCTTTCCGCCGCGCCGACCATGCACGAGTGGTGTAGGTCGCCTTGATCGTGCGCTCGCCGGCGATGCGTTGCCCGACAAAATCAAGGAATGCATCAAACTGCTGCTCGCCAAGCTGCACTCGCAACTCGTTGACGGAGCGCCAGACCCCCAGATAGCGCTCAGGGGTCATGATGATGTCATGCTGGCCTTCAATGTACACCACGTCTTCAAACCACGGTGACGACCAGAGTCGCTGAGATAACGTCTCTTTCATGTCGGAAGATGCGCGCTTGATGTTTGGCCGCATGGCGCATAAGCGCGCCTCGATCTCAACGAGGAGTGGATTCGCCTCTATCAGGCGGGCGTTCCATAGAGCTGTAAACCGCCCCCGTGAGCGCAGCAGACGATGAAACTCTCGAGTGGCTGCATCAAAATTCGTCCAGTGAAAGGAGGAGGCCATCGTCAGCCAATCGCTGGAACTTTCGGGCACACCTGTTTGTTCGGCATGGCCGGCCAGCCATCGAATGGTGGTATTTGCGCTATCCGCCATGCCGGCCATCCGCATCTCGTCGTTAGGCTCGATAGCGGTAACGGATTTCACGCCCTTGCGGTAGACCATTCGCGTCCAGATGCCGGTCCCCGCACCCACGTCGACAAAGTCGACATCTGCCACAGGCTTATCGAGTAAGCCCAATAGCGCATCGAGCACGGACGGGCAGTAGTCCGGACGATGCCGTGAGTAGTCGCTGGCAAGCCCCGAGTAATCGCCGGATTTTACGATGTGTTTCAATTGCCTCAGGGCCGCGTTTTACCTGCGCCGGTTACGTGATCGATCCAAGAGCTATCGACAAAAATTCGATTATCTCTCGAACGCGGTAAAACTGAGTGCGCGAATCTGCTGCATGCCCATTACATTTTATAGCCCACTGTTCCTTAGGATAGATGCGCAAGACATATCGAGAAAAGAAATCGCCCGAGTACTGGATCTCGCGATGGAATCAGATCCCGGTTGATGCGCCCGCGGAAGGGCACGACCGCTATCCGCTTCTGTATGCCAACCTTGTCGTTCGCGACCACGATGGTGAAGTCCTGGAACTCGGCTGCGGTCCCGGGCGCCTCCTGCGCTACTACCACGCGAAGGGCACAAGAATTGTCGGGGTAGACAATGTCGCGGCTGCTATAACGAAGCTACGGACATGCGATCCTCAACTGCGTGTCGTCCATGCAGACGCTCGCACACTGCCATTCGAGACCGGACGATTCACAACGGTTCTTTGCTTCGGCGTTTATCACAGCCTCGAGGATGATGTAGCCGCCGCTATCAGCGAAACCTTTCGGGTTCTTCGACCTGGCGGTCGCTTGTGTGCGGAGTTCCGCTCCGACAGCCTGCATAACCGGATGATCGACTACTATAAGCGGCCCAAAAAGCACGCCACGGAGTTCCACAAATGGAATTATCGGCGGCGGGAAGCTCGGGCCATGCTTGGGCAAGCAGGCTTTCTTGTTAAGAGCGAGTATTCGGCGCTCAATATGCCACTGCTCTATCATGTGCCATTCTTGAGGCATTCATCGCAAAGGCGGAGCGACGAACATTCAGCCAGGATTTCCGGCTACCGCTTGCGGGGATGGCTCCAGACCCTACATTCTATCGGCCTCCGAGTCCTGCCCGGACTCTTCGCCAATGAGTACATCTTTGTTTGTCGCAAACCCGAAATTACCCATGCAGTCTAGAAGAGCGGGACGGCCATGGGCGGGTGCCGCCACCGGAAATTCTCTAGCGGCAGCTCGCGTTGTTCGCCGTCGGAATTACAAGGAATGAAATAGTAGCCGGCGCAAACGTGACGTGGCCCGAGCTCGTTGGCACGCCTGTTAAAGGCGGGAGTCCGTCATCCGCACCCAGCTTCAACTCAGTACCGTTCAGTTCGACATTCGTGTCTTCTAGATTCTCGACCGACGGCGAGGACAACGTGTACCGTTCTGCCGCCCCGGTGAGTTCAAGCGAGTGTGATGATGTCTGATCGGTATTGATCGCCAGAAGGGCTACGCCGCCGGGTTGCCCGCGAAGGCAGTGGGCGTAAAGATGCAAGCTAGGCGCATGCGAAGGCCCGACGTCGAGTACCGTGGTCCCCATAAATTTTCGCCATAGCAGAGCCGCCCAGTAATTGGGCCGCGGAGCCAACGTGTTCTCGTCCAGCAGGCCATAATCGCTTGAGGCAAGCGTGTTGTGAATGTTGACCTGGACGCCCCGTCGCGACATACGGCCGAGTTGATCGAGGTAACGGAACGTATCCAAGAACGTCGAAGCCCACGAATCGCCCCCGCATGCTGCTTCCGCGGTTTCGGTGATCCACAGCGGTTTGCCGGGCTCGAATTGATCGCGAAGACCTGCATAAAATGCCTCGATGCGATCCACTCGGGAAAGCCATTCTTGCGAAAGCGCTAGGCCTGGACTTATGGTCGCCGAGTTGCCCATTCCCGCGCACCGTTTCGAAACCGCGCCGTAGGAATGGTACGAGAAGACGTCGAACACGGGTCCGCTCGCCTTCAGCAAGTCCTCCGTCTTCAGCACACTCGTCGACGGTGGCGCCAAGGAAATTCCCTCGCCGACGGAACCCGGGCCGAGGAATACGATTTCAGGAGCAGTCTTTTTGATGAAAGGCCGGAAGACCGCGATATCACGGGCATATGCTGCGGCATCGTAGCCCTTCGGGGCGCCACCCATTGCCGCAAACGTGGGCTCGTTCATAAACTCGGCTGCAGCGATGCTTCCGCCGATCGATTTGGTGTACGCAAGAAACATCCGCGCCTGATCTGGCGTCCAAACACCCGCGGCGTCGCGAGTTCCCGGACTCGTCGCAAAGGATGTGACGATCTTCGCGTCCACCGCGCGAGCAAAATCGATGACGCCCTTCCATTCCTGGCGAGTGATCACCCCGTTGAAGCCTTTGGGCGGCGTCTTTGGTGCCGGCTTATCGGAATTCTGAAAAAACGTCGTGTTCGCCCACGTCCCGCTGACACGCACGTAAGCAGGTCCAAGAGCTGCCGCCAGCTTACGCAAACGCTCTTTACTCAGATCGACCGGCGGCCGGTATCGAAAAAGATCGGGGCTCATCCCGGCGGGCTGATTCGATCCAGCCGCCTTACCAGTTGCTTGCGTCTGGAGAAGAGCGTCTATTTCCTTGTACGGCTTCCAAAATCTGCCGCCCGTGATCTCCACCATCTCGATGTTGTACGACTGAAAACGATCATCAACTGTGCCGATGCGCGGCATCTTTTCGGGTGCAATGGAGTGAGACGATGAGGAATTGCCCGGAGACTTCGAATAGGCCGCCCCGAGCATTATTAGGGTTGCACCTACGCCTAGCCCAAGGTATCTGCTTTTGTTCATGTGCGCATCTCTTTTCTAGGTCTATTTCGCCGCGGAGAAATTATACTTGACACTGCGGCCGTAGCTGTCGCGCAACACCTGCGGAGTGGCCGCCACGAAAGCCTGTCCATATGAGCAATTCAATGGCTAAGAATTCGAGCACCATACTTGCGAATCTCAGGAGCTTACTTCCCGATTTGGAATCTGTTTACAAAGATATCCATGCTCATCCTGAACTGTCGATGCAAGAAACGCGAACCGCCGGAATCGCGGCGGAACGTCTTCGTGCAGCCGGCTATGAAGTGACGAGCGGGGTGGGAAAGACCGGCGTTGTCGGCCTGCTGCGCAATGGCGAAGGACCGGTTGTCATGTTGCGCGCCGACATGGATGCGCTGCCGGTTGAAGAAGCTACCGGTCTGCCGTATGCCAGCAAGGTAACAGCCACTGACAGTACCGGGAAGACGGTCCCGGTAATGCACGCCTGCGGTCACGACATGCATGTGGCCTGGCTGATAGGCGCGGCAACGCTGTTCGCGAGGTCTCGGGATGCATGGAAAGGAACGCTAATGCCCGTCTTTCAACCAGCGGAGGAGACGGCCGCGGGCGCACAGGCGATGATCGACGACGGGCTGTTTCGGCGCTTCCCCAAGCCCAACGTGGTGCTCGGGCAGCATGTGATGAGCATGCCGGCAGGTGTTATCGCGGGCCGTGCCGGAGCGACAACTTCCGCGGCTGACAGTCTCCAGATTCGATTATTCGGACGCGGCGCGCACGGCTCTATGCCAGAGGCCAGCATCGATCCGGTGGTGATGGCGGCCGCAACGGTGATGCGACTGCAAACGATCGTGTCCCGGGAGGTAGCGGCGAATGAATCAGCCGTCGTCACGATCGGTATGTTGCAGGCCGGCACGAAGGAAAATGTCATCCCCGATGAGGCGATCATCAAGTTGAACGTGCGCACGTTTGACGAGGGCGTCCGGAAACGCGTGCTCGCCGCGATCGAGCGGATTGTGGATGCCGAAGCCGCCGCGTCGGGCGCTCCGAAGAAACCCGAGATCACGATTTTGGATCGTTACTCACTTGTCGAGAATGATCCCCAGGCTACCAAGCAAGTCGAGAACGCATTCCGTCAGCACTTTCCTGCCGGCCGCGTGCAGGAAACGAAGCCGACGACTGCGAGCGAGGACTTTGGATCGTTCGGGGCCGAATGGGGCGCCCCGTCCGTGTTCTGGTTTGTAGGCGGAATCGATTCCGGCCTATATGCGAAAGCCAAAAAGGAGGGACGGATCAGCGAGATCCCGACCAATCACAATCCGCGCTTCGCACCGGTGATCCATCCAACTTTGGAAACAGGCGTGGAGACGCTGGTGGTTGCCGCCGAAACTTGGCTGGCAGCATAGGCTGATGGTCAACGGACACGTCCTGATAAACACGCTGCTGGTTGCCTTCGATCTCGGGGGCACGTTCGTATTCGCGCTCAGCGGCGCGACTGCGGGTGTTAAACACAGGCTCGACCTCTTCGGGGTTCTGGTTCTGTCGTTCGCGGCGGGTAACTCGGGCGGGATCGCCCGGGATGTGATGATTGGCGCGCATCCGCCGGCAGCCATCAGCGACTGGCGATATGTCGCCGTCTCAATTCTCGCGGGGCTGATTACGTTCTATTGGTATCGAATTATCAACAGGCTGAGCAGCCCCGTGCTGGTGTTCGACGCCGCCGGATTGGCGCTTTTTGCCGTTGCGGGCGCCGGTAAGGCGCTGGCCTTCGACGCGGGGCCAGTTGCAGCGACGCTGCTCGGCATGCTGACCGGGATCGGCGGCGGTATGGTGCGTGACGTACTCGTGATGGAAATTCCCACTGTGCTGCGCACCGAGCTTTACGCAGTCGCGGCCCTGATCGGCGCGGCTGCGGTGGTCATTGGACGGATGCTGAATGTCCCGTCCGCCGCCGCGGCGGTTACCGGCGCGATTCTCTGTTTCGGCCTTCGCTTTCTGGCCATGCGCCGCGGTTGGCAGCTTCCGGTGGCGCGGCTGCCCGAGAGGTCGTCTCCGAAAGCAAGCCTTGATCGGTCAGACAGCCAATAACTCCGCATGCGCCACGCCCGCATATTGGCAGTGAGGAGTAAGCGTCGATCAACGCCAGCACGCTGATTGCGCATTAGCCCATTACTCGAGTGTCGATCTAAGGTCTCTCGTTCGCCTCGGAAGCCCACGATAAGGCTTCTGTACGCCAAAGTATTTTCCCCTTGCGGAAGGCTGGCGACTGAACAGAAGGAGATCTGGAATGAAAAATCAACTGGCGGTGACCTTAACTCTCTCGATAGCAGTCTGCTGGGCCGCGCCGCCCCAGCACAAAAAACTCGCCCCTGATCTTGCGAAGCTGGATTCCCTGTCGAACGTGCGCGTCATCGTTCAGTGGAATCGCGATCCCGAAAGCGAGCACCAGAAGGTGTTCGATCGCGGCGGATCTTTGCACTCGAGCCACCATTCGATCAAAGCCGGAACCTATACCCTACCGGCGTACGCGTTGCAAGACCTGGCCAACGATCCGGACGTGAAGTATATCGCTCCGGACCGGCCGCTTAAGGCCAAGCTGGATTACACGGCTGCAGCGATGAATGCAGCTACCGTTTGGAACGCCGGATGGACCGGCACCGGGATCGGCGTCGCCGTGATCGACAGCGGCATCAGTCCCGATCCTAATCTGGGCGGGAACGGAAGCAAGGGAATTGTCTACACCTACGATTTCGTCGGCAAAGATGGACATGACCAGTATGGTCACGGCGAGCACGTAGCGGGCATCATTGCCTCGAACGGCCAATCTTCCAACTGCCCGAATTGCACAAGAATCTTCAAAGGCATCGCGCCGGGCGTGAACTTGATTGATCTGCGCGTGCTCGACGCCAACGGCGGCGGTACCGACGAAGATGTCATCTCCGCGATTGAAATGGCCATCTCTCTGAAGAGCACTTACAACATTCGCGTCATCAACTTGTCCTTAGGCCGGCCGGTGTACGAAAGCTACACGCAGGATCCGCTCTGTCAAGCCGTTGAAGCCGCCTGGAAAGCAGGTATTGTCGTCGTCGTCGCGGCGGGCAACGATGGTCGCGATAACACCTTCGGCGAGCAGGGATACGGTACCATCACGGCGCCGGGCAACGACCCTTACGTCATCACGGTCGGCGCCATGAAAGCCGAAGCCACTTATACCCGCACCGATGATCTCATTGCCAGCTATAGCTCGAAAGGACCGACTCAGATCGATCACATCGTAAAACCTGACGTCGTTGCGCCCGGTAACCAGGTGGTTTCCCTCCTCGCTCCCGGTTCGACGCTTGCGAATCAAGCTGCCGGCAACTCGGTTCCGACATCGTATTATCAGGACACGCCCGCCGGACCCCCTGCTCCCACCGCGCCTCCGGCTCCTGCGGCTGCTCCTGCCGCTCCGGCCCCGGTTG
Organism: Bryobacteraceae bacterium; assembly: GCA_035502635.1. GTDB lineage: Bacteria > Acidobacteriota > Terriglobia > Bryobacterales > Bryobacteraceae > Bog-105. Next base: position 20,468 of record DATJUG010000078.1, read on the forward strand.
CTCCGGCTCCTCCGGCAGCGCCTGCTCCTCCTGCTCCGGCTCCGGCTGCTCCGGCTCCTCCTGCTCCTGCTCCTCCTGCTCCTCCTGCTCCTCCTGCTCCTCCTGCCGGCCCTGGCAGCGTGACAGCGGCCGTCCTGCCAGCCGGTCAAATCTCCAACGACTTTCTAATGCTCAGCGGTACCAGCATGGCAACCGCAGCCGTCAGTGGCGCAGTCGCCGACCTGCTTCATGCGAACCCGAATCTTACGCCCGACCAGGTTAAGCTTCTGCTCATGCAGACGGCCTATAAGGTCTTTCCGCAGTCCAGCACCGTCACGGATTCTACGGGTACTTATGTGGATTACTACGATATCTTCACGGTCGGCGCAGGCTATGTCGATCTCGCTGCGGCCCTTAGCGCCATCAATTCCGTGCCCGCAGGCCTGACGGCAATGTCGCCGGTGGCCACTTACGATACAGATTCCGGAGATGTCGAGCTGGCCTTCGATGCGTCCTCCATCTGGGCGACGCTGCCGGTTTGGAGTACAGCCACAGTCAACGGGACCAAATGCCTCTGGGGCGCCCAATCGGTCTGGGGCGCGAGCGTAGTGAACGGAACTAAGTGCCTCTGGGGCGCTCAGTCCGTGTGGGGCGCAAGTTCAGTCGCCAGCACGAAATGCCTGTGGGGTGCTCAGGCTGTATGGGGCGCCGATTCGATTTGGAACGAGAGCGCCGGAAGCGGCGAAAGCGCTCCCATCGACGAGTTCTAAAGATCTGATTGCCTACGGAAACCGCGGCACTGCACTTCTGGGTGCTGCGGTTTTCTCCTTCAGCGCGAAAATCCTTTGCGTCGGTTCATAGATCCGTGTACACTGTTGTCAGTTACTGAGGCATCATTCGATGAGTAAACCGACTGACCTGGTACAGGGCACGCTGGACCTTTTGATTTTGAAAACGATTGCTCTCGAACCGATGCATGGCTGGGCGATTGCGCAGCGTATTCGCCATACCTCAGGCGACGTGCTCCAGGTGGGGCAGGGGGCGCTGTATCCGGCCCTGCACAAGCTGGAACAGAACGGATGGATTCAGTCTGAGTGGGCTATCAGCGAAACCAATCGCCGCGCCAAGTACTACAAACTGACCAGGGCAGGACGCAAAGCTATGGAATCAGAAGCCTCGCAATGGGAACGGCTATCGGCGGCCATTTCGTTGATCGTACGGACGGTTTAAAGCAGAACGGTTGCGATGCGCTGGATGAGTGTGATCGGTCTAAGACTTCGGTCGTTACTTCTTCGCAACAAGGTTGAGCAGGAGCTTGACGAAGAAATGCGCTATCACCTGGAGCGCGAGATCGAAGAAGCGATCGCGGCCGGAATGTCGCCGCAGAATGCGCGCTACGCGGCCATGCGGTCAATACGAGACATCGAGCAAAGAAAAGAGGAATGTCGCGACGTGCGTGGGTTGAACCCATTCGACAAAACTCTCCAGGATTTGAGTTACGCTGTTCGACAGCTTCAAAGGAATCCAGTATTTGCCTGCACTGCCATCTTCGTTTTGGCGTTGGGCATCTCGGTCGCCGTTTCCATTTTTGGCTTCGTAGACGCCGCTCTCATCAGGCCTCTGCCGTACGCGGACCAGGGTCGATTGGTGGCAGCATTTGAATCCTCGCCAGGAACGCCTCGGAGCTGGCTTTCCTACCTCGATTTCGAGGACTGGAAAAAACTCAACAAAGTCTTCGCGTCAATCGATGCCTACGCGCTGAACGGCAGCTTCACACTGAGTACAAGCACGGGGGCGGAACAGGTGCCGGGGACGCGAGTGAGCGCCGGTTTCTTCCGCACGCTCGGGATTCAGCCGGCGTTCGGGCGTGATTTTCGAACCGGCGAAGACTCGGCTGGCGCTTCGCAAACAGTCATTCTCAGCTACAGAGCATGGCAAGAACGATTCGCAGGCAAACGCGACGTGCTGGGCCGCACGCTGATCCTGAACGGCATCCCGGCGATCGTTATCGGAGTGCTTCCAGCGAATTTTCAATTTGCTCCCTACGGCGGCGCTGAATTCTGGACCACGCTCCGCGGCACAGACTCATGCGAGCAACACCGGGATTGCCACAACCTGATTGCCATTGCTCGGCTAAACGATGGGCTGTCCATTGAGACCGCCTCACAAAATATGCGACTGGTTGCGGAGCAACTGCAAAGACAGTATCCCGGCACCAACCGATTTTTCGGCAGCGCGAATCTGGTGCCTCTCCGCGACTTCATCGTCGGAGACGTGCGTTCCGTGCTGTTGATGCTGTTCAGCGGCGCTGGCCTGCTCCTCTTGATGGCCTGCGTGAATGTCGCCACCTTGCTGCTGGCCCGCTCTGACAAGCGCCGGCGGGAAATCGCCGTTCGAGGTGCGATGGGCGCTTCGTCTTCCCGTCTGTTTCATCAATTTGCCACCGAGGGATTCGTACTTGCAACAGCCGGGTGCATTCTTGGGCTGGCCTTGGCCCAAGCGGGCATTCGGTTGCTAACCAATCTCATTCCGCCCGAGAAAATGGAAAGCATGCCCTTTATGCGCGGGCTCGGACTAAACGCGTGGACCGTCGCTTTCGCCTGCGGCCTATCGCTCCTGGCCGGCATAGCGTTCTCTTTTATTCCAGTTGCCCGCGCATCGCTGGGCACCATGACAGAAGGGCTGAAAGAAGGAGATCGCGGCTCAGCGGGCACTACCTGGCGTCGCTTCGGCTCCGGTTTGGTCGTAACCGAAATCGCTTTAGCGATGGTTCTGATGGTGAGCGCCGGACTGCTCGGCAAAAGCCTCTATCAACTGCTTCATCTCAATGTCGGCTTCAAGCCGGATCAGCTTGTGTATTTTCAAACGTCGTGGGCGCCGGGCAGATACCAGACCGACAAACAGACAGCGCTGCTGGGACGCCAGATGGTCGACCGCATATCGAGCTTGCCGGGCGTCACATCCGTCGGTCTCGCAACCGCTCCCCCAATCGATTCCGCTTGGGGAACTGCCTCGTTCCATATTGCTGGCCAGCCCAATCACGGCGAGAACAACGAAGTTATCAATCGGCGAGTAAGTGCCGGCTACTTAAGAACGCTGCAGGCAAAGCTTTGGAAGGGCCGCTATTTCTCGGACGTTGAGGATACTTCGAAGCCGCCGGTGGTCATTATAAATACAACGCTCGCGAAGAAGTTTTTCCCCGGCCAAGACCCGATCGGAAGGCAAATCTATTACGATTGGTCGCCGCAATCACTAATGCAAGTGATTGGCGTCGTGGACGACATCAAGGAAGGACCGCTCGAAGATCCCAACTGGCCGGCACTCTACGTGCCTTGTAACCAGGCTCCACTCGCCTGGCCGGCGGTCTTGGTGCGGACGTCGCAGCCTGTGCAATGGGCGTCCTCAAAGATCATCGCGGCAATTCACGGCATTGACGCTTTCATCACTGTTTCTGCGGGCGTGAGCATGACCGAGAGAATTAATCTATCACCTACCGCGTATCTTCATCGCTCCGCCGCCTGGCTGGTTGGCGCTTTCGCGTGCGCGGCGCTGTTGCTTGGCGTGGTTGGACTTTACGGCGTCGTTGCGTATTCAGTTGGCCAAAGAACCCGTGAGATCGGAGTTCGTATGGCGCTTGGAGCGGAACGCGGCGCCGTTTATCAACTGGTGCTGGGCGAAGCGGGACGCCTGACTGCCATTGGCGTCGTTCTAGGTGCTATCGGCTCAGTAGGAGCGGCGACCCTGTTCCAAACGATGTTGTTTGGCGTGCGCTCGTGGGACCCTCAGACATTGCTCGGCGTCGCAGTACTGCTCGGAATTGCAGCTTTGCTGGCCAGCTATACTCCGGCGCGCCGTGCCACATTGGTCAACCCGGTCGAAGCACTCCGGGCGGAATAGTCCTTTCGTTTCCAAGCTACTTGTCAAATCCCTGCAACGATAGATTGAGACAAGTGTCCCCGACGATGACAAAGATTGACGTTCAAGTGCTGGTAGTGGGAGCCGGACCGACCGGCTTGGCATTAGCTTGTGATCTCGCCCGCCGAGGTGTGCAGTTCCGACTTATCGATAAAGCCTCGGCCTACTTCATCGGCTCGAAGGGCAAAGGCCTTCAGCCTCGCACTCTTGAAGTGATGGACGACTTCGGAATCGCTGACCAGATCGTGGGGAACGGAAAGTTCCATGTTCCGTTTCGTGCCTATGAAGGAGCAAAGGTACTCGGCGAGAGAGATCCGCACGAAGGCCGGCATCCGACGCCAAGCACGCCATACGCAAGTCCGCTCCTCACCCCGCAATGGCGTGTGGAAGAGGCGCTACGGCAACTTCTGGAAAGAAACGGAGGCCAAGTTGAGCTTGCGACCGAACTGGTCGCGCTTGAGCAAGACGCGGATACCGTCACCGCAACATTAGCCCGCGATGGCAAACAGGAGCGCGTTCGCTGCCGTTATCTTGTAGCGGCAGACGGCGGAAAGAGCTTCGTGCGCAAGCACCTTCAGGTGCCTTTCGAGGGAGAAACCTGGAAGGAAGAGCGCATGTACGTGGGAGATGTGCGCCTGCGCGGGTTGGATCGGGATGCCTGGCATTCTTGGCCAAATCACCCCGATGGCTGGCTCGCGCTTTGCCCTTTGCCTTCTACGGACGAGTTTCAGTTTCAGGCGCAGGTGGCTCCGGCCGACGAGCGTGAGCCGACGCTTGAATTGTTCCAACACTTAGTCAAGCAACGTACCGGAGGGATGGATGTTGAACTTACGGAAGCTCCGTGGCTCTCGCTCTATCGGCCAAACGTCCGCATGGTGTCCCGCTACCGCAATGGACGCGTGTTTCTCACTGGAGATGCCGCGCATGTCCACTCACCGGCCGGCGGGCAGGGGATGAACACCGGGATACAGGATGCATACAATCTGGGCTGGAAGCTCGGCTGCGTGCTCGAAGGCGCTCCCGATGCGCTGTTGGACACTTACGAAGAAGAGCGGCTGCCGGTGGCGGCCAATGTGCTCGGCTTAAGCACGAAGCTATACAGACAGATAACGAGTGGCGTCGATGAGGACAAGGTGCGCCGCGATGCAGTTACTCTCCAGCTAGGCATTACTTATAAGGAGATGTCGCTGAGCAAGAATGCCGGATGTACGGGTTTGAAGATTGCGGCCGGCGACAGGGCGCCCGATGCTCCCGGACTGAATGCGGCAGGTAGTCCCGTACGGCTCTTCGATTTCTTTCGCGGCCCGCACTTCACCTTGCTTCGGCTGTTCGAAGGCGACGGGAATATGGAGCAGAATGAGTGGCGCGGCGTCGAACGCCTTGACGTAAGAGCCTCACCGGAGACAAAATCGACGCGGCAAATCTATGTTGACGCCTTCGGCCATTTTGCTGCCGCTTATGGTGGGAGCAAGGGCGAATACATACTGATCCGCCCGGATGGTCATGTCGGCTGGATTGGATCAGCAGATAACCTGTCTGATCTCGACCAATATCTTGGCCGGATTTCGGCGCAGTAGGTTTTAGTTAATAAAGCGCGGGCGCTTCTACTTTAGCGCCGAGAAATCCGTCGGACGCATATATACTTCGTCAACCTTGTAGGCTTCGCCGGCTCTCTCAATTAGCGGTGCGGCTTGTTTCCTATACGGCAAAAAGGCTGGGTCGGCATGAAGTGCGTCCCGATTCTTTTTCGCTTCTGCCTCGCTGCACGGCCGGCTCTCTTCGGGGTCGTCCTTGTCTTCTGGCGCAAACCGAGCACATCTTCCCGTTCACCGGTTACCTGGAAGATAAACGCAGTGACGACACTTTTTGTGATAAGGTCCAAAGCGGGGGCAGGCATGAAAACCTTTCGCAATTCACTTATACTTCGACTAACCTTTGTGGCTGTTTGTTTGCCTATGTTGGGAATTGCTCAGACCGTGATCACATCGGTTTCGGGATACTTCACGAGCAACGATTCCTATCAACATGCCGTTGTTGCCACCGATGACGGACGGTTGCACGAGACATACTTCGATCCGAAACGCGGAATCTTCCATGACGAGCTCGGATGCTTCGGTCAGATTATCGATCAAAGCGGCTTCTTTTCCGTGGACGACGGCCTTCAGCACGCGATCGTAGCTCGGCTAGACGGCTCGATTCGTGATTTTTCGTTCAGCGCGGCATCAGGACAGAAATTATCGGATTCCATAGCCACCGTGCAGAACCTTGTGTCGGTGTCGGCGTTCTACGCGGCTGATGACAAGAGCCGCATTGTCTTAACAGGAAGCACCGACGGCTCGATTCGAGAAATCTGGTATGGCGCGAATACGCCGATTCGAGGCGGCGAGGTGATCGTTACGATTCCAGGCCTTATCCACATGGCCGGATTCTATACTCCGGATGACAAGATGCGGCACGCGATCGTCGCCACGAACAAGGGCGACGTGATAGAAGTTTATTATTCCTCCGCATCGGGAGTTCACGTCACGACCCCCCTCTTGCAAACCTGCAGGAAATTATCGCCGTCTCCGCTTTCTACACGCCCGACGATAAGATGCGCCACGCAATTGTCGCCACCAGAGACGGCGCGATTCACGAGATCTTCTACGGCGGAACTGTGAACCCTTCGGTTTCGCAGCCCGCGCTGGCGAATTTTACGGGTGTTCAATCGATCGCCGGCTACTATACACCCTCCGATAATAACCGCCACGTGATCGTCGGTTTGAAATCGGGCGAAACGCGGGAAATTTTCTACAACCCGAAGACCGGTGTCGGTAATGATCAGCTCTGGCAGGCCACAGCGCCGATTCCTGCGGTAACAGACATCAGTCCGGACGCGAGTAGCGTCAAGTTCATTTCAGGCACGAACGCCAGTGGTTTGACGCCGCAGTTGGCCGGAGATCCGTCAACCATGTACGCTGTCACTTTGAATGGGGGAATCGCGAAATCGGTGAACGGCGGACCGTGGACGCGCCTGCCGAACTCGCCGCGCTACGTCTGGACTCTTGCGGTCGATCCGAACAACCGTTCGCATCTGGTGGCTGGCGAGCGTGGAGGAGATGCCGTCGGAATCCCAAATGGCGGCGGCGCCGGGGTCTGGGAAAGTTTGGACGCGGGAATCACCTGGAACCGGATCTCGAGTCCGACGACCGCTTCGGGCTGCGCTCTTCAGGCGATCCCCGCCGTGGCATTTACGCCGGCCTCGTCGATCGTGATCGCCAGTGCGTGCGGCGTCGGCTGGAGGAAAGCTGGAAGTACTGAGCCGTTCAGTTTCGCGGCTAATACGTCCGGCGGTGGAATCATTACCGCCCTCGCGGTCAGCCCGGCAAAGCTGTGGGCCCGTAGTGGGCAGCAGTTGTATGTGTCCACGACCGATGGCCAGACCTGGACTGCAAAGAGCATTCCGCCGCAGTTTACTCCCATGAATCTAGGCGATCAAAACTCACTTGCTGCATTCGACACTGGGGCATATATGTCGTGCTGCAACGTCGTGAAAGCGGGCTGCGACTCCCTCGGCAAGGCCGGCAACTGGGACCAACTGCTCATCTACGATGCCGCCACCGATCAATTCGCGCTTCAGGCGCAGGTAAACCCCGATTCCAGTGTTCCCCCGATAGGCTGTAGTGGCACCGGCTTGGGCGGAAGGCGGTTTGTCAAGGCTTTCAAAACCATGGCCGCCAACGGTACCGTCACCAATCACATCTTCTACGGGACCGCGCAGGAGGTTTACGAGGCCGTGAATTTCAATTCAGCTTCCCAAGCCACACAATTGAACAGAATTCTGGGAACGGACGAATGCACTTTGTGCACAACGCCTGACCAGGTGCACGGGGATTTGTGGGACTTTCTGATCTCGGCGGATGGCGCCAAGGAGTGGGTCTCCTGCGACGGAGGAATTTATTCGCGATCGTTCTCTAACTCCTCTTGGAGCGCCTGGACCCTTGAGGACAATTCACTGCACACTCACCACATCCACACGATCACTGCGATGCGATCCAGTCCTACGGGGCGCGGGAATCTCGCGTATGCTACCTCGGATAACAGCTCGTGGTGGTGGAATGGGGCGAAAGGCTGGGGAAGCGACGCCCTGCAAGGTGACATCAACTACACGCTCGGGGACGCAGGCAACGCGAGCATCGCGATAATGGTTCTGCATCCGGATAGCGCGGAACTGTCAGGGTTGGGCGAGAATTTGAGTTCAGGAGAACCGGCCAAGCCCATCACTATCCTAAATGATAGGACCTACGACACACCGGCGGGAGTGAGCGTCATCCAGTCGTTGTGGGGCGAAGCGCGCAAGCCCGGAACGCTTGACGTGTTGATGCTCGTGAATCTCCCGATGCAGTGGGAAGACTCGCAGAAGAATTTTCACCCCCTTCCGAATGCGTTTGGAGCGTCGACACCCGTCGGTGCGCAGAACCCCCTAATACTCAGGAATCAGGATTTTGCTTCCAATCCGGACATCAATATCTCAAAGGGAACCGGCTGGACGGTGGCTCAGAACAATCTTCCCGCGGGTGTGCAGAAGTTCTGGGTTACGGGAGGACACACGAATACAACCTACTTTGTGTATGCGGTCCAATCCGGGATCGGACACGTGTACAAAACAACCGGATCGCCGGCCTCCTCCAGCCTCAGTTCATGGACGGAGTTGAATGTGCAGGGCAGCATTTTGGAGCCCAAGCCTTGGCCGACTGGTGGAATCGAAGGCGCAAGCGCAACGTACGGGCCGCTGTTTGTCAATCCTTACGATGCATCGCAGGTCTATGTGTGGACCTCTAGCGGCGTTCAGTTTTCAAATACGGGCGGCTTGAGTTTTCAGACTGACACGGTTCTCACGAACCTGATCACTGGCAACGGGAAATATCCTCTCGACGGATTGTTCAGCGGGGGCGACAGCACAGGCATCCCGATGGCAAGTCGAGCTGTTGCCCTGGGTGCTTTGGCGGACATGGATTTTCGTCGCGACGATCCGCGACTTGCCGTGGCGGCATCGCCTTACACAGGAGTGTTTTTCCGGGACAAGAACGGGAACTGGCACGATCTGACGTCGCTCCTGCCGAAACCCCAGAGCTCCGTTTCATCCGTGCGAATCGATTGCGATGCGATCTATATCGGAACCGAAGGTGGGGGGATCTATCGGGTGACGGGATATGAAGGGGCTTTATAGCAACGCTAGGAGAAGGATGCTGGAAACCCTTGCACATGTTTGCAGACTTGCGCTCTGCCGTACAACACACGATCGGCAATGAAACGGAACTAGTCCGCTATTTCTTCGGCCACTCGAATTTCGTCGAATCGCTTAACGCGATAAGCAACAATCGACACAACCCAGCTCACCACAAAGAGCGTGATAATCAGGTAGCCAATGGCGCTGAAGTTCTGGTTCAGGCTTCCGACGCCTTTCCAGAAGCTTCCGTTGAGTTGGAAGCGTTGCACAAGCAAGCCTAATGCCTCCAAACCTCCAACACAGAAGGCAATCACCACGGAGACACTTGTGATGGTCAGGTTGTAGTACAGCTTCCTGATCGGCTTCTGAAAAGCCCAGCCGTAGGCGCCCACCATCAGAACGTTGTCTGTCGTGTCGATGAGCGACATACCGGCCATAAAGAGAATCGGAAAGAGAAGCACATTCCAGAAAGGCAGACCTTTCGATGCTTCACTCGCGGCGATGCCCAACAGTCCAATTTCGGTCGCTGTGTCGAATCCAAGGCCGAATAGCAGGCCGACAGGATACATCTGCCAACTGCTGCGGATCAAGCGGAAGAGCGGGCGGAGAAGCCGGGGCAGAATGCCTCGCCCGGAAAGGAGAAGGTCGAGATCTTCTTCGTTGTATGGTTCACCTGCCCGAACGCTCTGGAAGGTCGCATACACGGTGCGAAGAACGAACAAGTTCACTAGAGCGATGCCGAAAAGAAACAACATCGAGACCAAAGTGCCGATCAAACCGCCCACTTCCTTGAACGCGTAGAACCGGGTGTGCAGGGCCGATGCGGCGGAGGCGATTACAATCGAGCCAATGAGAACGACCGTTGAGTGACCCAGAGAAAACGAGAGTCCCACTCCGATAGGCCTCTTGCCTTCCTGCATCAGTTTTCTTGTGACGTTGTCAATTGCCGCTATGTGATCAGCATCCACTGCATGTCGCAGCCCCAGGGTGTAGGCGAGAAACGCTGTTGCCAGAAGTGCGGGGAAAGAATGAAATGCTACGGCGGCAATAAGCCAGGCCGCGATATTGAATGCACCCAGGAACAGATAAATGCCAAGCACTCTGCCCTTCATGGCCGTCGTTAGCACGCTTCTCCCGTTCGTAACAGACGTCTAAAGCTTTATTCTACCGACCCGGTAATACGTTACTGAGATTGGTGCTATCATCTCAGGCTAGTATTACGTTTTTGAGATCCGTAGCACTGTTCTCGCAAGCCGTGGCCAAGCTCCGCCGCTGCTTTGTGAGCGGTCCGCTACCACCCGCTTTTCACCAGCCATGGGCGTGGCGCTAGGGAAGGAAAGGATGATATGCGACCTCATTTTCCATTTCTGTTAGCAATGATGCTCACGTCACTTTTAGTTCGCGCGCAGGAGAAGTCGCCGGCCGCCACGAGTGATAACGCTCAGCCGCCCCAACTATCGGGAACTGTCCTTGACACGTCTGGCGCGACAATTGCTGGCGCTACCGTGCTGGTTCGGAGCGCGAACGGCACGGTACAAATAACGACGCAGTCGGACAAGAACGGCGCCTATAGTGTTCCTAAACTTCCGGTCGGTAAATATACGCTCGTCGTGTCTCATCCCGGTTTCGAAACCAAAGCAATTCCCGTTACGGTAGAGCCCACCGAGGCGCCGGTCCCCCTGGGCATCACTTTGGCTGTCAGCGCCGTAAATACCACCATCGACGTGCAGGGCCGTCAAGATGACCTTGTCGGAATTGCCGATTCCGCTACCCAGGGAGCGGTGGGCGCAAAGGAAATCGAAGATCGTCCCATTCTTCGTTCAGGAGAGATTTTAGAAACGGTTCCCGGCGTCATCATCACGCAACACGCCGGCGGCGGCAAGGCCAACCAGTATTTTCTTCGCGGCTTCAATCTCGACCACGGCACAGACTTTGCCGTTTTTCTCGATGATATGCCGCTGAACCTGCCCTCTCACGCGCACGGTGAAGGCTACGCGGACATGAACACCGTCATCCCGGAGTTTGTGCAGCGGGTGAATTACGAAAAAGGTCCTTATTACGCTGATGTCGGCGACTATGGCTCAGCCGGGTCGGCGCATCTGGAGTTCTATAAAACGCTACCCGAGAACTTCTTCCAAGTGGAGGGCGGCATGTATGGCTATGCGCGAGCTGTATTCGGTATATCGCAGAAGGTGGGCTCGGGTAGTTTGCTATTCGGCGGAGAAGCATATTACGACGATGGCCCATGGACGCATCCGGATGGCTACGCTAAATTCAATGGCCTTCTAACCTACAGCCAGGGCGACGACGCCAATGGATTCAGCATCACGGCCCGCGGCTACCACGGTAAATGGAACTCGACCGATCAGATCCCCATTACCGCCGTTCCCGTTGTCGGCTTCTTCGGCGCACTGAACCCGACAGACGGAGGCAACTCACAGCGCTATAGCTTGCAAGCTGAATGGCATCGCCAAGGCGCGAAATCGAAGACGAAGATCACGCTCTACGGTTTTTACTACGATCTCGATTTATTTTCCGATTTCACATACTACCTGGATGATCCCCTTAAGGGTGATCAGTTCGAACAGCAGGACAGGCGCTGGGTGGCTGGGTTGGACGCACATCACACGATTTTCAGCCAATGGTTCGGCCGCAAGGTAGAAAATACGTTCGGACTGCAAGTCCGCAACGATTGGATCCACAACGGCCTTTACCGGACCGAAAATCGCGTGCGCACGGACAAGAATGATATCGACGCGTGCAATGACGAACCCATCGACGCATGCTTTAACGATCCGAATCTGGTAGCGGTCTTGCCCGCGGACACGGATTTGAATAAGTTCACCGAAACGATAGCCGGCTTCTATGTGGAAAACAAAATCCAGTGGGCGGAAAAATTCCGCTCGGTTCTGGCATTGCGCGGCGACGAAGCAATCGATGCCGTAACGAGCTTGACTCCAAATTATGTCGCCGCCGAATTGCCGGGCGCTCCGGTGGTCAATTTTGCTGCCGCCAATTCCGGCACGGCCACCAAATTCCTGCCCCAACCCAAAGCGAGTTTGATTTTCGGCCCGTGGTCCAACACTGAATTCTACGTACAGGGCGGATTCAGCTTTCACAGCAACGACGCGCGTGGCGCAACGCAAACGGTGGAACCGATCTCGCCGGACAATCCATTTCCCACGGCCACCTCGAGAATACCCGCGCTCGTTCCGACCAAAGGCGCGGAAATCGGCGTGCGTACCGCGGCCGCCCCACATCTGCAAAGCACGTTTTCACTCTGGTATCTCCACAGTGCTTCCGAACTGCAGCAGGATGGCGACACCGGAGGCACGATTGCTTCTGCATCGCCGAGCAACCGCTACGGCATCGAATGGGCGAACTACTACACGCCGCGGGAACATCTGGCTTTTGATTTTGATGTCGCGGATTCCAGGGCCTTCTTCAACACAATAGACCCGGCTGATGCTGCGCCGAACAGCCCGGGTGGCAAGCGCGTACCCGAAGCGGTTGGGCTGGTGGCCTCGTCAGGCATCACGATGCACGATTACAAACGCTTTTCGGCGAGTTTGCGCCTGCGCGCCTTTGGTCCGCGCGATTTGACGTCCGACGGCATCTATCGCTCAAACGCAACGGTATTACTCAATGGGGAGGTCCGTTATCAAGTGACCGAAAAGTGGAGCTTTGTCGTTGAAGCTTTGAATCTGCTGAACCGCATGGATCATGACATTGACTACGCCTATACATCCCGAATAACACCAACGGCCGCGGCGGCATTCACCGACGTTTTCCATCCCGTCGAACCCTTTCAACTGCGATTCGGATTGCGAAGAGCCTTTTGACAAATTTCCCTCAGACCAAGCGGCCATGCGCAGGCTCGCCGCTCATGCGCGCAGCTTCTGAATCTCCCGCTCGATGGCGTCGCGCACGGCTTCCCGCGCCGCGTCATCCTTGTAAGGTTGCCGAGGCCAGAAGAACCCCTTCAGCCCGTCGCGCCGCCTCCGCGGAACCACGTGAACATGCAGGTGCGGCACCGTTTGGCTAACGCGATTATTGATCGCGATGAACGTGCCTTCCGCATCCACCGCATTCTCCACCGCCTGCGCCAGCAACTGCGTCGTGGCGAGCATCGGTCCCGCTAAGCTCGCCGGTAAATCGAGCAACGTAACATAGTGCTCTCGTGGACACAGGAGCACATGCCCGGGAAACAACGGATGGCTATCGAGGAATGCAATCAGGTTCTCATCGTCATACACAATTTGTGCCGCCACCGTCCGCGCCACAATATCGCAAAACACGCAATTCCCGTTCACGGCCATTATGGTAATCCAGCTTTTTCTAAAGCCTTTAACGGAGCGGGCTCGATCGCACCGACTCTATTCACTTCAATCACCAGTTCGCCGTCCTCGTCTATCTCGAACGCCGGAGCAAATTTCGCGCCCCAAATGATCTCGTCGTAGCGGTAGGAATAACGCGTGTGAACGGTCTGGCTGAACGTGTCGTCGAAGCCGCTCAGCAGAATCATGAACTCCGCTTGCAGCCGCTCCAGGTCGGCCGCAGTTTTCCCGTACAAGGGGCTCTTCTCGTCAATTGGATGCACAATCGTCCAGGTCAAGGCCAGAAACCAAATCTGATTTCTTTCGAGCTCCAGCGGAGTAAACCGCCGTTGTGGCCGGCCCTCAACCAACTCCACCGTCATCAGTAAAACACGTGCTTCCAGGTTGATCAGATTGTTCGATCTTCTATTTACAACCCGGCACTGCAGGCTGGTCGCGTCGATATAAGGCGCCATAAGCGCCCTCTCGCTGAATCCGACGCGCGCCGAGGGCCGCGAAAACCGCCCGAACAGCAATCCCGTTGCGATCGCAAAAACCATCAAGCCAATCAGCGCCTCTAACGCTGCAATCGAGTTCGCGGGAGCACCGCTCGGCCACATATTTCCATACCCAACCGTACTCAGCGTGTGCGCACTGAAGAAAAAGATATTCAAGAAGTGCGACGCCGCGGTGGGAGCCTCCGCGCCCTTGATGTTCTCCATTCCAATTAAGGCGTATAGACCCGCGAAAATAAGGTTGAGAACCACGTAGGCCGCTGCCACGATAGCGATGAAAGCGGGCCACGAAATATTGATGAGAAACAGGTATGGATGGAAATCTCGCCACGTTCCGCCTGTGCGCCGGACGTTAAAGTTCCCGTCCTGGTTGATGGCGCGCTTCAGCGCACCCGTGTACTGCTGCGTCAGTCCAGGATCGAATGTCGGCTTTTCCATACCACCAGATGATACGCTCCTCAGAGCGCACAGGGCGACGGGTGCCCGTTGTGCGCGTTGTAGGAAAGATGCGCCGCTCACGTCCGGCGCTTCAAGGCTTACGCCCCTTCGATCGAAATTCCATGTACGCTAGGAACCCAAACCCGGCCGCAATCGCTACCCGCACCAGAATCAACCATGCTTTATCGCGAGTCAGGATGTGGTCAACCGCAAGTAGCGCGAATCCAATCGCAATCGCGCTGTACCACCAGGCCATCCAGCGAATGCGCTTCGGCTGCATATCCAAGAACCGTTGTAGCGTAACGACAGGCGCGTATAAGCGTTGCGGCGCACTCTCCGCAGCCGCGCTATCGCCTATTCGTAACGCAACGCTTCGGTGGGATTCAGTTGAGAGGCGCGCCGCGCCGGCAGAAGCCCAAAACCCACCCCCACAGCGAAGGAAACTGCAAATGCAACAATGATCGATAGCGCCGAAATCGGAACCCGCACCTGGTTTGTGAAAAGCCGCGCCCCGATCGGTAGCGACAATCCCAGCACGATCCCAACCACGCCGCCGGACAAGCTGATCAGGACCGATTCCACCAGGAACTGCAGCATCACATCGCGCCGCGATGCACCCACCGCCATACGCACGCCGATCTCCCGCGTCCGCTCCGTCACCGTCACCAGCATGATATTCATGATGCCGATCCCGGAGATCAACAGCGCGATCGCCGAAACAATGATCAGCACAATCGTCAGCACATTGGAAATGGAATTTGCGGTGTCGAGTATAGCCGTCAGGTCTTGCACATTGTACGTGGCGCCGTGGCGATGCCGCGTCTCCAGAATGTCGTTCACCTCATCGCGGACTGCCGGAACGTCCCCCGCGTTGCGCACCTCAATATAAACCGGATCGATGCGCTCGTATTCCATGAAGTACTTCATCACCGTGATCGGAATCAGAATGGTCTCATCGGTAATCTCGCCTTGGCCGAACGTACTCGTCTTCTCCCGGAACGTGCCGATCACGCTGAACTGAAGCTGGTTGATCTTCACGATTTGCCCGAGCGCCGCATCCTGGCTGCCGAACATCCGAATTGCCAGCTTATCGGTCAGAAGAGCAACTCGCTCCCGCAGCGCAATGTCGCTTTGATCGAAGGCGCGCCCGCGCAGAATCACCAGATTCCGCACTCGCGCATATTCCGCGTCCACGCCATCCACCGTGACCTGCCGGATTTTGCCGTTCACCACAATCTGGTCATGCGAGTTCATCACAGCCGCCGCCGCGATGATGCTGCTGCCTAGCGTGTCTCGAATCGCCTGCACATCGGCCATCTTGACGAAGTCCGCCTCCACCTTGGCGACGTTTTCGCCACCCACCTCATACGATGCATACACCAGATTGGAGCCAATGCCCCGAATCTGGTCCAGGATCAGATCCTTGCTTGCTAGCGAGATGGTGACAACCAGAATGACTGACGCGTTCCCAATGATCAGCCCGAGCGCGGTAAGAAAGGTACGAAGCCGGTTCGCATGCAATGCCTGCACGCTGAAATTGACGGCTTCGGTCAGGTTCATTCGAGCGGAAGCTTACGCGCCTCCTACTTCCTTCAGCAAGCGAACGGCTTTATCCCGCGGCGGGTCGTCCACAGTAATCGACGCATTCACATACTTGTGCAGCAGCGTCTTCGCTTCCTCCAGATTGCGCTTTTGCCTTATCAAAACATCGGCGCGGGCGTACCAGAGTTTTGGCGCATTCGGATTGATTTTCTCGGCCTGCTGGAATACCGCGTCGCTCTCGCCCGTTCGCCCTCGATTGGCCAGGAACCTGGCGAGCGCAATCAGGCGCCCCACCTCATGCGGTGCAATCGCAACTGCCTGCCGCAGGTGCTGCTCCGCCTGCTGGTATTGCTGATTCTTCTGCGCCAGCTTCGCCTCCGCAAAGTACGCTTCTGATGGATCCACCGCCGCCATCTTGCTCGCCACCGCGCCCGCTTTGTCGGAGCCGCCCCCGAGAAAACCAGGCGCACTCAGGTAGTAGTCGAAAAGATCGCTGAGCGCATCGCGGTTTGTCCCGTCAAGCTCCACAGCGCGTTCGAACGCCTGTCGCGCCTTCGAAGCGTAGCCGGGCGCCATCAGCGGGTTCGAATTCTCGGCGCGCCTGCCGTAAGCGCGCCCCAGCCAATCCGCATACTCGCTGTTGCCAGGCTCCGCCGCCGCCGCTTTCTCGAAGTAATCGCCCGCCTTCTTGAAGTCTCCCAGCATAAAATAGTCGCGTCCCAGCAGAAACATCGCCGGCCCATCGTTCGCGTGCTTGTCGAGCAAGGCCAATGAACCTTCGAAGTTTGTTCGCTCGTAAAGCGCTTCTGCCTTTGTGAGATCCTCCGCCCTCAGCGGCAGCACGGACGCCGCCAAAAATCCGGTAAACAGCAGTAGAGCCCAAACCCCCAACGAAAGCTTCCCCTTTTGATTCGGCATTGTAACGCTAATAGGTCGGATCAATCAATCAGATGTGGCCGCAGGCCACGAAGTTGCGCTGGCTTCCCATCGGCGCCGCCCGCTTGGCGGCTGCTTGCAATCCGGAGCAGCCGGACCGCGCTGCACGAAGGATATAGTAGTCGGTAGCTGAAACTATTGATTCAGGAGAACTAAAGATTATGATCGCCCGGTTGCGACGTTCGCTTCTTTTCCTCGGTTTCGTTGCCCTCGTGGCTGGGAGTGCCTGGGCCCAGACCACCACTTTGGAAGGCGATGTGAAGGGTGAAGACGGCCAGCCTCTGAAAGGCGCGCTCATTGTACTCGACCGCACCGATATCAAAGGGCATTACCAGGTCAAGTCGGACAAAAAAGGCCACTGGCTGTACACCGGCTTGCCCTATGGCACCTACGACGTCAGTTGTACTGTGAATGGCCAGGTGATGGATAAGGTGACCCACGTGCAATCCAAATACGGGGAATCCACCACCGTCGATTTCGACCTTCAGAAGCAAGCTGCGGCTCACAAGGCCCAACAACAAGCTGCGGCAGCCGGCCAGGCTACGCCCGATGTCGAACGCGGCATGAGCAAGGAGCAAAAGGAACAGTACGAGGCGCAGTTGAAACAACGCTCCGAGGCCATGAAGAAAAATAAGGCCCTCAACGACGCCTATAATGCCGGTCAGGATGCGCTGAAGCAAGGCGACGCAGAGCAGGATAAAGCGAAGAGGGCAGCCGATTATCAGGCCGCCATAGATAAATTCAACCAGGCGGGCCAAATGGATGCAAACCAGGTGGCCATTTGGAACAGTTTAGGCGAAGCCTATACCGGTCTCGCGAAAACCCAAACCGGCGACGATCAAACCAAGTCCTACGACGCCGCACTCGATGCCTACAAGAAGAGCTTGGCCATCAAGCCGGACGACGCGGCCGTTTACAACCAGATGGGGAACATCTACGGCGCCGAAAAGAAAATTCCTGAGGCCACCGAAGCGCTGAACAAGGCCGCCGACCTGAACCCGACTCCGCAAGGCAAAGCCAAGGCGTTTTTCAATATGGGCGCCAACATGGTGAACAGCGGCAAGCCCGAGCAGGCTGCCGATTTCTTCAAGAAGGCCACCGACGCCGATCCAACCTATGCCGAAGCCTGGTATCAGTATGGAAGTATTCTCATGATGGCCGGCAAGGTGGATCCCAAGACCGGTACGCAGACCTACCCGCCTGAAACCGCGCCAGCCCTGAAGAAGTATCTCGAACTTCAGCCGAACGGGCCGCATGCACAGGAGGCGCAAGCGATGCTCCAGGCATTGGGCGAAAAGGTAGAGACCCACTACACTGCTCCCGGCGCGAAAAAGAAAAAGCAGTAAAGTGGTGATAGGGGGCGCTTCGTGCGAGCGCCCCGTCTCCCGTCATGCTTCGCGCGCTCATTGAACTCTTAATTACGATCTTGATTGTGCTGGTGGCTCGCGCCGTGCTGACCAGCGTATTGAAAGGTATTGCGAACGCCTCCGCCAGCGCATTTCGCAGCGGCAATCCGCAATTCACCGCTCAACGGCAAGCCGATTCGCCGTCGGCTTCCACAGCCGCTGGTGATTTGCACAAAGATCCGGTCTGCGGCACTTACGTCGCCGAATCAACGCCCTTCCGCCAAAACGTGTCTGGCCAGACTTTCTACTACTGTTCAGACGCCTGCCGGGAAAAGCACACTCTGGTAGCCCGCTAGCCCATCCACTGCGGGTTCTTGATCGTGCCGTCAAAGTGCGTGCTGATCTTGAATAGCTCGTACTTGCCGTTCATCGCTGCCTCGCGGGTCTTGTCCAGAATCGCGATCACTTCCGCCTCTGTCATCGGCTTGAATGTGCGCGCCGCCTCGAACGCCTGGTCCAGAATCTTCATGCTGTCGCATCCCGTGATGACAACCGAAGTCGGAAGATTCAGCGCGTAATGCAGGCACTCGATAGGAGTCACCGTATTCGATTGCAGAAGAATGCCGCTGCCCATCGACTTCATTCCCAGCACCGCGATCCCTTGTTCCACTAGTTTCGGAACCACGTTATTCGCGAAACTGCGGAAGTGAGCGTCCATCGGATTCAGCGGCATTTGGCACGAATCGAAGTGGAAGCTATGCGCGCGTGCCACGTCGAGCATGCGCTCATGAACCAGCGGATCTTTATGGCCGGTAAAACCGATATATCGGATTTTGCCGGCCTGCTTCGCCGCCATCACCGCTTCGAGCGCTCCGCCTTCGGCGAAGAAACGATCCGGGTCGTCCAGGCGGATGTTCTCGTGATACTGAATCAAATCGAGGTGATCGGTCTGCAATCGCTTCAGCGATTCATCGATCTGTTGCGCGGCCGCCTGCTTCGTGCGTCCATCGAATTTGGTCATGAGGAACGCCTTCTCCCGGTACCCATCGCGCAGCGCTTTGCCCATGCGCACCTCGCATTCGCCGTTTGAATAATCCCAGCAATTGTCGAGGAACGTAATTCCACGGTCCAAAGCGGATCGCACAATGCGAATGGCTTCTTCTTCGCTCGGTTTTGCCAGGTGTGCGCCGCCCAGGCCGATCGCCGAGACCCGTTCGCCCGTGCTGCCCAGCTTGCGATAGATCATCCCGTTCGATTGCGCGGATTCACCCGTTTGCTCACGCGAAATGTGCGCGGCCCGCGAAAGCCCCGCGAGCCCCACGCCCGCGATTAAATTTAAAGCTTGCCGTCGGTCCATATAGATAGCGTAGACCTTCCGGCGCCCACAATCAGCGAAGATTTTCGGGAGGAATGCGATCGATCAAATCGCGAATCACAGCCAGCATGCCGTCCACTCGCTGGCCCTGCTCCAGAATGCTGGCGTGAATGGCTTCTATCTGGCGATTGAGACGCGCATGATACGCGGCGCGACGCTCCCGCATGTCACAATCGCCGTTCCCCTCAAGCATGCGTCTCCGGCCCGCCCTCCCGGCGCATTTCGCGATCAACCAGAAAATTGACTTTCTCGGTCATCTCAGCCAACAACGTCTCCACACGGTCGAGCTTGTCATCGTGCACAATCATGCGGTCGGCCTGCCTCAATTGAATCTCGGCAAGTGTGGCCAAATGGCGCGCTTGCACCTCTTGAATCTCGATGATGCGATCCAGCGTCCGCTCCATGCGCTCGAAGCGAGATAAGTAATCCCCGTTTCCCTCAGGCATGCGTCTCCACTCCTAATGTTGGCACGAAATCGCCCTTCCTACCCACCCGCGGTAGCGCGCTAAATCGCGTTGCTCGTAATCATCATCTTCCCATCAAACAAATAGATTGAAACATCAACATGCCTTCAGCAAAAATGGGAGAACCACTGGGCAGCGGTCGTGGTCTAGCTCGCCGTTTATAATTTTTGCCGAGTGCACAGGGGTTGCGGGTGACACCACCAATGGCGGCACGGCTGACGAATCATGTGTGCATATTCGGGAATTGCTAAACGGATGATGAAGATCTGGTACACGACGCTTCGCACCGGCGGAGATACATCGCCGGGCCTGGCTGAGGCAATGAGCAGCAGAATGCTACAATTTCACAATTCCAATGAAAACTTTCATCATAAACGTCCAGGAGCTTCTTTGTTTCTTTGACGAAAAGCCATCAGAAAGCATCAAGCATGCAACGGGAATTGTCGGAATGATTGGCGAAGATCTGGGCATTGCTCTTTTGCGGCACTACTTCGAAACAGAGTGCGGAATTAGAAGTACCGTGCTTACCCGCAACGACATTCCTCTGACCCCAACACTTGGCACTGGTCGTGGGGATCGATTGGACTACTGGCTCTTGACGCACCCGAACGAAAACGCCAGTTCCGTGAAGACCGATTGTCCGGCATCAGCGGCGCGGCGGCTGTATCAAGTCGAGATAAAAAACTGGTCGGCACATGCTCTCGGTGGAAAATCGATTCCGCGTGGGAGTGATGAGCAATTTCTCAAATCGTACCGACAAGAACGATGGAGGGACTACTGGGACTCAGCGCAGGGCTACTTCCGCCATCGAGAATGTTCGAAGGTACTCACGAGGATGGCAATTCCTACATCAGACGCCGGCACGCCTGTTATGCCTGTTATTCAAAAAGAGGAGGTCGAACCGATTTTGTGTTTCTGGTACCCGATACATCCCGCAGGAGAAAATGAAGCTCTTTTTGAGTATTCTCTTTCAATCGTGCCCGAGGCCGGATTTGCGAAGTTCTGGATATTCTCGATGTCCAACTACCTCAGATCAATGGCAACAGACGCCAAATTGGAATTGGACATGCCAAGAGCAGCGGTCAGGATTGATTGGCTGAGGCGGTTCGGCTTAACAAGTCAGATTTAACGCACTACCCACCCGCGCTCTTCGCCTAAAATCAAGTCAGGTATGGCGACCCGTACCATCATGAGTCTCGCCGAGTTCCTCAAGCTACCCGGCTACGAACTCGACGGCACCCACTACGAGCTCGATGAAGGACATCTGATCGCTTTGTCTCCCAACGCTAGACTCCACGGGGTCCTGATGGCCCGCATTGCAGCCTATCTCGACCGCGTGGTCGATCCGAAGAGGTTCACGGTCGTCTGTGGCGATGTCGGCTATATTCTCGACAAACGCGAAGATCGCCCCACCGTTCGCGGCGCGGACGTTTCAGTGGAAGCCACGCCCGCAGACAACTGGAATCGCGCACAACGGGCACCAAACGCCCTGTGCGCTCCAAACAACCCGAACGTTCCCGAAGGCTTTCAGGACAATGCGCCGTTCGTCGCGATCGAAATCATCTCGGAATCTAACACCAAGCGCGACATTCAGCGCAAGACCGCCCAATACCTCGGGGCCGGAGGACAGGAAGTCTGGTTGGTTTATCCCGATACCGAAGAAACACACGTCTTCCGTGCCGGGCAGCAACTACCCGAGGTCTACGGCCGAGCCAAGTCGTTCCTTAGCTGTCTAGGGATGCGGATCGATACGGATAAGTTGTTCTCGCGCTGAGCGCGATTACTGCGGCGGATTCGTTGGCGACGCCGTCGGCCCCGAGGAACTGGTGTTTCCGCTGTTCTGCCCAAAGCTGCTTTGCCCAGAGTTGTTTTGTCCGAAACTGCTCTGCCCGAATCCGCTTTGCCCATTCGCGTTGGGCGATGCACCCGTGTTCATCCCATTCGTGCCTGTGCCCACCTGTCCGTTGCCTTGAGCTCCCGGCACTCCCGGCATGTTTCTCGTCAAATCCTTCGTCGGGTCGTAATAAAACTCCCACAGCGAATAGTCGGTCTGGTCATTCACCGTTTTGATGCTGTGGCCATGCGCCTTGCTCGCCACGCCCGCGATGCCGCCGCCGGAGATCTGTCCCATGCCAGGCTGTCCCTGGCCGTTGCCCGGGCCGGATCCCGCTAGCGGCGCCCCGATAGCGGGATTGTTCAGCATCTTCCGAACGGTGTCCATCGCGTTCTGCGCATCCGGGGGACCGTTTGCGCCCGCTTGTCCCGAGCCGCCATTCTGGCCCGATTGGTTTTGCCCCACCTGATTCGGCCCAACTTGATTTCCGCCTGCCCCGGCTTGACCCACCCCGTTTTGACCAGAGCCCGCTCCGGCCGGCTCGCTGCCTGCTGTTTGTCCCGCATTCTCCGTCGGCAATGCAGGCTGTGCTTGCTCAACCGCCGCCATCTGCTCTCGCAAGTCATCAGTGGGCACCGCCGATGGATTTTGCTCGCCCTCGGTAGAGGCTGCCTCACTGCTTCCACCGGGCGCTCCGCCGTTTGCCGATTTCGCCGGCGGCCGCTGCGGCAGATCCGGCACCACCACCGTATCTCCTGAGTTCCCATCCGAACTCGATCCGAATCCCGATTGGCCGAATCCGGAGCTCGAAGCCGTGCTCGCAGATCCAGTCGCGCCGAAGCTTGATCCCGTATTCGTGCTCCCGAAAGCCGACCCCGTATTCGTAGACCCAAAGCTCGAACTCGAGTTCGAGCCGGGTCCGCTTCCGGGCAAATTTCCCAAGCCCGCCGGCTTTACCTTGGAATCCACTAACTGCCCGCCCGGCCCGGCGTGCAGCATGCGCCAATCGTCCTTGCCGGTAAACGGGTCCTTGAAGCGGTGCCGCAGAAACCGCATGCGATTGGTGTTCTCCAGTTGATCCACGGTGGCCGGATACATCCCGAATTTCCGCACAAACAGCTTCACCGCATGTGCGTATTCATTCCCGCGATCAATCAGCAATTGCTCCTTCTCGCGCTTGGCCTCAAACACCGCGATGGGCATTTCGGCATAAAGCGCAATCGCAATCATCGCCGCAAACACGAACACGATTAGCAATGCGGATCCTCGCTGGCCGCGCGTTCGCCGCATGCCCACGCCTCGCCTGCCTTCGTAGCTCATGGTGTCATCGCCTCCGGAACCACCTGCAGCGTTTCGGATTGCTTCAACTGAATGTCCTCCAGGCGCGCCGCTTTCGCAGTCAGCTCCATCACCCGGTATTTCTGTTTCAGCACCTGTCCCTCGGCTGCCACCAGCACATTGTCGCCGTCCATGAAAAAACCGCGGCTCGCCTCGCGATTGTCAGTCGGCTTGACAAATCCGTAAAACTTCAATGGAATGTTCAGCGGCGCCGGGCCCGCGGGCACTACCGGAGCCGTCGGAGGCAACGGCTGGGGAGGAATTTTCGGCCCTGTAATACGCGTCAAATTGGCCGCCGCAACTTCCGCTGGCGTCGGACCCGCCTCGAACAGGCTTCTTCCAGTTGGCACTTCATCTTCGCTCTGCAGTCGCGATAGCAGCTCCAGCCGCAGCGTTGGATCTACATTTCCGCGCGTTGCATCCACCGGCCGCAGCCGCAATGTTCCGCGATCGTTGTTCGCGGTCGTGCCGCGCCGAACCGTCGCGATATGAGATTTCGGCATGGGCGCCGCCGCCGGGGCAACCGGACGAACAGCCGCCGCTGTGCTGGGGCCTTCGTCATCGCCCCGCGAGTTGTACCAGAACAAAAAGCCCGCCAACAGAATGATTCCGCCCACCAATATCTTCGGATCCAGCTTCATGCGAATGCCGAAGATCGTCGTCTGGCTGGCCGGCTTCAAGGCTGCCCTCCCGCCATCGCGGTTGGCTCCTCCCGGATCACCGCCTGAAAGCGAATGGCCGTGGTGAGCTGCCCGGGCTTCTGCTGCGGCGCTGCTTGCATCGCATCCAACATCAGCAGCATCGGTGACCGGTCCGCTTCGTGTAGAAAGTGCATCAGGTTGTCGTAGGTGCCTTCGTAGTTGCCCGTGATATTCAGCAACGAGAGATCCGCGGTTCCCTCAATCGGCTCTTCTGTGAAAACGCTGTCGCGTTCCTTCAAGCCGGAAGTTGTTGACATCCTCTGAATCTCTGCAATCACATCCTCGTAGGCGACACGCTTCGGCAGAAAAAATCTCGATTCGAACTCTGCGGATTCGTTGCTTCCAACCTGTACCTTACTCGCGACCATCTTTAACCGCATACTCCGGGCCCGCGTTGCCGCAATCTCATTGCGCACCTGCCGGCTCATTTCAGTAAGCTGCTCTCGCGATCCTCCCGGCGGAGCCAGATACAGAAACAATGCCACCCCGTTCAGCAGCGCCAGGGCGCCGCCTGTTACTTGCAGCCAGAAACGTACACCCCGGCGCTGGCCATTACCGCCACCCGCGAGCCAGTCAAAGTTTCTGCGCATAACTCACGTTCACCCGGTATTTATAAAGTGGATCGTTCTGCGTCGGTGGCTGCTGTGTAACTACCGCCGCGGCGCCGAATAAGTTGGATTGTTGTAATCGCTTGAGCAATTCAATCACCGCTTCCGGCCGGTCGGTGCCCACCGACATATCCAGTTGCAGATGATTCGTGCCGCTCGCGTCTTCGGTCGGTATCTGAGGCAGCCGGATTGCCAGCAACCGGACGTTGTTCGGCATCACCGTCTCCAGATCCTTGAACACACGTGTCCAGCTCACCGCTCGGCGCGCAATCAATTCATTCAAAAATACGCTCGTCGAGAACACATCCGCGTTTTCAGGCCTGCCCAGCACGCCCGCAAAGCGCGCTTCTTCACGCTGCTGCTTGTGCAACTCTCTAGTCTCTGTTTCAATCACTCTTCGCAGATCTGCCGCCCGCGCGCGTTCGTGAAAAATCAGGATCACAAGCACCACCAGAGTGCACGCCAACACTCCGGCAATCAATGCATACGCTGCGTTTTGTGCGCGCTCCCGCCTGAAGGGCTGCGATGCCAGATTAAGTGACGCCGGCGACAACACGTTCATGCTGCGTACTGCTCCAAAAGGCCCAATAACCCGGCATTCTCTTGCGAAGCCACGCCGAACTTTGAGCGCACCGGCGAATACGCAATGCCAAACTCTCTTTGGGCCAGCTTGCCTAAAGAATCGGTTTCAGGGCCGAAACCACAGAGTAACAATCGGCCGACGGATTGCCCAATTTGATCCTCCGCATACGCCAGCGTCTGTTGCAGCAGAGCCAGAATGCTGCGATCTTCGTGCTCGACCTCTTCGCCTTCGCTGCCCGCCAGGTCCAGGCAGCGCACCAGCCGCACCCGCCCTTGTTCCAGCAGCAGTACAGATAATGTGGAACCCGCCGCTTTGGCTAATAGCGTCAACCCGCTTGCCGTGCCCGTGCACAGCGGCAGCGTGGCGATGCACGAAGGCGTCACCAGGCCCACTCGATATCCAGCATCGGTGAAAATGCGCTCGTACTCGTCCAGAATGGGCCGCGCGATGGCGATTGCCAATATTTCAATCCGTTTCGGTTCCTGCTGTTGCACCGCGTATGCCAACTGCGCTTCGTCAATATGGAACGGCACGCTCTTGCGCAGGCGGAAACGCAGCAGCGGGATGCGCTCAGCATCCGTCGCCGGAAACTCTTCAAAATCGAGAATCGTCATCCGCACGGCGTAATCGGGAATCACCAGCGCGGTTCCTGTGCGTTTCGGCGCGGAAGTTCCGGCCACGCGCGGTAAAGCCTCTCGGAACAGGTGCGCCTTCAGCAGATTCGGCGTGCTGGGCGAAGCTGCCAGCGCTCGCTCGCCCAATATCTCTTGCCTGCTTTGGTTCGGGTTGCGTGGCGACACCGCGGAAAGACACGTCTCCGTAATTTCGAACAGATGATCCGGCGGCGGCTCGGAAATCCAACGCTGAATATGGTCCATTAACGGCAGCAGAAACGGTACCTACCCTTCAATAAACGTCACCTTGTTGGCTTCTTTCAAAGTCGTGATTCCCTCGCGCACCCGGTCTAATGCCGATTGGCGCAGGAACGTCATCCCATCCTGCCGCGCCGCGCGCTTGATCTCTGAGGCGGGCTTCCGCTCCAGAATCATTTCGCGAATCTCTTCCGTTAAATCCAGCAGCTCGTGAATCGCGGTCCGCCCACGGAAACCGGTTCCACTGCACTCCATGCAGCCGCGCCCTTCATGAAACGGAAACGAGCGCCACTCCTCCACGTTGAGCCCGCTCTCCACCAGATACTCGTCCGGGTAGGTTATGCGTTCCCTGCAATGCGGACAGATGATTCGCACCAGCCGCTGCGCCAGGATGCAATTCAACGACGACACGAAGTTGTACGGCTCCACGCCCATGTTCAGAAAGCGCCCCAGCACGTCCAGTACATTGTTCGCGTGAACCGTGGTGAATACCAGGTGTCCCGTCAGTGCCGCGTTGATCGCAATCTGCGCCGTCTCCTGGTCGCGGATCTCGCCCACCAGGATCTTGTCCGGGTCATGCCGCAAGATCGAGCGCAACCCGCGCGCGAACGTGAGTCCCTTCTTCTCATTCACTGGAATCTGCGTAATTCCTTTGATCTGGTACTCGACCGGATCTTCGATCGTGATGATCTTGTCTTCGTCGTTCTTGATCTCGCTGAGCGCCGCATAGAGCGTTGTTGTCTTGCCCGATCCGGTCGGTCCGGTCACCAGCACCATTCCGTACGGCTCTTTGATATAGCGGCGGAATTTGGTCAAGTCCTGCTCTGCGAATCCGACAACATCGAGCGTCAAGCGCGAAAACTTTTCGCTCATCGACTCTTTGTCGAGCACGCGCAGTACGGCGTCTTCGCCATAAATCGTCGGCATGATCGATACGCGAAAATCGATCAGCCGTCCTTTATAACGCACGCGGAAACGCCCGTCCTGCGGCACGCGCCGCTCGGCAATATCCAGCTCGCTCATCACCTTGATGCGCGAGATGACGGCCGAGTACCACTCCTTTGCAATCGGACTCATGGCGTACTGCAACACGCCGTCGATGCGGTACTTGATTGCCAACTCCTGGTCGCGCGTTTCAATGTGAATATCGCTTGCGCGCCGCTCCAGGGCATTGAAGATCGTCGTGTCCACCAGCTTGATCACCGGCGCGATGTTGCCTACGTCCGACGTCAGCCGGTCGATCGAAAGATTTTCGTCGGCACTCTCTTCGTCTCCGACTACGTCCAGCGTGAAGCCCTCGGTCACCTCTTCGAGCACACGCTGCGATTGCTCGGTCTTCTTCAGCAGATCCGTAATCTGCGAGTAAGTCGCTACTTTGACTTTTAGCTTCTTCGACAGCAGCACCGAAAGCTCATCGATCAGCACGATCTGCCGCGGGTCGGACAGCGCGATTTCGAGCGTGCCGTTCTGCGCCTGCAGCGGCACAAAATGGTAGCGGAACATCAGATCCACGGGAACGGTCCGGAACAGCTCGTGGTCGATTTTCGCCGTCTTCAGATCCACGAAGTCGCAGCAGTAGCGCCGGGCTACGCTCTGCGCATGCGCCGCTTCTTCTTCGGGATCTTTCAGCTTGATAGTTTCGGTTGCCATTTACCTGATCGTGTCCGCCAGCGAAAAGATCGGCAGATAAAGCGCCACCAATACGAACGCCACGAAGATCCCCATGAAGATCATAATCGCGGGTTCGATCAACGACAGCAATGCGGTCATGCGCGTGGACACATCCTCCTCGTAGAACTCCGCCACGCTGCTCAGCATCTGCGGCAAGGCGCCGGTCGATTCGCCTACTTCCATCATGTCAATCGCCAGATCCGGGAAAATGCCCGTCGTGGTCAGCGCAGCCGAAAGCGATTTGCCTTCTTTCACTAACACCGCCGCCCGGTCGAGCGCCTTTTTCATCAATACCGTCCCTAGCGACCGGCCCGAGGTCTCGAGGGCCTGCACCAATGGAATGCCTCCTACCAGAAGAGTGCCCAATACGCGTGCAAGCTGTGCAACTTGATACTTGGTCCAGATCTCGCCTACCAACGGCAGCCGTGATTTCCAACTATCCAACCGCTCCCGGGAACTCTCTCGCCGCGCCCAAAAATAAGCCGCCACCGCCGCGACGAGCAGCAGCCCAGCGCCTGTCAGCACGTAGCTGCGCGCCGTAGTGCCAACCGCGATCAGCACCCGCGTGGCGGCCGGCAGCTTTGCTTCCATGCTGGTGTAGAGCGCCGCAAAATTCGGCACCACGTACGTCACTAGAAACACGATCAGCCCGATCACCAGGCAAATCAAAACCGTCGGATACATGAGCGACACCAGCAGCTTTTTCCGCAGCGTAAGTGTCAGCCGTTGATAAGTGATGAAGCGCTCCAACACCTCCACCAGCGCGCCGCTCTTTTCACCCGCCAGCACCGACGTGACATATATAGGTGGGAACACGTTCTGCCGTGCGAATGCATCCGAAAGAACGGTCCCGGTCTTCACTTCGTCTCGTACAGCCCGGATGTGCCGCCCCAGCCGTTCGTCGGTCAGCCGGTCCGCAAGTAGGTCGAGACTTTGTAAGATCGGCAGCCCCGCCCGAACGAGAGTTACAAACTGCTGGTTGAAAATCAGGAATTTTTCAAGGTTGATCTTCTGGCGCTTGGCAACTCCACTCAGCCGCGCGCTGAGATCTTTCGCCCGAACCGAATAGACCAGGTATCCCTGCTTAGCCAGCCGTTCGCGTGCGTCGCGTTCGGTGGGCGCGTCTGTAACCAGCTCATGCATCTGCCCGCGCGGATCGGCGTATCGTAGAAGAAATTCAGCCACTGTTTATCGTTCCTGCTGCGTCCCGAATTCCATGGCATCCACCACTTCCGCGCCCGGCGGTATCTGAAAGTGGAACTCTGCCTCGTTCACCGGCGGGTTGAGTTGCTCATGGCTGAATGAATAATCGATCTGCGATTGGTCGCGTCCCAATATCTTCAGCTCCCGCACCTCGCCATCCGAGGCAATCAGCATCTGCACTTCTTCATAGGGAACCCGATCGCTCTTCGCCCAGGCGTCCAGCCAGGTGCCGCCATCCCCCGCACGCACCTGGAACCCGCGAAACTCCTTTTTCATCTCCAAACGGCCCAATAGGAACGCGAGCGGGGCCCGCATATCCTCAGTGTCCTTCAGAGGGACTTTTTCTACCCTATTGTCCCTTGCGGTGTATAGGTATACGTTCTTGCCATCGGAAAGAAACAGCTTTCCTGCCGGCTGCGTGTAGTCCCATCGCATCTTGCCTTGCTTGCGCAGGGTGAGAGTCCCGCTTTCCGGCGGACGTGGATGGCCCTGAATGCTATAGCTCTCAACAAAATTCACCGAGAGCGTCCGCGCCGAATTGTACCGGCCTTGAACCTGGGCGATCAGCCCATCCGCGGTGGGAGTCGCAGCTACCACAGATGCACCTATCGCCAGAAGTAGAGCAAACCGGGACACATTCATCAGACGTGCGGATACCTACCTTCGTTTAGTCAGGGCGAGAGACGCTCCAGGGTCCAAGCGACTTCGCCATTTCTTCGATATCGGAGGCGATCATGCAATCGATTCGGACGCCCCTCCCAGAACTCAATGCTTTCCGGAACAACGCAATATCCACCCCAGAACTCCGGAACCGGCACCTCGTCATTGGTTGCATACTGCTCCTGCAATTCAGCCCACTTGGAATCGAGCGGTTCGCGGCTTGGCAGGATCGCGCTCTGGCGCGAGGCCCAGGCGCCGAGCTGACTGCCTTTTGGCCGGCTGTGGAAATAGGCCACCGATTGTTCGCGCGACACGCGCCGCACCCGGCCTTCCACGCGAACTTGCCGCCCCAGTTCCGGCCAATGGAAGGTCAATGCGGCGAATGGGTTCGTTTCGATCTCCTGGGCCTTCCGGCTTTCATAGTTGGTATAAAAAACGAAGCCAAAGTCGCTCACTTCCTTGAGCAGCACGACCCGCGCGGAGGGTCGGCCGCCGGCTGTGGCCGTAGCCAGGATCATAGCGTTGGGCTCTTTCAAATCAGCAGCTTGTGCGTCCTTGAACCAACATTCGAACTGGACAATTGGGTTCGAATCGCAATTCAGCTCGCTCAGCGGAGTGCGTCCGTAATCATCGCGCAACTCCGCCAGCGACAGCCGGTGGGTTCGTTTGGCAAAATCCGCCGCTGCGGGGTCATTTCGTTTGGCAAAATCGCCCATCGCTCCAGTTTTGCATCCCGTCCTGCGTTGCTATACTCGAAGCTGATCCATGTTTCACGTTACGCTGACGATTGTTCACGTCATCATCTGCTTTTTTTTGATCATTGTTGTCTTGCTGCAGAGCGGTAAAGCCGCCGACTTGGCGGGAGCGTTTGGTGGTATGGGTTCACAGACGGTGTTTGGCCCCCGCGGAACGGCGACGGTTCTTTCCAAGGCCACGACCGTTGCGGCCTCTCTGTTTATGGTGACGTCGCTGGCGTTGGCGATTTCATCCCATACCGTGGCGGCGGGCGCGGGCAGCGTGCTGCAAAATCGCCGGGCGCCGGCGCCCGTAGTTCAGAAAAACCAGCCGGCACCGAAACCTGCTCCAGCGCACAGCGGCCCCACGAAGTAGTTGCTTGATCGCGGAGATGGCGGAATTGGCAGACGCACTAGCTTGAGGTGCTAGCGGGTAACACCGTGGGGGTTCAAGTCCCCCTCTCCGCACCATACACAAAACAAATAGCTTAACCTCCTCCTTTCAATTTGGGTTTCTGACTTGTTGTGACGTTATTTGTGCCACAACTTCCTGTTCCCTTGCCAGGAACTCTTCTGCTTTGCGTCCAGCTTCGATTGTGTCGGAGTGATCAGTGATGTTGTACCGTTCGAAGACGCTGCGGGTCCGGTGACCAGTGATCTTCATAATGACCGTC
>DATJUG010000079.1:0-27710 GCA_035502635.1 Bryobacteraceae bacterium
CGGCCACACATAGAAGGTATTCAAGAAGACAAAACCAGATAAGAGGCAGACCGCCAGGACTAGTATCACAGCGCGTGGGTTCAGGTCGAACGCTGTCAAGAGGAGCCAAGCGGCGAAGATCCAGAGGCTCTGCAGAATGGCACTGATGATTGTATAGTCGAGTTCTCTTGGGCGCGATGTATAGGTATATTCGGAAAGCACCAGGCCAGTCTGCAGCGGAGGCCGATCACTCGAAAGCCAACTCGCCGGCAGCTTTGGGATATGACCGCTTTTGAGAGCTTCTGCAAATTCATAAGGGATGTTGTTATCCCCTGGCAAGATATGAGAAAAGCGCTTACTAGCGGTTGTAGATGGCGCATCAATTCCGCCGTACATAAATCCCGTGGAGAGGATGAGAAGAGAAGCGGCGCCTGTTAAAGCCAGAGGTACGAGTAAGTGATTTATGATCTGCCTACCGACGACGTTAAGGCGACGGTAATTCCAGGCGCACCACATCCCGCACGCGAAGGGGAGCAAAAAACTGAAAAGATGACCCAATCTCGGGGCGATGAAAAAGAAGCAGAACCCTAAGTAACCGGACGCCCCAATCGCAGCCAGCTCAATCAAGCCGACAACCACCAGGTCGCGAACACCTTTTCGAATTGCGAACGTGCCGAGTGCCAGCGCCGGGAGAATCGTCAGGATGAAATATAAAAACGTCTTCAGCAGGAGCCGTATGGCTGCTCCGCTTTCCACCGTGATGCCGCTGCTACTAATGGGCTCCGTGAAGGCGAACCAGCCCCGGGGTCCGGTAGCGGTGTCTCGCGCAACGAGGCGCACTAAATCACCTTTCCACGACGGAGGCAGCCGAACATCATACCTGACCCATTGCTCACCCGCATCAGAACGGGGAATAATCGGCAGCCGGGAAGCTTTTGCCGGATTTTCTAGTTCCAAACTCAGGCCGGGTTTGGATGCGTATCCGGCAAGAAAGAGTCCGATGCGTTGTGGAGCGGTGAACGGGGATGTCTCGGCGGCACCCGTTCCGTTATCGCCTTCTCCACAAAAGGAACCCCATTCTTTGAGCTCAGGAGACTGGCCCGGCGCGAGCTTTATAGGTTGAAAGGCTCCAGGGGAACAGAATCCCTGGTTCTGAGTCAAATAGATGTTGGGCTCAAGAGCGCCCTGGCTGGAGCTCGCAGCGGCGGTGTGAGCCAGGAGCAAAACAAGAGCGATCACCCCGCCTAGTATAAAATGCAAAAACCCGGCCGTTCGGGCGATCCTGCATCGCTTGGGGCAAAACGCCCAAGCAATAGCCGTTCACCAGGACTTCGCTCCACGCCGACAGCATGCCAGAGATTACGACCGTCGGCATCATCTCAAAGCCAAACATCGCGAAGGCTGCGGATATCGTATGCGGCTTGCTGGAGTGGCTGGAACAGCGTGGAATCGCGGTCCGATACGACTCGCAGACCGCTCATTATGCCGAGACCACTTCGTTCTATGCGCGGGAAGAAGTACCGAACGGCGCGGATCTGCTGGTCGTGCTAGGCGGCGATGGAACGCTTCTCTCCGCAGCGCGCGTGGTGGCCGATCGAAACATTCCATTGTTTGCGGTGAATCTGGGGCACCTGGGATTCCTGACGGCGATTCCCGTAGAAGATCTGTATCCAGAGCTCGAGCGAGCTTTGCGGGGCGAGCATCGAATCGGCCGGCGGCGGATGGTGGATTGCGAACTGGTGCGCGATGAGAAGACGATTGCAACCTACTCGGCACTGAATGATGTTGTGATCACGAAGTCGGAGTTGGCGCGAATGATCGATCTGGATACGCACGTGGATAATCACTTCGTGGCGGCATATAAGGCGGACGGGCTGATCATCGCGACACCGACAGGTTCGACGGCCTACTCGCTCTCAGCCGGCGGGCCGGTAATCTTCCCTTCGGTGGCGGCATTTTGCATCACGCCCATCTGCCCTCACATGCTGACCAACCGGCCGGTGATTGTGCCGGACACCAGTGTCATCCGGGTGCTCAATCACGGCGAAGAGGGGACGTATTTGACCATTGACGGCCAGGTGGGTGAGCCGCTCTCAAAAGGCGACCACATTGTTTGCCGCTCCTCAGCGAAAACAATTCAGTTGATTCGGCCCCCGAAAATGCTCTTCTTTGACGTGCTGCGCGAGAAGTTGAAGTGGGGCGAGCGCTGAGCGGTGAAATTCGCCAGAAAGATCTCTCTTACATCCTGGATTTTCATTGCGCTCGTGGTGGGAGTGTTGCTGGGCGTCTGGTTTCCGAATTTCGCGCAGCACCTATCGCCAATCAGCAATATTTTTCTGAGGCTGATCAAGTCGATCGTTGGTCCGCTGCTGTTCGGAACGATTGTGTGCGGCATCGCTTCGGCCGGTGAATTAAGGACTATGGGGCGGATTGCGTTGAAGTCGCTCGCGTATTTCGAAGTGGCGACCACGCTGGCGCTGGTGATTGGGCTCGTGGTGGTCAACTTGACGCAGCCCGGCGACGGTTTGCGGCTTACCGGAGACACGCAAGCGCCATCTCTCGCCAAACCCATCTCTCTCAGCCAGATTATCGAGCATGCCGCGCCGAGCAACATCTTCGATGCGCTCGCGCGGAACGACGTGTTGGAGATGGTGGTGTTCTTCTTCCTGTTCGGAGCAGCCTGCGCCGCCATTGGCTCAAAGGCACGGCCGGTGGTGGATTTCGCAGGCGCCGTGGCGGAAGTGATGTTCCGCTACACGAAGTACGTAATGTATGCTGCGCCGTTCGGAGTAGCCGCGGCCATTGCCGTCACCATCGGCTCGAAAGGAATCGGCGTGCTGTTCGGATTAGGCAAGCTGGTGGCGACGACGTATCTGGCACTGGCGCTTTTCGTGGGCCTGGTGCTCTTGCCAACGTTGATGATTGCGCGCGTGCCGCTGGCGCGATTCTGGCATGCCGTGCGGCAGCCGTTCCTGATCGCATTCTCGACCGCTTCGAGCGAAGCGGCGCTGCCGTTGGCGCTCGAAAATATGGAGCGCTTCGGAGTGCCCAAGCATATCGTGGGTTTCGTGTTGCCGACCGGCTACAGCTTCAACCTTACAGGGACAGCACTCTATCTGTCGCTCGCATCCGTGTTCATTGCGCAGGCGGCCGGCATACACATGCCGATCGGGGCACAGATCACTATGCTGCTGACCTTCATGCTGACGAGCAAAGGCGCGGCGGGCGTGCCCAGGGCGGCACTGGTGCTTTTGGCGGGAACGGTTTCCAGCTTCCAGCTTCCGCAAGAGGGTATCACGCTGTTACTGGGAGTGGATGCGTTGATGGACATGGGCAGAACATCGGCCAATGTGCTGGGTAATTGCGTCGCTACGGCAGCGGTAGCCCGGTGGGAGCATGTCGCGGTGGGCGAAGGGCGCGACGAAGTAGAAGCGGCTGAGTAAAGGCACGAAACAATCCTGCCGATACACTAGTAGTTATGCCGCTGCCGAGCGAGGACTTCTATCGCATCAAGAAACTTCCGCCGTATGTATTCGCGGTGATCAATGATCTGCGAGACAAGGCCCGCGCGGCGGGAACCGACATCATCGATCTAGGCATGGGCAACCCGGACGGCGCCACACCGGAAAAGGTGGTGGAGACGCTTATCAAGGAAGCGCGAAATCCGCTCAATCATCGATATTCCATGTCGCGAGGCATACCGGCGCTGCGCGAAGCGATTGTCGCGCGCTACCGGAAGCAGTACGGAGTGAAGCTCGATTCGGAATCGGAAGCGATCGTGACGATCGGTGCAAAGGATGCATTGGCGCATCTGCTGTTCGCGATCATCGGCCCGGGAGATGCCGTGGTTTCGCCGAACCCAGCGTATCCGATTCATCAATACGGCGTCATTCTGGCGGATGGCGATGCGGTGACGCTACCCATGCCGGACGCCGCAACCTTCCTGGAGGCGTTGAAAGACTTCTATCGCAAGGCGGCGAAAGCGCCCAAAGTTATTCTGATTTCTTTTCCGCACAATCCGACCACTACGTGCGTCGATTTGCATTTCATGCAGGAAGTGGTGGAGCTAGCGCGCCGGCACGGATCGTACATCATCCATGACTTCGCCTACGCGGAGCTCGGTTTCGACGGATATCGCCCGCCCAGCATCTTTGAAGTAGAGGGCGCGGTGGATTATGCAGTCGAAATCTACTCCATGACGAAGACCTACAACATGGCGGGATGGCGGGTGGGCTATTGCCTGGGGAATCGAAAGCTGATTGCGGCGTTGACTCGCATCAAGAGCTATCTCGATTACGGCACATTTCAGCCGATTCAGATTGCGGCTACTACCGCATTGCGGGAGTGCGATGACGCGCCTCGTGAGATCTGCGCAGTGTACCAAGCCAGACGCGACGTTCTGGTGCGGGGGCTGCACGAAGCGGGCTGGCGAGTGGATCCGCCCAAAGCAACCATGTTCCTGTGGGCGCCGATTCCTGAGCCGTTCGCCGAAATGGGCTCGCTGGAATTCGCAAAGCTGCTGATGCGCGAGGCGCACGTGGCGGTTTCCCCCGGTATGGGTTTCGGACCCATGGGCGAAGGCTTCGTCCGATTCAGTCTGATTGAGAGCGACGATCGCATGCGGGAGGCTACCCGCAATATCGGCCGCCTGCTTGCGAAGGAACCCGCGCTGGCGGAATCGGGCTTGCGACCAGTGCACGTATAATTCAACAATGGCGGCAGTTCCCGATGCCCTCCTCCCCGAACTTATCGAGCTGCCGCAGTTATCCGCTACCGACCTCGACGAGTTGTTGAACGAAGAGATCGGCGTTTGGGAGCGGCGATTTGCCTGGGATTTCCGCCCCTCGGCCGATTTGCTTCGGCGCTTCCTGCAGATACGCTCGCTCTACGGGTCTGCTCTGCGGTCCGCCAACCAGATCATCGGCTACGCCTACCACGTTTGTGAAGGCCGAAAAGGGCTGATCGGCGATTTCTATGTGCGCGCACATCGCGCCGCGTCGTCAGCGGAGATGCTTCTGCTCGGCTCCATCGTGCAGAACCTGATGTCGAGCCCCGGAATCCGGCGGATCGAGTCGCAACTGATGCTGCTGCACATGCCGATCAATCAGCCGCTGCCGTTCAGCCGCTATATGACGCGGCATGACCGGTACTTCATGAGCATCGATTCCGAGACTGTGTGCAGCCTGGCGGCCAAGCAGCCGTCGATCCGGGTGACATTCGCTCCGTGGACCGAGCGCCACCAGGAGGAGATCGCACACTTGGTTTCCGCTTCCTACAAAGGCCACGTGGACAGCGAAATAAACGACCAGTACCGAAGCATCCCCGGAGCGCGACAGTTTCTGATGAATATCGTGAAGTTTCCCGGTTGCGGCCGGTTCTCTCCAGGTGCTTCGGTGGTTGCCATCGACAACACGACTGGCCGCATATGCGGAGTTTGCCTCGCCAGCCTGGTGGCTGCCACTTCAGGGCACGTGACGCAGTTGTGCATCCTGCCCGGTATTCGCGGAGCGCGCCTGGGATATGAGCTTATGCGGCAATCTCTGGTGCGGCTGGTAGACCTTGGTTGCACGACAGTGAGCTTGACTGTAACCTGCTCCAATGTGGATGCGGTTCGCTTGTACGAATCGGCAGGCTTCCAGACCAGGGGAACATTTCCGGCACTGGTTTGGGAGGGATTTTAGCTCAAATCACGCACTGGTGGTGGTTTTCAACCTCCCGTGAAGGTGTTAGTTTTTCTTCACCCATCTAGCTGAAAATAATAGCTTAACTTCTACAAACCCACTGCGACCTGGTGGCTCCTCCTTACGTCTAATCGGCAGGAGAAGAAAATGAACATGAAGGGATTAGAAAGGGTCGCCTTCGGGCTGCTGGCGTCGGCAGTCCTCGGCTTCGGCCAAATGACGGGCATGCAGGCTCCCGCTGGGCCTGGGCCGGCTTCGCAGACTGCTACTTACTCAGCGGCTCCGGCCCGACCCGCCGGATTAAATATGACGACCCCGGGCAGCATCGCACCTGGCACGATCAACCCAGGCACAATTAATTACGTCGAAGGGCAAGTATCGCTGGACAACCAGCCGTTGGCTCCTTCAGGACCCGTCGTCGTGCAACCGGGTCAGACACTGGCGACCGGCAACGGGTTCGCCGAGATACTGCTCACTCCAGGGGCATTTCTGAGACTTGGACATAACAGCGAGATTCGCCTAATCGCGGCCGGTTTGGCAGAAGCGAAAGCGCAACTGGATCGTGGCGACGCAATCGTTGAAGTGGACCAGTTCATCAAGGGCACGAACCTTGCCGTAGTGATGAACGGCGCAACGGCGCAACTAGACAAGAAAGGGTTGTATGACTTCGATGCCGGACAGCAGGCAGTCAGAGTGCTGGATGGAAAAGCGACTGTGATCGAAGCTGCCGGTAGCAAGAGCATTGGAAAGGACGATCAGTTGCTGCTTGCGAGCGCAAAGCCTTTCAAGAAGACGAGCTTTGACGCGAACACGGTGAAGGCGCAGCCGCTGTATGTCTGGAGCGAAGCGCGCAGCCAGGATGAATCGCAGGCGAATGTTGCCGTGGCTCAGAACGTTGCGGCGTACGGCGGATGGTACGGTCCCGGCTGGTATTGGGATCCTTATTGGAGCTTCTATGCGTATCTGCCCGCGGACGGTTTCCTGTATAGCCCGTTTGGCTGGGGATTCTATTCACCTTGGTATATCGGCTACTACGGCGTGCCGTATGGACACTATGGTTATTACGGCCACGGCGGTCATTACGGCGGCTGGCATGGACACGTCGGCGGCGTAAATGCTCATGTTGGCGCCTTCGGCGGTGGCTTCCACGGTGGCTTCGCTGGTGGCGGATTCCACGGCGGCGGCGGAAGACGGTAAGCACCGTCAATCCGTCATTCTTCGCGTAGAGTGATCGAAGGATCGATCTTCGTTGCCCGGTAAGCCGGCAAGCAACTCGCTACCAGGGATACAGCCGTCCATAAGAGCGCGGCTCCGATGTATGTCGCAGGGTCGCTTGGACTCAGCCCGTAGAGGAAACTGCGCAACAGATGGGTGGAGGCAAGCGAAATTGACAGGCCCAGCCCGACGCCTATCAGAGTGATGGTCAGGGCATCGGCGGTCACGAGTTGAAGCACGTCGCGCCTTTGAGCACCGACGGCCATGCGGATTCCAAACTCTCGTGACCGCCGCTTGGCCGCGAACGCAATCACGCCGTACAAACCAACGGAGGCAATCAGCAGTGCGAGCACGCCGAATGCGCCGAGTAGCGAGGCTTCCCAGCGTGTCTGCCAAAGTGACTTGTCCATTTGATTTGACAGCGTGTCAATGTCGTAGATCCGCAGTCTGCTGTCCAGGGCGCGGAGTTCTTTTCTTAGCACCGAAGCCAATTCCGCCGGGTTGGATTCGACCTTGAGCACCAACGCGACGTATCCGACGAAATGTTGTTCGAAGGGATAGAAGACATAGGGCCGCATTGACGCATTGAGCGAAGCGTACTGCGCGTCTCTGGCAACGCCGACGATTTCCGCGACCGTGCCGGACCCTTTGTCACATCCATCGCCAAAGCGGATGCGTTTACCAATCGGATCGTCCTTCGACCAGTATCGGCGGGCAAGACTTTCGTTTACGATTACTACCGGAGGCGCCAACAAATTATCGCTGCTCGCGAATTCACGGCCGCGGACCAAGGGGATGCCAAACGTCGAAAAATACTCCGTCCCGATGATATTCGCGCCAGCGGTAATCGATTTCGAGAAATCACTTGCCTGGGCCGGCACAACACAGTCGGACGTCGCGAGCATAGGCGATGTATAGGACAGCGTTGCGTTCCGCACGCCTGGCAGCGCCCGCGCGTGATCGACCACGCGGCGAAAAAGGGCCGTAGCGGAGGCCTCGGTGAACTCCGGTTTTGCAAGATAAAGTCTGGCGGAGAGTAATTTGTGCGGGTCGTAGCCGGGGTCAATGCTGCTCGCGGCTTGCAAGGCTCTCAGGAACAGCCCAGCCAACGTCAAGAGCACTAAGGACAGTGTCACTTGCGCCACCACGCTAACGTTCCGCAGCGTGATCCGCCGAGTCCGCGCCAATGTCTCGGCGCCTTTGAGTGCAAAGATCAAATCCGGTTTGGACGCTTGTAAGGCGGGAACCAATCCGAATAGAAGCGTGGTTACAACTGATGCAATCAATACGAAACAGAATACGCGTCCATCCAGAGACAGATTTGCTCCTATCGCGATCGGCTCTGGAGAGGAAGAGAGCCCGTGTTCGAGAATCCGATTGGTCCAGTGCGCCGCAACAATCCCCGCCGCCGCGCCCATCAAGCTGAGCAGCAGGCTCTCCAACATCATCTGGCGGCAAATTCGTCCTTGGCTAGCGCCTAAAGACAGGCGGATCGAGATCTCGCGGCGTCTCGACAGCCCACGAGCAAGCAACAGATTGCCGACATTCGCGCAAGCGATGAGCAGCACCAAGGCAACCACTACAGACAACAACATGAGCAGTTGCCGGACTGGGCGCCGATAAGCCGGGTCGGATGTGCCGCGAGCACGTTCCACTTTCAGCAGGACCCGCTGTGCTTCCCGCCGCGGATAATCACGGCGCAACTGCACGTCTACCGCGTTTAATTCGGCTTGCGCCTGCGGCGCTGTTACTCCGGGGCGGAGTCTGCCGAACATCAGGACTTTGCCTCCGAATCGATCCTTCACGATTCCGGATGCGAATTGGTTGTGCTGAGCGTATCTGACAAGCGGCACCCATATTTCCGTCAACACCGGCAATTCCATACCTTGGAACTCCTTCGGGGCCACTCCAATGACGGTGTACCACTGCGATTCCAAGCGCACCTGCCTGCCAATCACGTGAGGATCGCCGCCGAAACGGCTCAGCCACGCCCGGTAACTGATGACTGCAAGGTAGTCCGCTGCGTGCTCATCTAGAGCGGTGAACCACCGTCCAAGTGCCGGCTTGACTTCCAGCACCGTGGAGTAGTTGTAGGAGACGGCCTCGGCAAGAATGACTTCACTGCTGTCGCCCACATCGAGGGCGCTTTCGTTCGACGTATCAGCGGCCAGGGCAGAAAAAGCATTGACGCGTTGCTGGAAGTCCAAGAAGTCCGGATAAGAACAGGGACGGCGATCGCCCCGGTAGATTTCGACCACCCTACCGCTGTTTGGCACCGGCAGGGGCCTGAGCATCAGGGCGTTTAGCAAGCTGAAAATGGACGTGTTCACGCCCACGCCGAGCGCCAGGGTCAGGATTGCGATAGCGGCAAACCCGCGGCTGGACCACAATTGACGCAGTCCGTACTTTAGGTCTTGCCAAATCGTTTCCGCGGAAATGAAAATTCCCAGCATAGGTTTTGTCTACATACAGGAGAGTTTCCTTATCGGACACCAATCGGCTTAGATTTGTTCCGGCGCTGCGATTCGCCACGCCGCTGAGAGCGGGATGCGATTGTGAAGTGGCTTTGATCCGATACTGGTCCGCTTCATGTCGATTTCGTCTCTCCTCGTTCGTCGTTCCCATGTAAGGCGCTTGAAGGAGCTTTACGGCGAAGGAGAAACGATGAAAACGGGGGTCTTGCTCATTTGCGGTCTTTTGCTTACTACGGCCGCGGCGCAAACTGCCGGGCGCGTATGCAGGGGCGGGAGTGCATTGGCGAAATTTTTTTCCACCGCGCTGTCGATTTCTCAATCCTCCATCCGTCATGGAAGCGCAAGTGGGGAGAAGCAGAGCTTCGCCCCCAAAGGAGAAACTGTGAAAACAACCCTCTTACTGCTTTCCGCAGCGCTGTTGGCGGAAGCAGCTCAAAACGCCACGCCTCCTCAAACACCGCAGACCAGTGAGGCATCTTCAGCCTTCGCCCGCCTCAAGACGCTGGCAGGCGAATGGCAGTCCGACACTAAGGACGGGAAGGCACGCCTCAGCTATCAGCTCGTCGCCGGAGGCAGCGCGCTACTGGAGCGCGAAAGCATGGAAGGCATGCCGCCGATGCTGACCGTTTATTACCTGGATGGCGATCGCCTTCTGCTCACTCACTACTGCATGGCGGGCAATCAGCCGCGCATGCAGGAGCAGCGATTCGACGCCAGCTCCGATGAGATAGAGTTCGCTTTTCTGGATGCCACCAATCTGGCGAGCCCCGGCGCAGGCCACATGCATAACGCTAAACTCCACCTGATCGACCATAATCATCTAGTAAGCGAGTGGCAGTTCTATCAGGATGGCAAGCCGAAGTTCACCGAAAGCGCGCAGTACAGCCGTATTCAATAAGGAGACACCATGCCGCAATATATGCTGTTGCTCTACTCTGATCCGTCTGGTTGGGATCGCTTAAGCCCGGAAGAGATGCAGAAGGCGCTCGAGAAGTACATCGCCTGGGGCCAAAAGGCCTTCGTGAAAGGCAGTATGCGGCTTGCGCACGACGTTGGCCGCGTGCTTCGCGCAAAAGGCGGCACGCCGCGCGCCACCGATGGACCCTACAGCGAAACTAAAGAAGTGCTGGGCGGTTATTATCTCATCGAGGCGGCCGATTACGACGAAGCTGTCAAGCGAACGCTCGATCATCCGCAGTTGGAATACGGCGGGACTATCGAAGTCCGCCAGACCTTCGGCATGTGAACGCTTCCTCGGATGTAAGCGTTCTTCTCGATCATCTATTCCGGCGGCAGGCCGGACGTATGGTCGCGCACCTCACGCGCCTGCTTGGGCCATCTCAACTCGATTTGGCCGAAGAAGCAGTGCAGGACGCCATGCTGCGCGCACTCGGAACGTGGCCCCACCAGGGTGTTCCCGAGAATCCCGCAGCATGGCTTTTTCGTGTAGCCCATAACTTCGCCATCGACGCGATCCGTCGCAAGCAACTTTTGGGCGATAAGACGGAAGCGATTGTTGCGGAGTTATCTCGTGCCAGCAGCCGGGCGCAAGACGAGGCTGCGATTGAAGAGCAAATCCGCGACGACGAACTCCGCATGATCTTCATGTGTTGCCATCCGGAAATCTCGCGTGACGCGAGTGTCGCGTTGAGCCTGAAAACCATCGGAGGGTTTAGCGTCCAGGAGATCGCTCGCGCCTTTTTCGCACCCGAAGTGACGACTGCCCAGCGCATCGTCCGCGCCAAACGCCAGATTCGCGAACGCCCCCTTAGCCTCGAGCTCCCTTCGGGCACGGAACTGGTCAAGCGCCTCGACTCTGTGCTCGAAGTACTCTATCTAGTGTTCAATGAAGGCTACGCCGCACACCAGGGCGAGCAACTTGTTCGTCACGATTTGTGTGTAGAGGCTCTCCGCTTGGGACGTCTGCTCGCGAATTCAGACGTGTCTCAGCCGCGGGTTCACGCGCTGGTTGCCCTCATGGCGTTTCAAGCTGCGCGCTTTCACGAGCGCGTCGACAAGTCCGGCGATCTCATTCTGCTGGAGCAGCAAGACCGCACCCGCTGGGACCATGCCTTGATTGCGCTCGCGTTCCACCACTTCGACCAGTCGATTGCCGGGAACGAAATATCCGAGTACCACGTGCAGGCGGCCATCGCCGCCACCCACGCGCGTGCTCCCAATCCAGAGGCTACCGATTGGTCTCTTATTCTGAACCTATACGATCAACTCCTGGACGTGAAACCGTCGCCGGTCGGGTCGCTCAATCGCGTGGTTGCGGTTTCAAGAGTCCACGGCGCTGAAACAGCCCTGCATGCGATGGACGAGCTTGGGGATGATCCGTCGCTGCGCAGCTATTACTTGTTTCTGGCTGTGCGTGCGCACCTTTTGTCGGATCTCCGGCGCTACACGGAGGCAGCCGCCTGCTTTCGCGGGGCGCTCGATTGCCCGTGCTCGGAACCGGAGCGCCGTTTCTTGAAGACGAAACTTGCCGAATGTGAGCGGCTCATCGAGCCAGAGCTGTAGACATTCTACGCCCATGATAGTAGAATGTCTACAGCCTCATGCCGAACCAGCAATACCAGAACCGGATCGAGCTTCTGCAGGGCACGCTCGACATGCTCATCCTCCAGACGTTGCAGTGGGGACCGCAGCACGGCTACGGAATAGCCAACGCGATCCGCGCCACTTCCGGAGATCTGCTGCGCGTGGAAACGGGTTCGCTCTATCCGGCCCTCCATCGGCTCGCCCGCCAGGGATGGGTAAACAGCGAATGGAAACAGAGCGACGCCGGCCAGCGCGCGAAATATTACCGGCTCACGGCCGCCGGCAAAAAGCAGCTTGTCAGTGAACGAAGCAAGTGGGATCAGCTGGTGAATGCCATCGCCGGCATACTCAACCCCATCGCGAATGAGGAGTAATCGATGAATTTACC
The DNA here is from genome assembly GCA_035502635.1 of Bryobacteraceae bacterium. Lineage (GTDB taxonomy): Bacteria > Acidobacteriota > Terriglobia > Bryobacterales > Bryobacteraceae > Bog-105. Next base: position 12,282 of record DATJUG010000079.1, read on the forward strand.
AAGCTTCTTTGGCAGGCGGCGGCACCGCGATCTGGAGGAAGAAATCCGCAGCCACTTGCAAATGGCCTCTCGCGATCGCATCGAGCGTGGCGAAAACACGCAAGACGCATCCACTTCCGCACGCCGCGAATTCGGCAATACCACGCTCGTCAAAGAGATCACGCGCGAAACGTGGGGCTGGACTACCGTTGAACGCCTGTTCCAGGACCTGCGCTACACCGGACGAGTTTTGCGCAACAGCCCCGGTTTTGCAGCCGTTGCGATCCTCTCGATTGCACTCGGCATTGGCGTGAACACCGCCATATTCAGCTTGATTGATGCCGTGCTCCTGAAGCCGCTCGCCGTACAAAATCCGAATCAGTTGGTCATTATCGGCGGTCCCACTCGCACGGGCTCGCTTTCGGAAGGCGCCGGCAGGTCCGATATCTTCTCTTATCCTTTCTTCGAACGTTTTCGCGCGCGGCAGCAGGTCTTCACTGATGTTTACGCCAGCGGACGAAGTGAACGCCTGGACGTGGCCTTGGCCAATGGCTTGCCCGTAAGCACGGGCGAAGCCAGAGTTCGCGGCCGTTTTATAGCGGGCAATTTCTTTTCGGTGCTCGGCTTGTCGCCGCTGATCGGCCGCTTCTTCACAGAACCGGAAGTTCGCATTCCCGGGTCAGCACCGGTAATCGTCATCAGCTATGGTTTTTGGCAGCGCACATTTGCCGGAGATCCGAGCGTGATTGGCCAAACGCTAGATGTAAACGGCTCTAACTTCACAATCATCGGCGTCATGCCTCCTGCATTTCAGGGTGATGTCATCGGCGCGCCCACAGACATCTGGTTCCCGATCACCATGAAGGCGCAAGCCAATCCCGGATACGGCTTTCTCGACAACTCACAAGTCAGTTGGCTGCTTCTCATGGGCCGGTTGAAGCAAGGCGTATCGCTGCGCCAGGCGGATGCTTCCGTCCAGGTGATCGGTCATCGTGTGTTCGAAGAGCTCTATAAGAACGCCCGATCGGCCGACGGTATGCAGGAGTTACTCCGCGAAAAGATAGAAGTTACACCAGGTGGCAAAGGATTCTCGCGCGCTCGTCACGACCTTGCGGCACCCCTGATGATCCTGATGAGCATTGTGGGACTGGTCTTGCTGATTTCCTGCGCGAATGTGGCGAACCTGCAGCTTGCACGCGCGGCCGCGCGAGGTCGCGAGATGAGCCTGCGGTTGGCCGTCGGGGCCGGACGTGCGAGACTCGTTCGCCAACTGTTGACCGAAAGTTTCGTTCTCTCGATTTCCGGCGCGGCGTTGGGGTTGATCTTCGCCCTCTGGGCAACCCGGTTATTCCTGCGCTTCATCGAGGGCGGCACGCAGATCGGGTTGAATGTGCATCTCGACGCCACCGTTCTGTGGTTCACCGTGGCGGCGGCATTCTTTGCCGGCCTCTTGTTCGGACTTGCACCCGCCGTTCAGGCCACGCGCGTGGATCTGGTCTCAGCACTAAAGAGCAGCAAGTCCGGTAACCAGAAAACTTTCGCTCGTACTTTCGGCAAAGCACTGATTGTCTCGCAGATCGTATTCTCGCTCGTTCTGCTGGTAACCGCGGGACTTTTCATTCGCACGCTGCGCAATCTGGAGCAAGCCGATACCGGCTACGCGCGGAACGGTCTGCTTCTAGCGCAGGTGGATTTCAAGGCTGCCGGTTACCAAGATAATCGAGTAGACCAACTCGTTCGAAATCTGCTGCAGGGGATTCAACGCTTGCCTGGGGTGGAATCCGTCAGCGTTTCGGAAAATGGCCTTTTCAGCGGCACGGATTCGGAAGGCAATAACCAGGTGGAGGGTTTCGTGGCGCGCTCATCCCAGGACTCGGTGAATCGTTACGATCGCGTCGGCCCGAATTACTTCTACACCATCGGTGCGCACATCGTTGCGGGACGAGGCATCGGACCGCAGGATACAGAAAATGCGCCCAAAGTCGCAGTAATCAACGAAAAGATGGCGCAGTTCTATTTTCCTCATGAGAACCCCATCGGCCGTCACATTTTCGATAGCGACGATCCCTCCGGGAAGAACCGCATCGCTATTCCGATTGTCGGCGTGGTCCAGGATGTGAAGCAGAATCAGCTCAAGGAATCCGCGCCGCGGCGCTTCTATTTGGCGTTGTTGCAGCACAGGTCGACGGACCCGATCGACGCTCTCAGCGTGGAGATCCGGACGCGGGCGCCTTCGAAAGCTCTCGCCGATTCGGTAAGGCGCGCGATAAAGAACGTGGATTCCAAGCTGCCGATCGATCTGAAGACGGCCGACGATCTGATTACGGATGAAGTTAGTCAGGAGAAATTGGTGGCGCAGCTATCGAGCTTCTTCGGGCTTCTGGCAATGGTACTCGCCGCCATCGGTCTGTACGGTGTTATGTCGTATCTCACTGCCCGCCGAACCACTGAAATCGGAATCCGAATGGCACTCGGGGCGCGGCGGCCCACGGTGATGCGTATGGTGCTGGGCGAGACGTTCCGGCTGGTTGCGCTCGGCCTGATCATCGGAATCGCTGCTTCCGTTTTCGCTGCGGGGTTGTTCGCGAAAAGCCTGTTCGGGCTGCCACCGGTGGACCCATTCAGTACCGGCGCAGCCGCCGCTGTGACCGCTATCGCGGCCGGGCTCGCAACTTACCTTCCCGCGCGCCGGGCTGCCCGAGTCGACCCCATGACGGCGTTGCGATATGAGTAGGCGAAATGAAATCGTCGACGACATCGTCACAAAGGCAAGGTATCTTGCCTGCGGATCACCGTCTCACACACGCGCTCAAAAGAAGAGGTCATGCGATCCGTTGACCGATCGTTCGGTGATCTATTTCGCGGCGTCGGCTTGATTCCGATTCAGTTCATCGAAGAAAAGCGAAGCTGGCGCGATTCCACGTTGACGTTTTCGCTTTCCGCGAAGATGGGTCTGCTGAGCACGCGGATCAAAGGCACCGTCGAGGTTACGGATCGAGACGTGACGATCGATGCAGACCTCGGGCTATTGGAGCGGCTGATTCCGACGGATAAAACTCGTCAAGCAATCACCAGCCGCGTACGAGGGCTGTTGAAATGAAGTGAGCTGAAGCAATGGCTTCGAAGAGAATCAGCGAGAAGATCAAAATCGACCGAGGAAAAGCCACTCGAAAGCTGGCGCGGGAACGTGTCGGGCAGCCACCCTCTGAGAAGGTGATCACACCGCGCACGAGAAGAAAGCCAAAGTACCCGGCAAAGGATGAACCGGAAATTGAGACGTAGGAACTGGTAGGAACGGTTCTGGAGCCACCCGCCGGGATCGAACCGGCGACCTACGGTTTACGAAACCGTCGCTCTACCGACTGAGCTAGGGTGGCCCGAATGGTCTCAGTTTAGCTCACCCGCGAGGCACGACAATATGATAGGGTCGCACGCTATCGTATTAAGTAGTGGGTCTCAAAGTCGATTTTCAATGCTCCTCGCTTGAGCGCATCCGAGTCTCCCGCAGGTAAGCGCGGAACACTGGAAGCGTTCAATTCACGATGGCAACAAGTACCAAGACCTCCCTCGCAAAAGTGATCGTCGCGACCACGGTCGCGCTCTCCTTCATCAGCTACTGGCGCGGGGCTGCCATCGTGTTGAGCGATCTCGCGTCCTCCATGTTTTACGCCGGAGGCATCGCCGAGCAGGCGATCGGCAAGTCGGCCGCTTGGTACGTGCTTGGCGTCATGGTCTTCAGCTTCGCCGTGCGCGCGGTCTACACCGAAAGCTGCGGGATGTTCGTCCGCGGCGGCGTTTACGTCGTCGTACGCGACAGCATGGGTCCCTTCGTCGCGCGCCTTTCTGTTTCATCCCTGGTCTTCGATTACATTTTGACGGGACCGATCAGTTGCGTCAGCGCCGGCCAGTATCTAGGACGCTTGATCAACGAGCTGTTCGGCTTTGCGCATCAACGGCTGCATGTAGATCCCAACACCTTCGCAGCGTTCTTCGGAGTGCTGGTCACGCTGTATTTCTGGCGCAGCAATATCCGCGGCATTCATGAATCCAGCACAGCGGCTTTGCGAATCATGCAGATCACCACCTTAATGGTTGTGGCTCTACTCATTTGGTGCCCGCTGACGATGGCGCTCCAGGGCAGGTGGCAACTGCCGCCTTCGCCGTCGCCGAGCCACTTACAATTCACCAAAGAGTCCTTGGGCTGGTTCCAAGGCACAATCTGGCCGACCATTCCGATCGTCGCCATAATTATTGCCTTCGGCCACTCCTTACTTTCGATGAGCGGCTTCGAGACGCTGGCCCAGGTATATCGTGAGATAGCCTCTCCCAAACTGAAGAACCTGAAGATCACAGGCAATATCGTTTGCCTGTACGCCATCTTTTCCACCGGAGTGATCACCCTTTTCGCCGCCATGATCATCCCCGATGCGCAGCGAAAGAACTACGTCGATAACTTGATCGGCGGTCTGGCCATGAATCTGGCGGGACCTGAGATCCTGCGGCTTTCCTTTCACGTCTTCGTGGTCATTGTAGGTGTACTCATACTCGCGGGCGCGGTGAACACGTCTCTGATTGGCGCGAACGGCGTCTTAAATCGCGTCGCCGAAGACGGTGTCTTACTGGAAGGCTTCCGGAAACCGCACGCCAAGTACGGCACCACCTATCGAATCATCAACCTGATCACCATCCTCCAACTCCTGACTATCGTGCTTAGCCGCGGAGATGTCTACTTGCTCGGCGAGGCCTATGCCTTCGGCGTGGTCTGGAGTTTCGCGCTCAAAGCTCTCGGCGTTCTCGTGCTGCGATTTCAGCGACACGATCAGGAGTACAAGGTTCCCCTGAATATTCACATCGGCGGCAAAGAGATTCCCGTTGGCCTCGCGATGACCACCGGCGTTCTGCTCGTGACTGCTATTGTCAATCTCTTTTCGAAACAGTACGCAACCATCTACGGTGTCACCTTCACGGTGGCCTTCTTTCTGGTGTTCACAGTCTCGGAGCGCATCAACATTCGCCGGCACCGGAAACGGCAGCAGCAATGTCTCGAAGAGTTTAATCTGCAGCAGCAGCCGCGCCTTGATGCAGCTTCGGTCCATGCGCGCCCGGGATGCGTCCTGGTAGCCGTCCGCAATCCGGCCAACATGCTGCACCTCAGGCGCACTCTTCAGCGGACCGACCTTCGCCGCAACGACATTGTGGTCATGACCGTGCGTTTGCTCGGTCTCGACAGCGAGTACGCCCTGAATGATGACCAGGTCTTCGGCTCCGATGAAAAGTCCCTGTTCAGCGCGGTGGTTACGATTGCTGAGAAGGAAGGCAAGCCTGTCGAGTTGCTGGTTGTCCCGGCGACCGATCCATTCGACGCACTGGTGCAAACCGCCACTCAGCTCAAGGTTTCGCGCCTGGTCACCGGCGTCTCGCCGCGCATGACATCAGCCGAGCTCGCGCGGCGCATCGGCCTCGCCTGGGAGAGTCTTCCTGAGCCACGGCATCCGTTTTCGCTAGAGATTATTACCCCGGATCGGCCGCCGGCGTATGTGAACCTAGGCCCGCATCCGCCGCGCCTTTGGCCGGAAGACGTCGCCAAGCTTCACAACTTGTGGCTGAAGCTGAGCGCGGAGGAGGCGCTTGGTTCCAAGCTTCACCACCGCGATGTGGTCGGTCTGGCGCTCCGGCGGCTCGCAGATGATCTAGAAGGCCCAGAGCGCGAGCAGTTACTTCAGAAGCTCAATGAGGAGATCCGGAACCACTAGCTAGCCTTCGGTAAAGAATGTTTCCACTTCAGCGGAGTTTCTGAAATCCACCTCGGCGGCCTGCAAAATTTGAGTGGCTTCTTCCTCGGTTCGCGCCGTGGCCAAGAGGACATCTGCAATCGCGTCCACAGCACATGCATAACAATCCTCGCCGCTTACAGTGCGGTACTTTTTCGTCGTTTCCTGTCCGCGGCGCTTTCGCTGTTCGAGTGGTGACTTCGCCATCCCTCAACCACCTCGATTCATACCATAGCGCAAAGCGTAACCAAAAGGGCCCCAGCGATCGGCTTGGAGACCCGAAAGAAGCTTAGCGAATCGGCGATGCTCCCGTTGCAATCGCGACCGCTCGTATTCGTTCGCGCCTCGAGTCTTGCGGCCTACCCGCCCTGGAGTATGCAGTTGCGAGTGAAATATGGGGCTGCAGGTCTGCCGGGTCGATTTTCTCCGCTATTTCCAGATGTTGAATGCCACTGCCCAAATTTCCTTGTTCTGCTAACGCACGTCCCAACACGTACTGAGACAACTCGGAGTTTGGCTGTTCGTCCGCCGCTGCCTTCGCAGGCGTCAGCGCCGCCGCCGCGTCCCCGCGCTCCAGTAACGCGAACGCCAACATCGCGTTGGCAGGCGCACTGGCAGGGTTTATCGCCAATTCGCGCCGCAGCTCCTGGATGCCCGCCTCCGGATTCGTTCCCAGCAAGAAACAGCCGTAGGCGTAGTGCACGTACGGTGCTTCGGGATATTGCTCAACCAATTTCCGGTACGTCATCTGCGCGTTGCGGAAATCTCCGTTCATATTGAGAAACGCTGCGCTGCCCGCGATGGCATACCGTTCCTGCTCTGACCGAACGTCATTTGGAAACTTCGGCGACTGCAGCACGGCCAGACCGATCCCCACCAGCAGGTCGGGATTCTGGACTCCTTTTCGTGCAAACCAGGTATATTTTTCGATTGCCTCGCTGAAACGGCCGCTGTGGGTCAATAGCAGGGCTTCGTGATAGCGAAGCACTTCTTCCATCTGCGGCGAGGGCGAACCAGGCGCCAGACCGCGCTGGATATGATCGAGCGAGTGCGCATAGTCGCCCGTCTCGAACTCACACAAGCCCAGCAGCGCCCAAGCCGGTGCGGCCTTTGGATCTAGCGCCACCACGTGCTGCAGCGCGTCACCGCCCTCCGCATAGCGGTCCGAATCGTACAACATGCTGCCCAGAAACCACCAGCCCTCCTCCCATTTGGGATTCAGGTTTACTGACTGCCGGTATAACTGAAGCGCTTGCGGAACATCGTCCGCTTGACGAGCCGCCGCCGCACGCGCCGCCAACTCTTCGAATGTCGCCGTGTTCTGGGCCACCACACTGGCGATAAGAAACGCGGTGAACAGCAACATTCATTGAGTAGCATACCCGTTGCCAGCCTCCACTCGGCGCTTATTATCCTTAAGACGATGCGTGTTGTTGTCTGCGCGTTAGTGATTTCTTGTTGCGCTCTGGCTCAGGAGGCGAATGTCGAGCGATTATTTCAAAGCGCTGTCGAAGCTCAGCAGCGTGGCGATCTGACCACCGCGGTCCAGAATTATCGACAAATTCTCCAATTGCAGCCAAACGCCTTCGACGCCCGAGTTAATCTTGCGGTTGCCCTGGTTCGCCTAGGCCGGTTCGATGAGGCCATTGCCGACTATCGCCTCGCGCTCAAGATTCAGCCCGCCAACGCGACCGCGCGCCTCAATCTCGCCCTGGCGTATTACAAGAAGAGCGATTTGCAGAGCGCTCTACACGAGTTCGATTCTCTCCATCACGCCATGCCTGGCGATACTCGTGTCGCCGTGCTCCTCGGCGATTGTTACTCGCGGCTCGGGCACAATGATCAGGCCATCGCTCTCCTTACGCCACTAGAAGCGGCGCATCCGGATGATATGGACCTGGCATACGTCCTCGCATCTGCATTGATCAGTGTCGGCAAACTGCGCAACGGCGCAGCGCTCATGGAACAGGTTGCGCAGCACGGCAAGAGCGCGGATGCCTACTTACTTGCGGGCAACGCGCGGCTGAAGCTAAACGAGTATGTGCCTGCGCGCCAGGATCTGGAAGGTGCGGCGCGCCTGAATACCAGCTTGGCCGGCCTTTATACCGCTCTCGGAATTGCCAAGGAACAAACCTCCGACGAACAAGGCGCAGAGTCCGACCTCCGCAAAGCGCTAGCGTCCAATCCCGAGGACTTTGACGCTAACCTCCATCTCGGCGGTATTCTCTATGGCCGGCGAGATCTTGATCACGCGCGCCCGTATATCGAGCGAGCGCTTCAGATCGACCCATCCTCGCTGTTTGCCCATTATGAGTTGGCTCTGTGCGAGAGTGCCGCGGGAGAATTGGACTCTGCGGTAGCAGATTTAGAAAAAGTTGTCCAAGGCAATCCCAAGTGGCTCCAGGCTCACGTGGAGCTCGCCGCGCTTTATTACAAACTGCACCGGCCCGCGGACGGTCTGAGGGAAAGGCAAATTGTCGATAAGCTGACCGCGGAGCAGCAGGAGCAAGGGCCGCCTGGTCCGCCCAAGCGGTAAGTTCTGGTTGACTATTTCGATTCGTCTATTACTTCAACGGCAAATACCGAAGCATAGTTCGCGACTGGCTCGAAAGTAAGTATTAACTTACCCTGCGCGTTCGGTCGCAGCCCGTGGAAGCTCTTCACAACAGCGCGTAGTTCTCCCACCTCCTTGTAAATATCGAAATGATCTAGCAGCATAACTCCGTTGCACATCACATTAAAGACACGGCTCCCCACGCCGCCGACCCCTGAAGCCTTCGACCCAAAATATGTTTCCGCAAAATACAGATTCACTGTGTATCTACCGTGCGAATCTACAGGAATGGCATAACTGAAATTACCGGCCCGCTCACTGGTGAATATCGCCGGATCGGCCGTGTTGCCCACTGGAGGTTTATCTGTGAAAAACTGCCCGCCCGAATAGTAATTATCCGGCGCCCATATTTGCCCCAAATGGTCAGTATATGAATTGGTTTGAGTTACTAACCGGATAGGCGCCTGCCTGCCCGAGACCATGGGTATCAAAGCCAGCGCGCTCACCATCGGCTGTCCGCGCTGGCTTTCGAAGCTCACGTGCACCTTGCCGTCGGCCGCCGGTTCCACATCCTTAAATACACGTTCGTCCGCAATCCTCGGGCCGCCGGCATCCGATAGCGGATCGAAGCTTTGAAACAATATGGCTCCGTTCAACCGGATGAGCATCGTCCGAGTATTTTCGCCGCCTCCCAGATCTTCGCCGTACTCCGTCTCCACGAAGTACAAATGCAGCTCGTAATCGCCAGGTTTTACAGGAATGTCGTAGGAAAACTCCCCGGTCCGGCTATTCTCGAACAAAAAAGGATCGCTGGCGCGCCGGATGAAGCCACGGCGTACGGGCCATGGGCGGCCACCGTTGTAGTATCGGTCCGCCGCCCATATTTCGCCTAGCTGTCCAATGTGCGGGCGGCCTTCATATCCGCACAAGAATCGGACGGCTCCCGAATTGCCACCGCCCGCCACCGGCGTCACTTCTGCCCGCTGAATATTCGTCGAGCCCGCTGCATCCAAGCGGAGACCTTTACGCACCGCGCGCATGATTCCGAACGCCGCAAGGACTGCTACCGCCACGACAGCCAAGTACCACGCCCAAGGATGCCGCCTTGGCTGGGCTAGTGCTTTCTCAGAGTGCGGCGCCGCAGTCCCCAGAAGCGCGGTCTCGCTCGGTTTCATTTGGGGCGGCTCGGCAGGCATTCGACGAAACACCGGCGCGTAACTGCCTGGCGGCAGCTCAATGTGGATCGAGTGTGCTTTCCCCTCTGTCTCGTAAAACTGCTTGAGCTTTTTTCGCAGGCGGTGCGCCTCTACCCGGGCAATGGCATCCTGATTGCGGTCAAAGCTTGCGCTTCGTCCAAAAACCTCCACCGCGATCTTCACTTCGCTGAGCTGTTCGCTCTGGCCTTCGAAATACTTGTTGCATAGATACGAGAACAACCGTGCCATGAGCGGCGAGCGAGTCAAGGCCGCGAGAACAGCCTGTACCTCTGCCTGCTCGCGCTCCTCTAACGCATCGGTAGCCGGAGGGTGAACGGAGGACATCTATCGGCTCACATTGTACGCCAGTCTTTTCGAAGAAACCGGTACTGCAACGACAGCGTAACGGCCTGTAACAGAAGATTTAACGTAGCCCGCGACCACCGCTGTCCTTATAATTCCAACAGTTCTGCGCTCGGTTTGTGGTGATTGCGCCTAGGCCGAGAATTGACTGGTTCTTTTGCTAGTCTGTACCGCGAATTACATGATACTTTGATCCATTTTTTTTGGCTTGGGGTCTATTAGTCAGTTTCGATATTCAGCTTCAGGGAGGTCTACATGTCTAGATCCTTGTCTCGAACATGCTCGCTTAACCTAGTTAGCAAGCACATTTCAAGAGAACTCAAATTCCTACTGGGACTTTTCACAGTACTCGCGCTCTTCGGAATCTTCTGCTACGCGCAGCAGATAACTGCTACTTTGTCGGGCACTACTTACGACCAGTCGGGAGCGGTTGTTCCGAACGCACAAGTTGTAGTAAAAAACGTCGCCAGCGGCGATACCCGCACTACGGTTTCGAACAACGACGGCTACTTCACGGTGACGGCCCTCCAGCCCGCCACTTACGACATCACTGTTACGGCTCAGGGCTTTAAGACATGGGCACAGAAAGGCGTCGTCCTGAACCAAGGCGACAGCCGAACGCTCCCCAATATCGCGCTCGCCGTGGGCGAGACCAGTCAGCAGGTCGAGGTGGTTGCAGGCGCCGAGGCGGTGGCGCCGGTGGATACCGGTGAGGTCAGCACCACGTTGAATAACCACATGGTCACTGACATCGCTATCCAAGGCCGCGACGCTGGAGAATTGCTTAAGATCATGCCCGGCGTAGTCGCTACCAATGGCCTGACGCAGGGCTCCAGCTTCAACGACCGCGTAGTGAGCACCAACAGTGGCCCCGTCGGTGCGCTAACCGCCGACGGCGCCCAGCCTTACGGCTCCATGGCGTACATGTTGGATGGAGCTAATCTTGTTGACCCCGGCAATATGGGCACGCAGATAGCCAATATCAACCAGGACATGACCTCGGAAGTTAAGGTTCTGAGCAACAGCTATGACGCCCAGTATGCCAAGGGTCCTATCATCTTCGAGGCGTTTAGCAAGAGTGGCGGGGCGCAGTTCCATGGTGAAGGGTACCTCTATGCCCGTAACGGCATTTTTAACTCCATTGACGCGTACTCCAAGAGCCAAGGCGGAACGGCTTCGAATGAGCATTACTACTATCCCGGCGGCAACATCGGTGGGCCGGTTCTGATTCCGTGGACTCACTTCAACAAGAACCACGACAAGCTCTTCTTCTGGGCCGGTTATGAATACATGAATCAGCAGCCGCAAGGCAGCCCCTACGAGTTTTTTGTTCCCACCGCGCAGATGCGCTCTGGCAACTTTAGCCCCGCTTATCTGGCAAGTCTCACTGGCGTCGGCAGCACGTACCCGCAAGCCACTACTGTCCCTTGTGGGACTCAAACGGCGTCCACGAGCAGTCCCACCGGAGTTGCCGGCGCAGGTCCCGGGTGCAGCAATGTCCCCGGTGCTCTCTACACCACCACCAATGGCACCAGCTTCCCTGGGGGCATGATTCCGGTCTCCGCCATGGACCCGAATTCGTTGGCGCTTTTGAAACTGTATCCGCAACCAAATATCGATCCCGCTACCCACGGCGGCAATAACTATCTTTACAACGCATCGTTTCCGACGAATCGCTGGGAAGCTACCGGAAAGATCGACTACAACCTAAGCGAGAACACCAAGATCTCAGGCTCCTATACTCGCCAGGACGAGGTTGATACGCCGGACAACGGCTTCGCATTGTGGTGGGCCCCCTCGAGCTCGCTTCCTTATCCCGGCGGCCTGACCGCGGCCACCGCCTCAAACGAAGTGATGGTGAATGTCACGCACGTGTTCAGTCCCACTCTCACCAATGAAACAGTCTTTACTTATGCCCGTTTCGAAAATCCGATCCTTCCGGCGGATCCAAATGCGGCCAAACGTTCGACTGTAGGCTTCGGTGTCCCTGAGGTAAACGGCCAAAACAATCCGCAAATTCCAAACATCGAAAGTAACTGCTGTAGCGCGACCGCTTTGGCTGGTTTCGCGCCACAGGGCTCCTTCTTTGGCAGCTCTTACGGAGGAGCTTTCATCGGACTTAAGAAAGTTCCCGCCGTTTACGACAACCTAAGCAAGGTTTCGGGCACCCACACGATGAAGTTCGGCTTCTATTGGGACAGCAACGAAAACATTCAGTCCAGTTCATCCTCGAATAACGGTTTGTTTACCTTCAACAACGGTGCTCCCACCAGCACGGGAAATACTATCGCGGACTTTCTGCTAGGGCATGCTACCCAATACTCACAGGGAAGCGCTATCGCCACGGATGACTTGTTATTCCATCAATACTCGCTTTACGCTCAGGACTCCTGGAAAGTGAGTAAGAGATTGACGCTCAATTATGGAATCCGATTCGATCATCTCGGCCAGTGGTATGACAGTGGTGCAGGCTTACAGGTTTGGGATCCTTACACTTACAGCAATTCCATTAATCCGGCCCCGAATACAGGTATCGAATGGCATGCGATAAACAGTGCGATTCCACAATCCGGCTTTAAGTCGCCACTGTTCTATCTCGATCCACGCTTAGGCCTCGCATATGACATATTCGGCAATGGAAAAACCGTCCTGCGAGGCGGCTTCGCCGTGTTCCGCTATCAGCTCGCCTTTAATTCCGTGCAGGGTCCTGCGGAAGGCCCGCTTGGACTGTACACGATTACGAGTAGCGGCACCGGGTTCAATTCGCTAGCGGCTGCTGCTGCGGCTGCTGTTCCAGCGCCCGGCGTCCACAACCAGGATGGCGCGAACAACCTTGACGTCCTGCAGATGGGTGATGGGCGTGTTCCCTGGACGCGAGACTGGAATATTACTATTTCACAGCAATTTCCCTGGCGTTCACTCTTCGAGCTCTCATACCTTGGAAGTCAGAGCGGCGATGAGCTTATCCAAGCTGGGAACGGCAATTACCTGGGCGACCCCAATACCCCTCCGCTGGGCGCCTATTTTGGCCCTGATCCCAACCCGAGATCGCCCAATTACGGAAAGGCCGTAAGTCCACTTTCTTCGAGCTTTAACGCCAACGACTATTTCCCCCTCATCAACTATCAGCAGATTGCGTTAACCAGTCATGGCAGCTATGCAAATTTCAACGCTTTGCAGGCGCAGTGGCAGAAACAAAGCGGCCCCGCAACATACCTGTTAAATTACACCTTCAGCAAGGTGCTTGGCACTCGCGATGGAGAAACTTCGAATGGGGGCAATGGAAACGGAACAAACGTCTGGCCGTATAGTCTCAGCGCCAACTACGGCGTACTGGCGTACGACCACACCCACGTTTTCAATGCCGCATACATTTACAGTCTGCCCAGCCCAATACACGGTAACTGGCTGGCAAAAGGGGTCATCAACGGCTGGCAGCTCTCCGGCGTGACCCAGTTGTCCAGCGGAGCACCCATTCAGCCGAATACCTCCGGCGACCTAAACGTTCAATGGCCGAATAACTTCAGCAATTCGACGATCCTGGGCACTAACGCTCCTACTCTGGAGCCCATCATCACCTGCGACCCGCGTAGCAACCTGAAATCCGGGCAGTATTTCAACCCCTCCTGCTTCGCTCCGCCTGCTCCTGGGCAAGAAGGCAGCATCATCTGGCCTTATATCCACGGTCCGGCCTATTTCGATAGCGACCTATCACTCTACAAGAACTTCAAATGGGGTGAGAGCCGGAATGTGCAGTTCCGAATATCGGCGTTCAACTTCCTGAACCATCCGTTAAAGCAATTCGGGCGTCAAAACAACAACGATGAGGAACTGAGCTTCAGCAACAACGGAGCCTACAGTCCAACGAACACGAACATCTACACCACCGGATCTCCCCTATTTACAACGGGTAACCGGGAAGTGGAATTCGCCGTGAAGTTTTACTTCTGAATTAGTCGCAATCGTTCGAATGAGGGGATGGCGTGAACGCTCATCCCCTTTTTGCTACCTTCGTGGTTTGACCAGCCCATCTGTTCGTCTCGCGGCCTGCATTGTCATTTCCGCAGCGCTTCTCGGCGGTGCATTTCAAGAAACACCTTCCGGTATTCAGTTCGAAATAAGAACGCTCCCATTTCGGCTTGAGAATGACCAAACTGCCTCTCGCAACGCGCCGGAAACCATGCCCGGCGGCGTTGCTGTTCTGGATTACAACCGGGACGGCCGCCCTGATATCTTCTTCACGAACGGCGCCGATATCGCCACGCTGACCAAGAACTCGCCCAAGTACCGCAACCGCCTATTTCGAAACGACGGCAATGGCGTCTTCACTGACGTTACCGAGACCGCCGGCCTCGGCGGCACCGGTTATGACATGGGCGTTGCCGTTGGCGACTATGATAACGATGGGTATCCTGATATCTTCGTCGCCGGCGTACATCGTAACACGCTTTATCACAATAATCGCGACGGCACTTTCACGGATGTAACTGCCAAAGCCGGTCTTGATAAATGGAACGATCCGCAGTACGGCCCGCTGTGGGCTGTTACTGCCGTCTGGGTGGATGTAAACAACGACGGCCTGCTCGATCTCTTTATAGTCAACTATCTTCAATGGAAATACGATTCAAAGCCTCTTTGTTCTGTTAATGGCATCGCCGATTACTGTCACCCGCGATATTACAAAGGCACTCCGAATCAGCTTTTTTTGAATAAGGGTGACGGGACATTTCAGGATGTCTCCCAGGCGTGGGGTATTCGCGCCCAGATTGGCAAAGGCATGGGCGTTGGAGTGGCGGATTATGATCTCGACGGCCGGCCTGACTTATTCGTCACAAACGATGCATATTACAATTTTCTGTTCCACAATTTAGGGAATAAGTTCGAAGAAGTCGCCTTTCCTGCCGGCGTTGCCTTGCCCGAGGATGGTAACTTTGTTTCGGGCATGGGGCTGGATTTCCGCGATTTCAATAATGACGGCTATCCGGATCTTGCATTCGTCGCGCTAGTCAATCAGACTTTTCCACTCTTCAAAAATACAGGAAAGGGCGACTTTAACGAAATAACTTCTCCCAGCGGAATGCGCGCGCTCAGCATTCATATGTCGGGCTTTGGCGCCGGACTCTATGATCTCGATAACGATGGCTGGAAAGATCTGTTCGTCACTCGCGGCGACGTCGAGTCACGATCTGTCTCTGGCCACGAAGTCGATCAACTCAACACCGTCTTTCGTAATCCCGGCCCGAACGGCAAATGGACGGCGCTTACCGAGGAGGCGGGCTTAAATGCCAGTCCTCCCGCGCGCCACCGCGGCCTCGCTTTCGGAGACCTCGATGGCGATGGCCGCATCGATGTCGTCGCCACCGCTCTGTCGCGCGAACCCGAACTTTGGATGAACCGCACCTCGCCTTCCGGCCACTGGCTCGATATCGCGCTCGAAGGCGTTAAGAGCAATCGCGACGGCATCGGCGCGCGCATCAAGCTGACCACGAAAAGCGGTGTGCAATACAACCACATGACCACCAGCGTCGGTTACGCATCTTCGAGTGACGGCCCGGTCCACTTCGGC
>DATJUG010000080.1:0-27635 GCA_035502635.1 Bryobacteraceae bacterium
GAACCGTGAATCCTAATCGCGTACCAGGAATTTTCACCCAAGAAAGTCTCTTTGAATCCCTCGTCTCTCGCAGGGACTACAATCGTGTCCTCATCGCCCAAGTCCAATCGAGAGGCAGGTGGTTTCGTGCTTGGTTCAGTAGTCCCATTGATATCTTCTGCAAGATCCGCCAGAAAAGGCTCGAAGTGGTAGAAACGCTCGCCGCTCGCGCTCTCATATCGCGCAATTTCAAGAACCTCAACCCCGAATTGAAACTTTCGCGCCAGGACGTTCTCTAAGGTGTCCGGTATTTCGTCGATGACAACGATGGCAGCGAATGGCCCTTCGTAGACCAGATAGTCTAGGAAGTGGTCGAGATTGCGAAAATCGTGAGACGAGGCATAGGCTTCACATTTTTTTCTGATCTCTGGCTGATTTTGAAGCGCCTCGAAAAGGATGCCTTTAACGGTGCGTTGGTCGGTTTCAAAAGACAAGGAAAACTCCAAAATTTGAACTGCGATATGTCGTAGAGGCTCGTGTGCCGCCAGTTCGTTCTCGACCACGTACAGTCTAGGTTTTCGTCCACTGAGGTCGATCAGGTATCCATCGGGAATATTGCGAAGTTTGCCTTTGGCTCCGATCTTTTTCTTGATGTCGAGATAGATTCGATTAGCGCCGAAAAGCTCGCCTTCGACTTCGCGGATGCTCTTCTCAAGGTCCGCTTCACTATCGTAAGGCACACGTCGGTACGCACCATTCTTGCTCCAAATCATGCTCACGTTGAATACGTTACCCCAAAACTAAAAGGAGAAGTACATGAGAGTCCTTAGCTAGAAACGTAAGCAGCACGTACACAAAGGTGGTACGTGTATACTACTAAATTGTTGATTGGTAGTAAGATGGCTCCCTATTCAGAAAATGAACCCAACTTCCCCTGAAACCTCCGAATGGGTGACGCGCAAGCGGCTGATTGACCCACGGTTACAGGCCGCTGGATGGCGTGTCGTCCCTTTCGATGCGGAAAGGCCCCTCACAGCCTATGACCGTTGTGCTATCGAAGAGTTTCCCACAGAGCATGGCCCTGCCGATTACGCGCTCTGTGTTGACGGCAAGATTCTCGGAATTGTTGAAGCGAAGAAACTAACACTCGGACCTCAGAACTCTCTCACGCAAGCTGAAAGGTATTCGAGGGGATTAGAGGGAGGTCCATTCAATTTCGATGGTTTTCGAGTTCCATTTCTCTATTCAACCAACGGTGAGATCGTCTGGCACAGAGACATCCGATCTGCACTGAATCGGTCGCACGTCGTATCCGCATTCCATACGCCGGATGCCCTGGCCGAAAGTCTTGGGCGCGATTTCGACAGCGCCTGTGCGCGATTGGCCCAAGCCCCAAATGACCACCCTCGTCTCCGCCCATATCAGCGGGAGGCAAACGCAGCTGTCGAAAAAGCTCTTTTGAACCGCAAGCAGCAAATGCTCATTGCAATGGCTACCGGAACGGGCAAGACGTTCACGATGGTCAATGAGGTCTACCGCCTGATGAAAGCGGGTGCAGCGCGACGAATCTTGTTTCTGGTAGATCGTAGGGCGCTTGCAGGACAGGCTGTGCTTGCATTTGCATCCTTTGAGCCTGAGCCAGGGCTAAAATTCGACAAAATCTACGAGGTCTATAGCCAGCGATTCCATCGAGAGGATCTTGACGAGGACCAAGAGTTCGACCCAAGGGTCCTTCCGAATTCGTATTTGACCAATCCCCAAATCGGTCACGCATTCGTTTACGTCAGCACAATTCAGCGTATGACCATCAATCTCTTGGGCCGTGACGCGATATTTTCTGCTGGACGCGAAGAATTAGATGAAGACGCTGTGAAACTGGACATTCCAATTAACGCTTTCGATCTCGTCATCGCTGATGAATGCCATAGGGGTTACAGCACAATGGAAACGGCGACGTGGCGAAAAACGCTTGACCATTTCGACGCTATCAAGATTGGCCTCACAGCCACGCCAGCCGCGCACTCGATGGCAATGTTCAAGGAGATCACATATCGGTACGAATACGAAAGAGCCGTGCGCGAAGGCTACCTTGTGGATTACGACGCCGTTGCAGTGAAGTCGCGTGTGCGAATGCATGGGATTTTTTTGAAGGAAGGCGAACAAGTCGGTGTGGTCAACCCTGTATCCGGTGCACAGCAACTCGATCTCCTAGAGGACGAACGTGAGTTTCCGAGCACCGAGATCGAGGAAAAGATTACGTCTCCTGATTCAAATCGCAAGGTCCTTGAAGAGGTCAAGAAATGGACATTGGAACATGAGCGGCACTACGGCAGATTTCCCAAAATACTAATCTTCGCGGTCAGCGACCTCCCGCATACGTCGCACGCGGACCAGCTAGTTGATTTGGCCCGCGACATCTTCGGTCGGGGCGAATCTTTCGTGCAAAAGATCACGGGCCGAGTAGATCGGCCTCTTCAACGGATTCGGGAATTTCGCAATCGACCCAATCCAGGAATTGTTGTCACGGTGGACATGCTTTCAACGGGCGTCGATATCCCTGATCTTGAAGGGATAGTTTTTCTCCGGCCAGTGAAATCACGCATTCTCTTCGAGCAGATGCTTGGAAGAGGAACGAGAAGGGGAGAACACTTTCCTGACAAGTCCCACTTCGTCGTTTTTGACTGTTTCGACGGGACGCTGCTCGAATACTTCAAGAGCGCAACCTCGATTACGGCAGAGCCGCCGGTCCGCGAATACAAAACGATAGTCCAACTCATCGAGGATATATGGAACAACCGCGACCGAGATTACAACGTCGGCTGTCTCGTAAAGCGGCTCCAACGTATCGACAAAGAGATGTCCGGCGAAGCCCGCACCCTCTTTGCCGGGTTCATACCCAATGGAGACCTGCGAGGATATGCGGCGGAGTTACCTCGGCGCTTGCATGAACATTTCACCGACGCAATGGCGCAGCTTCGCAACAAATCGTTTCAGGATTTGTTGATGAACTATCCCAAACCACAAAGGGTTTTCCTCGTCGCGCATGAGACTGTCGATTCTGTCTCGTCCTCTTGGGTAATTCGCGGTGCCGATGGTAAAGACTATCGTCCCGAGGACTACCTGACGGCGTTCGGTCGGTTCGTTCGGGAAAACCCCGAGAAGATCGCGGCAATCGGAATCCTGTTGAATCGGCCTCGTTCGTGGAGCACAGATGCCTTGACGCAACTCAGGCAGAAACTTGCTTCCGCCCCGGAGCGGTTCACAGAGGACAATCTCCGAAAGGCACACGAAGTTCAGTACCACAAGGTGCTTGCGGATATCATTTCGATGGTCAAGCACGCCGCCGATGAGCAGGAGCCACTTCTTACGGCAGAAGAGAGGGTCAAACTTGCGTTTGCAAGGGTGACCAAAGGCAAGAAATTTACATCTGAGCAGCAGCAATGGCTCGGCTTAATTGAGGCCCACATGATTGAGAATCTTACGATTGACCAGAGCGATTTCGACCTAGTGCCTGTGTTCACGCGCAAAGGCGGATTAAGTCAAGCTACACGAGTTTTTGCAGGTCAGCTTCAACACTTGATTGTTCAGCTTAACGAGGCGATTGCGGCATGACCGGTTCCTCAAAATTTACTGATGCACCCAATTTGACCCAAGGCCCCGAGGGCGAATGGCGGCGTATCCTTCTTGAATTCAAGACTCACGGGCGGCAGGAACCCGACCCAACCCACCGTGTTTCCTTACTTGAGTCAGCGCAAAAGGAGGTCGTTTCTATTGGTCCAACCGACACGGTTGAGGAAGCCTTCACGCTCATGCTGAATCATGA
This sequence comes from Bryobacteraceae bacterium, assembly GCA_035502635.1. Classification (GTDB taxonomy): domain Bacteria; phylum Acidobacteriota; class Terriglobia; order Bryobacterales; family Bryobacteraceae; genus Bog-105. Next base: position 3,803 of record DATJUG010000080.1, read on the forward strand.
CTATTCACAACTATCTGTTCTTGACGGTCATAATGTAAGAGGCATTTTCAGTTGGAGATCACACGGGAAGCAAGTCGCAAAAGGACGCGAATGCAAAATCGTGAGTCAATGCATAGAACCCGCCGCGATTATCGATCTCACGGATTCGATATTTGAGGCATTTGCTATGGTCGCAAGAAATGAATATGTTCTTGTCCGCGACGACCATCAGCATATCTCTGGAATCGTTACATCCTTCGACATCAGTGAACTGTTTGCGAAGCTGGACACGGCAAGATTGTGTACAGAGTCAAACCGCGTCACGCAAGACTTGTGGCACATGCAGCATTCACAATAGCGAGTTTTGTTTTGGAGTCCTGGGGTGAACGGGACACTTGAGACTAATGTTGCTTGTTGCGAGGTTGAACCCGCCTGTGTGTGGACTCACACGCAATCAACTGTGGATAAGCCGATAAACTTTCACAGTATGCTATTCCCTTTTTTCTACTGCATTTAACCTGACAGAATGCGCTTCCAAACGCGAATTTTGACAGAAGAGCGATTGATTCGACAGCACTTACGAGTTTAGATCACGCTCATAACCCGGAGGTCGTTGGTTCAAATCCAACCCCCGCAACCAGGCATCTTATTTAATTCACAAGGGGTTGCTCGATTCGGGCAACCCCTTCTTTTTGCAGTCCGGGGCAGCGACCCGAAGGTCATTGGTTCAAAGTCCAACGCCGCAACCAGGCATCCTGCTTAATTCACAAGGGGTTGCTCAACTAGAGCAGCGCGTTCTTTTATCGACTCAGGACAGTTTGGGGCAGGAATTTCGACGTGCACGTACAGAATGTGCGAACGCTGTCCGACTGTCGTCTCCACGCATAGACAGCACTAAACCTCCCACAAGGGGCGCTACTCATACACGACTCTGAGCAAGAGTCGGCGAGGATTACTCCCGCATTTCTCAATGTCCGCCAAAATCCACCTCGGCACGTCGGCTTTCACTGCGCCACGCTGGCCCGGATCGTTCTACCCTGCGGGAATACAACCCTCTGAATACCTGACCTTCCATGCGGAGCATTTCGACACGGTGGAAGTGGACTCGACGTTCTGCTTCTTGGTCCGTCGCGGCGTGGCAGGGATCGGCCGCGTTACCGGCTATGGACTACTTTCGCCACTCTGTATCCGCTCGTTGCAAGAAAACGCTGGCCCCTTGGAGAATACACCGCGTTCATCAGCTCGAATACTGAAACACGCGCGGTCGCTATAGTTTCCTGTTGAGTCAGAGTAAAAGATATATGGCTGTATGCGGAACTGATCTACTTTTCCCGAAAAGTGCTCCTCGTGCGTGACGATGTCCACTAATACACCAGTGAAAACATCCAGCTCGAAATCACGACTGGAACCGGGCGGTAAGTCCTCAATGTGCTGTTTGATGGTGACGCTGTTGAAGCGTTGTTGGTCAGCTGCGGACACCGGGACTTTCACAATATCTGGTGCCGATCCTGCGGGACGCGTGAAGGAGAAACTAAAACTGGGTCCTACTATTAGCCTGACATTCGAGGCCAGAATCTTCCCTTTGTTTTCCATGGACTCATATCCGTTTTCCCCTGCCCACAGAAGACTACCGACGGCGAGAACAACCTCCGTATACGCGTCATCCGCCCACAGTCGGCGGTAAGTGGTTGGCACTGCACAACCAGCTGCTTGTTGCTTCAGCAAACCCAAGGCGTCGTCTCGCCCACGATCAATTTGCGGGACAGCGGAATCACAGCGCCTGAATCGAATGCGGGCTGGATGACGACAACTTTTTTGCGAATCGGCGGGTACTTTTGCTTCGAGCGTCGTTTACTCGGCCACCCGAGTGGCAGTATTAACTCTTTAGCACAGACAACTGTAGGCTAAATAACCCTCTCACCTCGATCAGACGGTACCCTCTCGATAAGGAGCGGACGTATGACGTCAGCCGTTATGAAATATGAGGTACTGACCGCAATACTCCTACCGCTTGCCGACGAATTTGAGGCCGAAAGCCGGCACGGCCTTGCGCTGGAGCCCCTGTGTGCCGAAGAACCCGAACCGTTGAAAGAGTGCCTGGCCGAGCTGATCGCAGAGGGATGGCTGGCGCAGTGCTGCCCTTCGAATCGATACAAACTGACCAAGGAAGGATATCAACATTTCGAGCCGAGGCTTCGAGCTTTGCGTATTCTTGGGGATCCTCAATGCGCCGCCGACTAAAGTCACACCGGAATTATGGCGGGACAATCAACGATTGAAATTTCGCCGCGTCAGTGGCGTGGCGAAAGTAGCCATCGCACGAAAATTGACGGTGCGGCTGTATTGGAAGCTGCGTGAAGCAGCGCGGCCGCTGCCGTCAGCTCGCATGCAGGGTGACCCGGTAAGTCCTGTGGTAGGGGAAAGCTTATCGCCTTATTGATTGAGCCTGCCTCCCCTCGCAGCGGAACAGGGGAGCAAGGGATTCAAGCGCCGTCCCCTGCTCCAGACCTCATCCCCGCTGAACGAGAAACGCTCTCATGTCTGCATCTCCGCTCGCCTCTTTCCAAATCCTCGGATCGATAAATGTGGGCCCAGCCGGAGCACAGGTCAAAATCATCGCGATCATGGTGTGTGGAACGGCAGACCCAACCGCCTGAGCAGGTCTCCGTATCTGGGATCATTGTGGAGGGGTCGGAACTCCCACCTCGCATTGAGGAGTATCAGCCCGCCATCGCGGTATTCGTACGCTTTCTCCAGCCAAACGAATGCTCGATTTTTCTCGCCGAGAGCGGAATAAACTTGCGCGACTTCGAAGGCGATCGGTCCCTGATTTTTCGCATGATTCAACATCCTATTGACGACCGCCTCGGATTTGTCTTTTTCGCCCGTGAACGCATATATCGCCCCGAGTTCGCTCGCGGCCCAGGTGTCGTCCGGATCGAGCGCAAGAATTTTATCGATATTCGCGATGGCCGCCTGGTACTCCTTCGCGCCCGCATAAGAATGGGCGAGGCACAGGTATGCGGGTACGAAGTTAGGATCCAGTTCCGTCGCCTGTCGGGCTTCCTGCTCGGACGCACCGAGCCGTCCGGCGTAGGAGAGCATTTCCGAAGTGTCGGCCATAATGATCAGAGAGAGCGGATCGGCTTTCCGAGCAAGTTCCATTTGCTCGAGGGCCTCGTCGATTCTACCTTGGGATGCAAACCAGTAGGCGTACCATTCGTGAGCCGTGGCGTAATTTGAGTCCGAATCGACGGCACGCTTGAATTCCTTCTCTGAGCCCGGCCAGTTCCACTCGAAATGCATCATCACGAAGGCCAAAGAAGTATGGGCTTCGGCCAGCGAGTCGTCGAGCTGCAACGCCTTGAGTGCTGCTTCCTTGGCTTCAGGCATTGCTTCGCTTCGGGGTATCGAAGGACTCCACGACGAGCCGAGAAGCGCATAGGCATCGGCAAGGCCCGCGTAGGCCTGCGCGTAACCTGGATCGCGGGCGATCGCTTGCTGAAAGTAGTCGATTGCCTTTATGTACGCCTCGGGGTTCCGCTTATTCCAAAGGTACCTTCCCCTCAAATATTGCTCGTAAGCCTCGGGATCCCGCGGCGGAGCGTTTGCGAGTCGCGCGTTCTCCTCCGGAGTCAACTGCAGTCGAATTTGGCTTGCCACGTCTCGGGCTACGTTGCTCTGCAGGCCCAGGATGTCTCGCAAGTTTCGGTCGTAGTCCTGCGCCCAGAGGTGAGTCTGGTCCTTGGCCTGAATCAATTGCGCTGAAATGCGCACACGATCGCCCTCGCGACGAACGCTTCCTTCCAAGACATAATCCACGCCGAGCTCTTTCGCGATTTGGCGGATGTCCTTGTGTGAATCCTTGTATTGCGTGGCGGACGTACGTGCAATCACTCCCAAGCGGGCAGGCTCGAGATTTCCCAATTGGGTGATCAATTCCTCGGTGAAACCGCTGCTGAAATATTCTTCCTGGGGGTCGCCGCTCAGATTTTCGAATGGGAGCACCACGAGCATCACTTTTCCGACGCTGGGAGGCACAGGAGGCCAGATGCGGTCACGCGCGAAGAAAGCATAGACAGCCACAACGCCTACCAGCATGGTGGCGACTGCCAGCAAAGGCATTTTCCAACGCCTCACGGGCGGGCTCGCGCCAGAGAAATGCGTTGTTTGAGGTGTGGCCGATACAGCCTCGCCGGTTGCGTGGTTGCTGGAATCGATTCTCTTCACATCTTGGGTGAAGCGATAGCCGCGGCGAGGAATCGTCTCGATATAGGAGTACCCAGCGCCGTCTCCAAGGGCTTTCCGCAGTTGGAAGACGTGCTGTGAAAGGTTCGAGTTGTCGACGAAACTGTCGGGCCACGTGTGATGAATCATCTCTTCCTTGCTGAGAGCGCGTCCAGCATTCTGGACCAGCAGGGAGAGGATTTCGAAGGCCTTGGGGGTCAGGGGGACCAGCTTTCCTTCCCGCACCAGTACGCGCTGTCCCCTATCCAAATAGAAGGGGCCGAACTCGTACCGATGGCTGGGCTCGTCGGGCATTTCGGAAACCGCGCCAACAAAGGCACCTATTTTCGCGCGCCGTGATTTTGCGGCATTATACGCAGCTAGTGCTCTCTTGACCATCTCCGATTTCGCGCCGCTCATGGAGCGTCGCCGTGGCTCGATGTGAAACCCGTTGCACATTTTCGGCAAAACAACGGCGCGAGGAACCGCTTTCAAGTCTTCCGGAGTCACTCGACCCCGTCTGCCTCCGACCGATCGCGCGCCGGGAGGTCGTTCAGATTGTGAAAACCGAGCGGATGGTTTCTCGAACGTCCTTTGTCTCCAACACGCAATGACATTAAGAAATCATTCAAAGAAATTTGAACGAAACTTGAGCGGCGAAATTCGCCGCCCGCCGTTCCCAGCACCCCGAATTGCACGGACTCGGCAAGCGAAAAATGCGGTGAGTTCATTCTTGTGCAATGAGCGGGAGACCCGAGATGCGCCGATTCCAACTGATGATGTGCATTGCAAGCTTTCTGGGATCGAGCTTACTCGCGGCACGATCGGCGCAGGCCCAGCTGGCGGGACCACTGAGCAGTTACATGCAATTGTCCAACATCGCGGACGGGACGGGATCCTACGTTTTTGGCCCTGGGCAGACCGTGGCCGTCGACGGCGTAATGCCATTCGTTACGGGCTGTTTGTCGATGCTCGAAGCCGGTGACAAGAAGCCTTTTTTCCAGATTTACCCCGCAGCGGACCTGTACGTCATGGTCGACGACGGAACACCCCTGGTACCGTTGCAGACAAAACTCCAGGACATCAATGGGGCGCCCAACACGGTTATCGGATTGTCAGACGGCACGTTCGTGGATGCGATTGTCGCGATTACGCAGCCGGCTGGAAACACCGGCGCAGGAAAGTACCGAATCGTGATGGATGCGTGTCAGACGGGAATCTGGGATCCGGCGGGAGGGGACCTCATCTTAGGCGATGCCTACCAAGTCGGTTTCATCGTCCAAGAACCAGCAGTCCTGCCGCCGATTAACTTGAGCCCCATAAAGACGTCGGCCAGCCAGTACGTGGCCGCCCTGGGAGACGCGACGATTGGAGGCGTAACCATCCCGGGAGCCTGCACGCTGTTCAAACAAGTAGGCAGTCATACGTCGCTGGGCTCTGTTTTGTCGGGTTGGTTTGAAACTTCGCTCGCTTACTGTGCTGACCTCGTGGGCGAATACCAGGGCCTCGCCGACGATCCTCCCGATCCGGACTATCAAACGTTCGCGGAGCTGGGCGACCTCAAGTACGGATCGGCCGGCCCCAATACCACGCCCCTGGAGCGTGACGCAATGACGCTGGCCAATGCCATGGCCGACCAGGATGCGGAGAGCAACGCCTTCCTGAGTTCGCTGCAAAAGCTTGAGGGCGCCCAACAGGCGGGCGACGATGAATGGACAATGCTGCAGCTGATGCAGATGAACAAGTTCATCAATCTGCTCGTCGGTCCGGGTGGTTCAATGCTGCGAACGTACGCGGCACTCGAAGCGTTCAATGTCGCCCTACAACAGGACCCGCTCGGGGATAACGCAGACGCTCAGAATTTCGAAGCGTTCCTCCCGACGCTCGAGCAGACGCTCGGGGCCATGCTCACTCCGTTGGGCGGATTTTTTCAGCCTTACGTCGACAGCACCGGAACGTTGCAGGTGACGCCGGTGGGGCTGCAAGCATATATCGAAGTATATCTCGGCGATTCCGGTGATCTAGTGGACTTGCCTGGCATCCCCCAGGAACGGGCGCTCGAGGGGCTGCCGCCCGTCGTTCTCCCATATCCCACCGCGAATACCGGAGGGAATTACAACGCTCCGCCGGGCGCAGCCGTTACGTTCAACTCCAGCAGTTCAACCGATCCAAACGGCGGTTCGCTCACGTACGCCTGGGACCTGAATGGCAATGGGACGTTCACGGACGCGACAGGAGCCCAACCACAGTACACGTACAGCCAGCCGAGAACACGAACGATTGCGGTGAAAGTGACGGATTCGAGCGGGCTGACCAACATTGCCTATGGCCTCGCAGATATCGGTGACGTTACCGACCAGGACATCATCGCGCAGTCCGGATACAGCCAAATCTACGACATCCATTCGGACGGAGGCTACAGCCAGCTTACGCCGGGTCTCCCCTACGGCGGCGCCAATCTTAGAAGACTGCAGGTCACCTACAACGGGGACATTTGGTCGCTCGACGCGAACACCGGGCTATACCACTACGATTCCAATGGGGATCTGCTGTCCACAATCACACCGGCACAGATAGGCCCCCTGGTCGGACTGAAGCTATTGTCCTTTAGCGACTTTGCTTTCGACGGCAGCGGGAGGATTGACCTGACCGCCCGGGAGGACTTTTGTCAGGTAACTGGAATTTCCAGCGCCTGTGGCGTTGACGGACCCGGACCCGGCGTGGTGATTCGCGTGGCACCCGATGGGAGCTCAGCCACGCTCTTGGACCAGGTGGAGCAACCCTACGGCTCGGTTCAGCTCGTCAACGGGGTGCCGACTCCCATTCCGGGAGGCCCCTCCGGGTGCGAGGGGATCTACGGGGCGGGATTCATCCGCGTCGACCCAAACACCGGCAAAATCATCGTCAGCAACGTGAATAACAGCGACGGGAGCAAATGCGACAGCGGAGTTTTCAGCATCGACCCCACGACCGCAGCGGTTGCGGAAGTCATTCCCGCCTATTGCAATTACAACGGGGGTGGGGAGTGCCCCGGCGGCATTGCGACCGATCCAACCTACGGATCCTTCTATGGAAACGATTTGACATTCGGAGGCAGCAGTCTTCATGCGGGTGCCTACGGAGGCATCGCGCCGCAAGCCCCGGGTCTTTTTGTGCTCGATTCCTACGGAAACTACATCATCGCCCCAAGTCAACTGAGCGGCTTCATTGGACGAGTGGACGTTCCTCCGCAGATCACCAATGTCGGCGGCACGCTCGATATCAACACGTTCCCGGTTGCCGAAAACACTTTTGGCGGGGACCTTCTGAATTTCGGTGCGATGACGGTTGACGCCGGCGGAGACTACGTCGGCGCAGGCATCAATTACAACCAATCCCTGACCCCCGCCCTGTTTCGGCTTGCACCGGACGGCGAAATCTTCAATATCAGCACGTCGCTATCTCCACCCAATGGGTATGCGCTGGTGGATGTTGTTCCGCAGACTCCGGCGGTGACGCCGAGCGACATGCCCGCGCCCCCGGCGATCACGCTGATCAACTTCAATGTCGGTCAGGCCTCCTGCCCGAGCTCCGCACAATTCAACGTGACTGTAGACAACACGGGCAATACGGCGACGCCTTCGCCGGTCCAAGTGTTCTTTTTCGACGGTGACCCCTCGCTCGGAATTGTGGCGGGAATCGCGAGTACCGGCGCGCCGGTTCCGGCGGGTGGCTCTGTAAAGCTTTCTGTGCCATGGGCATCTCCATCGCCCGGAACGCATGAACTGTTCGCCCTGGCTCTCGGCGCCAATACGGTGAATGTCAACTACATTGTCTGCGTTTCGGCACAATACTCTGCCAATCCGCTCCTGCTTTCGCCGGCGGCTGGCAAGAGCACGACGGGCCAAACTTATACGGTGACGGCCCAACTCGTCGACGTCTTTGGCGGCGGCATCGCCGGCGCTCCGACTACGTTCACCGTTTCCGGAGCGAATTCGGCCACCGGGACGGTTACCACCGATGCCAATGGCTACGCCCAGTTTAGTTACACCGGCACAAACCCGGGGCTAGACAACATCAGTGCCACGGCGTTTAGCGCCAGCAGCAACCAGGTCACCAACACGTGGCAAGGCGCGCTGGCGGCACAGACGATTACCTTCGGGGTGTTGCCCAACGTCACCTACGGAGCAGCTCCGACCACGCTGACAGCCACGGCTTCATCGGGACTGCCGGTGAGTTACTCAGTAACCGGGCCGGCCATGCTTTCGGGCTCCGTATTGACGATCACTGGAACTGGAAGCGTGATAGTGACAGCATCGCAGCCCGGGAATGCGAGCTATGCAGCAGCCGCGCCGGTATCGCAGAGCTTCACCGTGCTCGCGCCCGTGGTAACAGTGACAGCGCCGGCGAGCATTTCGATACCGGCGACCCAGGCGGGTGGTGCCACGGGTGCCGCTTGGCCGACTCTGTCCGCTTTCCTCGGCGGCGCCTCCGCGACAGGTGGGTCCGGTTCTCCGCTGGTGCAGCTGGCTCCGCAAGTGAATGGAATCGCAGTGAACAATGGGACGCTATTCCCGATCGGCACGACCACGGTCACGTTCCGCTTCGCGGATCCAATAGGGGACACCGGCACGGCAACTTCGACCGTCACCGTGGCGATCGGGGTACCACGCATCACCGGTGCAAGCGCCGGAGTGGGCACCGATCCCTCCGGCGCGATTTACGTGAACGTGGTGCTCACCAACACTGGAACGGGCAATGCGGAGAGTCTGCAAATCACTTCATTGACGTTGCGCACGCTCGGCGGCACCGGAACGGTGACGTACGATACGGCTTTATCTCCGTCCTTGCCAATCACGATCGGTGTGTTAGATGTGGGCGCCGCAGTAAGCACGAGAGTCTATCTGAATGTCCCGGCCACGGTGACACGGATATCGGTGACCGAGAACGGGCCGGTGCAGGACGTGACCGGCACGAATTACAACTATTCGACAGCCGAATCGTTGATTCCCTGATGAATGGCTGAGGGAAAACCCAAACATAGGAGAACCAAATGCGACGTTGCTCTTGCTGGTTTTCTCTCGCTCTCGCCGTTTTGCTCTTAACCCACGCGGTTCGCGCGGACGACACATTTACGTTCACGACGGAGCCAAGTCCCGGCGACGTTGCCGGTCCGGCGGGCACCACGATCGGATGGGGCTATTCCATCACGAACAACAGTTCGACCGATTACCTAGATCTGACCGGCATCGACGGCAGCCTTCTGTTGGCTACTGACGGAACACCAGACGCTTCGCCTTTTGATTTTCCGATCCTGGCGCCCGGCCAGACAGTCACCGAGTACTACGAAGACGACCCGAGCGGCCCGGGAACATCGGTGGGCCTGTTTCAATTCACGTGGAATTCGGATGTGCCTGTAGGCACTATGGAAACCGGGTATTTCGAACTTTATGGCGCATTCTGTGATCCTACGGACCCCTTCTGCTTCTATGACGGCACCCCGCTAAGCACCAGCGACGCGATAGCGGACTATACGGCGACCGTCGTGCCGGCGACTGGATCCGCTCCCACACCGGAGCCATGCACGGCGCTGATGATGGGCTTGGGCATGATGGCCCTGGCCATCTTGCGATGGCGAACAAAGCAGGCAGTTTGAGTCTGCCAAGGCTTGCAATGCCGCGTAGACGCGCGTGGCAGCTATAATCCAAGAATTCCAACCTGCTGCGTCACCGACCTTGACGGTCCTCTGGTCTAGCACTCACAGACCGGCTTCTGAACATCGGCGCCGACTGTGCGGCGCATCTGGCCAGTGGCGGTGACTCCGTCCGACGTAAGCACAATGATTGCGCGGCAAGCGCACCGAAGTCGATGACGTCGTTCGTGTCCAGTACCATGCCCGGATTAGGCCCCGGTCAGTGTCGCGGCGACCGCATGAATTTGCTTTTCGATGGACGCGCTCATGTTCTTCGGGAGCAGATCCTTTTGTTCCAGCGTTTTCCATCCGGCTACGGCGCGTTCCGCCGTTTCGGCGGCGATCTGCCACAACGAGCTTGTTGGGATTCTCGCCGTGTCGGCGAAGCGCCGCATCTGGTCGGGGGTGATTTCGGAAGGCTTTTGCTTTCGCCGGAACTCAAGGCCACCTTGTCGTGGGGAAGATACGGCAGCGTGGCGACAAAATCGTAGCCCGGTGAGAGCACGGGCGTGCGCCGGTCGGGATAGATCAGCGACCAGTTCGTGAGATGCATATCGGCGTTGCCGATTAACACCGAGAACACGAGCCTGCGGACAAATTCCCAAGTGGATTGCTCACCGCTTTCCGCCCAGAGGACGGCGGCGATATTCGCATAGCTGCGGTGTTCGTACTTGTCATCTGGGAACCCCCCGAAGACTTGCGCGAAATCCTCCATGTGAACGGCCCCCCGTTGAGCAGGCGATCGAACCGCTTCACGGCGAGCGGCTGGCCTTCCGCCCTATGGGCCTGTTCGGGCGGGCCCTTGATGCTTGCGATATCGACGAGCTTGTTTTCAGGGACGGAGATTCCGGCGCGGCGGGCCAATTCCAGCATGGCGAACTCATTCTCGGGAACCACCTTGTAGCGGGGCGGAAGGCAGCTTGACGATCCACGATCCGCCCATGCCGTCCACGGGACAACCAAGGACATTGGTGGTTATAATTAAGGTTCAGCATCTTGAGGAAGGGCTGCCTCACGCTCTACCCGCACTTTGGCTCTGACGCTCGGTTTTTTGCCCGGAATGGGCAGAATGTTGGAACTTGCCTTTGAGTCCAAGCCTCTTCGCACCGTTTGCGAGACCGAGGTACAGGCAAAGCTCGAATTGGAGGGTGCTACTGTTGCTGAGATTCTCAAGCACCGACTCGCGGACTGCCCGCCGAGAATCCAGTCGGGCCGGTAGGGTTGAATTGGGAGGCAGTGGAGCAGGCCATTCTTTCGGCATCTCTGAGCGCGTCGTTTTCGAAATGGACTCCAGCGAGAGTCCGGTTCATTGTGAGCAGGAGGGCAGCGCCTACAACTGACACTTTGAGCCGGTCTGCTACCACCCCCCCGTTTCTGTGCACTACAAGCCTGCTAGGGGTCGGAAACTGCCTTCGACGATTCGATCTATCATCGCGAAGTATCATCGCGAGCGCGTTCTGCCTAGTGATCGACACGCGCGCGGCCTCGGCCCGAAGCGCATAGCAGCGTAGAGAGAGAAGGCGAAATTCTATGAGTGATCTCATCCAACTCGCCAAGTCCGGCGGCATTGCCATCATAACGATCAATAATCCGCCCGTGAACGCCTTGAGTCCCGGCGTGCCCGAGGGCATTTCCGCAGCAATCGCTCAGATTGAGAAAGATGACGATGTTCACGCGGCGGTGCTCATCGGTGGCGGTCGCACCTTCGTCGCGGGCGCGGATATCAGGGAGTTCGAGAAGCTCGCTTCCGGCAAGAGGCAGAGAGGCGCAGGCCTTCGGCCGTTGCTCCTTCAAATCGAGGATTGCCGCAAGCCGATCGTGATGGCGATTCATGGCACGGCATTCGGCGGCGGCCTCGAGCTCGCGATGGCCGGCCACTGCCGCGTGGCTGCGCCGGACGCTCAGGTCGGCCAGCCTGAAGTAAAGCTTGGTCTCATTCCGGGGGCAGCCGGTACGCAGCGCCTTCCTCGGCTCGTGGGAGTAGCCAAGGCCGTTGAGATGTGCGCCGAAGGCAATCCCGTGAAAACGGGCGAGGCGTTCAAGCTCGGCCTTATCGATCGAATCATCGAAGGGAACTTGCTCGAGGGCGCTGTTCGCTTCGCGGAGGACGCCGCCAGCCGCCCGCCCGGGAAAACGCGCGACATCGGGACCAAGCTTGGAACGCCGGAAGAAAACGCGCCGATCTTTTCGGCCGCTCGAGAGGCCGCTCGCAAAAAACGGCGGGGAATCACGGCGCCGTTAGCGGCGATCGATGCGGTCGAGGCCGCCACGAAGCTCTCTTTCGACGAAGGGTGCAGGGAAGAAGAGCGCTTGTTTATCGAATGCCTGAATTCGGATCAGGCCAAAGCGCTAATCCACGTTTTTTTCGGCGAGCGTGAGGTGGCCAAGATTCCGGGCATCGCGAAAGAAACGCCGACGATTCCGGTCAATAGCATCGCCGTGGTGGGCGCGGGCACCATGGGCGGCGGCATCGCGATGGTATTCGCGAACGCCGGCATCCCCGTGCTCCTCAAGGAGGCGGGACAGGAGGCGCTTGACCACGGCATGGCCAAGATTCGTGCGAATTACGCCGGGTCGGTGAATCGCGGCCGCCTCACGCAGCAGTTCGTGGACGAACGGTTGAAGTTGATCCGGCCAACGCTCACCTACGACGGGTTTGAGAACGCCGACATGGTGATCGAAGCCGTCTTCGAGGGCATGGCGCTGAAAAAGGAAATCTTTGCCGAGCTCGACCGCATTTGCAAGCCGGGCGCGATTCTCGGCAGCAATACCTCCACGCTCAGCATCGACGAAATCGCCGCCGGCACGTCACGGCCGGAATTCGTGATCGGCATGCATTTCTTCAGCCCCGCCAATGTGATGCGCCTGGTCGAAATTGTCCGCGGGAAACAATCGAGCGAGCCGGTGATTGCGACCTGCATGCAGCTCTCGAAGAAGCTGGGAAAGATCGGCGTCCTCGTCGGCAACTGCCGCAGTTTCGTGGGCAATCGGATGTTCCATCCGTACGTGCGCGAGTCGGTGTTCCTGGTCGAAGAGGGCGCAAGCGTGGAAGCGGTCGACAAAGCGCTGGTCGCATTCGGCATGGCCATGGGGCCGTTCGCCGTCGGCGACTTGGCGGGGCTCGACCTGAGCTGGCGGATTCGCAAGGAAAATCGCCACTTGGAAAAGCCGGGAGTTCGGCGGGCGATAGCAGCGGACCGCCTGTGCGAGACGGGACGCTACGGCCAAAAGACCCGCGCGGGCTGGTACAAGTACGACGAAAATCGCCGGCCGACTCCCGACCCTGAAGTCGAAACGCTTGTGCGCAAGTGGGCCGCGGAAGCGGGCATCCCTCAGCGGCGGATTTCCGCCGATGAGATGGTCGATCGCTGCGTGTATGCGCTGGTCAACGAAGGCGCGCGCATCCTCGAGGAAGGTTACGCTCTACGTTCCGTCGATATCGACGTCATCTACCTGAACGGCTACGGCTTTCCCGCGTATCGCGGCGGGCCCATGTGGTTCGCGGACACGGTGGGGCTGGGAAAAGTGTACGAACGCATCTGCGAATTTCATCGGCAACACGGCGCGCCCTGGGAGCCCGCCCCGCTATTGAAGCGGTTGGCCGAGCAAGGGAAGACGTTTGCCGGTTTCAACTCGGCTGGGGCGCGGCCGCGTAGCGCGGGGTATTCGATTCGCTCGGAGAGAATATGAGAGAAGCGGTGGTAGTGGCTAGTTCGCGAACGGCGCTTGCGAAGTCATATCGCGGATCCTTCAATATGGCGCGCCCGGACGAGCTCGCCGCGCACTGCATCAAGGACGTGCTGCGCAAGGCGCCGCAGCTCGATCCGCGCGAAATCGAAGACGTGGTGCTCGGGTGCGGGCACCCGCGCGGCCCGCAGGGCCAGAACGTCGCTCGCGTCTCCGCGATGCTGGCCGGACTGCCGACGTCGGTTGCCGCCACGACGGTCAATCGTTTCTGCTCGTCCGGCCTGCAGGCGATTGCCATGGCCGCGCATCAGATTGCGAGCGAGGGCGTGGATGCGGCCATTGGCGGAGGCGTCGAGAGCATCAGCCTCACGCAGCGCGACTACCACCCGAATCCGGAGCTGCTCGAACGTCTGCCGGGCATTTACATGGTGATGGGCGTGACGGCTGAAGTCGTTGCCAAGCGATACAACATCGGCCGCCGCGCACAGGACGAGTACGCTCTCCTGAGCCAGCAGCGCACGGCGCGCGCGCAAAGCGCGGGTTACTTCGACGACGAGATCGCGCCGATACGCGTCACGCGAGCCATCCTCGACAAAAAAACGGGCGAGACAATCGGCAAAGAAGAGGTCTGCGCGTGCCGCGACGAGTGCAATCGCCCGGACTCGACGCTCGAGGGCCTGCTCGCTCTCAAACCGTATTTCGATCCGGACAGCGGCCAGGGCACCGTGACCGCGGGCAATTCCTCCCAGCTCTCCGATGGCGCATCGGCCACGCTTTTGATGTCGCGAGAGCGCGCCGACAGCTTGGGCATTCCCTATAAGCTGATTTTTCGCGGATTCCAGATAGCGGGCTGCGATCCGGATGAGATGGGCATCGGTCCCGTGTTCGCTGTTCCCAAACTGCTGAAGCGCGCCGACGTGCGCATGGAAGATATCGATCTCTGGGAACTGAACGAAGCATTCGCAGTTCAGGTGATCTATTGCCGCGACCGCCTGGGAATCGATCCCGAAAAACTTAACGTCAACGGCGGGTCGATTTCGATCGGCCACCCGTACGGGATGACCGGCTCGCGAATGGTCGGAACGCTCGCGAATGAAATGGCGCGGCGCCAAGCGCGCTACGGCGTGGTCACAATGTGCGTCGGCGGCGGGCAGGGAGCCGCGGGCTTGTTCGAGAGAGCCGGCTGAATTCCGCGCCGAACCGATGGCAGCGGCGAGTGCCATCGATTCGGCGATCGGGAAACCGGGCCGCAACCCAAGTCGGCCCGGAGCGATTGAGACAAAGCTTGCGGATGCCTAGGAGAACGCCTGAATGCCGGTGATGCGTTCGCCGATGATTAGTTTGTGGATGTCGTGGGTGCCTTCGTAGGTGTACACCGATTCGATGTTGTTCATGTGGCGCATCACGCAGTAGTCGTCCACGATGCCGTTGGCGCCCAGGATTTCTCGGGCGCGGCTGGCGCACTCGCGTGCCACCCACACGTTGTTCATCTTCAGCATCGAAATGTGTGAGGGATGCACGCGTCCCTGATCTTTCAGACGGCCCACTTGCAGCGCCAGGAACTGTGCTTTGGTGATCTCGGTAATCATCCATGTCAGCTTCTCCTGCACGAGCTGGTGCGCGGCGATGGGCTTGTTCCCAAACTGTTCGCGCTGCTTGGCGTATTGTAGCGCCGTGTCATAGCAGGCCATCGCGGCGCCAATGCCGCCCCAGCCGATGCCGTAGCGCGCCTGGTTCAGGCAGGAAAGCGGACCCCGCAGGCCTTCCGCTCCAGGAAGCAAGTTCGAAGCGGAGATTCTGCAGTCGGACATCGAGAGGCCGGAAGTGACCGAAGCGCGCAGCGAGTATTTTCCGTGAACGTTCCAGGCTTTGAAGCCCGGCGTTCCTTTCTCCAGCAGGAAGCCGCGGATCTTTTCGTCGTCGCACTTCGCCCAGACGACGGCAACGTCTGAGATCGAGCCGTTCGTGATCCACATCTTTTCACCGTTCAGGATGAAGCTGTCGCCCTCTTTTTTCGCGCGCGTGAGCATGCCGCCGGGGTTCGAGCCGAATTGCGGTTCGGTCAGGCCGAAGCAGCCGATCGCCTTGCCCTCTTGAAGAAGCGGCAGCCATTTGCCCTTCTGCGCGTCGGTGCCGAAGGTGAAGATCGGATACATCACCAGAGCGGACTGGACAGAGACGAAGCTACGCAGGCCGGAATCGCCGCGCTCGAGTTCCTGCGTCACCAGGCCGTATTCGACGTTGGACATGCCGGCGCAGCCATACCCCTTCAAACTTGCGCCAAACAAGCCGAGTTCGGCCATCTGGGGAACCAGCTGCAGGGGGAATTCCCCCTCGCGGTTGTACTGCTCGATGACGGGCATGATGTTCTCGTCCACAAACCGGCGCGCCGACTGCCGCGCCAGCTTTTCTTCGTCGCTCAACAACGAATCAAACTCGAGAAAGTCCACACCGGGAAATAGGGGCATTGCCAAACTCCTTGGGAGTGAATTACTGAAACACTTGGCGGATCCGGATCGAGAGCGGCGGCGATTCCAGGCAGTCAATGCTCCAGTTGTTTTTGCACTGGCGCTTCGTCGCGGCTCGCTTGAAGAGCTTTAATGATCCCGCGCGCAATGACGATCTGTTGGACTTCCGTTGCGCCTTCGTAAATCCGCAGCGGCCGTATTTCGCGGTAAAGGCTTTCGATCGGATTGCCTTTCGCGACTCCGAGCGCGCCGAAAATCTGAACTGCCGAATCGATCACGCGCTGGGCGGTCTCGGTGGCCGCCATTTTCGCCATCGCAGCCTCAGTCGTGACAGGCTGCCCCGCGTCGCGCAACCAGGCCGCGCGGTAGGTGAGCAAAGCGGCTGCGTCGATGCCTGTGGCCATGTCGGCGAACTTCGCCTGCGTGAGTTGAAAGTCGGCGAGCGTCTGGCCGAACATTTTCCGCGACAACGCGCGTTCGAGAGAGAGTTGCAAGGCTCTGCGGGCGAATCCCGTGGCAGCCGCGGCGACGGACGTGCGAAAAACATCCAGGGTGCCCAGCGCAACCTTGAATCCCCGCCCGGGTTCGCCGATGCGCTGCGCGACGGGCACCCGGCAGTTCTCGAACGACAGTCGCGCCAGGGGATGAGGTGCGACGACCTCGATCCGCTCCGCAACGTGAAATCCTTTCGACTGGGAATCGACAATGAGCGCCGAGATGCCCCGCGATCCCGGCGCCTCCCCGGTGCGGGCAAATACGACGTAGAAGTCGGCGATGCCGCCGTTCGAGATCCAGGTCTTCTCCCCGTTCAATACGTAGGAATCGCCATCCAGCCGGGCTTCGCATTGCAATGCGGCGGCGTCGGAGCCGGCATCGGTTTCCGAAAGCGCGAACGCGGCGAGGAAGGAACCATCGGCGACGCGCGGGAGATATTTCCGCTTTTGTTCGCTGCTGCCGAAAAGGCTGATGGCGCCTGAGCCCAATCCCTGCATCGCGAATATAAACTCCGCGAGGCCGGAGTACCGCGCCAGGCCTTCGCGCATCAGGCACAACGAACGCACGTCAATCGCGTCGTTTGCGCCGCCGTAGGATTTCCCGGCGACGGCATAGCGAAACCACCCACCTTCGCTGAGCCGGCGTGCCAGTTCACGGCACGTTTTCTCGATGTCCCCGTCGTCCAGATCTTCCAGGTGCGACGCAGCCCAACCGTCGAGGTCGGACGCCAAGGTTTTGTGGCGTGCTTCAAAAAAAGGCCAATCGAGGTGGGTCGAAGCCGACATCATTATTATTTGACCTCAGCGCATTTCGCGCGCAAGACGTTCTTCGGAGCTTTGCCGGTGCCGGTTTTGGGGACGTACGGAAGAAATTCCACCGAATGGGAAACTGTGACTCGAGCGAGACGGAGTCGCCCAAAATCCATCATCTCTTCTTCGGTGGCGAGGGCCTCGGGCTTCAGCACGATCGGCGCCTTGGGGCCCTCGCCCCGTTTTCATCCGGCATCGGAATCACGGCGACTCGGGCGACCGACGGATGCATCAGCAGTACGTTTTTCGGCTCGAGCGATGAAATATTCTCGCCGCCCCTGATGGATCCGCGCGGCACATCCTTACCTTCGGTATCGACGATCCGGACTTTCGTCTCTGGAATCGGAAGGCCAGCCATGAACCGCTTTTCGAGCTGCATCTCCTCGTGCCGACCCCATATCGTATTTGACGATTCAACATCGTAAGCGACGGCGACGCTCGCAACAAGGACAAAGCTACGGCAAGTTTGCCGATCCCGCGACCGACTACGGCGATCGGAATTTTGCGGGGTATCACACGAAGCTCCTCAAGCTTAAAACCAGAGAGCGCCGTGTTTTTCAGTTCTGGCCCTTCCTCCCGATGCGTGACGCCCTGGATTGCTTCGGTCGCGTCGCTCTTGGCTGCACCAGCGGTGAATTCCTGATCGACAAAGTCGCCGGAATTGCTCGACCACTGGGATCAGCGGAAATTACGGTCGCAAGGATGAAATGGAGCGAGGTAAGTCGCCCGATCCGTAGGCGTTCTAAGGCAGGACCCATAATCGGAAGCACACTCCACATTGTGGACAACGGCAGACGGTGCAGTAGCCGCACGAAAAAGACCCGCCTCAGGAAGCCGTCCCGATATTTTCAGCCTACTAGTTCTGGTAGTAGCATCGACCTTCCTTATACCGTCGATGAGTTCCACCGTGCTTTCCTGGAGATCAGCCGATGTTTCGAATCCGCGCATCGCGGTTGGGTTCTCTGTATCTTTGTCTTTTTCTCGCTTTCTCTGCGTCGGCCCAGACGCCGGATACTGCGTCGATCCTGGGTCGTGTGACCGACCCGAGTCGTGCTGCTGTTCCCGGCGTAGAAGTAACGATTACCAGCAACCTGAACGGAGCGCAGCGAAAGGCAACGACCGACGAATCCGGCAACTTCTCCTTCGCCGGGCTTGCCACGGCGGGCAGCTACGAGATCACGGCACATAAAAGCGGTTTCGCGGAAGGGAAATTGAGCGGCATCGCTCTGGAAGCTGGTGCCACCGCCGATCTCAGCCTGCAACTCAGCGTGGCGAGCGGCAGGACAATCGTGACAGTGACCGGCGCGGCCGGCGACGTGCGGACCGACGAGCCTCAGTTGGGCGACTATCTCAGCGCCACGCACGCGGAAGAGACGCCGCTCCTCAATGAGAGAATCACTTACTTGCCGCTGCTCGACGCCGCCAACCGCCCGGCGATTAATCAGGGCGACATTTTCATGAACGAAAATCTCTTCACGACCAACGGAACCGGGCGACGCCAAACCTGGTTCGAGGTCAACGGGACCAATGCCGTCGACGCATGGGGGCGCCAAACGATCTTTTCGAACATATCGCTGGGCTCGGTGCAGGAAATGACCGTCCTCACGAACGCATTTTCGGCCGAATACGGCTTTACTGCAGGGAGCGTCGTAAACATCGTGACGAAGAGCGGCGGCAACGAATATCACGGCTACGTCTTGGGGCTGTGGCGGCCTTCTGATATCGAAGCGCACCTCTCAGGATTTACGTCCTCAAACGCCACGAGCGGAAACGACGTGACGAGCGACACGCTCCGACAAACATCGGCGGCGTTCTCGGGGCCCCTTGGCGACAAGACGCAGTTCTTCGCGAACGGGGAATACAGCTGGCAAAACCGAGCCTCGCCCGTCACGTCTCCGATCGCCCCGGGCAACTTCGTCGGGCAGTACAGGGGATGGCTGCTGCTGGCTCGAATCGACCACCAGTTCAGCGACAAGAACAAGCTGTTCTTTCAGAGCGACGTCGACGATTTTACGGACACCAATCCGAATGGCATCGTCGGGGGAAACAGTCTCCCGAGCGTCGACCGCATCTTCAAGCGGCGGACCCTTTCCGAAGAACTCGGCGAAACGGAGGTGTTGAGTCCGACGCTGTTAAATGACGTTCGATTGCAGTTCCAACTGGCTTCCCCCATCACCCAGTTCATCCCCGTCATCTACGGAACCCAATTCTCGGTTCCTATTTCCACAGGGGGCACGTTCACATCCGGAACCTCGCAGTCCGCCCTCCTGATGAATCGCCAGTATGAGGCGAACGATACGGTATCGACCGGAACGGCGCGGAATACGCTGAAGCTTGGCGGCGACGTGATCCAGGCCCACACCGGGGGCGATAGCAAAGAATTCGGCGGCCCGAGCTATCTCGGCAAGTTTACGTACAACACTTGCACGCTGGCGCTCTCGGTGTGCGAGAGCCCCGCCTATCTCGACGACATCAACAACGTCGCAAACTATACCCAGAGCTACGGCAACGCGGACTACACCGTGGACGATACGCTCTGGGCACTTTTCGCCGAGGATGATTTTCACATGCGGCCTGACCTCACGCTGAATTTGGGTCTGCGCTACGAGCGACAGACCTTCGCCGATTCGGACGAGGATTTTGCGCCTCGCGTCGGTTTTGTTTACAACTTTCGCGGCGATGGCAAAACGGTGATTCGCGGCAGTTATGGCATTTATTACTCGCAGATCGTCGACAATTCCGAGGCGAACTACGCGCTAACCGGCCCCACGGGAGTTTTTAACTACACAGCCGCGCCCGGCCAGGTCGGCTTTCCTGGCAGCGTCGCCGACGCGCCGTTGCCTGCGTTTCCGGCAGGCGCAATTGTCCCACTACGCAGTCTCTACATTCGACCGGGTGAATCCTCGTATCTCGATCAATTCTTCCCCACTTCTACGCTGATCGGATATCCCAATGCGCTGCTGAATCCGTACACGCAGCAATGGACGTTAGGCGTCGGCCGCGAACTTGTTCCCGGTTGGGTCTTGAACGTCGACTATGTTGGCTCGCATACCGTCAAAATCAATCGCCCGCTCGATGTAGATCCGCCCTCGCCATTCATTCGAACCGAGCCAGGCCAAATGAGGACCCCGCAAGCCGCCAATTGCACACGCCCCTACTGGATTTGGTGGTACAGCCAGCAAGACATGACCTGCAACCCGACTGCGGCCACGAATCCTGAGCCTCCCTATAGCGTGATCCAAAGTGACGTCAACGACGGCTTCGCCTTCTATGACGCACTCGATGTGGATTTGAGCCACACCTTCAGCAAGGGCTTCTCTGTCCTGGCCAGCTACGCTTGGTCCCATACGATCGACAATGTGGACCCCGACGTCCCCAGTCAAAATCCGAACGATCCAAACTTCCCGGGAGAGCAGGAAAAAGGGAATGCGATCTATGATCAGCGCAACCGTTTCGTGCTAAGCGGCTTTTACACCGCTCCATTCAAGTTCCGCCTGGGCGGAGTGCTGACGATGGGTTCAGGGCTGCCCTACGACATCACGACCGGTACGACGAATAGCGGAGACACAGGAGCTACGTCGGATCGGCCGGTCGTCAACGGCGTCGTCATCGGGCGAAATACCGGGCACGGCGGACCGATCTATTCTTTCGATCCCTTTATCGAGCGCCCCATCGCAATTGCCGGCGAACGCGTGCAAATCGATTTGCGAGCAGAAGCGTTCAACCTCTTCAACCACGCGAACTTTGTTGGTTATAGCGGGACGTGGGGAAACGGTGCCACTCCGGGACCCGGCTTCGGCCAGCCGCTGGCCGGAATCACGAACCAGCTCCCGGCGCGCGAGTTCCAGTTCTCCGCAAAATTGAACTTCTGATATCTCCTCGAGAGCATGGATTCTCAAGCACCGTTCGCCTCGGTTGGTGGTAGTCGGGAGGTAGCGAGCCGAACTACGGAATTCCGGGTCCATGCTGCCTGGAAGAGTTTCTGCGCTGATTCGAGAATCACTGCGGGCCATGCTTCGGCGGCGGGCAAGCTAGAAAGCCACGAGGCGCACCGTGAATTGAATCTCGCGCGCGCCGCCGAACTCGGTTGTGTCCGGGGCGTAGAGCGGTTCACCCGCCGTGAAGACAGGCGCCGTCGGCGTTCCGTATAAACTGATGCCGTCTGGTCCGAAGTTGAAGTTCCGCGCTCCCGTCACGTTGAACACATCCATGAAAAGATCGAGGTGATGCCCTTCGCCCGGGAGGGTGATGTCCTTTACGACGCGGAGGTCCAGGTCATAAAAAACGGGCTGCCGTAGGCTGTTCCGCGCCGCCACGGTTCCGTTCAGTATGGCGCGATCGTTGAGGTCGTTTCCGTCGTTTTGAGTATCGAAGCCAATCACGGGTGTATACGGCAAGCCTGACCGGGCAACGAAAATGGGATCGAACTTGAACCCTCGCGGCAGATTGTAGATGCCGCTCAGATTGAAACTACGGCGAATATCCTGTGACGAATACCCTCGGTCGCGGGCAACGTCAAACGGATCGAGGACGGAATCGAGAGCGAAGGGCCCGGCGCTCGGATCATCGTCGTGGGTGCTCGATAAGGTGTAGTTGGCCGTCAACTGCGTGCGGCGGGACGGCCGGAAATTCGACATCAACAAGAGGCCTTCATAGGACGAATGAACGCGAGAGCCGGTGATCAGCAACTGCCCCACGGCAGGATCGGGTCGCGTCACGGGAAAGATTGGCATGCCGGCCGAGTCGATCGTAGGCGGGCCAAGATTTTCGTTGACGATCTGCGGCAAGTCCCACGTACTGTTGCGCAGGTAGCCCACCGAAAGATCCATCTTCCGATTGAGCTGGCGATCGACGCTCGCGGAGATCTGAAAAGATCGCGGATTGCGGAATCCGGGCGTGATCCCAAAAACGAGAGCAGCCGGAGTCGTAAGGCCGGGAGGAATATTCCCAAGCGGGTGAAGCAGGGCGCCCGAACCTGAGACCAGGGCCAAGATCTGGGGGTCGTAAAAGCTGTCGGCGACGACTGTCGACACGCCGTTATCGGAAAAGATGCGCTGGAAAGCGGTAGCCGGAGTTGGCGCGTCATAAAGACCCGAAGAAACGCGAACCACCGTATTCACCGCGGGATTCCAGGCGAACCCCAAACGCGGCTGCCATTGGGCGAGATCGCTTGGGATGGCAGTCGTGGCCGGAATGGCGGCGTTGGGATGTGAAGGCTGCGGATTCCACTGAGCGCCCCAGCGCAGGCCGGCGCTCATGGTGAAATGCTTGGCCAAGGCCAACCTGGCGTTTAGATAAAGACCAAGCTCGCTCACTGCCGCGTGATACAGTGTGTCGCCGACGGCAAAGGTTTGCTGATAGCGGCGCGGCATGTCCTCCAGATAGTCGGCCAGGGAGTTGAAGTCGAAGCGCCCGTTGAGATTGGCCTCGTGCTGTTCCTGAGCTGGGTTGTAGGCAAAACTGCCGCCCAATTCGATCAGGTGAGTGCCATCGCTGATGGACAGATCGTCGGAACCCTCGCGGCGGCCGGAAATGTATTGATGCGGTGCGAGGCTGTTCCCTCCCAGCACGCCGAAGCCGTTGATGACGATTTCCGGCGACTCCTGATTCGGACGGAAATTCCGGTTGTCGCGGGCCCACTGAACGAGAAGCTCGTTCACCATCCGCGATCCGACCAGGGTGCTCAGGCTAGTTCGGCCCCAAAAGCTCTGCCCGCCCAGGGAGATACCGTTGCTCTCGGCGGCAATGACGGCTGTGGAGCCGGCGCTGAGGTTCGTTGCGTGGATGCGATTATAGTCAAACTGGAGGTTGAGGGTAGTGGCGGAGTTCAGGAGCACATCGGTCCGAACAAACAAGGCAGTGGGATTATTTTTCTCGGCGATTTGCTGCTGCAGGCCGACGAGCTTCGCGGGAACGGTGACGCCAGGAGCTTGCGCCTCAAATCGAGTCCAATAGGGGACCTGCAAGAAGTCCTGCTCGCCCCCTATGTAGAAGAACGCACGATCCCGCTTGATCGGACCTCCCAGCGAACCGCCGAATTCGTTCTGAACGTTGTCCAGGGAGTGGCCGAACGAATCTCGCGAAGTGAGCTGCGGCGGACGGCCGATGTAGAAACCCTCGCCATGCAATTTGTTGCTGCCTTCTTTGGTCGTGATGTTCAGGAAACCGGCATTCGTGTCGCCCACTTCCGCAGTCGCACCGGCGTGGACGACCTGGAATTCGCGTACCACGGTCTGCGGAAGGAAAAGCGCGCCGTCGCGTGAACCGCGCTGCCCTCCCTCGAGCGGATCGTCGAAATCGACACCATCGACGTCGGTTTTCGAGAACTTGGCCTGTTGCCCCGCCACCACCAATCCGCCGCCGTACGAAGCGGGTTCCGCTCCCCGGGCGAGCTGGCCGAACTGGCCGAAATCGCGGTCGCGATTGGGCAGGTAGGTGATCTCCAGGCCCGCGATCGAGTCGGCGACCTCGACCTCCTGCTTGTCGACCGCAGGCGC
>DATJUG010000081.1:0-35770 GCA_035502635.1 Bryobacteraceae bacterium
CGCCGATCGCCTTCTGCATCACGGTGTACGCCGGGGTGAGCGTCGCGGCCAATCCGGCCGGCCCGAGCGTGCGCAGACAGACCACGTTCACCGACAGATAAATCGCGGTTACGCCCGCTACGCCGAGCAGCAAGGCGCGCGACAAATCTCGCCGCGGGTCACGCATTTCTCCAGTCATGAAGGTCGCCGTCTGCCATCCACCGTAGGCGAACAACACCGGCACCACGGCGGCTCCGAACGCAAGCAGCAAATGGGGCGAGAATGGCTCGCGAACCGTTGCATGCGAGGCTGCGCCCGGGCTCTGGAAGGCAGCCAAAACCAGGATCACAATGGCGCCTATCTTCATCACCATCAGTGTGCTCTGCACTGTGCTGCCAATCTTCACGCCGAGGCAGTTCACCAGCGTCAGCAGCGCCAGCACGAGCACCGCAACCAGCGAGTCTGACGCATTGATATGGACGATTTCCCGAAAGTAGCGCGCAAAGGTCACGGCGACCGCCGCCATGCCGCCGGTTTGGGTGACGAACAACAGAGCCCATCCATAGAGGAACGCAACGGCCGGATGATACGCCTCGCGCAGATACGCGTACTGGCCGCCGATATTGGGCCGCAAGACGGCCAACTCGGAATAGACGAGCGCGCCCGCGAGCGCCGTGATGCCGCCCAGCACCCATGCGCCCAAAATCAGCGGATAGGTGTGCACCTGCCGCGCGACAACGTAGGGATTGACGAAAATGCCTGATCCGATCGAGCCGCCCATGACGATCATGGTGGCGTCAAAGAAGCCGAGCTTTCGGGCGAGCGGTGCGCCCGCGTTTGCTTCAGGCAAATGAGCCTAGCCAGTTGCCCTTCGGCGACGGCCCGAGGTCTTCTTGTCGATAGGAGTTGCCTCTGCAGCCTCCGCCTGCCCGGCTTTTGACGCTGGTTTCCGCGGCAACTCGCCCAAGCTCTTCTGCAGCGCTTGCATCAGGTCCACCACCGGCGCGAGTCTCTTTGGCGCCTCGCTCGGCACATGCTGGCCTTCGCGCTTCGCTTCGATCATCTGCATCAGCCGCTGTTGGTATTCGTCGTGATACTTGGATGGATCGAAATCGGCGGCGAGACCTTCCACCAACTTCTCCGCCAGCGCCACCTCTTGCGGCTTGACGTTCACGTTGTCGTCGCGCCGGAACTCCGGTACCTCGCGCACCTCCTCCGGATAAAACATAGTGTGCAGCAACAATCCGTCGGCATGCGGCCGCACCACGACGGTGTACTCGCGCTGATGCATGGCTATTTTTGCAATCGCGCTGTAGCCCGATTTCTGCATCGTCTGGAGCAGCAGGTAATACGCCTTCTTGCCCGCTTCCTCCGGAACCATGAAGTAGGAGGCGTCGAAATAAATCGGATCGATCCCTTCGGCCTTGACGAACTCCAGGATCTCCATGTTGTCGCTCGAGGCTGGCGCAACGCTCTTGACATCCTCGTCGTTGACGATCACGTAGCGTTCTTTTTCCACTTCATAGCCCTTCACCAGCTCACTGCGCTCCACCACGCGATCGCAGTGTGGGCAATAGGTCTGCTGCTTGATGCGGCTGCCGCAAACCTGGTGAATCTGGTTGAAGCTCACCCGCTCTCCCCGCGCGGCCGCAAACAGGCGCACCGGAATCGTGATCAGGCCAAACGTGATGTAACCCTTCCAGACGGTTGACGCCATGCGCCTCGCTTTCTAAGATCGCGCACAACGGGCACCAGACGCCCTGTGCGCTCCCGGATTTCCAGATTGGAGACCGCTTCTAAAACAATATCCTGTTGCTATGTCGTTTGCAACCGGCCACTTACGGGTTAAGTCAGCATGTTGACGGTTGCTCCAGTTTGAGCCATCCTTTCTTTTTCAATTCGTAATAGCGGCCGCTGCGAATGGCGGCGTCGATTTGGCTCTGGCGGTCCCGGGCGATGATCTCTTCGGTTGAAAATTCAAAGCCAATTTCGGCGGGATCGAAGGCCAAGCCCATTTCCTGGGCTGTTTTGTAATGATGGATGGCATTGCCCCAGCGCCTATTTTCGGCGTGCTGCTTTTGCTCGGCTGCGGCGCGGCGCTCGGCGATGAGGCGTTTGAGCTCGGTTTGGTCCTTTTCGTGTTGGCGGCGCAGGCGCGCCTCCTGAATAGAAAGGTTGTTGAGGTCGCGGCGGTAGGTGAGGAAGATCTGGGCTTCGATCATGGCCTTGCGCACGGTTTCCTCCTGCTCGTCGGCGAATTGGGAGGCCAGCTCGCGGCGGCCGATGGCGTAGATGCCGGCTTCGAGCGAGGGTATTCTTTCGAGACGCCAAAGCGTGTCCGCGATGGACTGGGCGAGGCGGTTTTCCTCATCGGTTTCCGGCGAATATTGGAGGAACACACGTTCGGTGTGGGCCTGGTAGGCGGCCACGTCCTCGCTAGGCAGGAGGACGGTGCGGCCCGTTAAGCCCGTTTTCAGCGCGTTGTGCGAGACCTTGGCCTTTCCGTCAGACGAGGTGGGGCCGGTCGATTTTTGAGCGTTCGCGCGATTGGCGGCGAGTTGTTGCGGTGAAGACATAAAGCGCTGCTTTCGGCACGAAAATAGCTCGCGTTTGCCGAATAGCGAATGGCGAGGAACGCGAAAAGGCGAATTGGCGGAGGGTAGAAAATTTTGGTTGGTTGTGACCGGGATTTTGGTTGGGGCACGTGGTGTGCGGATTCCGGGCTCGGAAGCCGGTATCCCACAGGCGCGTTTTCGCTAGACCTCAGACGGCAACGACAGCGACGTCGCCGCCAGATGCCCTCACAAGACGTTTGATGTCGTCTGGATCGCTTGTGAGAATGATCCCTTTCTTGCGAAGCGCGACCGTCACCACAACGGCGTCAACGACATCCACCGTTCTGGTCTTGCCGAGCAGCCGTCCCGCTTCGTGCGCCTGGCTTTCGCCAAGAGGAATGACCGCGCACCCGGTTAAGAAGCGCCGGAGTTGGGCTTGTTGTGGCGACCGGCTGACCTGGGCGACTACCGGCGCGGGAACCGAAGGAACAATACCAAACTCCAAACGCGCCTTGTGTTCTGCCCATGCACGCCGATTGTTCCTATCCGCAGCCACGAGAACGGCTGCGTCGTAGACAACGTTGCTCACGCCGGACGCCGGACCGTTCGCTTCGTTCGCAGTTGCGCGCGCACACTGCGGCGAGCTTTCTCCATCTCTTCTGGGCTGAAGGATCCGTGCTGCTTTTCCCATTCGGCGACTGCCGTCAAACCAGCCCGGCGCTTCAGTGCTTCGCGGGCCGCGCTGGTCATCCAGGCCGAGACGCTCACGCCGTCGCGGGCGGCCGCCGCAAGGATCTTTTCGTGAACTTCAGGGTCTATCGTGATGGCAAGCTTCGGTGACGGATTGCCGCGCGGCATATGAACTATCCTACTGCAGTAGGATACCAGGCACGCTCGCAGGAATCTTAGACAGGAATTATCTGGGCAGCCGGATCCAGACGCCGCAGATCATCCGGATCGCCTGTGACTATGGGATCTCGCCGCTGCCGGGCAAGGATCACTACTGACGCATCGATGATATCCGACGAGCCCGTGGCGCCGCAGAGTTCTCCGCAGGAACGGGCAAGCTGCTCGTCAAGGGGAACAATCTCCACTTCCTCGCTTCGCAAGAACCTCGCCAAAGTAACCTGCATACGTCCATCGCGCCAGGCTTGTCCCACGACACCCGCAGGTACTCGAAATGCCCGGCCTTGTGTTAATGCCCGCTGGAGCAAGGCGATCATGCGTTTATCGCCGCGATCCAAGGCGATGAGCGCGCCGGCATCCAGCACTATGCCCGCCGCGACGGAAGTGCGCGTTCTGCCCATTTTATGTCCTTAGCAGCCAGCTCACCATGTTGTTCGATTAAATCCCGCAACAGCGCTCGAAGGGACTCGCGCTTCTCGTGTTCGGTCAGGACTCGGGCAATGTAGCCCGAAACCGAATCAGCTCGTCCGGCCCGGATTTCCCGGTGCACTCTCGCCAATTGCTCTTTGGGCAAACTGATAGCGATTTTCGATCTGGTCATACCAGCATCATACCGCTCCTGAACGGGGTCACGACTGAGCGCGACACGCTGCCGCCGCGCCTGAATGCAGAGACTCGCTGTCACGCGCTTGTTACCGGCTCGGCTGACAAGTCATGCGGACTGACGCAGCAGCGCCATCGTGCGCCGAGGCGGATGGGTGTTTCCAGAGCAGGTAGACGGGACCCAACGCCTCATCGACCTCCATCTGCGCCTCGCGGGAACTATCGGCCTTCAGTTCCATCGAATTGGTTACCAAGTCGAGTTCAGCGACGATCACGGGCGACCCTATGCTTCTGCCGCAACGAAACGACTCCCCTTCAGAGCCGAGTTCAAGGCTCGACAAGCAAGCAGCAAAATCGCGGTCGAACCCTCACGCTAGCGCTTCTTCTTACGCTTTGTCTTTTCCTGCTTCGAAGCGTAGGCCGTTTGGGCAACGACCGCGGGCGTTGTTCCGAGCAGCGTCGCGATCTCGGCGTTTTTTAGGCCTACCCTCAAAAGTACATCGATCTTCCGGCTCTGCGGGGCTGTCCCAAGCTGCTCAAGTAGCAGCATTGTCAGGAGTCTTTCAACTCGATCCGCCATCTCTCCTCCATTATTTGAACTGGTTCGCATACGCCTGAATCAATCTCGCCGAATCCTGCCCATCGATGACGCCGTACCAAACCTTACGGGACTCTAAGTAGGACTTCGCGCGCATCAACTGTTCAAGTTGATCCATAACCGAATCGTCGACTTCTGCCCAATACTGAACGAAAAAGACGTCTGCTGGACACCGCGCTAGTCGTTGGATCTGATCGCCATGTTTTCCCATCTTCCCCGGTGTCAATCGGCCCGACTTGCCCGGTCCTTTAAACGCGAATGCCGCGCGATGGCGCTTGCCGCCAATGCGCACTCGGGTACTACTCAAATCGCGGGACTCGCCGCCCCAATCCTGAAAAGATCCCTTTTCGCCCAGAATCTTGGCAACTCCGTCCTTGAATTTCCTTTCGGCAATCTTCACGTACTCCAAGCCGTCGGGGACTTTCTTGACGGCCGCAAATGATCCGACATCGTCGACGGTGATAGGAATCGCCAAGTTCCTTGTCTTAGGGATCTTCAACGTCACAATGGTGCTTCCGCGGGCGACGGTCCGTTTAGTTGGAATGGCTTCCCGCTTTTCCTTATTTTTGGCGGCGGCCAGGATCTTATCCCGATACCGCTGCATAAACTCGACCTTCGTGTAGGCAGTCAGGCTGCGGTCCTTGGTTTGCGCGACGAGGTCGTTATCAGCGAGGGCCTTTCCGGCATCCAAGATTCGTGTCCTTTGCATCCTGGGAAGGACCTTCATGAGCGCCAGAATTGACTTCGTCTTGGTCTTGCCGGTGTAGATTGCCTCGAAGACGTCATACCGATGTTTTGATCGACCGATAACTTCAGCGGCGTGAACAATTTGCTCGTTCTTGTTTGAGCTCCTATCAGCAACTTGCGTCCCCATTCGGGGCATCCTCCTGATGAACGCGTAACTTTGAGTCGTTCACCCGTAATGAGTCTAGCGAAATAGTACCATTACCTTTAGTACCTTGGAGCATGCCGCTTACATGATCGGTCGCATGCGTAGGAGAACATCAATGCCACTCGATGAGGAATGCTGGAAAACGTTGGAGAATAAGCTCGATACGTTGATTCGACTGTTGGGAATGACGGTCGGTGTTGGCCTTTCGACTGCCGAGCGCGCACCTATGCTTCAGAGGGCCGGCCTGGACCGAGTCGCAATTGCAGCTGTGTGTGACGCGAGCGTCGATGCAATCAGCGTTCGGTTGGCAGAAGCCAAGCGGAAGAAGTCGTCGAAGAAGCGGAATGCATAGTAGGCCAAAATGAACGATTCGTTCGCGGCAATTGCAGAAGAGATCATATGCTCGTAAGCTCGCGGTATTCGCTCTACTCAACTCCGGCGTGTCGCAGGAGCCAGTGGCGAGCGCTCCTGGACCCAGCTAAGCCCCTCTCAGCGGGTCGGCAAGAGGCGTGACCAAGAGAGCCGGCGCTCAAGGGCGAAGAAGACCAAACGATGGTCCGACTCCGCATGGTCATTGCTTGCCAACTGTGCCCGCCGCGCTGTCGCGCGATCTTCGGAAAGTTTAGATTCTGTCATCCTCACAGGGCCGCCGCGCCGGCAACGGCTGTCGTTTGCGTCTGTACCTTGAGAGATCAAATCATTGTATCCGAGGCACTTACCCCAACCGTGAGATTACTCCCCGATGACCCTTACACGCGGCCAATGTCACCTGGCTGGCTAGTCGCAGGACGAACGTCCACGGTTTTCCCTTCAACGCGTCCACTTCCTAAGCCACGCCCGCGGGTTCCGGGGCTCGCTCGCCGATCTGTTGACGCCACAGAGCGTAGTAAAGGCCTCCGCGTGAGAGCAAATCGTCGTGGCTGCCCTCTTCCACTATCCTGCCGCGTTCCAGAACGTAAATGCGGTCGGCGTGCATGACCGTCGAGAGCCGGTGCGCAATTAGAATCGTCATTACATCGGCGCGCTGGCCCACGTCGCGGATGGTGCGCGTAATCTCCTCCTCGGTAATCGAGTCAAGCGAGGAAGTAGCTTCATCGAAAACCAATAGCCGCGGCCTGCGAAGCAGCGCACGCGCGATCGACAGGCGCTGCTTTTCGCCTCCAGACACCTTCACGCCGCCTTCGCCGATCAAGGTGTCGAGTCCCTTATCGGCTCGCGCCAGCAGAGAATCCGCCGCCGACCGCCGCAGCACATCCATACACTCGTCATCGCTCGCATCCGGCTGCACGAAGCGTAAGTTCTCGCGGATGGAGCCCGAAAACAATTGGGTATCTTGTGTGACGAAGCCGATCTGTTTCCGCAAGTCGTCCTGCTCGATGGCTGTCGATTCGATGCCGTTGTAGAGCACCGTTCCGCGCTCGGGCGCGTAAAGTCCCACCAAGAGCTTCACCAGAGTCGTCTTGCCTGCTCCGGAGGGCCCGACAAAGGCAACCGTCTCGCCGCGTGTCATTTGAAAGCTGACATCGCGCAGAGCGGCTCGCGTCGCTGTTCTGTGCTTGAAGGACACGCGGTCGAATGAAAGCGAGCCTAACTTGCCCAGAGGAACCGGGTGGGCGGGCTTTGGCTCCGGCGGCATCAACATCAGCTCCTGCAAGTTATTCAGAGAAGCTTCCGTCTCCCGATAGATGTTGATGATGTTACCCAGTTCCTGCAATGGTCCGAATATAAAGAATGAGTAAAGGAACAGCGAGAAGAACTCACCGACCGTAATCCGCTGCGTAAATATCAAGTACAACATCATGAACAGGATGCTGGTGCGCAGCAGGTTGACTACTGTGCCTTGCAGAAAACTGAGGCTCCGAAGGTAGCGGACTTTTCTCATCTCCAGGTCCAGAATCTTACCTGTGGTCGAGTTCAGCCGGTTGATCTCCTGCCGCGCCAGGCCGAGCGTCTTCACCAGTTCGATATTCCGCAGCGATTCGGTTGTGGACCCGGCCAGGGCCGTCGTCTCTGAAACAATCGTCTTCTGAATCTTCTTGATGCGGCGGCTCAGCACGGAGCTGATGAAGCCGAGCACGGGAACGGTCAACAGATAAACTGGCGCGATCACCCAATACACGCGGAACGCATAAATCGTGACGAAAATTATGCCGACTAAGGACGTGAAGAGCACGTTGACGAAGGCTGTAATGAAGCGCTCCACATCATTGCGAGCCTTTTGTAATTTGCCAAGGGTCTCACCGCTGCGCTGATCTTCAAACACCTGGTAGGGCAGCGACAACGAACGTTCCACGCCATCGGCATAGAGATTGGCTCCGGTGCGCTGGACGATGACATTCACGAAGTAGTCCTGGAAATTCTTGGCTACTCTCGAAACAAAAGCGACGCCCACGGCCGCGCCTAGAAGCAAGCTAACGCCGCGTAGGAACTGGATGGTCGTGTACTGGTGGTACTTGGTGGCGTAGCGATCGATCACCAGGCGGAAAATCGCCGGGTCGAGTAGCGAAAAGACCTGATTGATGGCGGCCAGGACCAGCGCCAGGGCGGCCAATCTCCAATAAGCCTTCAGATACTTGGTAAGGAGCGTCATTGCTCAGTGCTGCACCCATACTAAGAGTACGGTGAAGCTTTTTCTCTATTACATTGGCAAGCCCAGAGATCAGCATGCCAATGCCATCGCGGCCGAATTCGTAAAACGCTGCAGCCGCTATGCCGATTGCGAGATGCGCGAGATAGTTCCGCAGCGCTTCGACCTTTTCGCTCGACATCCGTCTGCCTGGAAGATCCTTCTCGACCCGGCCGGCCGCGCGATGGATTCCGCAGGCTTCATCCAAATCATCGAACGGGCCGAGCACGAGGCTCGCGATCTCCTTTTTCTAATCGGCGGCCACGATGGCCTGCCGACCGAATGGAAGCCGCGGGCGGATCTGCTGCTCTCGCTATCACCCATGACATTTCCGCATGAGCTCGCGCGCGCCATGCTCGCTGAACAGATTTACCGCGCATTTACTACGCTGCGAGGGCACCCGTACCCGCGCTAGGGCCGTGGTGGCCCAAAAGCACCGCGCCCGGTGGAGCACCACCGCGGCGGTTCTTCGCAAACCAGGAATTTCAATCAGATACGAGTGGCACGCCATTTGCAATATCCGGGGTGAAGCCGGCGCCCACGAAGGGCCGGCAGGGTTGGAAAAACGGAGGAATAAACAATGAAAACGAAACTGCTTGCGCTGTTGTTATTGGCCGGAAGCACTATGTTTGCCGCGCCCCGAGTATTTGTCGGAGTCGGGGTTGGGGTCGGTCCCGCATACGTCGCCGCGCCGCCGCCGGCACCGGTGGTTGAGTACGCGCCGACATATTACAGGCCCGGTTATACCTGGGTCGGCGGTTACTACTATCCGGCTGGTCCTAGCTGGAATTGGCGCGCCGGTTATTGGGCTCGCCCGCCCTATGCGCACGCTTATTGGGTAGCACCGCGATATTACGGGCATCGCTACTACGGCGGTTACTGGCGCCGATAGCAGCCGCTAAACCAAACGTGCGGAGCGGGGCCACTAAACTTGAGTCCCGCTCCGCGGTCCGGCGGAGTTGTGCGGCTGCGATCGCTCCACGACGATGGTGAACTTCGCAACGAGCGCCGAGAGAGCGCCCAAGGCCGCCAGCACAGGAGCCAGGACGACTCCCACTGCGGCGACCGTTACCGGGATTTCCACGAAGGTGTGGCCGTGCTCGTCCTTGATGATGATGCGGCGGACGTTGCCCTCATGGATGAGCGCTCTCACTCGGTCCACCAGATCGCGAGCGAACACCTGGAATTCTTCTACGAGATCGTGCAAGGCCGGCATGGACAAAGAGTCTCCTGACACGCGTATCGTATCCTAATCCAGGGTAGGCGTCTTGGCGAACCAATCACCCGACCGGCGAGAGATTTTGGAACTGATCGCGCTCGCCGCCGCTGCCAGCCGCTTTCCGGGCTTTGCGCGTTGGGTCTGCGCGCCGCAACATGCCGAACATCCGGTCGCGGAATCCCGCCCGCACACCTACCAACCTCAATTCTTTACGCCCAGCGAATTTGCCGTCCTCGATCAGCTCTCCGAAATTATCATTCCGAAAGACGAATCTCCAGGTGCGCGAGAAGCCGGGGTTGCCGAGTTTATCGACTTCATGGTTGCGAATGATCCCGAACTGCAATGGCCGTTTCGGTACGGACTTGATTGGCTGAATGCGCGCGCGACCGCTCTGTACGGCAGCGCGTTTAGCGCACTTTCGGAAGACCAGCAGGCGGCGCTACTCCGGCCGCTCGCTTATCGGGAGTTTGACGGAGGCACGGATGCCGACGGCCGCAGATTTTTTGTGCTCATGCGTAAGTACACGGTGATGGGCTATTACACGAGCCGCATTGGGATGGAAGAACTGGACTATCCAGGATTGAAACTGTATTCCGAATCGCCCGCCTGTCCCCATACAGGCGACCCGGAGCACAAGCACTTGCCACCTCGGATCGCCTGATGCCTAAACAGATATATGACGTCGTCGTGATCGGCACCGGCGCGGGCGGCGGGATGGCGATTCATACGCTCTGCCAGGCTGGGGCGAAGGTCTGCGCGCTCAACGCGAGCCGGCGCCTGAATCCAGCTAAGGATTTCCGCAATCATCGCCAGCCGTATGACATGAAGTTCCGCGGGTTCGGCAGCCCCACGTTGCGTAAGGAGTCCATCGGCTACATGGACAACGAGTACACCGAGGGCATTTGGGAACACGAGATCGCGTTCACGACTGCACCCGGTACGGAATGGACGTGGCGCCGCTGCTTCGCCGTCGGGGGGAAGACTAATTTCTGGGGCCGCTCGTCCGCACGATTTAGCGAAATCGATTTTCGCGCCGCAAGCCGCGATGGCTATGATGTGGACTGGCCGATCACTTACAACGAGATCGCACCTTACTACAGCCGCGTGGAACGCATGATTGGCGTCGCGAGCACGGTGCAAAACCGGCCGAGCAATCCCGACGGCGACTATCTCCCGCCGATGAATTTCCGGTGCCTCGATTGGATTTTGCAGTCGGGGGCACAGAAGATCGGAGTGCCGTATCTGCCGGACCGCATCGCGCAGCTCACTCGCGCGCATGCCGGGCATCCGGCCTGCCACTTCTGCGGAAATTGCACGGAAGGTTGCGACATCGGCGCCTTCTTCTCCACGCCCTGGTTCTTTTTGCCTGCCGATGAGAAGACCGGCAATCTCGACCTTCGCACGAATGCGCTTGTCCGGCACATCATTGCGGATGAGAACGGACACGCGGCGGGCGTGGCGTATGTGGATCGCAAGACGCGCCAGGAGATGGAGGTGTATGGGCGCAATGTGGTGGTGGCGGCGTCCTGCGTGGAATCGGCGCGCATTCTGCTGAATTCGAAATCGCGCCGATGGCCGGCGGGCATCGCCAACTCCAGCGGCCAGGCGGGCCGGAATCTCTGCGATCACCTCTACGGAACGACGGCGCGCGGCTACCTGCCGCAACTGCACGGGCATCCGAGTTTTCCCGATAACGTCTCCGCCAGCACGGTGGCCTGGATGCCTCGTTGGCAAAACTTAGACAATCCGCGACGGGAAAAGTTTATTCGTGGTTACTCGGTCTATCCTGACGGCGGCTGTGCGGAGTTTCCTTCTTACTACCGGGACATTGAAGGCTTCGGCCGCAAGTTTAAACGCGAGATCAAGCGGCGGTATCCCACGCCGGTGAGCTTCTACATCCAGGCTCCCTCGCAGCGCAGCGACAGGAATTACATCGATATCGATCCCGAAGTCAAGGATGTCTACGGCATTCCGGCCGCGCGGATTCATTTCGAGTGGGACAACAATACGCTACTCATGTGGGCGCACGGCAAGCAGGTGTGTGAGGATCTGATTCGCGCGAGCGGCGGCGAGTACACGGGCGCCGCCGACGAGCCTGATATTCCCGGTACCAGCCTGCACGAGACCGGGACGCTCCGGATGGGCAACGACCCGAAGAAGTTCGTGACCAATCGCTTCGGCCAGACGCACGACGTGCCGAATCTCTATATCTGCGACGCCAGTGTTTTTCCGAACTGCACCGACAAGACGACCACTATTTCGATTCTGGCGTTTTCGTTGCGGACGTCGGAGTACTTGTTAGAGCAGATGCGGAGGGGCTAACGCATAGCCCGTTTCTTGCGCAAAAAGAGCCCGGTTAGAACGAGACCAGGAGTCTCCCGATCATGCTTCCTAGAGGCCTTGCCCAGAAGGTTACGATCTACGTAAATCAGGATACGCACGCCCACACAGAACCGCTGTGGTCAACGATTCTCACTTTTTTGCGCTCTAAGCATTGCTCCGGTGCTACCGTCTTCTGGGCGGATATGGGATTTGGCAGTCACGAGGAGTTCCATGATCCCCGTTCTGAATATGCCGGCGAGCATCGGCCGGTGCGAATCGAATTCATCGAAACCGTAGAGCGGGTCGAGGAACTGCTGCCGAGTCTTTACGAGATGGTGACCGATGGACTTATCGCGGTCCAGGATGTCAAAGTTATCAAATCAGTTTCGAAGGATCGCAAAATGCCGGAAGCGCATGCTCCACGGAAAATCGTGGCGAGTGCAGCAAAACTGGTCCGAATCTATCTTTCCGAGTCAGACAAGTACAAAGACGAGCCGCTCTACGAAGCAATTGTGAAACGACTCCGGATGATGGGGTTTTCGGGGGCGACCGTTTACCGCGCCATACTCGGCTACGGTGTGAAGCGGCACACCCACAAGGGCAGCCGGTTCCATGTTTCGCACGACTTGCCAATCATGGTTTCCATTATCGAAAATCCGGAAAAAGTAAGTGAACTAATCCAGGTTGTCGCCAGCATCATGACTGACGGATTGATTGTCACGTCAGACGTCGAGTTACAACAGATCGTGCACGAGATCCCCACCACAGGAGAAGAAGCAAGCAATGAAAAGTCAGCCCGGTAAATTGCTGAGGCTTTACGTCAGTGAACACGACCGCTATGACGGCAAGCCGCTGTACGAGGCGATTGTCGCTCGCTGTCAAGAGCTGAAGATAGCCGGTGTGACTGTCTTCAAGGGGCTAGAGGGGTTTGGCCACATGGCGGAGATGCACCGTCCTCACTTGTTCACTCACGATCAGCCCATCGTTATCACAGTGGTTGAGAGCCCGGAAAAGGCAGCGGAAGCCTTGCCTATCTTGCGAGGAATGATGGAAAGCGGGGTTATCGCCGTGACAGACGTTGAAATGACATTCATATCCGGCGGTACAAGTTTGCCCGTTACATAGGAAGCCCAGAACGCAGTGTTTGTTTTATGCCCAAGGAAACTGAGGCTAAGATCGCTCTGCAAACACAGAGATTTAACGAACCGCAAAAACGCCGCTTGGTGTCGAGCGCCAACTATATCGATAAACTCCTCGTCGACATCGAGCAAATTCTCTCGGCTTCCACGTCCGGCGGCTTTCCAAAGTACAAGAATCCACTGGCGCCTGTCCAAGTACGGGTAGTTCGTGATTACATCAAGCGTCTGCGCCAACAGATCGTGCATGTGTTGGCGAACTTGGACATCCAGCTTCCGGAACCACGCTTTGATTCCTCTTTCTCGATCCAAGTAACGCTTCAATTCATCGAAGTAGCACTCGAAGAGATTGCACCGCATCGCCTGGTCGGATATGGCTCCGTTCCCGAATGCCTGGTGAATCCCTTAGCTGGCGGCATTCAGGAAATGAAGGGAATCGTGCGTCAGATGGAGTCTTATCTTAGCCAACGGATTGAGGCCGACTTATCCAGTCGACTTCTACAACTCCAGGAAGCTGATGTAGGAGCTAACTTTCTGAAAGTACTCGGGGACATTCTCGAACGGTATGGCTTAGTAGAGTTCAGAGCATCCTTAAGCCAGTTAGTTGAGAAGATTGAATCTCCAACCTATGAGATAGCGTTCTTTGGCCGTGTCAGCACTGGGAAATCCTCTCTGTTGAACGCGATCATGGCGACTGAGTTACTGCCTGTTGGCGTTACGCCGATCACCTCCGTACCCACTCGCATCAAGAATGGATTATCTTCCCAGCTTCTCGTCTGGACCGCAGAGGGCCGGTTTAGCAAGTATCCGATCGAGCAACTGGCAGAATTTGTCACTGAGGCTCAGAACCCTGGAAACGAGAAACGGGTGATCCGATTGTTGGTAGAAATTCCCCTCCCCATGCTGCCAGATGAAGTCGTTCTGGTGGACACGCCGGGGC
This sequence comes from Bryobacteraceae bacterium, assembly GCA_035502635.1. GTDB lineage: Bacteria > Acidobacteriota > Terriglobia > Bryobacterales > Bryobacteraceae > Bog-105. The sequence continues at coordinate 13,777 of DATJUG010000081.1, forward strand.
TTGGCTCTCTGGCGTTGGAAGGAGCTGCAGAAACACTCGCATATTTGCCGCGTTGCGATTTAGGAGTCGTTCTGGTCGACGCCTCATCGAACCTACAGGCAGACGATGTTGCTACGGTTGATGCGCTACGAGCGGCCGCAGTGCCCGCTCTCGTTGTGCTCAGCAAAGCCGATCTGATTCCTGAGGGCGACCGCAGGCGGCTTCTCAAGTACACCCGTACTCAACTTGCTCGTCAGATTGGAATCGAGGTTGATGTCGCGTTTCTGAGCAGCCGTCCGGAGCTGAAGTTGTTCCTTCGGGAATGGGTGGCTCATCAGATTAGCCCTCGTATAGCGGATGCAAAACGATTAGCGCAAGAATCGAGTCGCCGGAAGGCGCGGTCTTTGGGATGTCGAATCCTGCATGCATTGGAGATGATAGCGAAAACGAGTGGAGTTCGCTCGGACCGGCCCGCGGGCGATCTCAAGACGGCGGAGACGCGTTTGCGGCAAGCAGCCAGTCTGGTTGAGAACGTGAGAGACCAATCTTTTGAGATAACGGACGCAATCAGGAACGCTGGCGAGCCAGCCCTGAAGCGTCTTGCCGACCGCGCAATCGATCTTTGGCAACAAGGCCCTGCATCCGGTATTGATCAATCCTGGATTTCAAAGACGATCAACCAATTCGCGCAGATAGAGGCAGAGCGCCTTGCAAGCCTCATTCAAGATGAGGCACGAGAACTCACGATTGCGCTCGAAACGGCTGCATCGATATTGTCCACCGGAGGCCGGGAAGAGCGCTTCAGTTTCGATGATTTCGTGAAGGATATGCCTACGGCAGAATTTACTTCACCGCTGGCAGCTATCGAAAAGCCCTGGTTACTTAGTCTCTCTGCGGGACTGGCACGGCGCTCGCTTCGAAGCGCTTTGGAAAAACGGCTCGGGAGCTCGATAGTAGAATTCTTCGAACTATACGGCCACACGCTTGACGTTTGGACTCGTGGCGTCCTCGATCACCTCGCGGGAGAATTCGAAACTCACGCCGATATCTATCGAGCTCAGCTCCAAAGGCTGACGGGAGCGAGTTCACAAACCGAGACTCCGGCTGAACGTGTTCTCGAAGACGTGTCTTTCTTGAAGCACGAACTTGATCTCGAAGGGCCAGAACACGAGATGGATACGGCAGCCGCGATAATCGCGTGAGGTGAGGCGATGGATTCTCGAGAATACATCTTCATCTATGTCCTCAAGACGAATTCGGACATTCCCGCTGATTACCCACCCGAGTTCCGAAGCTTTCCGTTCGAGGCAGGTGTATTTTTGCCACAGGATGGTTCGAATTGGTTTACGCGGCCTCCGAAGTACCCGGCGCGCCTGCTTTTGCTGGCTGAGCGATCGCTTCACATCATTCCTCATCCGACATCTGCTGAATCGCCTGTCGATATCAAGCTGGATGATCTTCTTCAGCTCGAAGCGGGTACTGCCTTGCTCCGCGGTTGGTTACGATTCACTACGCCTGACCGTATTTACGAGATCGTCTATAACACTCGCGCCAGCCGGCCGCTTGAAAACTTTCTCATAGCGCTGAAACGGCGCTGGCTTGGCGATAGCCATTCCTTTCGGACATTTACGGCAGTTGAATCCTATGGCGATCGCTTGGATATTAAGTTCAACAATTCTGTGCACTTCGAGTTAGATCAAGAGGAAGCTATCCTTGTTCAGTATTTTCAGGCACCGATTCGTATCGACAAGCGCTTTCTATTCTTCAGGCGCGAGAATTGGCGTGCCGGAAATGTGCTTCTACTAACTTCGATGAATCGGCTGGTATGGATTACGGACGAATACAGACGTCGCCGGGAACTATACGCAAGCGTCAGTTTCTCCGCTCCTCTTAGACTTATGCGAAAGTGCAGAGTGGAAAGCAATCCAGGCGAACAGCAGCGGATTGCGATCCAATTTGCGTCATTGATTGACTGGCATATTTCCATTTCGGGCGAACGAGACGCATGTTCCTCGTTCTGCCAGCGAATCAATCGAATCTCAGAGGATGCGGGCCATGAATACTCCCCGGTTAAGAACTTTGCGGAGGAGTATTGAGCCGCGCAGCGCACTAAAGCCGAACCGATCGCTCCGGGCGTGCGGGGGAAATGAAAGCAGAGACAAAGAGGGCGATGAAAGAAGCCAGTACTGGCTTATGTGCGGGATTGCCGCTGCTTGCAATGAGTAGAGGCAGTCCCAAATCCTCCGGGGTCGTCAAAAGCGAGGCGAGCCTGCCGATAATTGGCCTGGTAAGCGAACAAAAGCGAATACTCGAAGCATTAGAAAAGCACGAGTCACTTTTGCTACTGGGGCCGCGCGGGTGTGGTAAGAGCACTGTCATCCGAGCCGCCATTGATGCCCGCCCGGCTAAGAGCGACATCGTTTACGTGCCCTACTCGTCGGCGCTTCACCAATTGCTGATATCGCTGGCCAGCGCGTTATTACAATCCGGACATCGATATCTGCATCAATTGGCGTCGAAACCCGCCAGCCGTAAGAAGTGGTTCTCAGAGCAAACAAGTCTCCATTTGAAGGGCCTTTTATGGAATGCTCTCGAGGCGGAGCCGAGAACAATCATTTTGGATGAAGTCGACGGCGCTAGTCACCCCATATTTAGATTCATGCAGCGATTGTATTTCGGCAAGGGGATGGCAATATTTGCTGCGGCACGAGATTCGGTTGCGCTCGGCGCTTTGAGTCGATTGTTTTGGCACCCGGAAAAGGTCATTCATTTCAAACCGCTTTCAGCGATAGAAGCGGCTCAACTCTTTGATATTGCCGTTGATCGCTTCCATCTTGGCGAGTTGGATATTGAAGAGTTCCGCCGGAAGGTTTTGGACGCTGCCGACGGCAATCCGGGGCAAATTGTCGAAATGTGCCGGCTTGCTACCAACTCACAATATGTAAGCGGCAAGTATATTAAGTTTGCTCCACTCCGAATTGACGCGATGATGAAGTTCCTGAGCTAGCAAAGTAATCTTTCTAAACCGTACATAGCAGATTAGGAAGACAACTTACTAAGAGGGATGGAGTACGCCTGAAAGCTCTTTTAGAACTGATGACTCACGGTTCTGCATGTGTTGCAATATTATGATCGGGAATGGCGGTGGAGTTCGCCAAACGCCGTTAAACCGGCCAATGACTCCTGCTCAGACTGGAGCGGGAGACTGAAAGATCCTCTTCAGTCTGAATCCGTAGCACTGAGCTTCGCATGGCGTGCGGGAGGACGGAGTGGATCGAGCCACAACTACTCATGAAAATGTCATCGATCTGGTTTCAGGTCTTGCCCAACGTTACCAGATCTCCGCGATTCGCCCGCTCCTCGAGAGCTGCCGGGCCTCTGCGAATCGATCCGATCTGAACATCGCTGTTCTTGGCCGATTCAAAGCAGGTAAAAGCAGCTTTCTTAACGATGTGATTGGAAGGGACATCCTTCCTGTCGGAGTCGTCCCGGTAACCTCGGTGGTGACGGAAATCGCACACGGATCGACGGATGTACTGAAGATCCGGTTCACAGACGAGCGTGAGATTGATGCAGCAATTGGGGAGCTACGAGGTTATGTTTCCGAGGCGGAGAATTCGCACAATCGAAAGCATGTGCTCAATGCTAAAGCGTGCATTCCTGAAATGTCGCGCTGGCCGGGAGTGCGGTTTGTAGATACTCCTGGACTTGAAAGTGCCTTTGCCCACAACACCGAGGCATCGCTTGCTTGGGCTCCGAACGTAGATATTGCGCTCGTAGCAGTCGGCGCCGATCCTGCTCTGACGGAACAGGACATCGAACTTATTACGAGGCTTACAAAGTACACCTCCAAAATCGCCATCCTGCTTACAAAGGTGGATATTCTTTCGGAAAACGACCAACGCGAGGTCATCACTTTCGTCAGAAGTCAGGTTGCTCAGAGATTTATACAGGAAATTCCCATTTATCCGTATTCTATTCGTGGCGGATTTGAAGAGCTCCGCCAAACCTTTGAGCAGCAGTTTCTAGCAACCGTTGCCGCTGATCTTACAGTTCAGCGTGGAGTCATCTTGGACCGAAAGACGATCACGCTGATCACAGAATGTCGAGATTACATTGGTCTGACGCTAAAATCGTCCGAACTGCTGGATTCCGACCGCCGGGGGCTCCAACAGCAGGTATTGGCTGAGAAGGACGCTCTGGCAGATACAAAGCTCAGCATTCAGCTAGTGGCACGAAATGCCGCCGGCCAAACGAGGAGCAGTATTGAAAAGGCTTTAGCACCGTCTGAGGCTGTCATTCGGCGGGAACTGATCGAGGATCTCGAAAGAGACAAGCCCTCTTTCCCGAATAGCTTTGCCGGTATTTTGGAGTTTTTTGAAAAATGGTTGAACGCGGATATGTCTGCGAGACTGATGGCTGTCTCGGGAGAGAAGCGAAACGAATTCGTGCAGCCGCTTGCCGATGTCCAGCGACAGTACCAGCGTTTGCTACAGAATTTCCGCGACAAACTCTCGGAACGGACGTTCGCTCTATATGGAATTCCGCTGCGCACGACGGAGCCGGATATCAGACCGGAGTCCCCTAAAATGCCAGATGTGAAGATCGGGCGAGTGTTTGATCACAATTGGGAGCTCTTGTCGCCGATCATTCCTATGTCTATCCTCAGACAAGCTGTCTTTCGACGCCTCCGGCGCAAAATCACTGATGAGACATTTAAGAATCTATCCAGGTTATCCAACCAATGGACCGACATCGTGACGGGCGCTATATTCCAATTACAGCGGGAGGCTGAAAGCCGCATTGAAGATCTCCTCGCAACCGTGGAACGGTTGACGCTTTCTCCTTATCGTGAGCTTGATCAAATCAAAAACGATATTGCGCGATTGGACGAGATGAAGAATGCGCTTCGCACCGGACAGTGACCGAATCATTCGGGACGCAAACCTCGGGATTGAAGAGTCCACTGACTTGCTGTGATATCAGACCAGGCAATGGGAGCCGTTTGATGCCAGTTTCAATCAAAGATATTGCACGTATAGCGGGCGTATCGCACTCGACGGTTTCGCGCGCGCTACGCAATAGCCCGTTGATTCCGGCCGCGACGGCGGAACGCATCCAGCGGATTGCGAACGAGACCGGATACAGGGCCAGCGCGGTCGCGCGGAGCCTGGTGACGCGCCGGACGCACACCGTCGGCGTAGTGGTCACCAGCATCGCCGATCCATTCAATGGCGAGGTGTTCGCCGGGATTGAAGAGCTGGCGAACCAGCATGGATACGCGGTGGTGCTGGCTAATTCGCAGGGCAACGCGGAGCGCGAAGTGGGTGTGGTGCGGGCGCTGCAGGAGCAGCGAATAGACGGGGTGCTGGTGGCTTCGTCACGGGTGGGCGCGCTCTACATGCCGCTGCTCTCACAGCTTCAGATTCCGATCGTGCTGCTCAACAATCACCACCCAAGCGAATTTGTGCATTCGGTGGCAATCGATAACGTGGACGGCGCGCATCAGGCGGTTCGCCATCTGATCGAACTCGGGCACAGAGAAATTGCCTATGTGGGCGACCGATACGGGCTCGAATCGGAGGCGGACCGGCGGACGGGATATCGTAAGGCTCTGCGGAGCGCGAAGCTTTCGCCGCGCCGTGAGTTCGCGATTGCGGGCGATGGCAAGCCGGAAGAAGGCATGGCTGCCGCGCGGGCGCTGCTAGGGCTCGCGAAACGCCCGACTGCGATTTTTTGCTATAACGACATGACCGCACTAGGCGTGCTGCGCGAGGCGGCCGCCCAGGGTTTGGAACTGCCGCGGCAATTGTCGGTAGTGGGCTTCGACGACCTTTTCTTTGCGCCGTTGCTCAATCCGCCGCTAAGCACGATTCATCAGCCGAGGAACGAGATTGGACGGATCGCGATGGAGCTGTTGCTGGCGCTGCTTGAAGGCAGACCTGCGGAGAAGGCAATTCGAATCAAAGGAGAGCTGGTCGTGCGCAGCTCCACCGCAGAGCTGGTGAGTGGTTACCAGTCGATTTCAGCGGGAAAGAATTCGGCTACCAGATCTTCGTAGTATGGCCTGATCTCGACCATATTCGGCCGCTCGCGGCCTTTCGAATAGAGATCATAGGGATTGAATTTGCGCACCCACTCAAACATCTGTTCGTCGTGAGAGTTCATCAGATGGCGATAGGCGCCATGGCGGTGAGCGGCGTAAAAAGAGTGATAACGCAGCATGTATTGGGCGGGCTCGGGCAGATATCTTCGCGTGACGGTGTAGATGTATTCGTCGTGACCCCAGGAGAGATGCACGTTGTCGAGACCGCAGTGCGGGGAATAGATGCCGTATTGCGTTTGGTACTCAGGAATTTGACTGTCGGGGTTTGCGGCGAAGAACTCGGGAAACACGATCTGATCCGAGTAGGCGCAGCCAACCGGAAACGTGTCGCCGACAACCGCCCACTGGGGCTCGCCGTAAAGGCAGAGCACTTTGCCGAGATCGTGAATGAATCCGGCGAGAACGAACCAGCGGGGATGGCCATCTTTGCGGATGGCTTCCGAGGTTTGGAGCAGGTGTTCAATCTGAGTTAGATCGGTGTCCGGGTCGCTGTCGTCCACCAGTGTGTTGAGATATTCAGCCATTTCCCAGATGCTTTTGCGGCCGCGAGTGAGGCCACCATACTGGGCTTTCCTGCCGAGGACGAAGCCGAGCGTCTGGTGCGCGTGGTTCTGGCGGTAGAACTCAGTGACTGTCGGGTTCGCGTCTTCCTTATAGTTGCGAAATTCGTCTTCGGACTTGCCTTGACGATAGCGGGTGGCGACGAAATCGTCCCACTCATCCAGATCTGTAAGCGGCGGGGCGTCGAGCTGTGACTGCATGGAACCACCCTCCTCCCTCCTTATTATGCACACGTGTGCAGATATGTTTCAAGAGGCAGTTCGCGACACTGCCACTACAATGGCGACATGGCCAGGCAGAAGCTGAGCGAACACGAGATGGAATCGGCCTTGGGACAACTTCCGGGTTGGACCATACAGAACGGCAAGTTGCATCGCGAATACAAATTCGGCGATTTTCCGCATGCCTTCGGATTTATGGCGACTGCGGCCGTCAACATAGAGAAGAGAAATCATCATCCGGAGTGGTTCAACGTGTATAACCGTGTGGTTGTGGATTTGACGACGCACGATGCGGGCGGCATCACGTCGAACGATGTCGAACTGGCGCGGCTGCTCGATGGCATTGCGGCGAAATTGATTTGAGAGCGCATGAAATTCGCCGCGATTCTTCTGTTGGCAAGCGGGTTTGCGGCTGCGCAACCGCCCATGCCGGAGCACTCGTTTGCGCAAGTCGATGCGATCCTTAACGAGGCCGTCGAGAGCGGATTGATTCCCGGGGCGGTGCTGGCGATCGGGCACAACGGCGAGGTGGTGTATCGGAAAGCGTACGGATCGCGTGCCTTGATTCCGCGGCGCGAGACGATGACTCTCGACACCATTTTCGATGCTGCTTCGCTGACCAAGGTAGTGGCGACGACGCCATCGGTCATGAAGCTGTTCGAAGAAGGAAAAATCCGGCTGGACGATCCGGTGACCAAGTATTTGCCTGAGTTTCAGGGCGGCAAGAGCGACATCACGGTTCGTCTGCTGATGACGCATTTCTCGGGTTTGCCCCCGGACGTGGACTTAGTTCCGCGCTGGAGTGGATATGAGACGGGAATTGAGAAGGCTCTGACGGCGAAGCCGATTGCGCCGCCAGGTGCGCGTTTTATCTACAGCGACATCAATTTCATTCTGATGGGCGAGATAGTGCGGCGGCTTTCCGGCGAGACGCTGCCGGAGTTCGCGCATGACCAAATCTTTGGGCCATTGGGTATGCACGAGAGCGAATTCCAACCGCCTGCTTCCCTGCGGAACCGCATCGCGCCCACTGAGATCGATCCGGATACCGGGCAGCCGTTTCGCGGGGTCGTGCATGATCCGACGTCGCGCTACATGGGTGGCGTGGCGGGGCATGCCGGGCTTTTTACGACCGCAGACGATCTGGCGATTTACGCCGAGATGCTGCTGGGCAAAGGACAACGCGCGGGGGTGAGAATCTTCGATCCACTGACTGTAAAGAAATTTACCGAGCCGGGAAGCCCAGCCGATCAACCGATTCTGCGCGGTCTCGGATGGGACATCGATTCACCGCTTTCGAGCAATCGCGGGGAGTTGTATCCGATCGGCTCCTATGGGCACACCGGGTTTACAGGCACTTCGATGTGGCTGGATCCGAACACCAATTCGTTTGTCATCTTATTGACCAATGTGGTGCACCCGAAGCGTGGCAAATCGTTGAGCTCGCTGCGTTCGCGCGTGGCGACTACGGTTGCCGCGTGCTTTGGAGAAAGCGTGCCGGATACGGTTTCGCTCACTGGCTACAACGAGACGATCAGCGGCGCAGGCGTGCATCGCGTGGTGGACCGGCAGGTGAAGACGATGACCGGCATCGACGTTCTGGAGCAGGATGATTTCGCCGAGCTGAAGGGCAAGCGCATCGGCCTGATTACCAATCAGACGGGATTGGATCGCGATGGTCATCGCGATGTGGACGTCATGCTGAAGGCCGGGGTGAATGTTGTGAAGCTGTTCTCGCCGGAGCACGGGATTAGTGGCGACAAAGAGAACGACATCGGCAACATGAAGGACGCGAGCACGGGGCTGCCGGTGGTCAGTTTGTACCGGCCGAACCAACGCAGGCTCAGCGCCAGCCAGATGCGAAACCTGGACGCGCTGGTGTACGACATTCAAGACGTGGGGGCGCGGTTTTATACGTATTCCTGCACGCTGCTCTACGCGGTGGAAGAAGCAGGGAAGGCGCACACACAGTTTTATGTTCTGGACCGGCCGAATCCCATCACGGGGACGCATATCGAGGGGCCGGATATGGAGAAAGATCTGGAATCTTTCGTGGGCTGCTACGATATGCCGCTGCGTCATGGGATGACCTTCGGGGAGCTGGCCGGGATGGCGAACGCCGAGCAGCACTGGGGCGCGGACCTTCACGTAATCAAGTTGCAGAATTGGGAGCGCGGCGACTGGTTCGACGCGACGACACTTACGTGGGTGAACCCCTCGCCGAACATGCGGAGCCTGAACGCAGCGCTGCTGTACCCGGGGTTGGCGATGCTGGAGGCGGATGTGAACTATTCGGTGGGACGAGGAACCGATGCTCCCTTCGAGCAGATTGGGGCCGATTGGATTCAGGGGCAGGCGCTGGCGCAATACCTGAACGGGCGGTTCATTCCAGGCGTGCGCGCCTATGCGACCAGGTTTCAGCCGGTTTCTTCGAATTTTGCGGGAAAAGAGATTGAAGGCGTGCGTTTTGTGGTGACCAATCGCGAGGCGTTCGACAGCACGCGACTGGGTATCGAGGTTGCGGCCGGACTCCAGAAGTTATTTCCAGGCAAGCTGAACATAGAGAAGTGCCGGTACTTGATCGGCAACCACGTGGTGGTGAGCGATCTGGAACTCGGCCGGGACGCAAGTGCGATTTGGATGCGGGCGCAAGCGCAGGCGGCCGAGTTCGCGGAACGAAGAAAGCAGTACTTATTGTATTAGCGGGCGCGCAGCGCCTAGGCTTCGACGGATTGGGATGTCTGTTTAGCCTTGCTCCCAGGAGGACGTCCCCGGCGTCGTGGCTCGGAGGGCAGTTGCACGACGGCATTTTGCCCCTCTTGTGCGGAAGCTTCCGCAGTGGCCTCTTTCAGCCAGCCCGGCGGCCGGCCACGCCGGCGACCCCGGCCCCTTGCCAGGCGCTCTAAAGTGAGAATGGCTTCTTCTAATTGTTCGCGCTCGAGACGTAGCTCGGCAAGCATTTTGTCAACGTCCAAAATTTCGACCTTCCTTCGGGGCAGATTGGGATCCGCGACGGCCAGAGTGTTAGCGCGGATTTAGACGAAGTTTAATTCGCCGTTGCAAGACATTTCAAGATAAGCAGACGAGATAGAGTAGGAATGGTACTGGCGGTACCGCAGCAATTAAATGCCAGTGCTGTGGAAAATGGGGGCATTTTACGGTGCCGATCTAGGAGTTCCGCTTTTGCCAGTAAAAATACAAGGGTATTCCTAAACTCATGAGCCCCAAGCCCATGAGCGATTCGCGCGGGCGAGTGTGCATAGTACTAACCAGCAAGAAGGCAGCGACCGCCACGAAGAGTACTGGAACTACAGGGTAGCCGGTGACGTGGTACGGCCTAACTACGTCAGGCCGCTTTTTGCGCAGGACAAAGACCGAAACGGCGGTCATTAAATACAAAATCCAGCTTCCAAATATGACGAAATTGTAGAGATCGTCGAACCACCCGCTCAAAACCACCACGCAGGACCAGAGACAGAGCAGAATCATGGAATTGCCGGGGGTTCGATATTTTGGATGAACCTTAGCGGCAAACCGGAAAAAAAGACCGTCTCGCGCCATCGCATATGGAACGCGGGCGCCGGAAAGAATAGAGCCGTTAAGGGCGGCGAATATAGAGATCAGGACGGCTACCGTGACAGCGGCGGCGGCCGGGCTCCCGTAAATGGCGGACATCATGTCCGCGGCCACGCGGTGGCTGGTAGAGACCTGAGCCGGGGTGAGCACGTAGAAATAGGAAACGTTGATGAGGAGATAGGTGCCAATGACGGCCGTGGTACCGAGGATGAGAGCGCGCGGGAGATTTCGCTGCGGGTTCCTGATTTCGGAGGACACCATGCTGACGTTGTTCCAGCCGTCATAGGCCCAAAGGGCGCTCACCATGGCGGCGAAGAAGCCGGCAATGCCGCCGACGCTCGGGATGTGCCCGGAGAAATGCGTGAAGTCACCCTTGCCGGAGAGGAGCCCAACGGCGATCACCCCCGCGATGAGCAGCATCTTGACGGCGGTGACGAAGACCTGGGTATTGCCGCCGGAGCGCACACCCACGTAATTGATCGCCGCGAGAATGAGAATGAGGGCGATGGCGACGAGCTGGCCGTAATGAATCTCGAGCAGGCTGCCGCCGGGTCCGATGTGTAGCGGGATGACAACGAGCGGAACGCCGAGCACTGGAAAAAAGGCGGTCAGATAGGTATAGAAGCCCGCAGCCAAGGTGGCGATAGAGCCGCTCTTGGCAACCCACAATTGAGTCCAGCCGTAAAGATAGCCCCAGAACGGGCCATAGGCTTCGCTGAGATAGACGTATTCGCCGCCCGCTTCGGGGAACGCCGCAGCCAGCTCTGCGTAGGTGAGCGCACCGAAGAGGCTCAGCAGGCCGGCAACCACCCAAACGATGAATAGATTCCGGACCGAGCCGACGTACCGGATCATGGTGGCCGGGACCAGAAAGACGCCGCTGCCAATCACGGTGCCGATGACGATGGAGATGGCGCTCCACAGGCCGAGCACGCGTTGCAGACTGGGACCCGAGTAATGCTTTTGAGAAAACATTTCGGCAGACATCTTGGGCTAAGCTCGCCTTCGCGATTAACTTACGAGGAGAGCCAAGGATTGAGGACAGTCACACGCGCTTTCTCGAAATCGCCTCGATCACGAGTGACCATTGTCAAACCGTGCTCAAGCGCTGTCGCGGCGATAATGAGGTCCGGCTGCGAATATGTGTGTCCCGCTTTCCGGCCGCGTTCCACCAGCACCCGCCACCGGAACATGATGTCTTCTGTAACCGGCAAGACCCGCTCATCGAACATTGGCCGAATGGTATGCGTGAGCCAGTCCTTCAGCTCGTCGCGGCGATTGCTGCCTCTCAGGAGTTCAATGCCGAAGCGGAGCTCGGCAAGCGTTACTGCGCTGATGAAAAGATCATCGAGCGGCCTGCCCGAGATAAATGCCAGCACTTTCGGCTCTGGCTTTAACCGACGGATTTCGGACGGGATGTTGGTATCAAGGAGCCACGCCATCAGAACGCAACATCGCGCACCGGCACGCGATAGCGGGCGGGCTCAATCTCTATCTCCCGGTACGGCGAAGCCTGTAAGGCGGCAATCAGGTCGGCACCAGTCCGCTTCTCGGTCGGTTTTGCGGTGTGGTCCTCAGGGGGCGGCAAAGCCTTCAAGGCTTGCATGATAATGTCCTCGACGCTGTGAAAAGCGCCGGTTTTCAGGCGCTGCATGATCAGAGCTTCCAGTTCCGGTCTGAGAATTTCAATCGTCATCGCTTCAGGCCCCTGTCCCTATGCTTCCATACATTACGCCAAATGCGCGTTCAGCGCAAACCAGACGGACCGCTATGACGGAGCGACAGATGCGGAGGCAACCGCAGCTTGATGTCATCGATGAGCCTGCGCTGGCTCCTCCGCGACGGGCCGCCCCTGGGGCCGGGCAGTCGCCTCAAAATCGCCTAGATCACGGAGCGGCGGGCGTGGGAACGGTCGGCGCGACAGGCTCCCGAAGTAGAAGGCCGGAGAGATAGCCGGCCGCGAAGGTAGCGGAAGAGCCGATCAGCACGTACCAGGTGAAGGCGACATGGCTGCGCAGCAGGAGGGTGGCGGCGAAGCCAGCGCTCATACCAATGATGGCGGACCACTCGCCCGGGCGCTTGGTGAGCATACCGAGCAGGAACACGCCGAGTAAGGCGCCGTAGAGGACCGAGGCGATGGAAAGGCCGGCCTCGAGCACGCGGCCCCAGTGGCGCGCAAGCAATCCGACGCTGAAGAGTATGATGCCCCAAACCACGGTGGCCCAGCGAGCAAGCGTCAGGTAGTAGCTTTCGAGGTAATGCGGCCGGAGGGGTTTGAGGAAGTCCATGATAGTGGTGGAAGCGAGTGCATTCAAGGCGGCGCTCAGGTTCGACATGGCGGCGGCCAGGATAGCGGCCATTACCAAACCAGCAAGACCGATGGGCAAATGACGCCAGATGAACTCCGGATAGGTGCGTTCAGGTACGGTGGGCGCGGATTGGCCGGTGTTTTTGTAATACGCGTACAAGAGCAGGCCGATAAACAGGAACAGAGCGAATTGAAAGAAAACGACGATCCAACTGGATAGCAGGGCGAGACGGCTGTCGCTTTCGTTTTTGGCGGCGAGCAGGCGCTGCACCATCAATTGCTCAGTACCGTGGCTGGCAGTGACCAGGAAACAGCCGCCCAGCAAGCCAGCCCAGAAGGTGTAGCTGCGCTGGAAAAAGGCGGAGGTGAGGGAGAAGCGGAAATCGAACACCTGGAGCTTGTGCGTGGCATGGGCCAAGTCCATTACTTGCGGCCAGCCGCCGGGAGTGAGGTGCAGGATGAGGAAGAAGCTGGCGATTGCGCCGCCGATGTAGAGGATCATCTGGACGACGTCGGTCCAGATGACAGCCGTCATGCCGCCTTCGAACGTGTAGAACAGCGTAAGGCAGACGATGACTGCGATGGAGACCACCTCGCCGGTGCCGAGCACGATGGAGACGACCAGGGAAATGGCAAACACGCGAACGCCTTCGGCCAATGCACGGAGGACCAGAAAGGTGGCGGCGGTAAACTTGCGGACGCGCCGGCCGAAGCGGCGCTGCATGAGCTCATAGGCAGTGAACATTTCGCCGCGAAAGTACTGTGGCAGGAACAGTACCGCTATGACGATGCGGCCGAGCAAGTAACCGAAGACCAATTGGAGAAAAGCGAAGTTACCGGCGAAGGATAAGGCCGGGGTGCCGATGACCGTGAGGGTACTGGTTTCGGCGGAGACAATGGAGAAGGCGATGGCCCACCAAGGGGCGCCGCGGCCGCCGAGAAAGTAATCCTTGAGCGTTTCCTGGTTTTTCTTGAATCGCGCTCCGAACCAGGTAATCGCAACCAGGTATGCGGCGATGACCGCGAGATCTATCGCACGCATGGGGGGCCGCATAAAAACGTGGATGATAGCATGCAATAGCGGATTCGCCCGCGAGGGCGGAGATCTAGCAAGGGAACATGTTGCGCGGGGGCGGCATCTATCAAGATGACAGAGCGGTTGCGGGTTGAAACCGAGTTCGTTATACTCCGGCTTTGCGCGTTTAGCTGTCGTCCGAGCATCGGAGAGAATTCGGTGTGGGCCGAATGCGCACATGGATCCGCTAACAGAACGAGAGACGTAGAATTCCTGTCAGGAGGGTTGTCGTGGAGATTTCCTTTTTGAGGGCCGGCAAGTCCATTGCGGCGGCGGGGGTCTTGGCTCTATTCACGAGTCTCGGCTGTGTAGATTTCGCCATAGCCCGGACTACGGAGGGCCAAGCGAGTGGGCAAGCAGCCGGCCAAGGCGCACAGCAGCCCCAGAAGAACTACAAAGATCGCGCCGAATACGATCTGTATTCAAAGATTACCCAGACACAGGATCCGAAGGCGCGGCTCGATCTTTTGAACCAATGGCAGGACAAGTATCCGCAGAGCGATTTCGCGGACGACCGGCTGAAATATTTCATCAATACGCTCGCGCAGCTTGCTCCGAACGATCCTGCTGCACGCCAGCAGTTGATCCAGAAGTGCCAGGACATGCTGAAGAAGGATCCAAAGTATTTTCTGGCGAACTACTATATTGCGCTGTGGGGTCCGGCGGTTGGAGGAACCAGCCCACCGGCGGATCTGCTCAGCCAAGTGGATGCGGCTGCGCACGGCGTGCTGGATGGCGTAGAGGACACGTTCAACGCCTCGAAGAAGCCCGCCAGCGTGAGCGAACAGCAGTGGAGCACGCTGAAGAACCAGGCCATGGCGCTGGCGCACAATGCGCTGGCGTGGGAAGCTGCATCGAAGAAAGATACGGCGACGGCGGAGAACGAATACAAGGCAAGTTTGACTGCCAATCCGGATCAAGGGACGGTCTCGGCGGCTTATGGCAAGCTGCTGGTGGATGACAAGAAGTACCCGGAGGGGCTGTTCGAGTACGCGCGGGCAGCGCAATACAGTGGACCCGGGCCGGCAGTGGCCGCCGATGCGCGCGCGAAACTGCTTGATTACTTCAATAAAGCGTATAAGGATTACCACGGCAGCGCGGATGGAGCCGACAAGATCCTGGCCGAGGCGAAGACCAGCGCACTGCCTCCAGCAGACCTGAGTATCACAAGCCAGGCGGATATGGCGAACGCGGAAGCTGCCAAGATCAACGACCGGATCGCCTCTGATCCGGCGTTCAAACTCTGGTACACCATCAAACAAAACCTTACGGGCGACCAGGGGGATGCCTTCTTCAACAGCAACGTGAAGGACGCCGAGATTCCCGGCGGCGCGGAAGGCGTGAAGGATTTCACGGGCACAGTAATTTCGATAGATCCGCCGGATCATCCCACGAAAGTCGTACTAGGAATCGAGGACCCGACGAAGCCGGATGCGTCGCTGGAATTTTCGCAGCCTCTGCCGACCGAGGCCTTGGACAAAATTAAGGTAGGCCAGAAGATTGACTTTTCAGGTGTTGCGGACAGCTACACGAAAGATCCGTACATGCTGACGTTCAAAGATCCGACGATTCCCGGCGTGCAGACTACCGCTCCTCCAAAAAGAGGCCGGCGCAGGAAGTGACCGGAATAAAATCTAAGAGCCCGGGAAGTACTCTCGGGCTCTTTTCATTTGGCCGCGCGGATTACATCTTGTAACGGCCGAGATCTTCGTCGTTCAAATTCTCCAGCCATTTGCGGAGTTCTTCGTTGTTAACCTTTTCGGATACGCTGGCGGAATTACGGGAGGATTGAAGCACCTTATCGTCTACATAGATTGGGCAGTCGTGCCTCAGGGCGAGGGCCAGAGCATCGCTAGGCCGCGAATCCACACTCATGAGTTTGCCTTCGCGCTCCAGCCAGATGAGCGCATAGAAGGTATCTTCCTTCAACTCGCTGACCACCACCTTTTTGATGCAAGTGTCCAAACCCATCAACAGCACTTTGATGAGATCGTGCGTCATGGGCCGAGGGGTGGTTACTTTTTCTATCTCGAGTGCAATCGCGTTGGCTTCATAGATACCGACCCAGATGGGCAACACTGAATCGCCGCTCAAATCCTTGAGCACCACGATGGGCATATTGGTCATCGGATCCATCATGAGACCACGGATTTTCATTTCTACTTCCACATTTGCCTCTCTTTCCCAGACTCACATTGATAAATGGGCCGGTTCACGCGGATAGAACGCCTATACGTGCCGGGGACAGACACGCTCGCCGGCCAAGCTGTTCGGACCAGACCGAGTAACTAACACGCCGGCATACTGACCTACCAGGGTGCGGCCTTCGGACGGCGCCGGCAGCTCCGGATCCTGGAAATTCAACGTCTTGTTTTGCATCGTGCGCCCGATCCATTGGCCGGTAGCCAGATTGTATCCCTCTACATGCACCTCTTCCTCGGTTCCGATATACATTGCGTTGCGCCGGATTTGAATGGCGCGCTGGCGTTCCTGCAGAATCATCAGACGCCTGGTCTTCTCTTCTTCGGCAATATGATCTTCATACTGAAGCGCGGGCGTGTTGGGCCGCCTCGAATACTTGAAGATGAACATCGAATCGTACTCGACCTCGTCGGCGAGACGAAGAGTCTCGTTGAAGTCTTGTTCTGTCTCGCCGGGGAAGCCGACGATGATGTCGGTAGTGATGGCGATGCCGCGGCTGGCGTTCTTTATCCAATCGATGCGGCGCATGTAGTCGTCACGCGTGTAAAGCCGTTGCATGCGGGAGAGCACCGCTGTAGAGCCCGATTGTACCGGCAGATGGACATGATTGCAGAGGGCAGGATTGCGGTCGATTGCGTCGACAATGCTCTTGACGAAATCGCGCGGGTGCGAGGTGGTGAATCGAACGCGGCGAATGCCGGTCAGCTTCCCAGTTTCATCCAATAGACGCGCGAAATCCCAACCGGCCGCGGAAGGATCGCGATAGCTGTTTACATTTTGGCCCAGTAACTGGATTTCGGTATAGCCGAGCTCGCCCAGCGAGGCGGCCTCGCGGAGGACGCTTTCGCTGGTGCGGCTGCGTTCCGGGCCGCGCGTAAACGGCACAACACAGTAAGCGCAGGATTTGTCACAACCTTCGATAATAGTGATATACGCGCGATGAGGATTATCGCGGCGCGTGAACGGCGTATCGAATGTCTCAGCCGCATCGAGACTCAGGCCCGTAACCCGGCGATTACCCGCCTCGAGTTGGATGAGTAATTCGGGTAACTTCGTATAGCTCGCAGAACCTGCTACCAGACTAACGTGGGGAGCGCGCTCGAAAATGCGCTCACCTTCCTGCTGGGCGACGCAGCCCAAAACGCCAAAAATCTTCCCCTTGCCGGCCTCGCGCTTGAACTGCTGAAGACGGCTAAAGACTTTCTGTTCCGCTTTGTCGCGGATGCTGCAGGTGTTATAAAGCACCAGCTCGGCGGCGGCGGGTTGATCGACCTGTGTATAGCCCTGCTGAAGCAGCGTGCCGACGACTTTTTCGGAGTCGTGTGCGTTCATCTGACAGCCGAAAGTTTCGATGTAGAAAGTCTTCATTGGACGCCGAGCGGAGAGCTTCACCCGTGGAGAAAGTGCATGCACCAGCCGATTCCGAACAGCGCGGCCATAAACCAGCCGAAACAACGCGCGCCATATTGCAGACGTTCCCGATCGGTGCGCTTCGTAATTAGCCCCAGCATGATGCTGGATAGGAGCGCGAACAGAACGGCAACTTCAAAATGATCGAGATTCAGGGTCATCGGTTAGTCCTTTTGGCGGGTGGCGATTTCGTAAGCGTCCACCATGCCCAAAATATTCAGGAGCCCAGCCGCAACCAGGAACTTCGAACCGTAGTCGGCTGTGTGACCAGCCACGTCGGGCGGACCGTAGCCCAGCCAGACCGAGAGAAAGTACGGCAGACCAGCGGCAATATCACCGATGAAGCCACCGACCTGGATGAGTCTGGAGAGCAAATCTCCGTTGCCGCTGGGATGAAACATGGGCCCGCGCATCAGCACACCGATCAGAAACGCGGCGAGCACTGTCCCGAAGACGATGGCGCCACGTCCGCGCCGGCCTAGTAGCAGGTGGCCAGAGCCAGGAATCAACCAAGCCAGACCGGTGACGAACAGCGGCGATCGGGCGGGCGTAGACCTGTCGGAGCTCGCAGAGACGGAGGGCATCTCTTTAATTTTAGCTGTACGCGGGCAATGGTTGGCGGCGGGGCCAGGCGATGGCGGCAAATGCGAGGGGCTGCGGTGGGGCAACGCTGAATTACAATAGTGTGGTCACTTGGTTTTGCGGATGTGGCGGAATTGGCAGACGCGCTAGATTCAGGTTCTAGTTCTCGCAAGGGAGTGGAGGTTCAAGTCCTCTCATCCGCACCAACAATCTTCGCTGGATCTGTGGCTCTACACACCTAATGGCGCAGGTTGGCTGCCAAGTGATCTAAGAACAGCCTGGTTGAAGCGAGTCAGTGTTCGGCATCGGCGCTCGGGTATCCGCTCTTTGCGATCGCGCATAGGCCGTAGCAGGATTCGGCCACTATCTAAGGGCAGGTTACGATTACAGGTTGGTCGGGATTATAAAGGTACTGTAGGGCTGAATTGCCGACGATAACGATCTCGGTAACAACGCAGAATATACGCCAGGCGGCTGTATTCACGTCGAGACTTTGCCCGATCGGTAGCTTCACGTGTTGATTGAACTCGTTAACCCACTTATTCGGCTCCGCGGCCGGCGGGGGCAGGAAATAGATTTGAACCGTGTAGGCGGTGACTCGGTTCGGGTTGTTTATATTCACGGGAGGTCCCCACGCCTGGTCCGGAACTTCGGGATCTCCTACCGAAAATCCCCATGAGGAGTCGGTTTCTGTCGTGGTTTGCGTGGTCGCGGTGATACTGGCGCCAGCGAGAACCTTGGCGGAGAAATCTTCAAACGTTGTAATTCCGAAAAATCCAATCTCACCGCCAAAGCTGATCCCAAGATACTCGCTCGCATCGTAGCTCCAGCTATTTTCTACAAAAGAGGACGAAATCTCCTGGAAGCTGTAGGAGCCTCCGCCACCGCCTTCATCCCAGTAAACGGAAAGGTAATTTTGATTTGTAGTTTGGTCCAATACGAGCGCGTTCGCTACAATCTCGTCCTCAAAGTAGTTATCGCCAGGGTATCCTAGCTGCTGCATCCGGGCGTTGATTCGCTCCGGCGTGTAGGAACAAAGATCGCCGGGGATGACAGTATAAGGCGTGAAAGGCACTCCATTCGAGTCGCCGAACGAAGCTCCGATCGACCCGTATTTCGGCGCCAAGGCGGTCGATCCCGAGGTCGCATCCGAAACCATGTTGCCGTCCGCATCCAGAAATTGGTAGGCGGTCGTATTGATGTTGATGGCCGTTCCGACAATCTGCCCGTTGGGGATGACTTGCGGAGGAGTAGGCGTCATCTGTAAGAGGCAGTCGATTTTGCAGGAGTTTGGCAGGACGGTCTGCGTGGTGGCGCTCGTAACCTGGCCAGGGCCCGTACTGAAGGAGGCGTTCCACGCCGGGCCGAAGCCGTCGTTGGATTCACCCTCTGTTTGCATGCCGAACATCAGGCTGGTGCTCACCTGTCGCGTGGTGCTGCTGCTCCCCGTGGCTCCGTAAACAATGGTGCCTCCGTTATATTGCGTATCCTCGAAACTCGTCCCATCGTTGTTGAGATTGGGATAAGGCAGCGGCGCATCGAAGATGCCGCGGGCAAAAATAATGTCAGTGCTCTGCAGTTTAACGTTGCTGGAATTTGGGATTTCCTGAATGGTTCCATACTGGATGATCTGGCAATTCACATCGCCGCCCCCATAGAACAAGAAGCGATACACAGGAAACGCGGTGGCCGGTGAACCATTGACCACGGTGCCAGTAGCCGAGGCCATATCGATGTAAAAGGCCACGCATGGAGGCGTGCCGTCGTCGCCGGCCGCGGCGCCGGTCTCAAATACTGCGCCGTATGGAAACGAGAGCGGCGTAGTGACGGTGTTCTGCGTATAGGTGCTGAACGTCAGAACGTCGTAATTCCCTTGGGCCATGTAATACATGGCGGGTCTGCCGGCCGGCTCACGAATGACATAAGGCGCTGCAAAGGCGTGATTGTCAAGCGGATTATCGCCGGACGTAATGTACAGGTTTCCGGAAGAAGTATCTATACCGCCATTGATTTCCGAAACAAACGCGGCGGTCCAATTTTGCGACGAACTCTCGAGCTGGAAGAACAGCGCCAGGCTGTACGTCGGCGGATTACCGGCAGCCGACGGAATGAACCAATCCATGTACACAGCATTTCCGAAATCGGTGGCGAGTGGGCCACCCTGAAACTGGGGCGCGGTAGACAAATCATCGAGTGTGATTTTGGTCTCCCAATCCGCCGTCCAAGTCTGGTTTTCAGTATCGATCTTCGCGGGGTCGAAAGCGGCCACAAGGATGTAGTCGTGCGAAATGGGTGAGTCCGCGGCTTGGCAGGCCACAAGGATGAGCCCATCCACGGTCGCGGTTGCGGCCACGCTCGCGAAGGCGCCGCCGTCATTGCTAGTAATAGAAACCTCGCTGTTCGCGTGGATCAGCGTGATGGGCGAACTCCACGCCGGAATCTGGGTTTGTCCAGACCCGTATTGCGACGCAAAAACTTGTCCCGTGTGAAAGTCGCCCTGCTCGCTTTGGTTCCAGAAGACAAATAAGGCGCCGCCGGCCACCGCAGCGCCGCAACCGGAATACGTGTACGCGCCTCCGTTCGCGGGCGTAAAAGCTCCGGACGTCCAGTTCGAGGGTTGCGCGGCCGCCCCTCCTGCGATGTCTATGGCGTTGCCGTTATTGTCGACCAGAGACAAGGTCGTCCAATACATGTCTCCGTTATCGCTGTTGCCGCAGCCGATCAGCCAAAGTTTATTGTCGTAAAAAGCAGTTGCCTGCTGCGCGGGGCGGTTCCCGATCTGAAGGCTGAATTCTCCGGATGCGTATCCCACAGGTTTCGACTGTATCAGACAAACTGCGGACGACAGCGGTGGCTACGGAGACGATGGTTGGTGTGGGTGACCCGGGCCGCGTCGAACCTTGATCTCGACGCAAAATTGCGGCTTGGCTTCGTAACTTTGACGGCGCACACATATTTTTGACCAACTCAAAAAGCCCCGATGCGCTGCTATACTCAAACTGATTTTGAATCTGCTGGAGTGGCGGAACTGGCAGACGCACGGGACTCAAAATCCCGCGTTCTTCACTGAACATGTGGGTTCGACCCCCACCTCCAGCACCAGCGATGGCTCAGAGCACCTTTATTGGCTCTACGCCATACGTTGAGGCGTTAGACGAACGTCTTGAATTCGATCACATCTCCGTCTTGAACCACGTACTCTTTGCCTTCGGTGCGAAGTTTGCCCAACTCGCGAGCGCGTGCGAAGGAGCCGGCCGCAACCAGATCGGGGTACGATACGCATTCAGCGGAGATGAAGCTCTTCTCAAAATCGGAGTGAATCGCGCCCGCGGCTTGTGGCGCCTTGTCGCCGGCGTGAATCGTCCAGGCGCGCGTCTCCTTTTCGCCTGTAGTCAGATAGGTGCGAAGGCCAAGCAGGTGATACGCTTCGCGGATCAGGTTGCCTACGCCAGTGTCCCGGACGCCGAGCCCAGCCAGGTATTCGGCGCGCTCTTCGGCGGACAGCGTCAGCAGCTCCGATTCGATTTCGGCTGAAACCACAACAGCGCTTGTGTCGTGGTGCTCTTGAACGTAGTCGCGTACGGCCTTCACGTGCGCATTGCTATCTGCCGACGCCAAATCTTCTTCGGCGATATTACAGGCAAACAACGTGGGCTTGGTCGTTAGGAGAAAAAAACCCTTGACAGCCGCCTTTTCTTCGGGCGTCAGGTCGAGCGTCACGACAGGCTTACCAGTGTTGAGATGGGCTTCCACCTTCTCGAGCAGCTCCAATTCCTGAATAGATTTCTTATCACCGCTCTTGGCGGCTTTCTGCTGCTTGCCCTTTCGCTTCTCAATGGATTCAAGATCCGCGAGCACAAGCTCTGTATTGATGATCTCGATATCGCGAACCGGATCCACAGTGTCCATGACGTTTTCGATATTTGCGTTTTCAAACAGCCGCACCACTTGCACAATAGCGTCCACTTCACGGA